>NZ_JACHCG010000001.1:0-649555 GCF_014200595.1 Pedobacter cryoconitis
AGATCAGTAACTACGATACCCGTACCATCACTCGGGCCATTGTTAGTAGCCACCAGGGTAAACACGACGTTATTTCCAACAGCAGGGGTAGGATTGTCTACCGTTTTCACCAGTGCTAAATTGGTGGTTGCTGTAGGTGTTGGTGTCGAAGTTGAGGTATTGTTACCCGGGGTTGGATCATTCTCGTTACCGGTAATCGTTGCCGTATTGGCATAAGAACCAGCTGCATTTACCGTAGCGGTAATGGTCAGTGTCGAAGTAGCTGTGTTAACCAGTGTACCAATTGTCCATAGTCCGGTTGCAGGAGCGTAAGTCGTACCCGCTGGTGGCGTAGAACTTACGTAAGTATAACCAGCAGGAAGCAGGTCAGTAACCACGATACCTGTACCATCACTCGGGCCATTGTTAGTCGCAACGAGTGTAAAGACTACGTTGTTTCCAACAGCAGGGGTAGGATTGTCTACCGTTTTCACCAGTGCTAAATTGGTGGTTGCTGTAGGTACCGGAGTTACTGTAGCCGTATTATTTCCGGCAACAGGATCACTTTCTGTTCCTGTGATTGTTGCAGTATTTACATACGGTCCGGCAGCATTAACTGTAGCCGTAATCATCATGCTTTTTCCTGTACCTGTTGGCAGTGTACCAATAGTCCATAAACCAGTTCCAGGAGCATAAGTTGTACCTGCTGGCGGAGTTGAACTCACATAAGTATAACCTGCCGGAAGCAGATCTGTAACTGCGATACCTGTACCATCACTTGGCCCTTTGTTGTTGGCAACTAATGTAAAGACTACATTACTACCCACAGCAGGAGCAGAATTATCTACAGTTTTTAAAATTTCAAAATCTGCCTGTTTTCCTACAGAAGTTGAAGCTGTACTCGTATTATTGGCCAGATTGAAATCTACTACTGCACCAGAAGAGGTAACAGTTGCCGTGTTGTTTATTGTTGCTGCACTTGGTGAAGCACTTACAGTTCCATTCACTGTAACCAGAATATAATTTGCAGGATCAGCTGCAATATTTCCAGTTAGCGCGATATTACCCGATCCTGATAAAGGAGGAATAACGGTTGCAGTACCAGCAGTTGTCACAGCCCATGTCGGATTTTGTATATCTGCCGGAATTAAATCATTAATCGTTAATCCATTCACATCTCTCGGCCCGGCATTGCTTACTTTAATCGTGTAAGCAATAGGTGAACCTGCGGTGGCTGTCTGAGGCCCGCTTTTTTCAATAACCAAATCAGTAGACTGGTTAACAGCTGTAGTTACAGAACTTGTAGGTGCAGACGTCGGTGTGGTTACTGTAACCGTATTTGTAAATGAAGGTAACGCAGCTGAATTAACCGTGCCCTGAATAACAAGGGTTAAAGTTCCCGGTACTGGAATGTCTCCTGTAATATTTATAACAGGGCTTGTTCCCATATTCGGGCCCACAAATGTTGCTCCGCCTGCGGCAGTGATTGTCCAGTTGCTTACTGTTACAGAAGTTGGGACATTATCTGTAATCGTAGCACCAGTTATATTTCCCGCACCGCCATTGGAAACTACAATAGTATAAGTGATCGGATCACCAATATTAACAGTAGTGGGGCCATTTTTAGAGACCCTTACATCTGCTGAGTTGTTGACTGTTGTACCAACTGAACTGACATTTGAACTTCCGTCAGGATCGGTAACAGGGCTGCCCGCAGGGAAAACTGCGGTAGCTGTATTGGAGAACGTGGCCCCATCTGCTATGGCAGGGTTAACCGTTCCGCTAACCACAATATCAATGACACCAGTTCCAGATGGGATATCTCCGGTAATATTAATATTACCTGATCCGCTTGGAGCACTTACAGTAGCCAGATTTTGTGTAGTTGCTGTCCAGGTTGGCGTTAAGATTTGCGTAGGAATTACGTCTTGAATAATTACTCCCGGTGCATCACTCGGGCCATCATTGATAATATGCAACGTATAAGAAATGGCCTGACCAGCTGCAATATTTGCAGGGCCGGATTTAGTAATACGAACATTGGCCTGTCTGGAAACCGTTGAGGTAACCGTACTTGTTGCTGGTACTGGATTATTAACCCCAGGCTCAGGAGTTGCCGTTGCCGTATTGACCAGTGTAGTTCCAGTATAGGTAGAACTAAGCACACCAGTCACCGCTACCTGAACAGCAGCTGTTCCCGAAGGGATCTGGGCAAACAGATTCACATTTCCTGTTCCAGAAGCAGCACCATTAATTACCGCTCCGTTTGATACGGTGGCTGTCCAGGTTACGCCATTTAAGCCAGCCGGGATATTGTCAATGATATTGACATTGCTGACATCCGAAGGTCCGGTATTCGTTACATTAAGCAGGTAACTCACATTATTTCCTGCGGTTAACGTTGCAGGGCCTGTTTTTTGGATTTGTACATTAGCATCCTTAGTGATTGTGGTTGTTACCGTATTGGAATTGATAACAGGGCTTCCAGCAGTATTTACACTTGCCGTATTAGCTACCGAGGTTGCTGTAGATGAAGACAGGACAGTTCCTGTAATATTGATACGGATCTGGTTGCCGCCGCCAGCAGGGATATTACCTGTTACAGCGACATTGTTACTTGAGCCTGTTGCACCTGTAATTACAGTCGCAGCGCCCATTCCAGTCGCCGTCCAGCTTACACCTGTCAGCGTAGCTGATACATTATCAATAATAGATTGTGTCAATGCATCTCCCGTACCATTATTGCTCACAGTAACAACATAATTAACTACACCTCCTGCACTTACTGTGGCAGGTCCTGTTTTTGCAATTTGAAGACTTACCGGAGTTGTAATGGCAGTAGAAGTATTATTTCCTGTTACAGGATCACTCTGTCCACCGGTTATAGTTGCCGTATTCGCATAGTTTCCTGTTGGATTTACAGTAGCTGTAATCGCCAGAGAAGCATTGCCGCCATTGGCTAAATTACCAATATTCCATACCCCGGTTCCACTGTTATAGGTTCCGGTTGACGGAGCAGCAGAGACAAAAGTATATCCTGAAGGTACCAGGTCGTTAACAGTAACTCCTGTTGCATTACTTGGCCCTGCATTACTTGCTGCTAAAGTGAAAATAACCTGGTTTCCGGCATAAGGAGAAGGATTATTCACAGTTTTAACAATACTCAGGTTAGTAGTTGCAATTGGAACTGGTGTTACCGTTGCAATATTATTTCCGGGAACCCCATCAATTTCAAGACCAGTGATGACCGCAGTATTGCCGTAAGGACCAAACGGATTTACGGTAGCAGTAATAGTCATGGTCGCAGAGGCCCCACTGGCTAAAGTACCGATTGTCCATGAACCGGTTAGTGGAATATAAGTCGTGCCCGCTGGTGGGGTAGAGCTTACATAAGTATAACCAAGTGGCAGCAGGTCTGTCACTACAGTTGCTGTACTTGGACTTGGGCCATTGTTTGTCGCTACCAATGTAAATACGACATTGCTTCCGACTGCCGGAGCAGGGTTGTTTACTGTTTTAACAATTGATTTGTCCGCGTTCGGAACAGGTATTGGTAAAATTGTAGAAGTATTATTTAATGTAACCGGGTCAGTTTCTGTACCGGTAATGGTAGCCGTATTGGCATAAGGCCCGGTTGCATTCACTGTAGCAGTGATAGTCATTGTCGCATTCGCGCCACTGGCTAAAGCCCCAATTGTCCAGATACCGCTTGCAGGAACATAAGTCGTGCCCACAGGAGGAGTAGAACTCACATAAGTATAGCCTGCCGGAAGTAAATCAGTAACCGTAATTCCTGTACCCGGGCTTAACCCGTTATTAGTGGCAACCAATGTAAACACGACATTGCTGCCTACAGCTGGCGTTAAGTTATCTACTGTTTTAACAATAGCCCTGTCAGTAACAGCTACCGGTACTGGTGTATTTGTTGAAGTATTATTACCCGGAGCCGGATCATTTTCATTTCCTGTAATAGTTGCTGTATTGGCATAAGGGCCAGTCGCATTGACCGTAGCGGTAATTGCTAAGGTCGAACTCAGTCCTGCTGGTAAAGTACCAATTGTCCATAAACCTGTTGCCGGAACATAAGTTGTACCGATAGCAGGAAGAGAACTTACATAAGTATAACCTGCCGGAAGCAGATCAGTAACAGTAATTCCAGTACCAGCACTTGGCCCGTTGTTCGTTGCAACGAGTGTGAACACCACGTTGGTTCCTACTACAGGATTTGGATTGCTCACTGTTTTAACGATCGACCTGTCTGAGGTAGCTACAGGAACAGGGGTACTCGTTGAAGTATTGTTTCCAGGAACCCCATCAATTTCAAGACCAGTGATGACCGCAGTATTGGTATAAGGACCAACCGGGTTTACAGTAGCAGTAATGGTCATGGTAGTTGAAGCTCCACTGGCCAGAGCACCGATTGTCCATGAACCGGTTAGCGGTACATAAGCAGTACCAGCCGGAGGCGTAGAACTCACATAAGTATAACCGATCGGAAGCAGATCAGTAACCACAGTTGCGTTACTGGTACTCGGGCCATTGTTGGTCGCCACCAATGTAAACACGACATTGCTTCCAACTGCCGGAGCAGGGTTATCGACTGTTTTGACAACCGACCTGTCTGTAGTCGGAACAGGTATTGGTAAAATTGTAGACGTATTATTTAGTGTGATAGGATCACTTTCAGTTCCTGTAATGGTCGCTGTATTGGCATAAGGGCCAGTTGGATTAACTGTAGCAGTAATCGTTAAGGTAGAAGTATTACCTGCTGCTAAAGCTCCGATTGTCCATAAACCTGTTGCCGGAACATAAGTTGTACCAGCAGGAGGAGTTGAGCTCACATAGGTATAACCTGCCGGAAGTAAGTCTGTAACTGTGATTCCTGTACCATCACTTAACCCATTGTTTGCGGCAACCAATGTAAATACTACATTACTACCTACAGGAGGGGTTAAGTTGTCAACTGTTTTGACAATTGCTCTGTCTGTAACTGGTAACGGAACAGGGGTGACTGTTGAAATATTGTTTCCAGGAACTCCGTCTATCTCAAGACCTGTGATGACCGCAGTATTGATATAAGGGCCAACCGGGTTTACCGTAGCGGTAATAGTCATGGTCGCAGAAGCTCCGCTGGCCAAAGTACCGATTGCCCATGACCCGGTTAGCGGAACATAAGTTGTACCTGCTGGTGGAGTTGAACTTACATAGGTATAACCTATTGGAAGTAAGTCAGTCACTACAGTTGCTGTACTTGGACTCGGGCCATTATTGGTAGCCACTAATGTAAATACGACATTACTACCTACAGCAGGAGTTGGGTTGTTTACTGTTTTGACAACTGTTCTGTCCGTCGTCGGAACTGGTATTGGTAAAATAGTAGCTGTATTATTCAGTGTAACAGGATCAGTTTCCGTACCAGTAATGGTCGCTGTATTGGCATAAGGGCCTGTTGCATTGACTTTAGCGGTAATGGTCATGGTCGCATTCGCGCCATTTGCCAAAGCCCCGATTGTCCAGGTACCACTTGCAGGAACATAAGTTGTACCTACAGGAGGAGTTGAACTCACATAGGTATAACCTGCCGGAAGCAAATCAGTAACCGTAATTCCTGTACCCGCACTTAACCCGTTGTTGGCTGCAACAAGTGTAAACACCACGTTGCTACCTACTGGTGGCGTTAAATTGTCCACTGTTTTGACAATAGACCTGTCTGTAACAGCTACTGGTACTGGTGTATTTGTCGAGGTATTATTACCAGGAGCCGGGTCATTCTCATTTCCTGTAATGGTTGCTGTATTGGCATAAGGACCAGTTGCATTGACCGTAGCAGTAATCGCTAAGGTCGAACTCAGTCCTGCTGGTAAAGTACCAATTGTCCATAAACCTGTTGCCGGAACATAAGTTGTACCGATAGCAGGAAGAGAACTTACATAAGTATAACCTGCCGGAAGCAAATCAGTCACGGTAATTCCAGTACTGGTACTTGGCCCGTTGTTCGTTGCAATCAGTGTAAATATCACATTGGTTCCTACAACAGGATTTGGATTACTCACTGTTTTAACGATCGACCTGTCTGAGGTCGCTACCGGAACAGGCGTAATGGTTGACGTATTGTTTCCCGGGACCCCGTCAATTTCAAGTCCAGTGATAACCGCGCCATTTGTATAAGGGCCAACCGGGTTTACAGTAGCAGTAATGGTCATGGTAGTTGAAGCTCCACTGGCCAGAGCACCGATTGTCCATGAACCGGTTAGCGGTACATAAGCAGTACCTGCCGGAGGCGTAGAACTCACGTAAGTATATCCAATCGGAAGCAGATCAGTAACCACAGTTGCATTACTGGTACTCGGGCCATTGTTTGTCGCCACGAGCGTAAATACAACATTGCTTCCAACTGCCGGAGCAGGGTTATCGACTGTTTTGACAACTGACCTGTCCGTAGTCGGAACAGGGATTGGTAAAATTGTAGACGTATTATTTAGTGTGATAGGATCACTTTCAGTTCCTGTAATGGTCGCTATATTGGCATAAGGGCCAGTTGGATTAACTGTAGCAGTAATCGTTAAGGTAGAAGTATTACCTGCTGCTAAAGCTCCGATTGTCCATAAACCTGTTGCCGGAACATAAGTTGTACCAGCAGGAGGAGTTGAGCTCACATAGGTATAACCTGCCGGAAGTAAGTCTGTAACTGTGATTCCTGTACCATCACTTAACCCATTGTTTGCGGCAACCAATGTAAATACTACATTACTACCTACAGGAGGGGTTAAGTTGTCAACTGTTTTGACAATTGCTCTGTCTGTAACTGGTAACGGAACAGGGGTTACAGTTGAAATGTTATTTCCGGGAACCCCATCAATTTCAAGACCAGTGATAACCGCGCCATTTGTATAAGGGCCAACCGGATTTACAGTAGCAGTAATAGTCATGGTCGCAGAAGCTCCGCTGGCTAAAGTACCAATTGCCCATGATCCGGTTAGCGGAACATAAGTTGTACCTGCTGGTGGAGTTGAACTTACATAGGTATAACCTATTGGAAGTAAGTCAGTCACTACAGTTGCTGTACTTGGACTCGGGCCATTGTTTGTCGCTACCAATGTAAACACGACATTACTACCTACAGCAGGAGTTGGGTTGTTTACTGTTTTGACAACTGACCTGTCCGTATTAGGAACTGGTACCGGTAAAATTGTAGAAGTATTATTTAATGGAACCGGGTCGGTTTCTGTACCGGTAATGGTAGCTGTATTGGCATAAGGCCCGGTTGCATTCACTTTAGCAGTAATGGTCATGGTCGCATTCGCACCATTCGCCAAAGCCCCGATTGTCCATAAACCTGTACCAGGTGTATAAGTTGTCCCGGCAGGAGGAGTAGAACTCACATAAGTATAACCCGCAGGGAGCAAATCAGTAACCGTAATTCCAGTACCCGCACTTAACCCGTTATTAGCGGCAACCAGTGTAAATACTACGTTGCTGCCTACTGCTGGTGTTAGGTTATCGACAGTTTTGACAATTGCCCTATCGGTAACAGCTACCGGTACTGGTGTACTGGTTGCTGTATTATTACCAGCAGTAGGATCATTTTCATTTCCTGTAATGGTTGCTGTATTGGCATAAGGGCCGGTTGCATTGACCGTAGCGGTAATTGCTAAGGTCGAACTCAGTCCTGCTGGTAAAGTACCAATTGTCCATAAACCTGTTGCCGGAACATAGGTTGTACCGATAGCAGGAAGAGAACTTACATAAGTATAACCTGCCGGAAGCAGATCAGTAACAGTAATTCCAGTACCAGCACTTGGCCCGTTGTTCGTTGCAACGAGTGTGAACACCACGTTGGTTCCTACAACAGGATTTGGATTACTCACTGTTTTAACGATCGACCTGTCTGAGGTAGCTACAGGAACAGGGGTACTCGTTGACGTATTGTTTCCCGGGACCCCGTCAATTTCAAGACCTGTGATGACCGCAGTATTGGCATAAGGGCCAACCGGGTTTACAGTAGCGGTAATGGTCATAGTCGCAGAAGCTCCACTGGCTAAAGTACCGATTGCCCATGAGCCGGTTAGTGGTACATAAGCAGTACCAGCCGGAGGCGTAGAACTCACGTAAGTATATCCAATCGGAAGCAGATCAGTAACTACAGTTGCTGTACTCGGACTCGGGCCATTGTTAGTCGCCACCAATGTAAAGACCACATTGCTACCTACAGCAGGAGCGGGGTTGTTTACCGTTTTGACAATTGACCTGTCCGTAGTCGGAACGGGTACTGGTAAAATTGTAGCCGTATTATTCAGTGTAACCGGGTCAGTTTCCGTACCGGTAATGGTTGCTGTATTGGCATAAGGACCGGTTGGATTGACCGTTGCGGTAATGGTCATTGTCGCATTTGCGCCACTGGCTAAAGCTCCGATAGTCCATAAACCTGTACCAGGGATATAAGTTGTACCTGCTGGCGGAGTTGAACTCACATAGGTATAACCTGCCGGAAGTAAGTCTGTAACTGTAATTCCAGTACCCGGGCTTATCCCGTTATTGGTGGCAACGAGCGTAAACACCACATTACTGCCTACTGGCGGAGTTAAGTTATCCACCGTTTTTACAATTGCCCTGTCTGTAACAGCTACTGGTACTGGTGTACTCGTTGCACTGTTATTACCAGCAACCGGATCGGTTTCGGTTCCTGTAATAGTTGCAGTATTCGCATAAGGGCCAGTCGGATTTACCGTAGCAGTAATCGTGAGTACCGCAATGGCTCCATTGGGTAAAGTACCAATCGTCCATAAACCTGTTGCCGGAACATAAGTTGTTCCAAGGGATGGAAGTGAAGCTACGTAAGTATAACCAGCCGGAAGTAAATCAGTAACTGTAGTCCCTGTACTTGCACTTGGCCCGTTATTGGTCGCTGTCACTGTAAATATAACATTGGTTCCTACCGTTGGAGTTGGGTTACTGACTGTTTTTACTATAGCCCGGTCTGCCACAGCGGCGGGGACTATAGTGACCGAAGAAGTATTATTGGGGACTACAGGATCGGGTTCGACACCCGTAACTACAGCGGTGTTCGTATAAGGCCCCGTTGCATTAACTTTCGCCGTAATAGTCATCGATGCACCTGCCGTACTTGCCAGGTTTCCAATAGCCCATAAACCAGTCAGGTTCACATACGTACCCGCAGTAGGGGTTGTATTGCTGACATAGGTGAAACCTGCCGGAAGCAGATCTGTTACCACAACCCCTGTAGTCGGACTTGGGCCATTATTCAATGCATTTAAAGTGAAAACAACATTGCTGCCTACTGTTGGCGTTAAATTATCTACAGTTTTAGTGATTTGGCGATCCGTTACAAATACTGGTAATGGGTTCACCGTTGATGTATTGTTTGCAGTCACAGGATCATCCTGGTTTCCAGTAATCGTGGCTGTATTTGAATAAGGGCCAGTCAGGTTAACTTTGGCTACAATACTTAAAGTTGCTGTACCCGTACTGGCTGCTAGATTGCCTACATTCCAAACACCAGTGCCGGAATTATAGGTTCCGGCGGATGGTGTTGCACTTACAAACGTATAACCTGCGGGGAGTAAATCATTGACTGTAACTCCCGTTGCATTATTATTTCCCAGATTACTGGCAGTCAATGTGAAAGTCATATTGCTGCCAATTGCAGGTGTTGCACTGCTCTGCGTTTTAACAATAGACAGATCTACCGGTGAATCAAGGGAGACACCCAGTACAGCAGCATCACCCGCACTTTGTGGGTTACCTGCCCATATGACTCCGGGACCTGTTGACCTTAAGAATACCCTTAGAGTGATCGTGGTTATATTTCTACCACTAAATAATACACTTCCGCAGGCTCCTCCAGCCCCACAGGCGGCATTGGGAGCAGTTGAACCATTATTAATCTGATTTCCGCTTACCGTTAATTCTGTTGAGCCAGAAAGTTTAGACATGGTAATACCAGTAGTCAATAAATTATATTCCTGAGTTAGAGAAGTAACAGCAGTACCTGAAGTAACAGACCCTCCCATTCCTCCAATATGTATTACAGGATTACTAACTGGTCTGCTGAATGTAATCGTTAAATCTGCCATCTGAACTCTGCCCGGAACTGCTAAACCAGCATTTCTTATAACAGTGGAAGAAGCAAAAAGCGTTATACCATAGTTATTAGCTGCACTAATACCATTACCCGGTCCGCCAGTATTTAATGGACTTGAAGTAAAAGTGGCATCCGTTGAACCGCCAAAAGCCCCAATGTTCTGAAACAAGGGGCTCGCCGCATATTGGTCACTTCCGGTTGTTGTTGTCCCTCCAAAGAA
This sequence comes from Pedobacter cryoconitis, assembly GCF_014200595.1. Classification (NCBI taxonomy): domain Bacteria; kingdom Pseudomonadati; phylum Bacteroidota; class Sphingobacteriia; order Sphingobacteriales; family Sphingobacteriaceae; genus Pedobacter; species Pedobacter cryoconitis. The sequence continues at coordinate 10,302 of NZ_JACHCG010000001.1, forward strand.
AAGACCCGGGTTAACCGCTAATGGGACCAGAGGCCAGGATGCAGTGTTAAACTGCTGATTACTGAGACTATAGGTGACCGTGACGGGTGAACCGCCTGCATTATAAGCAGCAGAAGTTGTTCCGGTTGGATTATTCGTGTTTTCTAACAACGTAAACGTTTGTGGGAGAACAGAAGGGCCGGTCGTTGTGGTGCTGCCTGAGCCGGCAAACAACTCAAGTGTCTTCGGATTTTGAGCTAAACTCAAAAATGGGAAGAAGAAAAGAGAGAGCGCAAATAACTTTGCAGACAGAGGTAAGGATAGTAGTCTTTTCATCGCAGAAGAGCTTAAATACTTCTATGGCGGTATTACCATATAGTAATGACTACGCTGAACTTTATATCACCCTCCTGATTTTTAGAGAAAAATCTTCCTTACCGTAAAATTTCTTAACGTAGCTTTTTAATATTTAAAAGGAAATAAATTATGATTTGATGGTCCTGCTTTTTGAAAAAACAGAACTCAGACCTGAGGCAATTCGAATCGCAATCAGTTCATGAACAGTCTTCAGGTTTCTTTTTGGAAAGGAGAGTAGCGTTTTTTCATAGGTTCAGGTTTAAGATTTAATGTTAATACATGACTGTAACTCTAAATTTAGAAATAAATAATTAGTTGATTATCTGATATTTCTGTTCAGTTTGTTCATTATCGTTAATGTAAAACCTGTAGGAGTGAATAAACAAAAAAAGGGTGTCTTAATTTAAATTAAGACACCCTTTTTAAAGGAAGTTTTTTTAATACTATTTCTTAGCGTCAGCCAATAAAGCTGTGTTTAAACGTATGTATTCAGGGTTTTTAATTTCAGTAGCGATTTTAATACCCGCTGCTGCACTTTCCGCTGCACCTTTTTTATCGCCCATTTTAAGCTGAACACGGCCTTTCCATAATTTAATCCATGGACCTTTGCCACCATCGGCTGCGTCCGCTGCATTCATCCATTCCATTGCTTTGTTCAGATCTTTTCCATTTTCCAGATAGTAAATAGCTGACTGGAAGTATGGTTTCTTATCACCTTTCATCGCTTCGTCAATACTTGCCATCACTTTGGCATCAATATCTGTAGTCATATTGATCGGTACTATAACATTATCCCACGTTAATTGCAGCACTGCTTTTGTTGGCATTACCTCAGTAAATCCGATTGTAAATGTTTCCACTTTATCCTTTGCAGTACCTGGTTTAACTTTGAACCTTAAAAAATCTTCAGATTCTTTGTAATCATAAGCACCCCATTGTTTGGTATTTTTGTTTAGAATTACCGTCCATTCAGTTTTGCCTGGAATAGTAAATAAAGCATAGTCACCCGCAGGTACTGCCTGACCTTCTAAAGTCACATTATCAGTGAATGTAATTGTTGTTGCACTGTTTGCGCCAGTACGCCAAACTGATCCATAAGGTTCAAGTTCTCCGAATACTTTACGCCCTTTAGTATTTGGGCGGGAATATTTAACTGTTACTTTTCCAAGGCCGAAATCCTGTATTACAGTCTGACCAGAACTTGGCTGGGGAATATTAATTCCCTGTGCTTTCAGGTCTGCATTTAAGCTGATAGCCAGTGCAACCAAAAGCGTTGTTTTGAGTATTGTGTTCATTAGAATAAGTTTTGTTTACGCGAAATTACAGTTATGTTTTGATTTATAATAGAAACCTTTTCCAGCTATAACTGTTAATTGGTGTAAACAAAACTTATTTTAATAATACGATTATGAAGCAATTAAGTTTATTTGGCTTGTTAGTTATTGGTGCCTGTTCTATTCAGGCCTGTACAAGTCCGGAGAACCGTGGCACTAAAGGCGATTCTACCGCTATGGATTCCAGCAAATCAGATAGCTCGAAAATGGGCTCAAAAATGAGTGGTACAACACCATCCGATCCAACCAATCAATCCAAAGTTGACGGAGATGTAGCCACCTTTATGGAAAAAGCAGCTCTTGGTGGAATGATGGAAGTTGATTTAGGCAAGATTGCTCAGAAATCTACTAATCCGGATGTAAAATCTTTTGCAGAAGAAATGGTTAAAGACCACTCTAAAGCAAATGCAGAACTTAAAACAATAGCAGAAAAAGAGAAAATTATTTTGCCTTCAGCATTTCCGGCAGAAGATAAAGCACATATGGATATGATGAAAACCATGACAGGCTCTGCCTTTGATCATCACTATATTGATATGATGGTTACCGACCATGATAAAACCATTACCTTATTTAAAGGTGCTGCGGCTTCTACTTCAAAAGAAGTCAGTGAGTTTGCTAAAAAGATGCTGCCGATTATTACCGGCCATTATGAAAAAGCAAAAGCTATTCAGGCGAAGCTGAAATAATCCTGTTTAGATCTCTGCTTTGGCGGGATTAAAACAGCCGAAAATAAAAGGGCATTTTGTAATTCAACAAAATGCCCTTTCTTCTTAGCCCTGAACGCTGACAGGGTCAAGTACCTGTGTAATTAATCTTAACTTTTCTTCTGCCTTCTGTAACTGCTGATGCAGTTCTTGTGTGGCTATATCTGTCTGAAGCTTTAATTCTGGAATAAGCTTCTTGTAATAATCAATTCCTTTAAATAATTCTGCGCTGAACTTCTCAAAATACTTAGTCTTTTTCGCATTCAGATCATGCAGTTGCGCAGTCAGATCTTTCTTGAGATAATCAACGTATAAATGCAACTCATTGATAAATAAATTCGGGCGGTTGAATTTAAAAGTAATGGCCTCTCTTCCGTAAATATGACTGATCATTTCTTTCAGTGTATATTGTTTAGAAAAATAAGCAAGATTAGGGCCCGGGCAAATACTCACTGCTTTGTTTTCTCTTGGCTTTAACAAATCATTTTTTAAATAAGCAGAAGCACATAATCCTTCACACAAACATATTTTCTCTGTAATCGCTTCAAACTTCTCTGCAAAAAGTGCAGGATCTGGTTCTGTCGCTTCTAACTGTTTAATTTTCAGTCGCTGATATTCTCTGGATGCAGTACAGATAGGCAGTTCGGTAAACTCTGTATTTGTAGACAGGAACTTTTTGGTACAAGGGCTGCCCGGTCTTCCTTTTGCTATCCGCTGTAAACGCTGCTCTTCAATTGTGCTGTTTTTGAAATTGTTAAACAATACACCCAGAGGTGAAGAGTTGCTCACATAGAAATCATCTTGCTTTGCATTCGCCAGGGCGTCCAAAGTCTGTGCGTCCACATTAGTTGCTTCCGGAACCAGTAAAAACGGGCTTCCCCATCCTGTGGCATCCAATTGATAATAATTAAGCAGGAAATCATTTTCCCCTGCCGTACCAATGCCTCCCTGAGCGGTAAATTTTAATACAGGGGTTTCGGCCATTGAAATCCCTTTAGTCAATAACGCAGCCTGATAAATGCCAGATAATTCTTCACGCAGTTCATTCCGCTTTTGTTTGAATTCTTCTAATATTGGCCCCAATAATAAACCTTCGGTCGCAAAAGCATGACCTCCGCAATTCAAACCAGATTCTACCCGGAATTCCGTTACCCATAATCCTTTTTTGGCCAGCATTTTCGCCTGGATCAGCGCAGACCTGAAATCACTAACTTTCAGGATAATCTTCTTTTTAATCCTGCCGTTTGCATCCGGATAAAAATCAATGCAATTCTCCATATAAGTATATAGTCTTGGGTTCAGTCCCGCCGAGATTACTACAGCAGAAGATAAAGTACTGTTTCCAAAACCACGCATCGCTGCCAGTGCATCTGTATAATCGTTGCCCAGATTTTCCTGGTTAGCTGTGTAATTAGCTTTATCCACCTTTGACATGATATTCACATCAATATTTCCGGCTTTCATTTGCTGACGCAAGTTGTCTTGTAAACTTGCTTTTACTGTACCATCTTCCAACTGAAGCATTTCCAGATACTGACTTTTCAGTACAGAGTTCTCCGGAAGAAGTTCAAAATAAGTATGTATAGCTGCGCCTTCGTTAAAAGGTTCAGTTCTTAAGGTTTCAAACTGTTGCTCAACCAATTTGCCAATCAAATCAAGGTAGGCCGTAACCCGTCTTGCACGCCCATCTTCTTCTTCTTTTTTGATCAGGACATAATCAAGTTTATTTTCTTCGGAATGAAATTTTCTCATTCGCTCTGTCAATTCATCATCAACGATAGAAAGGACTGAAGAAATACCATATTTAGCTACTTTTAAAGGAGTGTCAATGGAGTAACCTAACCCCAGAACGGGTATATGAAAAGTGTGGTGCATGCAATTCTATTTTAGCTGTAGGACGGCAAAATAGCGGAGAAATCCGGGTATAAAATATGACATGGATCATTATTTTTTATGATTTGTAATGGTACCCTGCATGACAAAAGTCATAGATAAGACCAGCAGAGGTATAGATATTTGTGGTAAGAAAAACAACATATTATGGCAACTTTAACCTTAAACACCGCCCCATCTATCAGTCTATGGTCTAAATATTTAAACTTTGCTGATAGTCAGAAACCTAATCACTTAGGCTGGTTTTTAGTCTCTATCGTTTTACACGCTACGATCCTTGTTCCACTAACTTTTGTACTGGTTTATTCTTTAGGTGGCTATGTGATTCCATGTTTAGCAGTGAGTATGCTGATCTTCTTTGCGAACATCGTGGCAAATATGAGCAGTGCAAGCACCAGGGTAACCATAGGTGTATTTTACCTGAGCCTGTTGATCCATGCAGCGATCCTCTTAATTACGGTTGCCGGTCTCTAGCTTTAAATAATCTCTTAATAGATTTTCTATATTTGTAAAAATCGATTATGGAAAAAGCAAGGTTATTAGAGGCGATTATTGAGACAGCCATTGATGGGATTATTACCATTGATGAAAGAGGGAAAATAGAAAGCCTTAACCCTGCGGCACTCCGGCTTTTTGGGTATACCATTGAAGAAGTAATCGGACAAAATATCTCTAAACTCATGCCTGAACCAGATAAAGGCAGGCATGATGGCTATCTGGCCAATTACCATGATACCGGTGAAAAACATATCATTGGTAAAGGGAGAGAAGTTAAAGGATTGCGGAAAGATGGTACTACCTTTCCTTTCAGACTTGCAGTGAGTGAAGTGCAATATGAAAACCGTAAAATATATACCGGGTTCATCCATGATCTTTCCAAAGAAAAAGAAGCGGAAGAACGGTTACAGGAATATGCTGCTGAACTGGAGAACCTGGTAGAGGAACGGACTAAATCATTGAAAAAAACAGTAACTGCTTTAAGAGAAGCAAAAGAAGAGGTCAGCTTGTCGCTTGAAAAAGAAAAAGAGCTGAACCAGATGAAAAGCAGGTTTGTCTCTATGGCATCCCACGAATTCCGTACCCCGCTAAGTTCGGTGCAGCTTTCTGCTTCTCTCATTGAAAAATACGCACAGCCCTTCCAGAATGTAAATATTGAGAAACACGTACATAAAATAAAGAATGCGGTCGGTAACCTGACCACAATCCTCAACGATTTCCTGTCTCTGGAAAGACTGGAAGCCGGCAGGGTAGAACCTGCATTTCAACCCTTTGATCTGGTTAAGTTATCAGAAGAAATTACCGAAGAAATGCAGATGATCGCCAAGCAGGATCAGAATATTATTTATCAGCATACGGGACTTGAAAGTATGGTCTTACTCGACCAGAACCTGTTGAAAAACTGCATGATCAACCTGATCAATAATGCAATCAAGTACTCCGGGGAAAATACTTTTATAGAGTTTAACACGGAGATCAATGAAAATCAGTGTCTGGTTACCCTTAAGGATAACGGTATTGGTATTCCCGATACCGATCAGAGACATTTATTCCAGCCATTTTTCAGAGCACACAACACAGGAAGTATTCCAGGTACGGGCTTAGGCCTTAATATTGTACTCCGGTATGTGGGTTTAATGAATGGTGAGGTACAATTTGAAAGTAAAATCAACGAAGGAACTAAATTCACCCTATCTTTCAACAAATAGGCAGAATTCAAGCAGGATGGAAAATACAAAACAAAAGATATTAATTATTGAAGACAATGATGATATCAGAGAAAGCACAGCGGAAATACTAGAACTGGCCGATTACGAGGTTTTCCAGGCAGACAACGGTAAAACAGGAGTGGAAATGGCACATAGTCATTTGCCAGACCTGATTCTTTGCGATATTATGATGCCAGAACTGGACGGTTACGGTGTACTTTATCTCTTAAATAAAAGCCCGGAAACAGCCGCTACCCCTTTTATTTTCTTAACTGCAAAAGCCGAAAGAATGGACATGCGTAAAGGAATGGAAATGGGCGCAGATGATTACCTGGTGAAACCTTTTGACGATGTTGAATTGCTGAATGCGATAGAAAGCAGGTTTAGCAAAAGAGAAAAACAAGAACTTTATTATAGCAAATCAATTGATAAACTAAATACACTGGTTTCCGCTAGTCAGGGCGTGAAAGAACTTGACAAACTGATGCAGGACCGTAAAGTCCGCACCATTAAAAAGAAGCAGATCATTTATTACGAAGGAGACAATGTTTCGGGGATCTACCTGGTTTTAAGTGGAAAGGTGAAAACCATAAAACTTACCGAAGATGGAAGAGAACTTTTAACAGGAATGTATGGTGCTGATGAATACTTCGGTATCCCAGCTTTACTCTTGAACGAACCTTATGCCGAAACTGCTGAAGCTTTGGAAGATACAACGGTCTGCCAGCTTCCAAAAGAGATGCTTGAAGAATTACTGAACCGCTATCCTGATGTGGGCAGACAGTTTATTCACATCCTTTCCAATAACCTGCTGGATAAAGAAGAACAATTGCTGCAATTGGCCTATCACTCCGTTCGTAAAAGAATGTCAGAGGTCTTATTGCGCCTTTGTAAACTCGAAAAACAGGAAGGGCAGATTAACCTTAAGATCTCCAGAGATAATCTTGCAGCAATGGCAGGAATGGCTACCGAAACCGTCAGCCGTATTCTGAGTGATTTCAAAGATGAAGGTATTATAGAAAGAAAAGGAAGTCAGATCGGAATCCTCGATCAGACGAAACTTCAGCAGATGAAAAACTGATCCAGATCATATTTATGGCTGACTAGTCTCATTCTCTCTGACGTGTTTTCGGGTTAATTTTGCTCATTAACAAATCGATCCGAATGAGAGTAGTAGCCTATAGTATAAAATCTTTTGAAAAAGAGCCACTGGCAATAGCCAACCACAAGAAACATGATATTACATTAATATCGAATTCGCTAAGCCCGGATACGGTGAGCTATGCGGCAGGAAAAGAAGCTGTTATTGTCTTTACAGATGATGTAGTTTCTGAAGCTGTAATCAATAGCCTGGCTGATCTGGGCGTGAAGTATATCGCAACCCGGTCGACTTCTACCCAGCACATCGATCAGGAGACAGCAGCGCTGCGCAATATTAAAATCGCGAATGTTCCGGCAGTTTCTTTAATGGGAGATACTACTGATGAGTTATCCCTTGCTTTAGCCAGAGAAACGATCTTAAACCTTGATAAATGGCAGCAGAACCGTTGTTTAGGCTCTGCTTGTGTTTGTTCAAAAGCCTGTGATCAGGTTCACCCTAAAACACCTGATCATGAGCATTAAAACACTAATTGCGAAATACCACGTTGCCGCGCCCCGTTATACCAGTTACCCTACAGTTCCTTATTGGGATACAGCAGGATTTGACCAGGAAAAATGGGCCTGTGCAGTTCGCAAATCATTTACCCACAGCAATCAGCAGGACGGGATCAGTGTATATATCCATCTGCCTTTTTGTGAAAGTTTGTGTACCTATTGCGGATGTAATACCCGTATTACACGAAACCATAAAGTAGAACACCCATATATAGAAACCGTCTTAAAAGAATGGAAATTATATCAGAAATTATTTGATAGTAAACCTGTGATCCGGGAGTTACATTTAGGAGGGGGGACACCTACATTCTTTAGCCCTGAAAACCTGAAATTGCTGATTGATGGAATCCTTGATCAGGCAATTATTCATGACGATGCAGAATTCAGCTTTGAGGCGCATCCAGGTAATACTACGCAGGCACATTTAGATACGCTTTATCAATTGGGGTTTGGCCGTCTGAGCTTAGGTATTCAGGATTTCGATCCTAAAGTACAGCTTGCAATTAACAGAATACAGGGCGTCGAAGAGGTTGCTTTAGTTACGCAGCAAGCCAGGGATGCAGGTTATCATTCTATCAACTATGATCTGATTTACGGACTTCCGCTGCAAAATATCGAAGGATTGTCTGATACTATTTCTTCAGTACTGACCTTACGTCCGGACAGGATCGCATTTTACAGTTATGCACATGTGCCATGGGTGAAGCCCGGACAGCGCAGGTATACAGAAATGGATCTTCCTTCTGCTGCACTAAAGCAGGAGCTATATGAATTGGGACGCGAAATGCTGAAAGCAGGTGGTTATATAGAGATTGGAATGGATCACTTTACACTGGCCACCGATAGTTTATATAAAGCTGAAAAAGAAGGGAAATTACACCGCAATTTTATGGGATATACCCATCAATACAGTAAACTGATGATCGGATTAGGTGTTTCTTCTATCAGCGATAGCTGGACGGGTTTTGCGCAGAATGTGAAAAAAGTAGAGGATTATATCAGTTTAGTCAATGTGGGGGAAATACCTGTTTTTAAAGGGCATATCCTGGATCAGGAAGACCTGGTGATCAGAAGACATATTCTAAACCTGATGTGTAAAGGGGAGACCTCATGGGCCAAACCAGAGGAGCAAAGTACGGGCTTCAGTGAAGGTCTGGAAAGAATGGCTTTAATTACTGATGATGGTCTGGTGATGATCAGAGGCACCGAATTAAAAGTAACCGTATTAGGTAAAAGATTCTTAAGAAATATCTGTATGGCACTGGATTCAAGACTTTATGCCAATCAACCACAGACCCGGTTATTTAGTATGGCCGGGTAAGAATATCAATTCCGGATCAGTTACATATAGCAGTTCCGGCTCCGGCCGGGCTCAAATATGGGATATTCAATTCCATTCCCCGAAGGATAAACCAGATGCCCAGCATAACCATTAAATAGGGAATCATTTGATTCAGCTTTCTTCTGAAAATCGCAGAAGTAAAACCAGCACTTATCCCGGCGATAAACATCAGCGGGACTGTCCCCATTCCATACCAGAACATATACACAACAGCTGTATTCACGCCTCCGGTATTCAAGGCTCCGGTCAAAGCCAGGTAAACTAAACCACAAGGCAGAAAACCGTTCACGATCCCAATAATCAGGTGATTCGCTTTATGCTTTAATGCGTAACCAAATAACTGGTTAAAGGGTTGCAGCAACTTCCCATTCATCCTTCCGGCAGAGAAGTTAAATAGTCTTAAAGCTGCGGCAATCAAAATCAATATACCACTAAAAATACTGATATATTGCTGTGCCCCGGCCAGCCAGATTTGCCGGCCAATGAGGCCGGTCACAGCGCCTAAAATACAATAGGAGATTATTCTGCCACCCTGATAACTTAACTTATCCAGCACCAGGAACCCCCAGCCTTTTTTTAAGGTGGGGACTGCAAAAGCCAGTGGGCCGCACATCCCTAAACAATGCACACTGCCCATCAAACCTATCAGAAATGCTAGATACTGATCACTCATTTGATATTAATTTCCTGTTCGGCGAGATATTTTTTAGACTGGCTTTCCCATTCCACAATCAACCGCCACGATCCTTTCGGTAAATGTTGCGCAGGAATCAATACCTGTCTGTTTTGATCTGTTTCAAAATTCATTGCCCTGTCCAATCTTTTATCTGAGGTACGCATCAGGCGTAAATTCCCTTTAGCTTGTTCCTTAAAAACAAGGCTGATTGTTTCTTTGCTTACCACTATTTCTGGCTTTGCATGATCAATATTTACCTGTTCTTTCAGGTTATAGACTTTGTCGTAATTGATCCCTTTCTCATAATAATCATTGTCTACCAGTGCATCAGTTTTACTGTTAAACATAATAACAACCAGTACGATAATGAAACTCATGAAAGTGCCCATGCCGAGCAGTACTTTTATTCCCCAATTCATAATTTATTCGTTTGCAGGTGCAATAAATGTGGTCTTAAACTGTCCGGCAACTTTATGTTCAGACATCAGTTTAAAACTTATAGCTGTTTTATATTTCTGAATAGATTTTTGCGGAAGGATCACAAAAAAAGTAAGCTTGATTGTTTCCCCGGGTTTCACCATGTTCTCCTTCTGGATATACTGTAATTTAGCTTCCTTGTTATCGGGAACAATCTCAAATTTTATTGGACGGGTCGTTTTATTCATCAGCTCTGAATTGTACAGATTGCTGACGGTTTTATCTTTGTCCCGGAGCTGATATAGAGTTCCGCTTGCTCTGAGAATCGTTGTTTCCACATCACTGCGGCTGATCAGCAAATAAGCAAGCACCGCCATTAGCAGAAACAACACCCCAGCATAACCATAAATCCGTTTATTCAGGTGAAAAGGTTTGTTTGTTGCAATTTCATCTTCAGACTTAAACCCTATTAAACGCAGCGGACGGTCAATTTTCTCCATCACCATATCACAAGCATCAATACAAGCGGTACAGTTCACACATTCCATTTGAGTACCATTCCTGATATCTATTCCTGTAGGACAAACCTGTACACATAACTTACAATCGATGCAGTCTCCCTCTGGTTGTTCCACCTCTTTAACCCTTTTTCCACGAGGCTCACCACGTTGGTAATCATAGGCTACAATGATACTTTGATTGTCCAGCAATACCCCTTGTAAACGGCCATATGGACAAGCTACCGTACAAACCAGTTCCCTCATTCTTGAAAACACAAGGTAAAAAGCCATTGTAAATATGCAGATCGCAATAAATCCGGAGATATGCAGCGAGACTGGTTCCGTTATTATTTTCCACAATACTTCTGTGCTGATCAGATAGGAAAGAAAGATATTCGCGATCAGAAAAGAGATGGCCAGAAACACACCATGTTTAGTTGTTTTCTTCCAGAATTTATCAAAGTTCAACGGGCCTTCGTCCAGTTTCCTCTGTTTCAGATGATCACCCTCTATCCAGTTCTCAATTTTGCGGAAAACCATTTCCAGGAAGATAGTTTGTGGGCAGGCCCATCCGCAGAAGACCCTGCCAAAAACTACCGTAAACAACACCACACCTATTATAAATATCAGTAAAGCCAGTACAAAGAGATAAAAATCCTGTGGCCAGAAAATTATTCCAAAGAAGACAAACTTCCTTTCCAGTACATTCAGCAAGATCAGCTGTTCTCCATTTAACTTTAGAAACGGAGCAGAAAACAGCACGGCCAGAAAAAAGTAACTGACCGCAGCGCGGTACTGATAGACCTTTCCTTTGATAATTTTAGGATAGATCCACTTTCTCTTTTTCCCGTCATCGGTAATCGTACCGGGCTGATCTCTGAAATGTGCAGGACTTTGTGACATAGCTTATTCTTTGTTCCCTTGTGGGGCTTTCGCTCCCGCAGGTTTTGTTCCCTGGAGTGACAAAACGTAATTCGTTAAGTCGGATATCTGTTGCGCACTGAGTGATTTCTCCCAGGCAATCATTCCTTTTTCAGGAACACCATACTTGATCGTTTTGAAAACATCTTTTGCTTTTCCACCATGTAACCAATATTCATCAGTCAGGTTAGGGCCTACAATACCTTCTCCATGTTCTCCATGGCAAGGTGTACAGCGGTTGGCAAATAGAGAGGCACCATTTTTAATGATGGCTTCATCCTTACTTTGTTCCATATTGTTTTCATTAACTGCATTCTTCACATTTGCCGGATTAGCCAGGAAAGCAACTTTCGACTCTGCTGCCTGTTCTATTTCTGCGATATATTCTTCTTCTTGTGATTTACCGAAACCCAGTACATCATAGGTCAGTAAATAACCGATTGCGAAAATGATCGTCCCATAAAACAAGATCATAAACCAGGCAGGCGTAGGGTTATTCAATTCTGCGATCCCGTCGAATTTATGTTCCATAACCAGGTTTTTCTCTTCTTCCATCGGTTTCAACTGCATCAGCTTAGTCCAGATAGAAGGTTTTTTATCCTTGATTACTTGTAATGCTTCCTGTTCCAGTCTTCTTTTTTCTTTCTCCTGCGGCGTAGCAAAAGGAGTTGGATTAATGGATTCCTTCACATAAAACTTAATCACTTTGAGCATTAATAAGGTTACGCAAAGGATCATAATCGCAGTAATCAGCATTAAACCGATCACAATGTCAGCCGATGTACTTCCAGTAGACCAGTTGCTGTTAATTACCTCTTTCATCCTGATCGTCTTTTATAGGGAGTTCGCTCATATATTTTATATCGTCTTTTTTCATGGTCAGCAATAAGATGCCGACCAGTAAGAAAAATAGCATGAAGATGCCGAGTGAGCTGAGCAGATACCCTTGGTTTCCATCAACCTTATCTAAAAATTGCTTAAACATGTTTTGCTTTATTTGGCTTTAATATCAGTTCCAAGGCGTTGCAGATAAGCGATGATCGCGATGATCTCTTTATCACTTTTCACCTTAATATTGTTCTGTTGTAAATCCGCAGCTATTGCTTTGGCTTGTTTATCTAAATCTGAATTGGCCTGATGCTCATAACCTTTTTCATAAGGGACACCTAAAGTGCGCATCGCATTGATTTTTACGCGGGTTGTAGTGGTATCGAGCTGCTGTTCTGCCAGCCATTCGTATGGAGGCATAATACTGCCCGGAGACATAGTTTGCGGATCATACAAGTGATTGTAATGCCATGCGTTACCATATTTTCCACCCTCACGTTGCAGATCCGGCCCTGTACGTTTTGAACCCCATAGAAACGGATGGTCATAAACGAATTCTCCGGCTTTACTGTATTCTCCGTAGCGTTCAGTTTCAGAGCGGAACGGACGGATCATCTGAGAGTGACAGTTCACACAACCTTCTCTGATATAAACATCGCGTCCTTGTAATTCCAGTGGCGTATATGGTTTTACACTTGCTATGGTCGGGATGTTGGATTTAATCGTAAAAGTTGGCATCATCTCAATCATTCCGCCAATTAAAATCACAATCAAAGAAAGCACCATAAAGATCATTGGTTTGCGTTCCAGCATGCGGTGTAATTTCTTGTCATCGCCCTGCGCCACATAAACAGGAGGTAATGGCTGTGCTTCGGCAGCTTCATTCGCTACCAGCTTACCAGCTTTCATCGTTTTGATCAGGTTATAAGTCATCACGATCACACCTGTCAGATATAAGGCACCACCAATGGCCCTCATTACATACATTGGTATAATCTGGAGAACTGTTTCCAGGAAATTAGGATATTTCAACAAGCCTTCTGGTGTAAACTCTTTCCACATTAAACCCTGTGTAAATCCAGAGAAGTATAATGGGACAGCATAGAATATAATTCCCAGTGTACCGATCCAGAAGTGGAAAGAAGCTAGCTTTACCGAGTATAAAGTTGTATTGTAAATTCTTGGGATCAGCCAGTATAAAATAGCGAAGGTTAAGAATCCATTCCAGCCTAAAGCACCAACGTGAACGTGTGCAACTATCCAGTCGGTATAGTGAGCAATTGCATTAATCTGTTTAAAGGCTAACAAAGGCCCTTCAAATGTTGCCATACCGTAGGCTGTTAAACCTACAACCATGAATTTAAGTTTTGGATCTTCTCTTACTTTGTCCCACGCACCACGTAAAGTCAGCAGTCCGTTAATCATACCACCCCAGCTTGGAGCGATCAGCATCACTGAAAAAGCAACCCCTAAAGATTGTGCCCACGAAGGCAGGGAAGTATATAATAGATGGTGAGGGCCTGCCCAGATGTAGATGAAAATAAGTGACCAGAAATGCAGGATACTTAATTTATAAGAATAAACAGGGCGGTTTGCCATTTTAGGCAAAAAGTAATACATCATACCCAGGTAAGGAGTAGTCAGGAAGAATGCCACCGCATTATGTCCGTACCACCATTGTACCAGCGCATCTTGTACACCTGCGTAAACATAATAACTTTTAAAAGCAGAGACTGGTAACTGGATAGAGTTAACGATATGGAGTACAGCTACTGTAACAAAGGTTGCGATATAGAACCAGATCGCCACATACATGTGTTTCTCCCGTCTTTTAATAATCGTACCAAACATGTTATAACCGAATACTACCCAGATGATGGTAATGGCAATATCAATCGGCCATTCCATTTCTGCGTATTCATGCGAACTGGTTAATCCTAAAGGAAGGGTTATTACAGTCGCAATGATGATCAGCTGCCAGCCCCAGAAATGTATTTTGCTGAGTATATCGCTGTACATCCTGGCTTTAAGGAGTCGTTGCAGGGAATAATAAACGCCCATGAAAATCGCATTACCTACAAATGCAAAAATTACCGCATTGGTATGTAATGGCCTGATCCGGCCGAAAGTTGTGTATTGGGAACCCATGTTCATGGCAGGCTTGAACAGCTGCATGGCAATCAGAAGTCCAATCGTCATTCCCACTATGCCCCAGATGATGGTGGCTAATGCGAAGTTTCTGACGATCTTGTTGTCGTAGTGGAATTTTTCAGTCATGAGAAAAACTTGTAGTTGTTTATGGGGGTAAAATTAGCTGCTGGCGTTATCCCGGGGAGTGACAGGAGTTATCTTGTGGAATGATCTTCATCACTTTTTTCTTCGTTTCCGGTTTCCTGGGGTTCTTCTTCTTCAAAAAGCACTCTTACGCCAGGTGTAAAAAGATCATCGTGCTGACCGGATTTACTGGCCCAGAAAAAGGCGAGCAGAAATAGCAATGCCAGCAGGATACTGAAGCCAATCAGCATAAAGATCATGTTCATAATAATTTGTTTTTACGGGCGTAAAACCGGGCAGTTAAACTGGTGAACAGAATAATGGTGATTGTACTCATCGGCATAAGTATCGCGGCCATCAAAGGAGAGAGCAGGCCTTGTACGGCAAAGAATAAACCCACCACATTATAAAGCAGAGAAATAGCAAAACTCATATGGATGACCTTTACTGCATCTTTTGCCTGTTTGATGAACTGTGGGATTTTTTGAAAAGCAGCGCCATCCAGTATGGCATCGCAGCCTGGTGAAAAATTATTAATATCGTCTGTGACTGCTACGCCTAAATTACTTTGTTTTAAGGCTCCGGCATCATTTAAACCATCACCTAGCATCATTACTTTAGCGTTGTTTTGTTGCAGCTGAAGAATATAATCCAGCTTTTGCTGCGGGCTTTGCCGGAAATGTAATTGTTGTACTCTTGGAAAAAATGGGGTTAGTGAGTTCCGGTCGTGATCCTGATCTCCTGATAATAAGTGGAGGTCAGCAGTCTGGCTTAATTTTAAAGCTAAAGGTTTAAATCCTGCTCTCCATTGCTGGGCAGAGCGGAAATAGCCGCAATAATGTTTTTCAATCAGGATATGTACCACACTGCCCTGATCCTCTGCTTTGAGACCCAGGTAGGCAGCACTGCCTAGTTTGACCTCATGGCCATCTACACAGCCGCTAATGCCGCGGCCTACTTTTTCCATATAATGTTCTACTTGAAATAGTGGAGTTTCTGCTAGCCATTTTACGAGTTCACGGCTTAAGGGATGTCCTGAATTTCTGGCCAGATCAAAGACCAACTGACGCTCGTACGGATCAAGTTTTCCATTAAACTCAAAACCTTTAGCTTCCGGGTTGGTAATCGTTCCTGTTTTATCAAACACGATCGTATCTACGCGGGCAAGTTCTTCTATGACCGATGTGTTTTTTAAATAGAACTTATTTTTATCAAAAATGCTGAGTACCGCGGCCAAAGTAAAAGGGGAGCTTAATGCCAATGCACAGGGACAGGCAATAATCAGTACTGCTGTAAATGCGGCTACAGCCTTGTTGATGTCTGTATTTACCCAATACAGACCTGCTGAAAGGGCTATAGCTACCAGAACAATACTAAAATGCCTGCTGGCGGTATCACTGAAAGTTTTGATCGGATCTCTTTCTCCCGAAAAGGCCTCATTGTTCCATAATTTGGTCAGGTAACTTTGAGAAACGGGTTTAACTACTTCTAGTTCAATTGCGCCATGAAGTTGTCTTCCTCCTGCATAAACGATCTCTCCTAAAACTTTTTCTACCGGAATAGATTCTCCGGTTACAAAACTGAAATCAAGTTTGGCTTCTCCTTTTAATAGAATGGCATCAGCGGGAATAATTTCGTTGCTGCGGATCAGAATGCGGTCACCGGTTTTCAATTCATTTAAAGGAAGGGGCTTTTCTTTGCCATCTTTTAATTGTGTCACGGCAACGGGAAAATAAGAACGGAAATCGCGTTCAAAAGAAAGATAGTGATAGGTGCGTTTCTGCATCCATTTACCAATCAGCAGAAAAAATACGAGTGAGCATAAGGTATCTACAAAGCCGGCGCCTGTTTGGGTAATAATTTCATAAGCAGAGCGGATAAACATGACTGCTATACCCAGCGCGAGTGGGAAATCGAGGTTCAGAATGCCGTTTCTAAGGTTTGTCCAGGCAGATATGAAATAATCTCTGGCACTATAAAGCAGTACTGGAATGGCAAAGGCAAGATTGATCCAGCCGAAGAAGTTTTTGAAATCTTGTTCCAGGCTGTTTAAACCAAAATAGTCTGGAAAGCTTAACAACATTACATTGCCAAAACAGAATCCTGCTACTGCGATTTTGGTAAAAAGATTACGTTCGGAATGATCGGTTTGCTGTTTTTTGATCATATCCTGTAAGCTAATCAGGGGTTCATAGCCAATTGCGCTTAAGTTTTCTACAACTTCACGGAGTGAAATTTCCTGATTTCTGAAAGTAATACTGACTTGCTTTTTTAGAAAATCTACGCGGGATTGTGCAATAGCAGGATTGATTTTATGTAGATGTTCGAGCAGCCAGATGCAGGAACTGCAATGGATCACCGGAATAAAAAGTGTAATTACGGTAACTTTTGCATCGGTATAATCTACCAGTTCAGCAGCAATTCCGGGTTCATCGAGATAGTCAAAATGTAAGGTTTTCTGCTTCTGAGAGCTTCCAGGTACGTCATTATAGAGATAATAGCTGGAAAGGTTATGGTTGGAAAGAATTTGATAAACGCCTTTACAGCCCAGGCAGCAAAATTGTTTATCGTCTGCTGGGTAGGGCTTTTCTGGAAGTTGATCACCACAGTGAAAGCAATGTGTTTCCACGGTTAAGCTATTTGTTTCTTTCATGCTGAAAATTCTTTCCTCCAAAAATGAGGTCATAATCTCAATTGTAAAATGATTGCAGAAACCTTAAAAAGTGACGCATGTCACTTTTATTTCCATAACTTTATATTTTATTTCGTGAAATTAAAAACTATTGCCCACCTCAGACTCTTATTACAGGGGAGTCTGTCATTTGCAGCAGAATATATTCCGAAATGAGCAAATGATAGCTTCATCACAACCGAGAAACAATTTTATTATTGATGAAAAAAGATAAAATGCAGTTATGGTCACAACTTATGGGAAGTCCTGATACCCATACGCTGGAAGCAATCATATTTCATACTGCCTGCATTTTTACTGGCTTGCTTTTTATTTGCAGCATCATTTTTAATTATCTGATAGGTTTATATACTTTATCAATCTTGCTGGTACCGGCTGTGTTTGCTGTTGGTTTTGTTTACTATTTATCAAAGTTCAGGTACAAGCTCAATCTTGCAGTCATTATCTTTTGTGTACTGGGTAATTTGCTGTTTATTGCTTTTTTCCTGAAAAACTCTGGGATCAATGGCCCGGGGTTAATAATTTACTTGCTTTTTTTCTTTTTGGTCATCAGTATTGTGCCTAAGAACCAGCGTTTTGCATGGATGGCTGTGAATATCATGGTGGCGGTTAGTCTTATTTTTTTTCAATATCGTTATCCGGAGTGGGTGCCTGTTAATTATGAGGATAACCGGAGCAGACATATGGATTTTGGTTATGTCTATTTTTTCACTTTAATTATCATTTATTTCATTCTGACGAGTATTATCACGAGTTATAACCGGGAGAGGTTACTGGCAGAAAAAAGGGCTGAGCAGCTGGAAATTGCTAATCAGTCGAAGAATAAGTTGTTTTCTATCCTGGCGCACGATCTCAGGTCACCGCTAAATTCTATCCAGAGTTTCCTGGAGATTTCTATGGAGGTTGAGATTGAGGAGGAGGAGAAACGAAGTATAAATTCGAGTTTGCTGAAAGAAACGAAATATACGGGGCAGATGTTGATTAATTTACTTTCGTGGAGTAAAACACAGATGGAGGGGGCGAGTGTGAAATTGCTTGTACTTAATTTGGAGTGGGCGCTGGAAACGACATTACTTTTACAGACGAGTTTGGCAGAGGAGAAGGGGCTGATTCTGAATAATAAGCTGCTGCCGAATTTATATGTGATTGCGGATAGTGATATGCTGGAGCTGATTGTGCGCAATTTGCTGAATAATGCAATTAAATTTACGCCGCCGGGTGGACAAATTACGATTTCTTCTGAGGTGCATGGTAAGGAGTGCTGGATTAAGATACAGGATACTGGAATCGGAATTGATAAGGTTGATTTTGGTCATATCTTTTCGCTGAATTCTCAGAGTACTTATGGAACGAATCAGGAGAAGGGTGTAGGTTTGGGTTTGGTTTTGTGTAAGGAGTTTATTGAGTTACAGGAGGGGAGAATCTGGGTGGAGAGTACGTTGAATGTTGGGACTACTTTTTTTATAAGTCTCCAGATTTCTTCGCAGAATGATTTGTTTGCTTTGCATTTGAATTGAAAGTTTAATTAGTCACCTTTGCACGGTCAAAAAAATTATAATATATGGAAGATCATTATGAGCTGTCCCGTTTCGGAAAAGGGTTTAAGGAAAGAGTTGAAAATGCGCTGGCCTGCCTGAAAAAGGGTAAAGGGGTATTGGTTGTGGATGATGAGAGCAGAGAGAATGAGGGTGATCTGATTTTTCCTGCGGAGTCTATGACGGTGTCGGATATGGCTTTAATGATCAGGGAGTGCAGTGGTATTATTTGTCTTTGTTTGAAGCCTGATCAGGTTGATGCTTTGGAGTTGCAGCCTATGGTACAGGTGAATACGAGTAAGTATCATACGCCGTTTACGGTTTCTATTGAGGCTAAGGAGGGGGTAACTACCGGGGTTTCTGCGGCGGATCGTTTACAGACGATCAGAACGGCTATTGCTGATCAGGCTAAGCCTGGGGATCTTTCCAGACCTGGCCATGTTTTTCCTTTAAGGGCTAATGAGGATGGGGTTTTCGGCAGACGTGGTCATACTGAAGGGAGCATTGATTTAGTGGTTCTGGCTGGGTTCAGACCTGTGGCTGTGCTTTGTGAGCTGACTAATGAGGATGGTACGATGGCAAGGCTGGCTGAGATTTCTGTTTTTGCGGATAAGTATGAGTCTACTGTAGTTTCTATCGAAGATATTTTTCAATATCGTTTATCGCTGTCGAAGTAATTTTCTGCGCGTTCTTCGAATGTAAAAAAAGGGGTATGCTATGTTCGGCGACATTGCCTTCGCCGAAGAGGCTCGGAATGAATGCCTTCACATTAGCACACTCCTTTTTTTACAGTTTCTCCTGTTGCTGGATGCATAGCTGGAGAGGGTGCATAACCTTGGTGGATAACTTTTTCATAGCTGGGTTCATAACCTGGTGGATAGCTTTTTCATAGCTGAATTCATAACCTGGTGGATAGTTTTTTACATCCGCAATTACTAGACTACTTTCATGAATTCTTCGACAAATAACATCGCTGATTTTTTACGGTATACTCCTTTTTGCCAGAGGATGAAAGCTTGTTTGTAAAGCTTTTTGTCTGAGATAGGTACGGCAGCAATATTTTCCCAGGTGCTTATTGCCTTTTCGTTAATGATGGTTGCCCAGTTCCCGGATTCAACCATGGAGAGCAAGGAATGTACATCGTTCATTTCGATTCTTGTATTGGGGATGATATTATTTTTTCTAAAGATTTCATCGAACAAATCACGCGAGCTAAAGCCTTTGCTTGGGAGAATTAAGTCTAGTTTTCCAAGTTCTTTCAAGGAGATTTTAGGAAGTTTGGCCAAAGGGTTTTCTTTGGAAATAGCCATAATGATTTTGGAAGAGAATACCGGTTGCATCTCAAAGCCACTACTGTCCCGCTGTTCATGGAAGGCCAGAATGATATCCAGGTCAGCCATTTTTAGTTTATTTTCCAGTTCACCCGCTGTTCCGTATTCAATATGGATCATGATACCGGGGTATTTTTCGGAGAACGGGGTTAAGGCTGGTAATAGCAGGGAACTGAAGGCATAGGTTACCCCGATTTTCAGTTCTCCGTTCACCATATTGGCGAGCTCAAAGATGGCTTGCCGGGATTTCTTAATGTCCAGCATGATTTGATGGGCGTGCGTCAGAAATACATTACCGGCTTCTGTTAACTTTACTTGTTTACCCATCCGGTCGAACAGCAACATACCTAAGTCTTCCTCGAGTTGTTTGATTTGCTGGGACAAAGTAGATTGGGTAACGAAGCAGGCTGCCGCGGCATCTGTAAAGTGCAGGAGTTCTGCGGCTTTAATGAAGTAGTTGAGTTGTCTGATTTCCATAATCGATCGTTAAAACTAATCAATATCATTAAAACTATCAATTTTATAAATAGATAGTTTATGCCGAAATTTGTAATAGCCTTTCTGAGGAAGCTGCTAATGAGAAAATTAAACACAACGTTTGCAGACAGGCTCTTCAAAATAGTAAAATAATATCATGAATGTTTTTCGGTCATTAAAATCACGTAATTTCAAACTCTTCTTTTATGGACAATCAATTTCCCTTGTAGGCACATGGATGCAAAAGACGGCGGTCAGCTGGCTGGTTTATCAGCTTACAGGATCGGCAGTTTTATTAGGGGTAGTTGGTTTTGTAAGTTTAATTCCTTCGTTGATTTTATCACCTTATGCAGGTAGTCTGGTAGACAGACATAACCGGTATCGTATTCTGGTGATTACACAGGTAGTCTCCATGATCCAGGCAGGAGCACTGGCAGCAATTATCTATTTTGGATATAATAATATTCTCTTTATTATCGGATTGAGCCTGGTACAGGGGATTGTCAATGCTTTTGATGTAACCTGTAGACAGTCACTCATGGTAGAGATGGTGAATGATAAAAATGATTTACCTAATGCGATTGCATTGAACTCTTCTATGGCCAATTTTGCACGTATTGCAGGCCCCGCAGTTGCAGGGATCATCCTGAGTACTTTTGGTACAGATATTTGTTTTCTGGGTAACTTCTTAAGCTATATTCCGGTACTGATCTGTTTATTCATGATGCGTTTACCAGTGCAGATTATTACTAAATCAACTAAAAGCATTTGGGTTGAACTGGAAGAAGGTTTCAGGTATGTAGCGGGAGATAAAGAATTGAGCAGCATGATCATGATGATCGGGGTCAGCAGTCTTTTTGTAATCCCTTTCAATACGCTGATGCCGATTTTTGCTAAAGATATTTTTAATGGAGATGCCAAAACCTTCAGCTGGTTTGAAAGTGCAGCAGGATTAGGTTCTATTATCAGTGCGATTTATCTGGCCAATTTAAAAGATAGCAGCACCATGATTAAACTAACAACTATTGCTGGGGCTGTAATGGGAGGTAGTTTATTATTCCTTGCTTATGCACCGCAATTGCCTATCGCATTATTGTTTATGGGATTGTCGGGAGTGGGTATGATGGCGCAATCCTCAGCTATTAATACTTACATTCAAACACATGCGGTTCCCGAAATGCGCGGACGTGCAATCAGTTATTATGTGATGGCTTATCAAGGATTGATTCCAGTTGGTAGTTTGCTGATTGGCTGGGTTGCTCATTTGATTGGCCCAAGACCAGCGGTATTAATCGAAGGATTAATAGGAATAACTGCTACGGGTATCTTTGCCTATTACAAAAGCAGACAGGCAGCAGTTAAAACTATATAAGTAAACAAAAAGCGGGTATCAACGATACCCGCTTTTTGTTTTAAATACTCAATCCCCCGAAGGTACTGAACAGGATAATTGATAGTACAATCAGCGTGATTAATACATACAACTTATCTTTTTCTAGTCCGAAGGCAACCAGTGAAAATACAATTCTTATAATCGGGGTCGCAATCAGAATAACTACACCTAGCTGGATGATTTCTTTTGCACTTCCTTGCCCTAATCCGTTAATGATTCCCGTCAGGCTGGTATAACCTTCGCCTTCTCCATGGAATGTGCTGTAGTCAGGAAGACCCGATCCTTGTTGGAACAAGTACCAGATTCCTCCGATAATGGCAACAACTCCTGAAATTAATACACCGTATCTTAAAACCTGACCGATCAGCTGCTGCATATCGTAGTCGGTTACTCTTTTAGTTTCTTTATTGTTAGTCATGTTTCCTAGAATTTATGATTAAAACCATTGTAGATCATGTTGAGGGCGATGGCTGTGATCGCAAAACTGAAGATGATCTTCAACCATTTGACGTCTATCTTCATCAATAGTTTTGAACCTGTAAAAGCACCCGCCAGTACCCCGATAATTACTGGAAAAGCAATTCCCGGATCAATATAGCCTCTTTGTAAATACACCACGGCGCTCGCAGCAGCAGTTACCCCAACCATGAAATTACTGGTTGTCGTACTTACCCGGAAAGGAACACGCATGGCACTATCCATTGCCAATACTTTTAAAGCACCGGAGCCTATTCCTAGTAATCCTGAAAGCATCCCCGCAAGGGTCATGATAGAGAATCCACCACCTATGTTTTTTAGTTTATAATCGACTACGCCATCTTTTGCAGGATAACTGCTGTTTAATTTGAGCAGATAGGAAAGCTTACTGCCTTCTGCCAAAGCGCCTTCATGTTTCTTTCTTAAGGTCATTGCCGCAGAAAAAATTAAGGTAACACCAAATAAGATCGCCACAATGTTAACAGGGGTGTAGATCGCCAGAATGGCCCCCATAACGGCACCTGCTGTCGTCGCTATCTCCAGAAACATCCCGAGACGGATATTAGTAATACCTTCTTTGACATAAGCACTTGCAGAGCCGGAAGAAGTGGCGATCGAAGCGACCAGTGCCGCACCGATTGCGTAACGGATGTCAACGTGAAAAAACAAGGTCAGCAAGGGTATAATTACCACGCCGCCGCCAAGACCAGTGAGTGAACCAGCAAGTCCTGCAAGATAAGCCCCCAATAACAGGATCAGGGTAAAGGTTAAAATTGTCATGAGTTGTATGATTAATGATAGTTTTTAGTAATTGTTGTCTAGTAAAGTTTTGATGAGCTGTTCTGCCGCAGCCTGATCTCTGTTCACAATCGCAGTTGCCAGTTCTTCATGCCATGCATGGCTTCTGGAAAAATAGGCCATATTTTGCTCTTTACGCTTGGTAAAGAAATCGCGGATTACTGAAGTGAAGTTTTGATACAGGTCGATTAGTACTTTGTTTTTTGAAGCTTTCGCAATGCTGACGTGAAAAGCTATATCAGCATCAGTGCATTTTTGCTGCTGATCGGTATCGATAGCTTTTTTTCGCTGTAAAAGGTGATTTTGCATCGCGGCCAGATCTTCTTCAGTTCTGTTCAGACACGCAAGTTTTACAATTTCTTTTTCGAGTAAAGAACGGACAGTATTGATTTCTTCGAAATCTGCCCGGCGCAAACGCTGAGCAAGAGTTTCTTCTTTTATTTTTGAGGCAACAAAAGTGCCTGAACCTTGCTGTACTTTAAGGATGCCGGAGATAGCAAGGGTTTTTATCGCTTCCCTGATAGTAGAACGGCCAACTTCATAACGCCCCATCAGTTCAGGTTCTGATGGGATTTTTGTGCCTTTTTTTAGTTTTCCAGAGGCAATATCGCTTTTGAGGGCAGCGATTACTTTGTCTGATAAATTGATTCTCTTCATGATTTAAACATCTGATGTTTCAAAGGTATGTAATCGTAGCATACGTCTGATGTTTGTAATGTAAAAGTGACAGGAGTAACTGTGTTTTTTGATGTTGATTTTTTAATAAATTTCTTTTCTTATTAAAAATGTTATAGGTTTACAAAAAACTTTAGGGGTGCCTTGTGCTGAGATATACCCTTTGAACCTGATGCAGTTAGTACTGCCGAAGGGAAAAGTAAGGCCACAACTATGTTGTTGGTTTTCCATTCCTTATACAGGTCATTCCTATCGTTATTAAAAATGAAAAGAATGGAAATTACTGTAAATCATCAAACTTATTCTATTGCCGGTCCATGCTCTGTAGTACAGCTGTTAACTGCTGTTTTGCAGGTTTCAGGGAGCGGTATTGCGGTGGCTGTTAATCAGTCGGTCGTGTCTAAATCTGACTGGTCTGTATACCTTCTTCAACCCGGAGATCAGGTCATGCTGATCAAAGCAACTCAAGGGGGATAATCCATTAATTTCTGTTGTAACCTAACAAAATCACATAACGATGAAAGTAGAAAAAATTCCAGATGGCCAGGTCATCAGCAGGACGCCCTTCCCGGCTTCCCGTAAAGTTTTTGTAAAAGGTGAACTTCATGATATTGAAGTAGCCATGCGTGAAATCAGCCTTAGTGAAACCAAAATACATAATGGTTTTGGCCTGACAGAGAAAAATCCATCCGTAACAGTTTATGATACCAGCGGGCCTTATACAGATCCGAATGCGCATATTGATGTAAAAGCGGGCTTGCCACGTATCCGGGAACGTTGGGTGACCGATAGAGGTGATGTAGAAAAACTGGATCAGATTACCTCTGCTTATGGTGCACAGCGGTTGGCAGATCCTTCATTGGATCAGTTACGTTTCGCTTTTCAGCATCAGCCATATCGTGCAAAAGCAGGGCAGAATGTATCTCAGATGCATTATGCCAGAAAAGGGATCATTACTCCTGAAATGGAATATATAGCCATCAGAGAGAATCAAAGAATAGAACTTTGGAATAATGAAAAGGGAGAGCAGGCCGAAGCCATGAGTCATCAGCATGCAGGAAATAGCTTCGGTGCAAATACACCTAAGGGATTTATTACACCGGAATTTGTACGTCAGGAAGTCGCTTGCGGCAGAGCAGTTATTCCATCAAATATCAATCACCCGGAGTCTGAACCCATGATTATAGGCCGGAATTTCCTGGTTAAGATTAACGCGAACATTGGTAATTCGGCAGTAACTTCCAGTATTGAAGAAGAAGTTGAGAAAGCAGTATGGGCATGCCGCTGGGGTGCAGATACGATTATGGATTTATCAACAGGTAAGAATATCCACGAAACAAGAGAATGGATTATACGGAATTCACCAGTTCCAATTGGGACTGTCCCAATCTACCAGGCGCTTGAAAAAGTGAATGGCAAAGCAGAAGACCTGACCTGGGAGCTGTTTAGAGATACATTAATTGAGCAGGCTGAGCAAGGTGTTGATTACTTTACCATCCATGCAGGAGTGTTGTTAAGATATATCCCGTTAACTGCTAAAAGAATTACGGGTATAGTTTCAAGAGGTGGATCGATCATGGCAAAATGGTGTTTAGCGCACCATCAGGAAAGTTTCCTGTATACACATTTTGAAGAAATCTGTGAGATCATGAAAGCTTATGATGTTGCCTTTTCATTAGGTGACGGACTAAGACCGGGATGTCTGGCTGATGCAAATGATGCTGCGCAGTTTGCAGAGCTGGAAACATTAGGTGAACTGACTAAAATTGCCTGGAAGCATGATGTGCAGACCATTATTGAAGGGCCGGGTCACGTACCGATGCACATGATTAAGGAAAATATGGAGAAACAGCTGGAACATTGCGGTGAAGCTCCATTCTATACTTTGGGCCCCCTGACTACAGATATTGCACCTGGATATGATCATATCACTTCAGCAATTGGTGCGGCTATGATTGGCTGGTACGGAACTGCGATGTTGTGTTATGTGACGCCAAAAGAACATTTGGGTTTACCAAATAAGAAAGATGTAAAGGACGGTGTGATTACATATAAAATTGCTGCACATGCGGCAGATCTGGCAAAAGGGCATCCCGGTGCGCAATACCGTGACAATGCTTTGAGTAAAGCCAGGTTTGAATTCAGATGGGAAGATCAGTTTAATCTTTCACTTGATCCGGATACCGCAAAAGAGTTTCATGATGAGACACTTCCTGCGGATGGGGCTAAAATCGCTCACTTCTGTTCGATGTGCGGCCCGAATTTCTGTTCGATGAAAATCACACAGGATGTAAGGGAATATGCTGCTAAACAAGGTTTGGATGAAGCTGCGGCACTGGCGAAAGGTATGGAGGATAAATCGCGCGAATTCACGGAAAAAGGTAGTGAAATATACTTGTAAATGGAACTCATAGCCGTCACACGTCCGGATTATTTCCAGGGAGAAGGCGAATTAATTAATGCTTTGTTTGGTGCGGGGCTTCAATTGTTGCATCTCCGGAAACCGGAAAGTGGGGAGGCTGGATTTATGAAGCTGATGAAGGAGATCAATCCGGATTATTACCGGTTAATTTCCATTCATCAGCATCATGAACTGGCAAACAGGTTTTCCATCCGCAGGCTTCATTATCCCGAAAAACTATGGAAACTTACTGGCGCACAAAAAAGAATAGAACTTTTTACGGATGGCTTTCATTTAAGCCGTTCTGTTCATGAGTGGGGCCCGCCAGAGGGTACGGCCTTTCTGGATTATGTTTTTTTTGGGCCAGTATTTAATAGTATTTCTAAAGTAGGTTATCAAAGTATAGTGAATAGGGATTTTAGTTTGTCTGCTGTTCCGGAAGGGCTAAAGGTATTTGGTATTGGAGGGGTTACAGCAGCGCTGTTTCAAGAATTGCAGCGGATGAAGTTTGACGGTGCTGTTGTTCTTGGGGCGCTTTGGAATCATCCGTCCGGTGCAGTAAAAGAATTTGAAAAAATGGTTAAATCATTATAAGATATGTTAATTGATCAGTTACATTATATATCACAGCCTCCGGAAAATGGGACACATCTTACTGCTATTGAGCAGGTGTTACAGGCAGGTGGTCAATGGATACAACTGCGGGTTAAGGAGCAACCGGAAGATGTTGTACTTGAACTTGCTATTCAGGCCAGCCTTTTATGCGAAAAGTATGGTGCAAAATTAATTGTAAATGACTATCCTGAACTGGCTTTAAAATCTGGTGCTTATGGAGTACATCTGGGTTTAAATGATATGCCTGTAGCGCAGGCAAGAGCTATTCTGGGAAAGGATAAGTGTATTGGCGGAACGGCAAATACTTTTGCAGATATATGCAGAAGGGTGGAGGAAGGTGCAGATTATATAGGCCTGGGACCTTTCCGTTTTACCACGACCAAGCAAAATTTAAGCCCGGTACTTGGCCTTGAAGGTTATCAAAAACTGATGGAACAAGTGCGTGAGGCTGGTATTCAATTGCCCATTATTGCCATTGGTGGTATCACAACTCAGGATATCAGAAGTATTCTTCAAACGGGGATTTATGGGGTTGCAGTCTCTGGTTTACTCACACAAGGTGTTGATCTGGCTGGAAATGTCAGCTTGATCTATCAGAAATTAAACCTTAATTCAAAACAAACGATATGTTAACTATTGCAGATAAAGTATTTAACTCCCGTTTATTTACAGGAACGGGAAAGTTCAGTTCAGCAGATATTATGGAGCAGGCATTGCTGGCTTCTGGTTCGGAACTGGTTACTGTAGCCTTAAAAAGAGTTGATCTGAAGGATAAGGAAGATGATATTTTAAGCCGGTTAAATTATCCGCAGCTTAATTTGTTACCGAATACTTCGGGCGTAAGGAATGCGAAGGAAGCTGTTTTTGCAGCACAGATGGCCAGAGAAGCTTTAGAAACCAACTGGATTAAACTGGAGATCCACCCTGATCCTAAATATTTAATGCCTGATCCGATTGAAACGTTAAAGGCAACTGAAGAATTGGCGAAATTGGGTTTTATTGTCTTGCCGTATATTCATGCTGATCCGGTATTGTGCAAGCATTTAGAAAATGCAGGGACGGCTGCGGTTATGCCTCTAGGTTCACCAATCGGGAGTAATAAGGGGCTGAAGACTATCGATTTTCTGGAAATTATTATCAGTCAGAGTAATGTTCCTGTCATTGTGGATGCTGGAATTGGTGCGCCTTCGGACGCTGCAAAAGCTATGGAAATTGGCGCGGACGCGGTATTGGTGAATACAGCAATTGCGGTTTCCAGAGATCCTGTTAAAATGGCCGAAGCATTTAAGATAGCCGTTATTGCCGGAAGGATGGCTTTTGAAGCTAAATTAGGATCTATCAATTCATATGCTGTGTCAAGCAGCCCTTTAACTTCTTTTTTGGATGACTGATAATTTCACTACACTTTTTAATACTTATAATTGGGAACAGACTAAGCAAAGTATATACGAAAAGACAGCGGAGGATGTAGTGCGTGCTTTGGGGAATAACAAACGGACTTTGGAAGATTTCAAAGCGTTAATTTCTCCTGCGGCAGCTCCGTACCTGGAACAAATGGCACAGTTGAGCAGACAGGCTACTTTGAAACGTTTTGGTAAAGTGATGCAGTTATATGTGCCGCTTTATCTTTCTAATGAGTGTAATAATATTTGTACTTATTGTGGGTTTAGCCTGGATAACAAGGTGAGACGCAAAACGTTGTCTCCTATAGAGATTATGCAGGAGGTTGCAGTGCTGAAAGAGATGGGGTATGATCATGTACTGCTGGTTACTGGTGAGGCGAATCAAACGGTGCATACGGAATATTTTAAAGCGGTGCTGGAACTTTTGCGTCCGCATTTTGCCTTGATTTCAATGGAGGTACAGCCGCTGGATACGGAGGATTATGAGGTTCTGATTCCTTTGGGGTTAAATACGGTATTGGTTTATCAGGAGACGTATCACCGGGAGGATTATAAGAAGCATCATCCGAAAGGGAAGAAATCGAATTTTGAGTATAGGCTGGAAACGCCCGACCGGCTGGGAAAGGCGGGAGTGCATAAGATGGGGTTGGGAGTATTGATTGGGTTAGAGGATTGGCGCACGGATTCTTTTTTTACGGCAGTTCATCTGGGTTATCTGGAAAAGAAGTATTGGCAGACGAAGTATAGTTTGTCTTTTCCCCGGTTAAGGCCGTTTAGTGGAGGGCTAGAGCCTAAGGTTGAAATGTCGGACAGGGAGTTGGTGCAACTGATTTGTGCGTACAGGTTGCTGAATGAGGAGGTGGAGCTTTCTATTTCTACAAGGGAGTCGGTTGTTTTCCGGGATCATGTGATTGGTTTAGGGATCACTTCTATGAGCGCAGGGTCTAAGACGAATCCGGGTGGGTATGCGGTGGAACCGGAGTCGCTGGAACAATTCGAGATTTGTGATGAAAGAACGCCGGAAGAGATTAAGGATATGTTGAAAGAGAAGGGGTATGAGGCGGTGTGGAAGGATTGGGATAGGCTTCTCCAATAAAAAAAACACTTATACTATGTTCGGGCGACATTGCCGTCGCCGAAGAGGCTCGGAATGAATGCCCTTTACATTAGTATAAGTGTTTTTTTTATCGGCTCACTGAGGGGAGTAGTTGGGAAGGTTAGAAAGAAAGAAAGAAAGAAAGAAAGAAAGAAAGAAAGAAAGAAAGAAAGAAAGAAAGAAAGAAAGAAAGAAAGAAAGAAAGAAAGAAAGAAAGAAATACTGAGCAGAGGTGTACGGGGTTGTTCTTCCTTTTCGATGAACTTACTGAGGTAGGTAAACAATAGCTCAATTTTCTGATCATGTTTCATTAACTGGAAAGTAGTAATACACCATGTTCAGTAAAGGCATAAGGTTGCTTTCTTCGCGCACCCCAACTTGATGTCGCATTTTGCGACATCAAGTCTGCAAATTCCTGCTCACTCAGAACAAAGATAAAGTCTTCGGGGAACCGCTCTATATTACGTTTCACTTGCTCATTTAAACGGCGGGTTTCAATGCTGTATAAGGTTGCCAAATCCTCGTCCAGCATTACCTTATGGCCACGGATCACATAGATCTTACTCATCATAACCTCATCCGGTATACTTACGGTATTTTGTTCGCTCATTGTATAAATGTATTCAGGTATGTATTCAACTTGGTTATTTATTTTAGTGGATGGTGTTTTGTCTTGGAAAGATCTTTTCGAGGGTATATTGGGCAGTTTTTTAGAAGAATTGTTATCTTGCTTTTATGTTGGTAAAGAAAGATGTTGAAGAGTTGTTTGGGGTTTTTGAGGGAAGAAAAATCAGGGTTAGTGAGAATGAAACTGGTGTTAATGATTCTTATTATGAGCGTTATATTTTAGGATATGAGGGAATAGAGATTACTCCTGATATTAAGTTGTTTAGTTATGAAGAGGCTTTAGTTGAGAATCGGTATATAGCTGAAAATTATCCGGATTTACATTTGAATGTTTGGATGATTGGCGAGTCTGGTCAGGGGGATGGATGGTTTTTGAATAGGGAATCCGGGCTTGTTCTATTTTTTGATCATGATCGGGGTGAGTATGAGACTATGGCAGATCTCCTGGATTTTAAACTTAATTTTTCTGAATTTATTCAATGTGCTTTCTTACTTCAGGAGTTGGAATCACTCCTTGATGAAGGGAAAAACAGTGAGGAATTAGAGGGACCTGTTAAAAGGGGGATGGATTCTATTAATCCGCTGATTTTTGCGCTTTATCCATACGAATTATTCTAATACTATAGGTTGTTTTATCTCTTGGACGTATTGATCATAATCACCATTGTAATACCCAGTATCAGGACAATAATAATAAATATCCACATGGCTATGGCATCATTTCTGGTGTTTTTTCCTCTAATGTGATCTTTAGACCAATCGAAAAAATCTCCTTTTGATTTTTTGTCTTCTTTAATTGATTCATTGTCCATATTCAAAGCTATAAGAATAAATTCAAAGGAGTATGATAAAAGCCTTTTAAGGGAGTTGTCTGATTAGTTTTTTGTAACGTAAAATTCTTAGATTCGCGGCATGAATTTAATAGACTTTACACTTCCGGAAATAGTTTTTTTAGAGCCAAGTGAACATCTTGAAGATGAAATGGGTGGACGCACAGTGATACAGCATACGGGCTCCCATACGATCATGGAAGTTATAGCAACGGATGAGGTTGAGGGACTTAATTTTAAGGCTGGAACTCAGACTTATGAGTTTGAATACCTGAATCTTTATGGGGTTGTGGAAAATCATATATTCGCAGTACATTTTACTTTGAATGAGGGGGATTTGACTGAGGTATTTAAGCAGTGTGCGGAGTGGTATAGAGCGTATTTAAGCTGGGAGGATAGAAACATCCTGGAAGATGAAGAGTAAGAACTGATTTTATATATATCCTTATGGCGAATTTTTTATTCAAAGTTCCTTTAGATTTTAGCTGGCCCATCGGTAAAATATGGGAGGGGCATATTTGCCCTTATACTTGTGAATTTGATGGTGAACGCTATAGCTGGGAAAGTGATGAAATCAAAATGCTGCATTATGCATGGACACCGGTTAACCCATCGCCAGGTGAGGGGTTTCAGGCTTGGGAAATTAATGTATTTGATGATCGCGGAGAAAACTATGGGGGTTATCCTGAATCTCCGGTATTTAGTACTTTGACTGAACTTTGCGAGTGGTGTGAATTGCATGGAGTCACCTATGTGGATAGCCAATTGTCTAAAGAAAAATGGATGGAAATATTATCAGGTAAGCCTTTCAATTTAGAGACAGGATCATAATTCATAGGTTCATTCGGTGCTCATCGGTTTTTAAATGATAATTTTGTGGGCATAATGAATAAACTTTTTGTTATTGCGATTTTCCCGTTCTCTTTTATGGCCGCTATGGCCCAGAAGCCTATGAACAATATATATCAGTCTGACGCCTATACCTTATCAAAAGATAGAGTTACACAGGGAGCATTCCAGGCCATTGCACTTTCTCCGACAGCTTTACATTCTAATTATCAAAGTCCGGTTAACCTGGATATCAGTCCGGACTTGTCTTTCAAGTTCAGTATCAATGGTAAGGATAATGAAATGGCTTCAGGAAAAAATCATGAGGTTAGTATCATTGCTGTCAATGGGAAATTTGAAACTCCTGTTATTCGTTTTGGTCAGCAGTTAAAACAGCCGCAATCAAAAGGTGTATTTCTTAGGCCAGATACCAAATTCACCATTAAACTTGATATGCGTGATGTACTGGCTGCTTTTGCTTCCAAAGGTTTTTATACTGCTTATGATGGGACAAAGGTTTACAAAGCAGACTTTAAAGGTGTTTTTGTAGCCGGGAGTATCAGCCCGCTGATCTGGGATTTTGATAACCTGAGTAATCATAAAGAGCTGGA
The DNA here is from genome assembly GCF_014200595.1 of Pedobacter cryoconitis. NCBI lineage: Bacteria > Pseudomonadati > Bacteroidota > Sphingobacteriia > Sphingobacteriales > Sphingobacteriaceae > Pedobacter > Pedobacter cryoconitis. The sequence goes on from NZ_JACHCG010000001.1 coordinate 42,681, forward strand.
ATTAAAAGATAATGATGGCGACGGTATTTATACGGTTACGCTGGAAATGAATAAGGCCCAGGAGAAAAAAACTACAGCTTCTTCGTGGAAGTTATCAAAAGATGTTTCCGCTTTCCCTCAGTATAAATCAGCTGTTCCAATTATGGATGCACTCTATAATCTCGGTTTAGAAGAAATGGAGAATGCAATAGAGCCGGACAGTACTTTCAGAACTGGGAAAGAATGGGCAGGTGTATGGACAAGGGATATTAGTTATAGTATTATACTTTCTATGGCGACATTGCAACCCAAAGTTGCGCAGTATAGTTTGCTGAAAAAAGTTAAAAATAATCGTGTCATTCAGGATACAGGGACAGGAGGTTCTTGGCCGGTCTCTTCTGACCGGATGATCTGGGCGGTTGCAGCCTGGGAAGTCTATAAAACCACAGGTGATCAGACATGGCTTACCAAAGCTTATACGATCATTCGGAATTCAGTTGACGATGATCTTAAAAACGTCTATGACCCCCAAACAGGTATGGTCAGAGGTGAATCTTCCTTCTTAGACTGGAGAGATCAGACCTACCCTAAATGGATGCAATCTGCGGATATATATGCTTCGGAAAATCTAGGCACTAATGCTGTTCACTATCAAACCAATAAAGTTCTTGCCGAAATGGCGGTGCTGCTGAAAGACAAAGAGGCAGCTGAAAAGTATAATGGTATTGCCAGTCAAATAAAAGATGGGATCAATAAATATTTATGGATGCCGGAAAAAGGATATTATGGACAATACTTATACGGCAGACAGTTTAAACTTTTATCTCCACGCTCCGAAGCGTTGGGAGAAGCACTTGCTGTATTATTCGATATTGCTGATGCAGGACAGCAGAAATCCATCATTGCAAAAACACCAGTCACTAAGTTTGGTATTCCATGTATCTATCCTCAGATTCCGAATATTCCACCTTACCATAACAATGCAGTGTGGCCTTTTGTACAGTCCTACTGGTCGCTGGCTGCGGCAAAAACGGGAAATGCAGAAGCACTTGTACAGAGCATGAGTGCAATTTATCGTCCTGCGGCATTATTCCTGACCAATAAAGAGAATTTTGTTTCTACTTCTGGTGACTTCGCAGGTACGCAAGTCAATTCAAGTAATATGTTATGGAGCCTGGCCGGAAATATCAGCCTGGTTTATAAAGTATTATTTGGGATGGATATGCAAGCAGATGCACTGATCTTTAAGCCATTTATTCCTGAAGTGCTCAAAGGTGAACGGACGCTGACCAATTTTAAATACCGCAATGCAGTACTGGATATTAAATTGAACGGATATGGGAAGAAGATAAAATTAATCACGATTGACGGTAAACCTTTGCCACAGGCTATGGTTCCTGCGACGCTAAAAGGAAGACATCAAATTGATATTGTGCTGGCTGATGATAAACCAAACAGAGGTGAAGTTGCAAAATCTGAAGACTATTTTTCTATCGTTGCACCTGTTTTGAAAAAAGAGAACAACCTGATCAATTGGGGAAAGGTAGAAGGAGCTGAAGTTTACCAGGTGATCCGCAACGGCAAAGAAATTGCTAAAACTCAGGAATTGAACTATACCGTAACAAAAAGTGGAGAATACCAGGTAATTGCTGTAGATAAAAATGGGATTACCTCATTTGCAAGTGAACCTGTTTTAATCACGGAAACCAGAGAAATACAGGCCGTTGCTATGGAAACCGTAGCTGCTAAATCAACGCTGCCTTATCAGGGATATACGACTAATGGCTTTATTGAAATCAGTAAAACAAAGAATAAGAAAGTAACGCTTAAGATTAATATAGCTGAGGCAGGTACTTACGCCATTGACCTCAGATATGCCAATGGAAATGGCCCAACCAATACGGAGAACAAATGCGCTATCAGAACATTTAATGTCGATGGCCAGTTTGCTGGAACCTTTGTATTTCCGCAACGCGGAAAAGAAGAATGGTCTGACTGGGGCTTCAGTAATGTAAACACAGTGAAACTGACTAAGGGAATACATGAATTCCAACTTTCATTGGAAAACTGGAATGAGAATATGAATGGTGAAATTAACCAGGCTATGCTCGATTACCTGAGACTGATCAGGATAAACTAATTAGAAAAGGCCCTTTTAAAGGGCCTTTTCTAATTGTAAAGAAAAACTTGAATTTCCATTGCGTTTATCAAAAAGCTGACCGTAGTTAAAAGCCTGCTGCGCATAGAAATCATATAAGTCTTTTACTTTGTAGTGATTGGAAGAATTGTAAAGTGAATGTACATCAGGTAATTTAAGAACAATTGTCTTTTCCTGATCTTCCAGTTTTAAAGCTTCAGCTATATGCATGGAGAAGAAAAACTTAAGATTTGCTTCACATTCGAGCGCCCATGGCAGATATCTTTCCAGATAATTCCAGCCAGCAGGCTTATCCGTATGAAAAAGATACACTATCAGCAGCCCCATGGAAGTAACCAGCGAAGAATCAGACTCATTTCCCTGTAATTCTTCCTCCGCTTTCAGGAACAGCGCAGCAGCTTCCTCAATTCTGTTATCCTTAATCGCCATATAACATAAATTGCAAAGCGTGATGAAAGGTACATGCGCACAGCTATACTGCTTTTGAATTAGCGGAAGAGCTCTGGTATAAGCTGCTTTAAAATCGCCTTCATTAATTAAAAATGAAACTTCATTATCCATTTCACAAGCACTGCAATCGCTCATTCCATCAGTAGGCAGAGCATTCATTAAGTTGAGATATTTTTTACTTTCTGCCTGGTCTTTTTGACTAAGCGCTTCATGAAGATGTTTCGTATAATAAGACCGGAGGTTATAACCTTGTTCCAGTATTCTGCGCTTATAATCTTCCAGGACTACTTTAATCTGTTCCAGAGGGACTTCAGGATTGGAAAATAACTCACCAATGATCCATTTATATCTCCATAATAAGGTACTGGCAGCGTAACTTTCAGGATCTGCATCAAAAGCATTGAGCATCCAGCTAAAAGCACTCACAAAATAGGGACGGTCTGCCAGGCCCCATTGTTTATTCAGTAAATTTAATCTCAATTCATAACCTAAGGCAGTGTCTTCATGCGCATCTGCAAGCTGAATTGCTGCGATTAATAACTTTTGAGCGTCCTTTGGATTTGTGCTATCCTGATTCGCATTGTCTGTTAATTCTTGTACTTCTAAAGTATAACTCATTGTATTTATAGATTGATAAAATTCTCCATACCCATGATTACAAGGTTATGAAGTGCTTCATTAAATAAGTTCATTTCTCTGTCACTCACAGGATATTTTCCTAACATCAATGCCTGAACATATAAAATGTGAATAATAGAAGGAAATAAATAAGGGTCTTTGATGCCTGTGATGCTTTTAACCAGTTTATTATCTACATTAAAACATAGCATCGGCTGAATGACCTTCGTTTTTTTAGTAAACATGCCAAGGGTAGCTTCCAAAGGATTCAGACTGGAAGAACCCTGAGTGCTTTTAGCGTTAATATCTTCGTAGGCACCAATATAAATCGCTGGTGTGTCAACAGGATTGAAATGCTTAAGACTACAACTGCAATTTAGTGGCTGAAGTACTGCTGCCGCTCTGTTCTCAAAATCTACTAATTCTGCTGAATTCTGCACATCAACGGAATGAAAGGTATTCAACAGGCTTTCTGGTGATATTTGTTCTATCTTCAGCTCAGGATGAAGCTGACTAATCTTTTTCAATAGCTCTTCTTCAAATGTATAACCCGCATTAATGACCAGAATGCCCTGCGAGCCCGCAATCCGGTGGATCTGTTTGAAATCATTAACATTAGGCGTATAATAAATGGTCTGTTCTAAGTGCCTGATGCTCCTGTAACTCTTTGGCCCTTTATTGGTTTCAAAAAGCAGGTCATCCATAAATACCAAAAGCAACTCATGATCTTCTGCGGCAATAGCTTTAAGGTGCAGATAATGTGTACTTACCAGTCTTTGATAGATATCCGGATCTATCATATCTATGGTTTTCAGATAAGACTTGATCGCTTGTGAAATCTCAGCCTTAGCTTCTTTAAGTGTATCATTATATACCAGTGATTCTCTGGAAGCAGTAGCGTCCAGGCCATCTGCATTGAAGATACAGCGGATAAAAAACGCCCATTTAGGTAAAAGATGACAGTCATCCTCACTCATAAACATGCGTTTTAAATAGAGTTTATGGCTTTGCTTTCCAGAAAACTGTGTTTTATACAGCGACACAAATGCTACTCCTTTGACACCTCCACTTGAAGTTGAAATAGGAAATGCATCCAGAAAACCAGTATTAAATGTCTTTTGACCAATCGCAAGCAATTCTTCTTTAGTAGTGTTTGGATCAAGCCAGCGTGCTCCGGATTCGTTTATCCAGTTTACATTTTCATTGTAATGCAGGTAAACAGGCATTGGCAAAGCATCTCCGTAATATTCTAAATTTCTTCTAAAAACATCTGGTTCGAACAAATGTCTGAATTCATCTTTAGGCAGCAGAATTACTTTAGTCCCAATTGGTCTGGATTCTTCAATTTCAGTAATTTGATAAGTTCCATCAGATTTTCCTGTCCATCTCACGGCTTTTTCGCTCAAAGCCGATCTTGATTCTACAATGATCTCATTGCTTACCACAAAACAGGAAAGTAAGCCAATACCAAACTTCCCGATATAATCTTTAGCCTCAAATGACTCCCGTTTGGAACTTTCTCCGATCACTGCCAGAAATTTATGGATCTCTTCTTCTTTCAGTCCGATGCCATTGTCTTTGAAGATCATTTCTGCGTTTTCGCTATCTGGCAAATAAATGCGCAGATAACCTTCATGGTCTTCATGAAGCGTTCTGAAAGCTGTTATTGCGTCCACACCATTTTGTAAAAGCTCTCTTACAAAAGTACTGGGGTTACTGTATAAATGTTCTGACAAGAGGGAAATCATTCCCTTCAGGTTTACCTGAAATAAATAGTGTTGATTTTCATTCATGTTCATAAATAATTCTGTGCATAGTCAGGGCCATGCCTGCATTTCAAAATGACAGAGAAAGAGGGGAATAAGGATTGAACCGTTATTTTGGCACGTTCAAAGGACGGCGCAAAAAGAAGTATTCACTTTGATGCGCTGCATACTCCTGGAAGCTGGAAGAAGCCTCAATACTTTCAGGGATCTTTTTGAAATTTTCAGGGGTGATATATTTCCAGGTTACCCCATTTGATTCCTCTAAAGAAATAATTGCAATAGGGAAGTTCATGACAAATTCATTCAGGAATTCAATTTTGTTTGCTGTCCATTCCTTTGTGCTCCCTAAATTACGCGGCCATACATATAACTTGTGTGCTTCTACAGCCTTTCCGTTATCATCGATAAAGGTTGATTGTTTCAGGATCAGGTCACTGATTTTTACAGTGGCAATATCACCTTTAAAAGAATTCTCTTCCGCTGTGATCAGGATTGCCTTTGCGGTCAAAAAAGGAACACTTGCCCCCTCAGGATGTACTTCTTCTAAATGGTCAGTAAATACATACTGGCCTTTTTTGAATGTTAAAACATTTGCTGATGGTTGATCTTTGCTGCTCATTTTGAATTTTTTGTAAACTTAAACCTTTAACGTCAGTAATAGTAATAAAATTCTATTCAGAAGAATTTTTAAACTGCTTTGGTTACCAATTTATTTGACCCTTCGCCCACAAAATATTATTCTGTTAAGGGAAGATATATGAAATTCATCTGGTAATTTGTTTCTGCTTTTTTTTAGCTGTAACTGCGTCAAATCAACTTCTGGTAGGAAAACTACCAGAAGTGAATTTGACTTGTTTCGCTTAAAAAAAAACTATAAACAATTTTACCATCTAAATTTAAATAACTTCAAACATAGCACGTTTGTTGTTGTTCTAAGGCTAGTAAACATATTGTTTAGAATTGATCTGATCTTTTAAATCTCAATCATATGCCAAAGAAAGTAGTCATTATAGGTGGTGGATTTGCAGGAGTTAACCTTGCTAAAAAACTAGCAGCTAATGAATCATTTGATATAACACTCGTAGATAAAAATAATTATAACTTTTTTCCGCCGCTGCTTTACCAGGTAGCTACCGGTTATCTGGAAACCTCTAACATCACTTATCCGTTTCGTAAGCTTTTCCGGGGAAAGAAGAACTTTATGTTCAGACTTGGAGAACTGGAAGAAGTTTTGCCGGAACAAAAGCAAGTTATCCTTTCCACAGGCCCTGTCAATTACGATTACCTGGTTTTTGCCACAGGTTGTGAAACCAACTATTTCGGAATGGACAATGTAGCAAAACATGCTATCCCCATGAAGACAGTTGCTGATGCGCTGCAAATGCGGAATACCTTATTAGAACGTTTAGAAGAAGCTTCCCGGTCAGCAGATCCTGTGGAGCGTAAAAAACTGCTGACTGTAGTTGTTGCAGGTGGTGGCCCCACTGGAGTTGAAATCTCTGGAATGTTTGCCGAAATGAAAAGGACGATCCTGGCTAAGGATTATCCTGAACTTAAAGGCGCAGGCGGTGAAATCCATCTTGTAGACGGCCTGAAATCAGTACTTGCACCAATGAGTGAAAAGTCACAACAATACACCTATGATACCCTGACTAAAATGGGCGTTAAAGTAAAGCTGAATGTGATGGTGAAAGATTTCGTAAACGATACCGTTCATTTTGCTGACGGAAGTACAATCGAAGCTAAAAACCTGATCTGGGCAGCAGGAGTAACTGCAATGACTTTTAAAGGTATGCCAGAAGAAGCTTACGGAAAAGGTAAAAGACTACAAGTTGATGAATTCAACAAAGTAAAAGGACTGGAAGATATTTATGCTATCGGTGATACCTGTATCCAGTTAACCGACCCCGGATTTCCGCAGGGACATCCGCAATTAGCACAAGTCGCACTTCAACAAGGAGACAATGTAGGTAAAAACATGGTCCGGGTAGAAGAAAATCAATTTCCTAAAGCATTCAGTTATGTAGATAAAGGTACGATGGCGATTATTGGTAGAAATAAAGCCGTAGCCGATCTGCCGAAGCCCAGGCTGTTTTTCAGTGGATTTATTGCGTGGGTAATGTGGTTGTTTATCCATTTGATCTCCCTGATTAATTCAGGAAACAGGATCAAAACTTTATATAACTGGATGATTGCTTACTTTACCAGAGACCAATCCTTACGAATGATCGTCAGACCGGCAAGCAAGAAGCTATAAAGCTGCTAATATTACAATTATAAGGCAATTCTAGCCCGCTGATTTATGGCTTCATAAGCCATAACTATTACATTTGCTACATGGATGATTTCTTAGCCGCACGACTCCAAATGGCCTTTTCATTAGGCTTTCATATCGTTTTCTCCTGTATCGGAATGGTGATGCCATTTTTCATGTGTACCGCCCATTATCTTTGGTTAAAAAGAAAAAAAGCAGTATACCTCGATGTCACTAAAGCATGGAGCAAAGGAGTAGCAATTTTCTTCGCTACCGGTGCAGTTTCAGGAACTGTATTGTCTTTTGAACTCGGCCTGCTCTGGCCTAAATTTATGGAACATGCAGGCCCGATCTTCGGGATGCCATTTTCATTGGAAGGGACAGCTTTTTTTATCGAAGCCATTGCACTCGGATTTTACCTGTATGGATGGAACCGTTTTCATCCCTGGTTTCACTGGTTTACCGGGGTAATTGTTGGAATCAGCGGATTACTTTCCGGTATTCTCGTTGTTGCGGCCAATGCCTGGATGAACAGTCCTGCGGGATTTGATTTCGTTAACGGACAATACCTGAATATCGATCCGATGAAAGCCATGTTTAATGAAGCCTGGTTTTCACAAGCACTCCACATGTGTGTGGCCGCTTTTGTATCCACAGGTTTTGCCGTTGCAGGAGTTCATGCCCTGATGATTTTAAAAGGTAAAAACGTAAATTTTCACCGTAAAGCATTTCAGATCGCAGCTATATTCGGGACTGTAGCCGCTTGTCTTCAACCCATTAGCGGTGATATTTCAGCGAAGGATGTCGCACAGCGCCAACCTGCAAAACTTGCCGCAATGGAAGCTCATTTCCATACCGAAAAAGGGGCTGGATTAATTATTGGGGGAATCCCGGATACAGCGACTAAAACTGTCAAGTACGCATTAAAAATACCCAAAGCACTGAGTTTTATGGCTACCGGTGACTTTAATGCAGAAGTCAAAGGACTGGATCAGTTCGCTAAAAAAGATCAGCCACCAGTTGCAGTTGTACATTATGCCTTCCAGATTATGGTGGGACTGGGGATGGCCATGTTAGGCTTAGCTGTTATTTATTTTATTGCCCTGATCAAAAAGAAAAACTGGGCCGAAAGTAAATGGATGCTCAAACTCTTTGTTATTGCGACCCCAATGGGTTTTCTTGCGCTGGAAGCAGGATGGACAGTTACAGAAGTAGGCCGCCAGCCATGGATAATTTATGGCGTCATGCGTACTGCCGATGCGGTTACCCCAATGCCCGGAATTGCTTACTCATTTTATCTGTTTACAGCCGTTTACATTTCACTCGCCATTATTGTGAGTCTGCTGCTATTCCGCCAGATCACGATGGTCGATAAACTTTATGATTCTTCCACTGATAAAAAAATACAATAACATATGGTATACGTCGTAATAATTTTCCTGTGGACTGCCATTCTGTTATATATTTTATTGGGAGGAGCTGATTTTGGTGCTGGAATTATAGAACTATTTACTTCCAGGGCTAACAGACCAAGGATGCGTAAAAAGATGTATGAAGCCATCGGCCCTGTTTGGGAAGCCAATCACATGTGGCTGATCATTGTAATTGTTATCCTTTTTGTTGGTTTTCCTAAAATCTATACAACTGTTTCCATTTATCTGCACATTCCATTGGTTTGTATGCTAATGGGGATTATTGCCCGGGGTACAGCTTTTGTTTTCAGAAATTACGATGCCGTAAAAGATGATATGCAAAAAGTATATACCCCAATATTTGTTATTTCGAGCGTAGTAACCCCTTTCTTTTTAGGGATTATCGCTGCAAGTGCCGTATCAGGACAGATCGATCTGCAAGCCAGAGATTTCCTCTCAGCCTATGTTTTTAGCTGGTTAAGCTGGTTTTCAGTCACTGTAGGCATCTTTACGGTTACTATCTGCGCTTATCTGGCTAATGTATTTATCATCGGTGAAGCAGAAGACGAACAGGACAGACAATTGTTCACCCGTAAAGCAAGACGTACCATCTTCGTGGTTATGGCAGCAGGCGGATTAGTGTTTTTAGCTGCACATTCCGAAGGAATCCCTTTATTAAACTGGATTTTTAGTGATGTTCCAGGCATTATAGCACTGATTATGGCGACCATTTCACTCGTTATTACTTTTGTCCTGCTAAACAGGAATAAACCGGTTATGTTACGGTTATTGGCTGGTTTTCAGGTAACCATGATCCTTTTTGCCGCCACTTATAGTCATTTTCCGGATATTATCCTGCTTAAAGGCGGAGACAATCTTTCCTTACTAACCCACCAGGGACAATTCAAAACAATAGAAACTTTAGGTTATGCACTGCTGATTGGCAGTATTTTTATTATACCAGCATTGGTTTACCTTATTTATAGCTTTCAGCAGAAAAAGGGAAATACCAGCGCACATTAAACCTGTTTAAACAGGCGTTAAATATTATTTTATGGAAGAGACTAATTTTTCAAGGCTCAGTAAGCTAACAGCGGGAGATTACGAGGCATTTTTATACGATTGTGATGGTACATTAGCCGACAATATGCCTGCACATACGGAGACTTATGTAGCTATAGCTAAACAATATAACGTGGATATGGACCCTGCAATTATAGATGAACTTGCAGGCTGGCCAATTTTCAATGTTGTAGAAGAACTGAATCTGCGTTACCAGGCTGATATGGATCCGGCAGAATTTACTGCCAGAAAAGCGAAGCTTTATTTTGAAGAATACCTTCAGAAAGCATTGCCGATCACCTATGTCGTTGAACATTTAAAAGCGAATGCAGATAAAGTGCGTATTGCTGTAGTTTCGGGTGGAGATCGCAGAGCAGTACAGCATACGCTGGATGTAATTGGCGTAAGTGATTATGTAGAGGCTATGGTTTGCGCCGGAGAAACACCAAGAGGTAAACCTTTCGCTGACCCATTTCTTAAAGCCGCAGAACTATTGGGTGTTGACCCGAAAAAATGCCTGGTATTTGAAGACGGAAAGCCGGGGACGGATGCTGCTGAAGCTGCTGGAATGCACTGGGTAAGGATCGATCAATTTAAATTCGGGTAAATAACAGATGAAAAGGTCAGGGACAGCAGATTTACCGCTTCACTATGGCCATATTCCGAAATGGCTTTCTCTGCGGATGTCACGTCTTGGACTGGCTATTACGGAAGCTATTATTACAGAATATGGTACTGCCGAAGTATTGCGCAGGTTAAGTGACCCGTTTTGGTTTCAAAGCCTGGGCGCGGTAATGGGAATGGACTGGCATTCTTCAGGGATTACGACCTCGGTCATGGGCGCTTTGAAAAGTGCAATTAACCCGCTTTCCAAAGAACTGGGAATATATATCTGCGGAGGAAAGGGTAAATCTTCCCGTCAAACCCCGCAGGAACTTCTGCACTACAGTGAGCGCAACGGACTTAATGGAACAGACCTGGTGCGTTGCAGTAAACTGAGTGCGAAAGTAGATAATACAGCTATACAGGACGGTTTTCAATTGTACATGCATAGCTTTATTGTCAATACGGACGGTTTGTGGACAGTTGTTCAGCAAGGGATGCAGGACGGAAGTTCTACCGCCCGCCGTTACCACTGGCATTCGGCAGAAATGAAGTCTTTCGTTGATGATCCGCACACGGCAATTTGCGGGGTTAACCAGGGAACAATTATGAACATGGTTACTCAGGCAGCTCAGCCTGCGCGTTTATCCATGCTGTCTATGACTACAGAGCATCCTTCGCGGATGATTGCTGAAATACAACAGCTGGTTTTACCAAACCACCACGAGGTAAAAGCCAAAGATGTAGATTTGAAGCGTCTGGGGGCAATGTTATGGCTGACCCATGAAAGACAGCCTGCCGATTTTGAAGAATTACTGTTACTGGAAGGAATGGGGCCAAGAACTTTACAGTCTATGGCTTTAGTGAGTGAGGTAATTTATGGTACACCTTCCCGTTTTAAAGATCCTGCCCGTTTTTCTTTCGCACATGGAGGTAAAGACGGACATCCTTTTCCAGTACCACTGAAAGTCTATGACGAGACCATCAGTATTTTAACAAAGGCGGTCAACAAGGCTAAAATCGGAGAATCTGATAAATTGCAGGCCATTCAAAAGCTGGGTGAATTGTCAAGACAGGCAGAGAAAGATTTTATTCCAAATGATAATTTTGAAGAACTTCTGGAAAGAGAACGGAATAACTCCTGGAAATATGGAGGGAAAACGATTTTTGGCGATGCAAAACCGCCTGAAGGGGGCCAATTAGACCTGTTTTAGACATTATTTCTCTATATTTAAGCGAGTCCGGTTTAATTTTGAAAAACCGTTAAACTATAATTGACGTTTGTTGTCATAAATGCGTCGTATAAACTGAATCTATATTATTTTTGAAGCTACAATGAGTTACTGGCAACGAGGTTTATGCCTTCTTTACATTTTTCTTTTTTCCGGATGCGGAATCCTGGTAAAAACCAGGGCAACAAATCACCATGGGGTTGAAACTGACGATTTTAATCTCCCGGTAATTAACTATTCAAGTGCTATTCCATCATCCAAAAGATTACTCCTTCTGTTCTCCGGAGACGGGGGCTGGCTGGACTTTGAAGACCAGTTGGCTACAGGTTTTGCACAAAAAGGATTTCATACTATTGGCTTTAATTCCAGAAGCTATTTCTGGGACGGTAAAACACCGCAGCAAACGGCAGATGATATCGCCTTATTAATTTACAAATATTCCACGCTCTACAATACCAGGGTAATTTATCTGGCAGGTTATTCTTTTGGCGCAGACGTTGTCCCTTTCATTTATAACCGCTTACCAGAGGCGATGAAAAACAAAGTTGTCGCATTGGAGCTGATGTCTCCTTATTTTACGTCAGATTTTAAGGTACATACATCTGATCTGCTGAATTTAGCAGGAGATGACAGGCAATATAAGGTTCAACCTGAAATTGAAGCTGTAAACGTCCCGATTTTTTGTTTTTACGGAGAGAAGGAAGATCCAAAGCCGATGGAGAAATTACAGAAGAAGAATTTTACCTTAAAGATCTTACCGGGTGATCATCATTACGATGTTTCCTCTCATCAGGAAATTTTTAAAGCATTACGCGGATTGAGAAGAAATCAATTTTTTAGAGAACACGGATTATGGATGCTATAGTAATTACAGAAAAAGGTGGGCCTGAAGTCCTTAAATTAGAACAAGTAGCTAACCCTGTACCCCAGGGAAACGAGGTTTTGATTAAAATACATGCTGCGGGGTTAAACCGGAGCGATATCATGTCCAGAAAGAGCAATCCCTATGGAACAGACACAGCCAGGGAAATTCCCGGACTGGAAATATCGGGTGTGGTGGAAGCTATCGGCCCACAGGTGAAGCGCTGGAAAACTGGTGATCGTGTTTGTGCACTGATTGCTGGCGGAGGATATGCCCAGTACAGAGCTGTAGATGAACGATTATGTCTTCCTGTGCCAGATGGTCTGTCTTTTGAAGAGGCTGCAACTTTACCTGAAACCATTTTTACAATCTGGTCTAATGTATTTAAAGATGCTGCTTTTAAAGCCGGTGAAAACTTTCTGATACATGGCGGAACCAGTGGAATAGGGGTAACCGCGATACAAATGATTGTGGCTATGGGTGGAAAAGCTTATGCAACTGCTGGTACAGTAGAGAAGTGCCAGTTTTGTGAAGACCTTGGGGCAACTATAGCTGTGAACTATAAAACAGAAGACTTTGTATCTCTGCTTAAGCCTATTGGGATTGATGTGATCCTGGATATGACAGGAGGGGACAATACTTTGAAAAATATGGATATTCTGAACCCTGATGGACGGATTACTTTCATTAATGCGATGAATGGGGCGAAATCAGAGATCGATATTTTGCAGATGATGAGTAAACGGATAATGCTTACCGGAAGCATGCTTAAGCCCAGAACAAACGACTATAAAGCAATGTTGGCAGAGGAAATTGAGCAAACGATCTGGCCGCTGATTGCAGCAGGAAAAATAAAACCAGTCATTTATAAAGTGTTTCTACTGGCAGAGGCCGGGGATGCACAGCAATTAATGGAAAGCAGTGCACATATTGGCAAAATCGTATTAAAAATAGAATAACCGGTAGTTATCCTCTGTGAAAAGTAATTTATTATATAGGGTCTGAAAAAAAACAATTGGTAGGTGTAAAAACATATCAATTACTAATTACATTTGTGACTGGATCATCATAAAAAACAGCAATGAATCATCATATCGCAAGAATACAGCAGGTAATAGAACCTTTAAGACAAGAGATTATCAACCATAAAGTTTATTCAGTAATCAATAATCTGGATGACTTAAAAGTTTTTATGCAATACCATGTTTATGCGGTATGGGACTTTATGTCATTGCTTAAATCTTTGCAAATCGGTTTAACCTGTACGACTACGCCATGGTTTCCTGTCGGAAATGCAAACACAAGATATCTGATCAATGAAATCGTTGCTGGTGAAGAATCAGATGTAGATGGAGCGGGTATCCGTAAGAGCCATTATGAAATGTACCTGGAAGCGATGGCACAATGTGGTGCTGACATTACAGCGATCCATAAATTTGTAGAGAATTTAAAAGAAACAGGATCACTGGCTACTGCTTATGAAGCAGCAGGAGTACCGCAGGAAGCCCGTCAGTTTGTGGACTTTACTTTCAAGGTTATTGATAGTGGAAAATCTCATTTGCAATCTGCCGCTTTTACTTTTGGCAGAGAAGATCTGATTCCACATATGTTTATCTCTATTGTAGGCGATTTAAATAAGAAATTCCCTGATCAGTTATCCCTGATCAAATATTATCTGGACAGACATATTGAGGTGGATGGGGATCACCATAGTCATTTGGCACTGGAAATGACTGCTGAGCTTTGCGGAGATGATGAAGCAGCGTGGAAAGCCGCAGAAGAGGTTACAGTAGCTTCCTTACAGCAGCGTATCAACCTATGGAACGGTGTTTATAACGAGATAACAGGGGCTAGATAATTAATATTGAATAAAGTGTGCTTTCATAGCTGTATTTACAAGCCATTTTTCTTCATCAGTAAATGGAATCATTTGTAAAATGATATCAATATAAGAATTGTATAAAAAGGCATTTTTGGGACTATTAAATTCTAGTTTTTCAATTATAATTTTCAACAGTAACTGATCCTCTGATTCTTTTTCTTCAAAATACTGATCTTTTATAAAAACGAGGACTTTTTCTAATTCAAATGGATTATTTTTATAGTCTGATTTTTCAGAAGCGAGTGCTCCCTGAGTTATTAGCAGGTCAATAATCTGTTGATGTTCTTTGTAGAAATTATTACCAAATATGTTTTTCTTTTTTTGAAGCACCAAGAGGTCTTTAGTCTCATTGTTTTCCTCTTGTTCTTTTTTGTTTGTCACCCATTTTTGGGAAATTGCTTCATGTATTTTGATGGAATCTTTAATTGAAAGACCAAAATGATTTGAGATAAAACCACATATAAAATAGAAAATATGAATATAATAAGGTTTCTCTAGCTGTTTATTACGAGTAAAAGCATTGACAATATTTTGTGATAATAGTATACTTAAGTTGTGTTTAATGCTATTATTGTTTCTCTTCTCCAGAAATAGTTCATAATTAAACCTAATATGATATTCTCCATTAATTAGCTTCAATAAGCGTTGTAGTAAAGCTATAACATTATCTCTGGTGTCCAGATCAAAGCATAAAGTAATATTATTTTTATATTTTTTCTGATATTTTTTTATAGAAAAATAAGAATATAAAAATTTATCACCTTCAATTCTTATAATCTCTGGAAGGATACTGGTGTAGAATATGACAGGATTAATTGTTCCTAAATCGAGATCTAAACAGACTAAGCTGTGTTTTAGAATGTCTTCGTTGAAATCAATTAAATAAGTTTTGTAATAATTATCTATAAATTCAATTATATCATTATTCTGTATGCCAAATACCGTACTAGTGAAAATACCATATAATTGTTTTGTAAGCAACTGATTATTTGAAACTAATATGTCGGCTTTATGTCGTCTTGTAGGATCCCAATTCGTAGATCTTATCGCCTCTAAAGTACTAACATGGGATATGAGATCAGACGTTAGGAACATTTTTTGATAATCGGATAACTGAGAATCCAGATGTTTTCTTATTCTTAAAAGTTCTTTGAGCTTCTGTTCTATTACTAAAGGCGTTTTCCCCCGAAGATTTCCGAATAATTTGTTAGCCTTTAGAATGATTGTTGGCAGAATATCCAGAGGGTCGTTTAATATTTTTGCTTTTGCAAGCATTGATAATAAGGAACCTCTACTATCAAAGCATTCATTGTCTAATATTTCATCAATGTTAAATAAAGGGAAGATTATTATATCAATAACGAAATTATCATCGGTTATAAAACCTCGAGAAGTAACATTGCTGAACAAAGGTTCAATTACTATTACATCTATATCAGATGTAATAGTAAATGTTTGATTATTATGCTGGCTTCCGGTTAATAGAATACCCGTGTTCCCGGGAAAATCAGAGTTTATTATTTTTAATAGAGATTCTTTATCCATTGATAACTATTTGAGCTCATTAGGTGTGTTATTCAGAACGTGAATATCCTGGGTATAAATCTTCGTATGTCCAAGGTCTTCCTGTTTTACCACTTATCCCACCATTCCCATTTTGACTTCCAGAGCCACCACCGCTACCGGGCCAGCGAAAAACGTTACCAGTTCCATCCTGTGGATAATAACCTTCAGAACCACCACCGCCAGAATTACCACCATTACTGCCATCATCATTTGATGGAAGGTTATCGAGTGGCGAGGAAACATTTCTGATAGCAGGATTTGATTTTATTATATCTCTTGGATGTAGTAAAGTATCATCCATCATCGCTTTAAAAAGTTTAGTCTCCTTTATAAATCCATATTTATTCATAAATGGGAAATAGGTAAATGTGTCATTCAAAGATTTAATGGGGTCGTCATTTTTTCCTGTTGCCAATTTATAAGTGGAGCCAGTAGCGAAATTCTTCTCCAACACATTATAATTATCAATGTTGAAATTGCCATTAAAAAAAATATCATCCCATGCATTTTTGAAAGCTTTCTCACTTTCTGTTTGTGGATCTCCTAAAGTAACACTTATCCCTGTTCTTATATGTGAATTATCGTCATTATAAGATAAGTTATGTACAATATCATACTCAACCGTAGCCATAAAAGCGAACATAGATGCATCAATTTCACTTCTCAGATTATTTCTATATTGTTCGGAAGCTCTTGTAGCAGTTCCTGAAAATAAAACAGAACCTAAATAAGCATGGAATAGCTCATGTGATATTATTCCAAAATTTAAAGATGCACTAGAATACGGGTCTGTAGTGTTGGTGTCAAGTTGACCTAAATAAATTTTACTTACTGATGATGAGGTTTTTACATATTGAGCAAGAGCTTTTGGATCAGTAGGCATATCACCAGTGATAAATATTTTGTCACTTTGTGCGTTGTAAAGTGCTTCGAGCATTTGATAACCAACGGCTGTAGATGCTAAATCGCTAACTTCTTTTTTAAAAACAGAAATTGTATTTGCGCTAAGATTTGGATTAGTAAAATCAAATACTTGAGCAAATAATTTATCTATAAAATCATCACCACCAATTACACTCTCCATCTCAATATTAGATAGAGGCTTAAAATTATACAGAAGATTGTCTAAAGTTTTAATTATTCTCATTTAGTTCTAGTGTTTTAGATAAAATTTTTATTAAAGTGGCCATAGCTTTACCTCTTTGTTGATCGGGATCAATGAGGTTTCCATCAGAATGATATTCTAAATTCCTGAATTTTTCATTTACCTTAATCTCAAATTCATAGTTTGCATGTGAATCGTAAAGATTTTTATTTGGGTCTTTTAGAAATTTTTCATTTAAAGAGCTTCCTTTTACTCCAAAGAAGTTATTCGAAATTAATTGAGAGTAAAAATCGCAGTAATTATTCTTACTACTCTTTTGTTTTATGGTCGCAGTATTTACGGTGTAATTGTTTTTCCTTTGAACGATTTCATACTTTGGTATACCGGTTTTACCAGCTATCCGTATTTTCTTATAGGTGATGTAGGCACTGTCAGCAGTTGCCTGAAGAATCATTAAATCTATTATATCTGAGGAAATCCAAGTTGAATATACTCTTATTTCTAAAGGGAACTTACTCTCTTTGATGGATTTAATAGCCGTATATTTTACATATCTATTGTTAAAACTAAACATAGAATCTACTACAAAATTTTTAATTGATAATGTTTTTTTATCACACTTTATATAAGATTCTTGTGCCTTACAGTTGTGGAAAACACATATTATTAGGATAACGAGAAGGTTAATTACTTTCTTCATAAGATGAAATTGTGTCTTTATAGTTAGTTTATTTTTTTTAACTTTTATGCTATCAAAATTATAAAAAAACACAGTTAAATTAGTTAAAATTGTAAAAAAATAAATTCATATCAATTTTTAATGAACTTTAAATTATTTCCCTTAGAGAGGCAATTGGATATCATGGATTGTGGACCGGCCTGTTTAAAGATGATAGCAAAATATTATGGTAAATTTTATTCACTGCAATACTTACGTGATAAATGTGGGATAACAAAAGAAGGTGTCTCTTTTTTGGATATTAGTCATGCAGCAGAATCTATCGGTTTGCGTACACTTTCTTTAAAAATGACAATGACTGACCTATTGTTAAAGGTTCCAATGCCAGTAATTATCCATTGGAATAATAGCCATTTTATTGTTGTTTATGATGCCAAAGTAAAAAAAGAAAAAGATGGAAAATTAAAAGGGTATTTAAATATAGCAGATCCAGCTAAAGGTCGTGTTCGTTATACAGTTGAAGAATTCAAACTTAAATGGATTAAAGAAAATCACGATATAGGTGTTCTGATGGCTATAGAGCCACAAGCAGATTTCTATGAACGGCAGGGGGAAGAACGTATAGAAAGAAGAAAAACCTTTGAGAATTTTTTTGGTTATTTTAAACCTTATAAAAAGAGCTTTGTAAATCTTTTTATAGTTATGTTAATTGTAACTGTTTTACAGGCTTTGCTTCCTTTCATTAGTAAAGCTGTTATAGATGTCGGTATTCAAACGCATGATATAGATTTTATAAATATTGTACTTGCGGCAAATATCGCCATTATTGTAAGTGTCTTGTTAAGTAATATGGTTCGTGACTGGATATTATTACATATTACTTCCAGAGTTAACATAGCCTTGATTTCCGATTATCTTATTAAATTAATGCGCTTGCCTATAACATTTTTTGAAAATAAAATGGCAGGTGACATCTTGCAGCGTGCACAGGATCATGAACGAATCAGAAGTTTCATCATGAATAATTCATTAAACATGGTGTTTTCAGTGTTTACGTTCATCGTATTTGGTGTGATCATGTTTATTTATAATCCAGTTATCTTTTACATTTTCTTAGGTGGTAGTGCTTTATACGTGGCATGGGTAATGGCATTTTTAAAAATCAGAAAGAAACTAGATTGGGAATATTTTGAATTGGTCTCTAGAAATCAAAGCTATTGGGTCGAAACAATCAGTAATATACAGGATATTAAGATTAATAATTACGAAAAGCAAAAACGATGGAAATGGGAGGATATACAAGCCAGATTGTATAAGGTCAATCTCAAAGTATTAAGTATAACTAATACTCAAAATCTTGGTGCTCAGTTTATTGATAGTTTGAAAAACTTATTCATTACTTTCTACTGTGCAAAGGCAGTTATCAATGGAGAAATAACCTTTGGAGTAATGATTTCAATACAATTTATTATTGGTATGCTTAACGCGCCAGTAGTCCAGTTTATTCAGTTTATTATCTCTTTTCAATTTGCTAAAATTAGCTTTTTACGCTTAAATGAAATTCACCAGCTGGATGATGAACACGATAATGTGGGTAGTAATAATATTGAACTTCCAGAAAATAAAAGCTTGATTATTAATAATGTAGCCTTTCAATATACACCTAATGGTAAGTTTGTGTTACAAAACATCAGGATTATTATACCGGAAGGAAGAGTAACGGCTATTGTTGGAGATAGTGGTAGTGGAAAATCAACACTCCTGAAGTTACTACTAAGATTATATAAACCAAGTCATGGGGAAATAATGATTGGTAGTATGAATATCAATAATATTAGTTTGCGTCAGTGGCGGGATAAGTGCGGAGCAGTAATGCAGGATGGAAAGATCTTTAATGATACCATTTTAAACAATATTGTTCTTGATGATACAAAGGTAGACTATGAAAAACTAAAAAAGGCCCTGAATACGGCTAATATCGCTCAAGAAATAGAACAGTTACCTCTTGGATATCAAACTGTAATGGGTGAACAAGGAAGAGGTTTAAGTGGTGGGCAGAAACAACGGATTCTAATTGCGAGAGCACTCTATAAAAATCCTGATTATCTGTTTTTTGATGAAGCGACTAACTCTTTGGATACTATAAATGAACAGAAGATAACAGCTGCTCTTGATGATGTATTTAAAGATAAGACTGTAATAGTTGTCGCACACAGATTAAGTACGATCAGAAAAGCCGACCAGATCATCGTAATGCAGAACGGGGGAATAGTTGAAATGGGAAATCATAAGAGTTTAATGGAAAATAAAAAGCGGTATTATCAGTTAGTTCAGTCACAATTAGATTTAACAAATGTGATTGAAAATCAAACAGTGCCAGGATTAACTGTAATTTAATAAATATCAAATTGGAAAATACTAAATTAAATATTGCATTACAGACTGAAAGAAATGAAGAGGTTCAGCATATTATTGATCGCATGCCAACGCGATTCGGTTTTTGGGTGAGTATGATCGTGTTTTTTATTTTTGTACTTATGCTGTCTTTCGGATGGCTTGTACGTTATCCAGATGTTGTAAATGGACAGATTATAATCAATGCTAATTCAGCTCCTGTAAAACTCATTTCAAATAGTAATGGAAAGCTCCACTTCACTAAGATTAGATCTATGGGAACGGTTAAAACCGGTGAAATCATTGCCTATGTTGAAAATTCAACAAATCCTGTTGTTGTAAATTATATTGACAGCATAATAAGCCTTTCTAATCCGAATAATAAGACGATTACACAGCTTAAGGGGAAATTACCTGAGAATGTTTCTCTAGGCGAACTTAATGATAAATACTATTCTTTTATAAGTGCCTTACAAAAACTTATAAATTACGATCAGGATAATCTATTTGGAAAGCAAGAACAAGGATTAAATGAGATATTGCTTGAACAAAAAAAATCATATGAGGTTATAAAGCAACGGCTAGAAATGGGGCAAAATACGCTTAATTATATTCGTAAATTTTATGTGCGTGATTCTGGTCTATTGGTAAGGAAGGTGATCAGTGAGTCGGAGTTGGATAAATCTCATCTTAATTATATTTCGGCTAAGGATGCTTATCAGAATAGTTTAAATAATCTAATCAATACGAAACAACAGATCCAGCAAACTCTGAGTAAATTGCAGGAATTAGGTATTAATAAACCCGAAAAGGAAAAAGAGATCAGACTTGAAGTAACTGCGACTTATAACGTGCTGATTGATAATATAAAAAATTGGGAATTAAAATATGTTTTCAGGGCTCCTTTTGATGGAAGAGTTCAGTTTTTAAAATTTTATACTGAAAATCAGTTTGTGCAATTAGGAGAAGAGGTTTTTACTGTTGTACCTAAAGAAGATAAAATTTTGGGGCAAGTGATTTTACCTGCTCAGGGCTCCGGCAAAGTAAAAGAAGGTCAGGAAGTAATCGTAAAATTAGATAATTACCCATATTTGGAATATGGATCAATAACTGGGACGGTTAATTCCATTTCTCTAATTACCAGCACTCTAAAATCCAGTAAAGCTGATATTGATACTTATCAGGTACTGGTTAATTTCCCAAATCAATTAATCACAAATTACGGAGCTAAGTTAGCTTTTAGAGCAGAAGCTAAAGGTAATGCAGAAATTATTACTAATGATAGGAGACTAGTACAACGATTATTTGATAATTTAAAATACATCATGAAAAAATAATTTAAGGATCTCCCTTAATCATACAAATAAGTCCTCTTAAACTTCAGGTCTGATAGTTTGACATACCCAAAAAGTTGTTTTCCATTAGACATTAGTGTTGCAAAACCCCAGTCCCCTTCAAAAAGCTCTTCAATATTAATTACCTCAGGCGTATTTGCAAAACCTTTCTTTCTTGATTTATCGTCGGGTTTGCTGTAGAAATAGCAAATATCAGCGGAAACAATGTATTCTCCGGTTACGTTATCCGCAATCTTGGCATAAATGCCATTGAAACGATCTGTGAGTTGATAATTATCGCAATCCTGGAAACTCGCTTCCAATGAATCTTTTAGAAACGTAAGAGATACTTTGCAGAGCAGTGATTTTTTCTCTGACTTGATGGTGGTTTTATTATCTGTCAATGTTCCTGTCCCTGTAAATTGACCATAAGTTCCAGCCTTATTGTTCCAGTTAGCAAGGACGTTTACTTCCACCTGATCGTCTGTTCTCCTGACTGATATATTGCTCGAAGTACCATTCTCCTTATTTATTAATTTATAAGTAGCTGACTGAGAGAATATTTTTTGCGAAGAGAATAAAAGGACGATAATAAAGATATATCTCATTAATTATTAATATATAATTTAACTTTTTATTCTGATCAACTATAACAAGTACTGCTGACTATATGTTTTGAAGAATGGCTTTTATTTTTTGAACAGTTTAGCTAGATTGGGCATTATGAATATAACAATAAGAGAAATTCAGCCGAAGGATAATGCTGCAATGGCAGTAATTCTAAAAACAAGTCTGGAAGAATTTGGTCTGAATATTCCGGGAACCGCTTATTTTGATGAGAGTACAAATCACTTGTATGAATCTTTTCGTGTGTCAGGCAGTAAATATTATGTTGTTGAACAGGGAAATGAAATTTTAGGTGGAGTAGGATTGTATCCTTCAAACGGACTTCCTGAAGATACTGTTGAACTGGTGAAAATGTATCTGGGCTCAGCACACAGAGGCAAAGGATTAGGTAAAATATTAATGCAGAAATGTATTGCACTGGCAGAAGAATTAGGATATAAGAATATTTACCTCGAATCAATGCCGGAACTCTCTGCTGCGGTTTCAGCTTATGAGAAACTGGGCTTCAAACTATTAGATAAGCCAATTGGTAATACAGGCCATTATTCCTGTTCCATCTGGATGTTATACACGATAGGTTCCCGTTAAATCTGCTGACCTTATTTTAGTCAATTGATTAGTTGTTGTTTCCATTGTTTGTTTATGAGGTTAATGAATAAATTGAACAAGGTTTAATATTTACAGCGTGAATTACGCATGTCAGTATCTTTAAAACCCTGTTTGAGTTAAAGGAAGATGGCTAAAATCAGGCTGTTCATTTTAAGGAATACAAATAGCTGTATTAAATGGCACACTTGTGGATTATTTAATTAATAGTGTAATAAAATACGCAATTATTTAAACAGGTACTTAATCACAAGCTATGCTTCTACTCATTGTAGTCTTCCCTATAAAGACAAATCCCCTGTCTGTAATTAGTATTGCAAGTAGCCAGGAAAAGGAATTGATCAAAGGTCTGAAATTAATGGATATAAGAGCATTCTCTTTCTTGTATCAGCAGTATTCATCGGCATTGTTATCCATTATCATAAAGATTGTGAAATCCAGAGAAACAGCAGAAGATGTTTTACAGGAAACCTTTACAAAAGTGGCATCCAGAATTGATCAGTACGATGAAACTAAAGGCAGATTATTTACCTGGATGGCAAGGATTGCAAGAAATAAAGCCCTTGACCAGATAAAGGCACGCGGATCGGCTAACAGTGCCAGAAATATAAAAATAGAGGAAATTATGGATCTGGTAGAAATGAATAACGTCTGTTATTACAATCCTGATGTCATAGGAATCGGACAATTGACCACCACATTAAACCCTTTTCAGAAAGAAGTGTTGGATTTGGTTTATTTTCAGGGCTATTCACATGCTGAAACTGCAAAGATTCTTAATATTCCAATTGGTACAGTTAAGACCAGGATAAGGATTTCTATCCTGACATTGAGAAAATATTTTACCGTGCCACTGGTGTTTGATTTATAATGTTAAATTCTTAGAAACGTTTATTCTATTGTTCAGTATTAATAATTGCTTTTTTATTTATGTTTGTTTTATTTAAATTAAACAATAATGGTGTGTAATAGTTATTTATTTAATTTCATTTATTTGTGTTTATTATATGTTTAAGATATTCTTAAATGAGTGAGATATTTATAAATGGGCGGTAACAGACCAAGAAGAACAAATGAGCTAATAGGTGAAATAGTTAAAGATGATCCATTAGCCTTTACTAAGAACCGATGCTCAGATAATGCGAGAATGGTATTGACTAAGGCCGAAGGGATTGAATTTGATATATGGTTTGACAAGCATTATTACCATCGGGAGAGGCATGGTGATGACGATGGTAAAAGAGAGGGGATAAGTCATGATTTAGTTCAGCAGCTCATTATTGATGCTGCAAAGCATTTGTTATTCTACTCAATAAAAGTAAAGGGTTTTTCATTTGTGAATTTTGAGTTGACTATGAGAAACAAGAGAATTACTATTACACAGAATCTTAAAGAAGAGACAAAATTGAATATAGTAGCTGAATATCATTATCTAAATTTGAATAGATACGAGGTAACTGTTATAACTGCGCTAAGAAAAGATGATTTTCATTTTAGTGATGGTGAGTATCAGATTGAAATTCATCTAGATGGTACTTCTTCATTATTCAAAATGGAAAGGCGCAATATTAAGATAGCGGATCAATATTTGAAATAAATAAGGGTAAACTATTATTGTTATAATAAAAATAGTTACATTTGTATTAGTATTTGAGGCAGGATAATACTCTGGGTAGCTGTAAAAAGCAGGACAAAATTCTGGGCAGCCTCACAACATTGAAGCCCCTTAATTGGGGCTTTATTTGTTTTAGATCTTACGTCAATAATTATATACACCTAATTGGTCAATTCTGACGCCCGTTAAAATCTACTCATCAAATTTTAATGGAATTCTAATTTAAACTATCCCATATTCTTTAACTCCTATAGTTATGAAATTTAAAACTCATACTTATGAAAAAGATTGCAAAAATTAGTCTTTTGCTTTTAGCAATGACTTTTGCCAGGACAGCTGCATTTGCGCAGATTAGTGTAGGCATTAATATATCTGCAAGAATTGCTCCGCCAGCACTTCCGGTTTACTCACAACCCCCTTGTCCGGCGGATGGTTATTTATGGACTCCCGGTTACTGGGCATATGACGACGCTGATGGATATTACTGGGTTCCGGGTGTATGGGTACATCCACCGCGTGCAGGTGTATTATGGACGCCCGCCTATTGGGGCTTTGATGGCGGGGTTTATAGTTTTCACTCAGGCTACTGGGGCCCTCACATCGGTTTTTATGGTGGTATAAATTATGGCTTTGGTTATGGTGGTTCAGGTTTTTATGGCGGAAGATGGGAGGGAGGAGCCTACAGGTATAATACAGCCATCACCAATGTAAATACTACTGTCATTCATAACACTTATATCGATAAAACTGTAATTAATAATACGGTGAATAATAACCGTACAAGCTTTAATGGTAGGGGAGGTGTAAATGTCCAGCCTCGTGAAGAAGAACGCAGAGCAATGAACGAAAACCATATACAGCCAACTGCTTCTCAATTATCTCATCAGCAACTGGCAGGTAAGGATCGCAATCAGTTCGCGAATGTAAACCATGGTAAGCCTGGAAATCCAGCGATGGAAAGAATACATAACAATGGAGGAATGAACAACCATCAGGCTAATGATAATAATGCCGTGAAAGGTGACAAACTAGCTGGCGGTGCTAAATCACCTCAGCAGTGGCATCCTGGAATTAACAGGCATCCAAACGCGATGCAGCAACAGCCACAACAACCAAATCATGTGCAACAGCCACATCCTAATCAACAACAACAACATCGCATGCAACAACCACATCCGCAACATGAAGCTCACCAGCCTCATGAAGGTAACCCGCACCGCGAAGAAAGGGAACACCGATAATTATCAAAGAAAAGGCCTCTTAAACTTAAGAGGCCTTTTTAATATTATTCAGATAATAACCTGATTTCATGATCACCGATGGTAATCAAACGCTCCTTGTAAAGTGCACCAGTTGTTTTCTTGAAAGCTTTTTTACTGATCTTCAACAGGTCATAAACCTCTTCCGGTGAACTTTTATCACCCAAAGCGATCAGACCCTGGTTTTCTTCCAGCATTTTAATCAGAACTTCCTTCGTATCCAGAATATGACCATAACCCATAGGCTGTAAACTCAGGTCAATCTTTCCTTCTACTCTAACCTTTTTAATCCATCCTTTTCTTACTTCTCCAGGATTAAGCTGATCAAATAATTCATTCTGATATAATAAACCTATATACTTATTATCAACAATAGCATTGTAACCTAAATCACTGCGGTCTGCTATTAATAAGCTTACTTCATCACCTTCTTCAAAATTGATTTCTTCTTCTTCCACATAATTCGTTAATCTGGATGAAGCTACCATACGGTCATTGCTATCATCAAGGAAAACATAAACTACATGTTTATCACCCTTAAACATCGGGCGTTTTTGTTCCTTTTCAGGTACATATACATCTTTATCGATACCGATATCCATGAAAACACCATTCTCACCATCTTCAACAACAGTCAGGTAAGCAAAATCGCCTACACAAGCCAGAGGTTTCTGTGTGGTTGCATGAAGTTTTCCATCTTTATGCATGTAAATAAAAACATTGATATTATCTCCAATTTCCGCATCCTTAGGAACGTGGTTGTAGGGCAATAGCGCTTCCTTATCGCCATCAGACAGTATTAGTCCTGATTCTGTCTTGTTTATAATTCTTAACTCGTTGTATTGTCCTATCTGTATCATTGGTATTTCTTAATATTCAATCTGCAAAGGTAGCAATATCAGCAAGAATATGAGAACATCTTTCCACCCTGTGTGTTATAAATATATCATTAAACCCTGATCATAAACCGATATAAAGAATGAACGAGCCAATTATCCCTCCACTGAAAACTGCCTTTCCACCAATTGTTGATCAAAACTGTAAAGTTCTGTTACTCGGCACTATGCCCGGCGACCGGTCTTTAAGTCTTCAGCAATACTACGGACATGCAGGTAATCATTTCTGGAAACTGATTTATACACTTTTTGAAAAACCAGTTGAGTCTGATTATGAAGCAAGGAAAAGATTCTTGCTTGATCATGGGATTGCGCTATGGGATGTGTTGGAATCCTGCACCTGCGAGGGTAGTCTGGACAGTAATATTAAAAATGAAGTAGTCAATGACTTTGGTACCTTCTACAAACAATATCCCGCTATCACGGAGATATTTTTTGATAGTAGAAAAGGAGAGCAATTTTATCTTAAATATGTGAAGAAAAGCGCGGATAAAAACTATCATTTGTTACCCTCTCCAAGCCGTGCAAATGCTTCAAAAACATTTGAACAAAAACTGGAACTATGGAAAGATCTTTTGCCATATGTTAAATTATAAGAAGCAATAATTTAACGATTTAAATATAACTCCTTCTTATATTTGCACTATAAATGAAGGATACAATCACCAAAAACAAACACAGAATATATCTAAGTCTCTTTTTCTTTATGTCCGGCTTCAGTTTTGCGACCTGGGCATCAAGGATTCCAACTATCAAAATGGCCTTTGGCTTTAATGAAGCTGAACTCGGGACGATTTTACTGGCTATGCCCATTGGCTCTTTGATCGGTTTACCAATTTCAGGCTGGCTGGTCTCTAAATATAACAGCCGTGTTCCGCTTGCCGTTGGTTATGGTTTAAATGCAATCGCACTTGCGATCATCGGATTTTCTCAAAATACCTTTAGCCTGGTTGTAGCAGTTGTACTGTTTGCCTTTACCACAAGGATTTTCAATATTTCAGTAAATACGCAGGCCATCACCCTGCAAAAACAATTCAGTCAGAAAATTATTGGTTCTTTCCACGGTTTCTGGAGTACCGGTGGAATTGCCGGAGTTGCCTTTTCTACACTGTTATTGACTTATAACGTCTCCTTACACATGCACTTATTGATTGTAGCGATCATGTGTTTGCTGATTACCTGTTATTCCTATCAATTTTTACTCAAAGGGGACCGGTCTGAAAAAGGTAATAAAATCATTGTGGGCAAGCCCGATCCATATATTCTATATCTTGGATTTATTATCTTTTTTGCTGCAATATGCGAAGGAGGGATGTTTGACTGGAGTGGAATCTATTTTCAGGAAGTACTGCATGTAGAGATCTTTACTTACGGCTATTTAATTTTTATGACCTTTATGGCTGCATCAAGATTCCTGTCCGATCTGATTATTGCAAGGATTGGAATGCCCGCTACTTTCCTGATGTGCGCACTGCTTGTGGTTTCCGGAATTTCACTCGCTATTATTGTACCACAGTTCTGGCCTGCTATGGTTGGCTTTTCGATGGTTGGTTTTGGTACGGCAGCAGTAGTACCGATGAGTTATGCCCTGGCAGGCGCTTCCAGTAAATATTCACCAGGAATGGCGATCTCAATTATTGCCACTTATGCGATTACCGGGATGTTGCTTGGGCCTCCGATTATAGGATATCTTGCACATGCTTTCGGGCTGAGGGTTGCATTTATTATTTTTGGTTTCAGTGGATTAATGCTGATACCGATTTCACAATTATTCTTCAGCTATCAAAAGAAGATGAAGACTATGGCCGGGAATATAGAATAGAAGCCTGGGCAATTATAACAGTAAACAAAGAATAAGCTAACCAAAAATACATGAATCAGATCATTGATAACGTCAGACAAGTCAGAGCAAATTTCATTGAAAGTATCAGTGGATTATCAGCTGAACAATTAAATGAAATACCAGAAGGATTTAACAATAACATCATCTGGAACATGGCGCATATGGTGGCTGCTCATCAGGGAATCTCTTACATCAGGGCGGGACTGGAAACTTTCGTGGATAAAGAATTTTATCTGAGTTATACCGGAGGTACTAAACCAAATGGCCCGGTTTCTGAAGAAAATATTGCGGAGATCAAGCACTTATTAATCTCCACACTCGATCAGTTTAAAATAGACTATCATAACCAGATATTTGATAACTATAAAGGATGGACTACCCGTTACGGCGTTAATTTAAATACTATTGACGATGCAACAAACTTCCTTAGTTTCCACGAAGGCATGCACTTAGGCTACATTATGGCGCTAAAAAGATTAATCTTAAAAAATATTTAAGGTCATACATAATAATATCAAATTATAAGCGTCTATATATTTGAGAGCGTTAATTTAGATGGCGGGGATACTGCGAGAGTGGGATCCCCGCTTCTTTTTTAAACCAATATCCTTATGGCAAACTTTGCAGAAATTATTAAATCAGATAAACCAGTATTGGTAGATTTTTCTGCCGAATGGTGTGGCCCTTGTAAAATGATGGCGCCAATCCTGCAACAACTTAAAGGGATGCTCGGTGATCGCGCAACCATTTTGAAAGTTGACGTAGATAAAAATCAGGCCGTTTCCAGTAAATATCAAATCCAGGGCGTACCCACTTTAATACTTTTCAAAAATGGAGAGATCAAATGGCGTCAGTCCGGTGTAATTCCTGCCAATCAATTACAGGGAATTATAGAAAGACATTTATAGCGGTTACAATTCTTTAGCCTTGTATCTTCTTAAATCTATGTCTGTAACATAGAAGTAACCTTGTGCATTTCCGGAAACATTACCTTGCGCGTTTACCGGAACACTGGAAAAAAGACCGCTCCAGTCCGTCTCCAGGAAAACATCATAAAGGTATCTCGCGTATCCTTTGGACAGAGAGAACTTATAAATGGTAATTACATCCTCGCTCAGCAGATTAAAATCACGTTTAAGATTGTTCAGTGGATATAGAGAATTTGGTGAGCCCAGAAAATGAGTGTAATTATAATATTGTACGCCATCAAACTTCGAAGGATTCCACGCTGGTATTCCTGTATAATTTATCCACCATTTATTAGGATTAAGATAACCAAAAGTATGTTTAGGTATTGTTCCATCATAAGAACCACTGCTGTTTATCTTCACCTTCAATGGTAAAAAGTCATCTACAATATTAACGACCTGTCTTAACGTATCCACTGCCGTATAAGTTTTTTTATTATAAGTGATGGTCAGCAGATAAGCTTTATTGTAATTTGGGCTATTGTTATTCGTTGCTGTGTATAAACCAGGTGTCGTTGTTTCTTTAAATATGATATCCGATTTACTATCATTTACAATAACAACTGCCTTTGAAATTGCTGCCGGCATTACGCCAAGACTTAAAGAAGGCTTGCTTAGTTTAATAAACTGCGTTTTCGTTAACGTATTAATTCCCCCCTCCACAGCCAGATCATATTCATGCTTAGGTTTATCAAATGAGATCTTATCATCCTTTTTACAAGCGCTGAGCAGTATTGTACAAAAAAACAAAACGAAGAAATAATGCTGCTTTTTCATCTTATAATTTAAAACTGTAAGAGACCCATGGTGAAATTCCAAATGCATATTCCAGAGAACTTTTCTGATCAATTGAAGAGTCCGTAGTCAAATGATAATACAATGGATTTTTTCTATTGTATAAATTATACACCCCCATAGAAAGTGTACTTGATAAAGCTCTTTTCCTGGATAATTGCGTCTGGAAATGATACTGACCTGAAATATCCATTCTGCTGAAATCAGCAAACCTGGAAGTATTCCTGCCCTCATAAATGGGGACATTGATTCCATCATGCTGATAATAACCAACAGGCAGGGTCAATGGCCTGCCGGTAGCATAAGTGAAAAATGTCTGGACAGAAAACCGATCATTGAAAAGATAAGTTGCACTTAATTTCACCTCATGCGGGATGTCATAATTCGCAGCAAACCGGTTTCCATCATTGATACCCTGAATCGTTCTGAAGGCTCTGGAATAGGTGTAAGCCAGGCTGCCCGTAAACTTACCAGTTGTTTTATTGAGTTCCACTTCAACACCATACACATCAGATTTACCTGCTTTAAGCTGATTTCTGATATCAGGGTTCTGAATGATCTGTGCGTGACCGGTTAAATCCAGCTGATTGTGTAATTTCTTATAATATCCGCTCAGGGAAAAAAGGAAGCCATCCGGTGAATAATTATACCCGGCTGAAAAGAGATCTGAACGCTGCGGAGCTATAGTTGCAGAAGCGGATACCCACGGTTCCAGAGAAGAAAATGCCAGTGTGCTGTTTTGTACTAATTGCAGGTATTGAAAACTGCGGTTATAAGTGACAAAGAGTCGCTTTTTATCATTTAATAAGTAACTCAGGTTAACTCTCGGTTCCGGATTGATAAATGTTTTATAGTCATTTTGTTTGACCCTGTTTCCCTGCGGATCAAAAACATCAAGACGTTCTTCCGCATTTTGGAACATTCCCAGGCGCAGGCCATAATTCAGCGTGAAAGAATTGTCAAAGGAAATCTCCTGATTATAATAAACAGCAGACTCCACAGATTTGTCTTTTGCAATATTGAACTCGTTACTTTCTTTATTCTTGGTCTGACCGGGAGTAAACTGGTGGTAAGTAGTTGAAACTCCGAATTTGATCAGGTTAACCGGACTGCTGTAAAAAGTATAATCTGCTTTAACGGTGATATCCCTTACCCCGGTACTCCATTGACTTTTCTGCGACAACGTGTCTGAATTCAGATCCAGCAGATTGCTGTAATTGCTGTAAATTGCGGAAGCATTCATAAACAACCTGGAATTAAAGATATGATTCCATCTTAGCGTAGAGGTTATATTTCCCCAATCATTACGGAATGAATTCTCTGAGAGCAGTCTGTCCTGGCCGGCATAAACCGAATAAAACACGCTATTGTTCTTGTTGATCCTGTAATTTGCCTTAGCATTGAGATCGTAATAAATAGAATTCGGATTGAATAATTTAAACTTACTTCTAAAGACGTCGAGTAAACTTCTCCTGAAGGCCACAATGAAGGACCCTTTATCTTTGACGATAGGGCCTTCTGCCGAAATCCGTGCAGATAACATATTGATCCCTCCATTGATATGAAACTCCTTGTTATTACCCTCGGCCATGCGGTTAACGATAACAGAAGAAAGTCTTCCACCAAAATTAGCTGGAATATAATCTTTATACACCTGTATATTATTGATGGCATCGGGGTTGAAAACAGAAACCAATCCATATAAATGGGAAGGATTATAAACTACGGCTTCATCCAGTAAAATCAGGTTCTGATCTGAATTGCCACCCCGGATAAATAAGCCTGAACTTCCCTCAGAAATCGATTTGATGCCATTCTGCATCTGTAAAGCCTTGATCACATCAGTTTCGCCAGCATAATAAGTTTTCATCTCTAAGGCGGCAGGACTATAACTCTGCTGATTCTGTAAAATCGGGTTCGGCGTAAGTGTTTGCTTAATCTCTACTTCAGGCAGTGATTTGGTTTGTGCGGACAACTCAGTTTCCAGTTCTGTATTTTCAGTGAGACGAATATTTTTGCGTTTTGTTTCATAACCCAGATTAGAAATCAATACCTCATAAGTTCCCTTTGGAATACTTAGCGAATAAAAACCATACTGATTAGTGACTACACCCACCTTAAGTTTAGGAATATATAAAGTGGCGCCGATTAATTCTTCCCCATCTTCCCCGTCACGTATATGCCCATGAATTGTACAGATATTGGCTCTTGATTTTGTAATAACAATGTTATTTCCAATCAGGTTAAATGTTAGCGCTGTACCCTTAAAAACCTTTTTTAAAACCGAGGTCATGGGGGTATTTACGAAATGCATTTCAGTGATCTGGTAAGCGCCGAGCAGATCAGACTCATAAGAAAAAGTTACCGCATAATTTGCCTGCAACTTAGAAAGTACGCTGACCAGAGAGCCAGCCTTTAAATCAATACTTACCGGGCGTTCGAGGATTGTTTTATTCTGAGCACAAAGTCTGCCTGTCTGCAATAAACATACAAAAAGTAACAATGCAAAAACCTTATTTAACATACATCTTTTACCAGGGAACAGAAGTCGTTTGGAAATTTAGTTATTTTTCCGCTAAAATATAACTTCCTTCTTCATTAATAACCTGGCATTGTAAAGTTGCAGCAATAACTTTTAAAGCGCTGTCTGGTGTCTGGTAGTGCAGGTGTGCGGTTAACTTGCGGTTTTCCAGGCTGTCTCCATCAATGGTGATCGAGTTCTTGTAAACTCTGCTCAATTGTTTAACAACTTCGTTAAGTGGTGTTTCTGTAAAGATGAACTCTTTATTTAACCACGATTTATAATTGATATCTGTATTTTTTTCGGCTGTAAGTTTTCCGGTGGCAGAAGAATAACGGCCTGTTTTTCCGACTGTCAGCAGTATGGACTTTGAAGCTAGAGGCTGTTGTAAAGCAACTTGTCCTTCTTCTACGGTTAGTACAATATCCCGGTTACGTTTAGAAATATTGAAACTTGTGCCCAGATCCAAAGCATGGACATCACCAAGGTCTACCAGGAACGGGTATTTAGTCTGATGGATAACTTTAACAAAGATTTCACCATTTAATAGCTGGACTCTTCTATTTGTTTTGAAACTCCCGGCAGCATATTTTATTGTTGCCCCGGCATTAAGCTGTACAGATGTGCCATCAGGAAGAGTGATCGTTTTTGCAGTAGCGCTCTGCTCATTGCTAACTACCGTGTAGGTATTCTTGTTGATGAAATAATAGCCTAAAGCAACGACCAGCAAGACAGATGCTGCAATACCATACCAAATTTTAGTATGTGCATTTCTCTCTTTTTGCTTCCATGCGTATTCCAGGTTGTCAATTTTATAATCCAGCGCTTCCCACGAAGATTCAATCGTATAAGGTTCTGTACTATATAGTTCATTAATATTTTGCTCTACCTGAACAAATCCCTGGTATGTTTTCTCATTCTGGTCACTTGCAGCCCGCCAGTTTTCCAGAAGGATTTTGTGCGCAGGACTGATTGTCTCTTCGAGATCATCAAGAATCAGTGAATAAATGAACTGTTCGTTACTTTCAAATGCTTTCATGGTATAATTTATACTGGCTCTAATATTTATAAAGTATCAGAAGCAGCAATAATAGATTTTGCTGTTGTTTTTCCAATAGTTCTCTCAATTTTTGAAAACCGTAAGTCAAATGATTTTTAACTGTTTTAATAGATATATTCATTTGTGTTGCGATTTCCTGTTGTTTTAATTTTCCAAAACGGCTTAAATACATTACCTCTCTGCATTTTGGAGGCAAAATAGCCATTGCATCCTCCAGGCTATTCAGCAAAGATTCTTTTTTGGCGCGTTGTTCATTTTCAATGTCCGGATCACTTTCCACTACCAGGAAAGCATGTTGCTTTCCATTGTTAATCTTTTCTTTTTTGATGAAGTTCAGAGAAGAGTTAATCACTGCTCTGGATAAATAACTTTTAATAGAATACTGAACCTTAAGTGCCCCGCCTATTTTCCAGATCGTCAGAAACACATCATGAACAATTTCCTCAGCAACCGGCGCCTGTCCAACATAACGGTAGGCCAGTGCAAACAGTCGCCTGTAATGTTCTTTATACAGTTTTTCAAAAGCCTTCCGATCATGCATTTTTAACGCTGCGATCAATGCTTGTTCTTCATCCGGAAGAGAGTATTTTTGTTCCTCGCTCATCCGATCATTATTTTTGCTTCAGGGTCAGATATCCAGAAATATCAGGCGCATCAGACACTGTATTCATAGCTACAAACCATAATCCTTTTAACAGATTCCGTTCTTGCAGCGGATTTAAATTAAGCCTGCCGGTAATTTCCAACTCGGAAATTTGTCCGTTGCTCTTGTATATCTCCTTGACCAATTCTCCAACTGATCCCTTGGTGCCGCTTCTCAGCGTAATTATTGTGGGCGCAATTTTCTCAAAATTAAGTGTATAAGTCAATTGCTTGGTACCTTCATCGTATGTTCCTTTTAAAATGCCAGTGCCTTCAGCGTTTGTATTCGTACCTTTTTTATCAATTCTAGCTGTGATTATGTAACTTTTTACTGGTGGGTTAATTTTAGTTTCTCCAGTTGAAGATTCTTTTTTGCAGGATACCGATAATACGACCATCAAAATTAAAACCACCCCTAAAACATTATATAACCTTGATTTTCTAACCTTCATTGCATTTAATACAGGAGGCTAAAATACTAATTATAGCTTAAACGTATTGTTAATTAAATCTAAATGTTCTCATACTCAGGAACCCATATTCCAAAGAACGTTTGCTATGAAAATTTTTATAGTAACCCAATAATGTGAATAAGACATATTTTCTGGTATTTAGTTTAATCCAAATATTATCTTCTGATAATTCGTGAGCAGTCTTTTCGGCGTTAACCTGGTATATTTCTGCTTCCGCAACCGAAAGTGCTTTAGTATATGGCTTATAAATGTGCCTAGCTACCTTACGGTCCAGGTAATAACCCGGTGAAGATAAACGGTAGGCATCGCCTTTAATATACTGGAAATCATGGAAATGATAAAAAACAAGCTCAAAAGAAGCCTGTGTGTCCAGCTCTTTACCCTTAACCTGTTTATCCTGAGTTGCAAACTCATATTGCTGCACATTCCACGGTGCAACCCCGCCACCAATATTCTTCAATACATGAACGGTATCAAAACGGGTAGTCCAGTCATCGAGATATTTCTGGTCACCGAATTTGTTGTCTTCAAAACGGTTAAAACACCATTCTATACAAGCATCTACCCACCAGTTCAATACTTCCATACCTGCTTTTGTATTTTTAAAAGTCATAAATTGCACGCAATAAATGCCACTTGTTGAGGACTGGTCATAACGTGGTGTATATCTGTGTTCGGTAATCAGCACAGATTTTTCACCCATTTCATTTATTAAACAAGCAGGATCACTGAAAAATAACAGATCCGCATCAATATAAGTACAATGATCCAATGCATATTTTTCAATACAATACTTAATCGTTGAGGATGCACAGGTCCAGCAATATTCACCTGCGGTACGGCCAGCTTTTATAGCAAGCAGCCGGTCATTCTCAAAGGTAAATAAGCTGATAATACTTGCATTTTTTAATGCCATTTTTGTAAGCACATCAAAGCAATAATCATCAAAAGCGAAAATATACAAATGGAAATCCTCACAGTGTTGTTCCAATGAATTGTACATCGCGATTCCGCGGGAAAGATAAGTTGTATTAAATAAGGTGCAGAATTTAAGCATATTGTGATTTATTTACGAAGTAAAATCCTTTGTTATAGCCAATTGGTTCGTGATCAATAGGGATTACCGATTCTCCCTTAACATAAGAAGGGAATTCACAAACTGTCTCGTAATCAGCAGTGAAATGGGTTAAAAACCGGTCTTCCTGAAAAAACCATGCAGGATAAGCCGCTTTGTAAATTTCAGGAGGTACAATTTGTAAGGTTAACCGGTCTTGCTTGCCATAATGAAAAGCAGTGCGGTCAAAAATCACAAAATCGAAATCATAAGACACTAATTCTTTAAGAAAGCGGTGCGGTTCAGGCAGGTATTGAACAGAGCCTGACAGTAAAATCAAATCTGCATCCTGTACGCGCAGACAGGCGTCAATGGATGGATAAAATTTTAAACGCTCATCTTCAAAATGTTCCCTGCCGGCAGTTACATAATGTGGTTGTTCTACTACATTCCAGCTGGCGCAGATGTCTGCTCCGATCAGGTCTTTAGTTTGAAAGTAGGTACTGCCTAATGATCCTCCAAAATCAATAATATGAAGAGGTCTTTGTAGTATGGCAGCGCTTCGCAGTATGCAGGTTAACAAAGGGAAAGGATGCTCCACTTTATCAAACACGACTGAGTCGCGTTCGTATACAGCATTTCCACTTTTAACTTTTAATAAAGCATCCTTGGTTTTTTCCAATATGCTTACTTCACTGTAGCCACCGACAGAATCGGTCAAATCGTCCCAGTTGGAATAATTTCCAAACCAGCCGTAAGATGATTTTTTAGAGTTAGAGGAGAATAATTTGAACATTATAAGCTTTGCATAAACGATTTTTCATATGCATGACAACCGATTATGCAAAAAGTCCTATAAGGATTTCAGAATTATTTTTTTATTTAATGCAGGCTTTAATGATGGCTTTGTATCAATGTAATTTCAAAGGTAGTTCCGTTTCCGATCTCAGAATGGATGTCGAAATTTCCATGTAAGCTATTCACCAGATGTTTAACCAGTGAAAGTCCGAATCCATAGCCTTTTTCTCCGACAGTACCATTTGTTGTAGCGGTTTTCCCTTCCATAATACAGTTGATTGTATCTTCATCCATCCCCACACCCGAATCTTCAACTTTGATCTTTAATTTATACTGACCAACATCTACTTCAAGATCAAGATTTACCGTTACGGTACCATCTTGTGGGGTAAATTTCATTGCATTGGAAATAAGATTTCCTGTAATCTGGAGCAGCTTATTTTTGATGAAAGGAATATGTTCGTTTTTCTCGTTGATATAAATCTGAAAAGTGATGTTTTTATTCATCGACTGTGGCAAATATAAACGCTCCAGCTTTTCCTTGAATACCAGCAGGTTAAATTCATCATTCTTTAAAACAGGCGTTTTTCCTTCGGTCAGGATTTCATCGGCAAGCTCAAGAACAGACCGGCCACTCTTATGGATCATCGTGATAAACTCCAGAACCTCATCCAGATTATTGTTGTTGCCTTGTTCTGCAATAACTGCCGCCAGACCAACAATACCGGCAATAGGCCCCCGGATATCGTGTGCTACCTTTTTCTGAGTTTCTTTAACCTCATCTAATTTATGTTTAAGACCATCGATAGCTTTTAAAGCTTTTAATCTGTTGACCACCTCATCAGCTACAATTTTTAGCAGCTCAATCTTTTCAGGGCTTTGTTCTCTCAGTCTATGGTCCATTACGCAAAGTGAGCCAATGTGAGATCCCTCAGAAGTTGTTAAAGGAACGCCAAAATAATAACGCAGATTAGGTGGCCCGGTCACCGCAGGAAATCCTTTAAAACGATCATCGGCCGACATATCAGGTACTTCAAAGTATTCCTCTGTGGAGGATAATGATACTGTATATTGACAGACAGTCTCTTCCCTGGGATTTTGAACTATACCATCAAGCCCATAACTGGAATAGGTCCACTGTGTAAAAGTATCAATTAAATTGACCAGGGATATTTCCGTACCAGCGATTTTTGCCGCTAAATGAGCCAGATCTTTGAAATTATTCTCCATACAAGAATAATCAATGTCAAATTCGGCCAGACTTAATACGCGTTCCTGCTCGTTTTCGGGGATAGGATGCTGAAACATCTTCATACTGTTTATGAATTTCGGTTTAACCTGCTAATTAATTCTGCACTTTGTAATCTGCCCTGTTCCAATCTGTCATTAAAGAAGTTTTTAGTCTGATCAAAGTGTTGTTTATAGCCATTAATATCTCCATAACCAATAATAGACGACCATTCCCTTACTGAAGAATGGAATTCAAGATCATCTGCGCGGATTTGTTTGTCATAAATGGCAGCGGCAATCGATTCTTCCAGTAACTCTTCGTTTCTGAACAAATATTCCACAATTCCCAGGCGTAAACGAAAGGGTGGGGTCTGACAAATCAGGTTGTCATATGGATTGATTTTCAGGTGGTACCAGGCATCGGCCATACTCAGTAAGCTTAAATGTGAATTGGGTGTATGTGGTGCCCCGGTTCCTGATAATGAAAACTCCTTCATGACCTGGTTGTCCAGTAACAGGAATTGTTTGTCATCAGGAAAAAGGAAATGCTTAACTTCTTTAATACGTTGGCGGAATTCTGCCTCTTTTTCCATGATCATCAGCTTAAACAGCTCTGATTCGGATTGCGCATAACGTTTGATCTGGTGACGTGCATAAGGGTTCATGATTGCCAGACCTGCATAAATGTGAGATTTGTAGCTGAAAATCCGCAGCATTGTCAAAATCTTTACATTATCTATCCCACCCAGGTAAGATGGGTTTTCCCATGGAAAAAATCCTGCTTCTTTCCATGCCGTTCCCATACTTTCAAAACCCATGTGGGTTACTGCTTGTGTATCGGCTACAATTTTATCGTGTTCATGGTAATCTTTCATTTCTACGATGTCAGAACCTAAAACTGCAAGCAGATCAGTCATTCGGGTATAAGCAGCCGTATCACAACGGTGTGGAATAACAATTAAAGTTTGCCCTTTGGGGTCAAAGCCAGGGCCATGTAAAGAATGACAGGTAATAATATTAACGTCCTTCGGTAAATATTTCTCAAAGGCGGCGATCTCCGGATGTTTTACAGAGGTTTGGCCGGCGACAATAGCACCGTATTTAGTAGAAGCGCCATAAAGTGCAACTACTTCTTCTATTTTTTCCGCTTCCACAGCATAAAATATCACGTCACACTTGCGGGATACTGCATTTCCGTCAATTAATATTTCTATACCGAAAGGGGTTAATTCCTCTTCCAGCTTTTCTCTGAAGACCGGGAGGTCTGCACCGCAAACCTGATGTCCTGCTTTAGCAAAATGCTTTGCATAAAGTTTGCCCATGTCTCCCAGGCCAATAATTCCTATATCCATCTCAATATTATATATGGCAAATAAGCGAAATTCTATGGGAAATGGAATGATTATCGCCATTTTTATCATAACGATCACGGTGATAATTATTTGTAAAATAGTTTATTTTTGTAATTATTTATATTTGTACTTTATTTAAAAAATAATCATGCGTCAATTTCTGGTACAGAATTTTGCTGCCGGAGATGGTAAATTGATTAGAATATATTTATGATGGATCAAAAACAAAACGAGGTTAAAATTATTCAGACTTCCCGTGAAAATTCAAATGCTGCTATTCTTAAAGGAGATGCAGCGGGTGTTGCACAGTATTGGATGGATGATATTATTGTTATTTCTGGTGAAGGTGGTCAGTATGCAGGAAAAAAGCTACTGTTGAAAGTGTTTACAGAAATGTTCCAGGAAGACAAGCCTGTTTTTGAACGGATACCTTCGGTGATTACGATTGGGGACAGTGGTGTACTGGCATGGGAAACAGGAGAATGGAATTATAAAACTGAAAAGTTCAGAGGTAATTATTCGGCTATGTGGCGGAAAATTAAAGGAAAGTGGCTTACACAAGCTGAGCTTTTTGTTTCGCTGGATTAGAAGAGATAATATAACTTATTTTAATTAATAGTTTATACTGGGTTTGTTTTGTTACAAAAAATACTAGAAACTGCCTTTGTTTTGTTACAATATTAGGTTAGATTTGGATTTGTTATGTTACAAAGTCTGATAATTTAATATTATGGCATTTAGAGAAATGTTGAAAACTATCTCAATCATTGGAAATTAAGCACCGGTCGCAAACCTCTTATCCCAAGGGGCGCACGTCAAGTTGGTAAAACTACTTTGATACGTGATTTTGCTAAGACTTATAAATATGGAATAATCTTAAACCTTGAAAAATTAAATGATCGCAGTTATTTTGATGATTTCGATGATGTTCAGACAATTTTAGAGGCTTTATTTTTGGCTTATAGTATACCCTCATCGGCTATTTCAAATACGCTATTATTTATTGACGAAATACAAGAAAGTCCAAAAGCTATTCAGTTATTGCGTTATTTCTATGAAGAAATACCCGATCTTCATGTGATTAGTGCTGGATCTCTTTTGGAGTTTGCAATGCAAAAAGTCCATAGTTTCCCAGTGGGGAGGGTAGATTTTTTATATCTTCATCCATTAAATTTTCAGGAATATCTGTAAGCTACAGGAAAACAAGAATTGTTGAAACATTTGCAATCTGCTCCTGTCAATATAATTGCTCATAAACTATTGATGGAAGCATTTCATCGTTATGCAATTATTGGGGGGATGCCAGAAGTGATAAAAACAGACGTCCAGCAACATAGCCTTTCCGATTTACCCAGGATATATGAAAGTATTTGGGGTACTTATAAAAATGATGTCGAGAAATATACATCCAATGAAACAGAGAGGAAGATTATTAAGCATTTAATGGACACTTCTCCCTTATACCTTGATGAACGGATTAAATTTCAAGGATTTGGTAATTCAAACTATAAATCAAGGGAAGTTGGAGAGGCGTTCAGGACGCTTAATGACGCGAAAATTGTACTTTTAATTTATCCTACAACCGACATGCATCCTCCGGTGAAAGCAGATTTGAAAAAATCGCCGCGTTTACAATTCCTTGATACTGGTTTAGTTAATTATTCTGTCGGTATTCAGTCGGAAATGCTTGCGATGAATGATTTAAATAATGCTTACAAGGGGGCAATTATACCACATTTAGTCACGCAGGAACTAATATCGCTACAAAGTATTTCAGCACACACACCTAATTTTTGGGTGAGGGAAAAGTCTCAATCAAATGCGGAGGTAGATTTACTTTATTCTTATCAGCGTTTTGTTATTCCTATTGAAATAAAATCGGGAAGCACAGGCAGTTTAAAGTCACTTCACCAATTTATTGACGCATCTGATCATCCTTATACTATTCGTATGTATGCAGGTTTTTTTAATATTGAGAAAGCAATTACACCAAACAAAAAACCATACCTGCTAATGAATTTACCTTACTATGCAGGTACTTCACTGCCACAATACATCGAATGGTTTGTCAAACAGGAATTTTAATTCAAACTGACTTCTACAGGCATCAAAGGAAATTCAAAAATCTATTTACAATATACTTTTACTAATTCCATCAATTCACGGTTTTTTCCAGCTAAATATACTTTTTGCTTTTCAAGCCAGAGTGCTTTTCCAGCAACATCTTCTTTACCGGTAGTCAACATTTGCGTCACTGAAGCCATGGCTGGCATACCTGGCCCTGTTTTATGTTCCACGCTTTGCACAGGATCAAGCGCTGCCTGTAACTGCTTTTCAGAAATGGCCAGTTCCTGTCCTAACCTTTCCTTAGCTGCGTGCTGAATCATTGCTATAGTAATATGATCAGCGGTTTTCTTTTCCTTTATCGCCTGATTAACAACAGCTGCAATGACTTCATGTGCATCTCTGAAATCAAGATCAGCACTCCTGACCAATATATCCGCAAGATCAGTCATGGTAGAGAAATTTTCCCTTGCGTATTTAAGCATAGTTTCCTTATTGACATGCAAAGTACTCACCACACCGGTCATAGTATGTGTTGCGGCCAAAAGTGCATCCAGAGACTTTGGTTCCAGCATAACCCTGACACCACTATGCTGATACTCAATACCATTTAATGAGGTCAATATGGACATCAATTGTCCGGTAGTTATTGCTGCTGCTTTGCGGGTTCTCTCCAGCGCATCAGGATTCTTTTTCTGCGGCATCATGCTACTTATCCCCGCATAGGAATTATCCATTTCTACCGAGTTATATTCATCAGTACTCCAAAGCTGTAATTCCGAAGCCAGGCGACTCAGCTCACTCATGAAAATTGCGTTATCAGCAGCGAATTCAGCGATATGATCCCAGCCAGCAGCTCCTTCTATGGTATTGACTACAAGTTTATTAAAGCCCATCAGCTCAGCAACTCTAAATCTATCGAGGTTCCAGCTCGTACCACCGCTGGCTCCAGATCCCAGAGGACATTGATCAATACGTTCATAAAGCTGAAGATAGCGGTCCGAACTCTTTGCAAGACTTTCATCAATCGCCGTTAAATAATGAGCTAATGTACCCGGTTGTGCCTCTTTTCTATGCGTATAAATCACCATTACAGTTTGCAGGTGATCCGCAGCTTTAGTCTGAATTGCTGTGCGCAGTTTGAGGACAGCTCCGATCACTTCAAGCAGCTGGTCACGTAAAAACATGCGATTGATAGTATTGTCCAGATCATTACGGCTGCGGCCAATGTGCATTTTTCCACCAACACTGCCCACTTCTTTGATCAGTTGTGCTTCATAAGGAAGATATACCTGTAAAGACGGATTTCTTAGTGCAAGCTGATCTGTTTTTAGCAAGCCGTTAAGTATAGTTTTAGCTTCTTTACCGCTGATGATCTTTTGTTCGGCCAGCATGATTACATAAGCTTTATGCGATAGTGTCTGATAAGGGAATGTAACGCTGACCAGATTCTTAGTACTGACTTCATAATCATAAAGCTCCTGAAATTCCGGAGCCTTTGATCCCGAAGTACGTCCGATCCGGCTGGCATCTTGCAGGTTTTTGCCCGTGGTATTATTTGAACTCTCCATTGTTAAACCTTTTTCGTTTATTAACTGCGCTTCCAATTTTAATGGCAAAAACAAATTAATTGCCGTTACGAATAAATAGTAAAATTTAAATTTCATAATGAACGCAAAGTATGGAGAAATATTTATTTAATGAAACAAAGTTGCATTAAATAAATAATGAATAAGTATTGGAAAGCCTGCTTGTTGTAAATGGATTGTGCAGCTTTTATGATTTGAAATTACCTTGATATAGAAACGTTTACAATATTGAATATTTGTTGAACTTCTTTAAGCTTTATCTTGAAATCTGTGTAGATTGCCTTATCAGGATTTAAGGAATGACATGTTATTATACCTTTTTCAACATCATGATCAATAATTCTTTTAATTACTATTCCATCATTTCTAGTTACAATCACATAATCCTTATACCGGTGTGTATGGAATTTTGATCGCCAATAATCTTGTACGATTTCACGACCGGTGGCAATACTTCCATCAGGAATACTTTCTTTTGTATTATCATCCATGCTGTCACCAACTATTTCAAAAGCTCTGTAATTTCCCTTATGCTGTTTCTGAACAATAATTGAATGTTTGGGCAGCTCTTCAATATAAATGGGGTCAGTAAAACCAGAAAGATACCCAGCGTAAGCATATTCACTTACTAATGGCATGATCATTAAATACTGTCCATCAGATAAATTAATAAATGGTGTTTCTCCTTGTTCGATAGGATATGCTAAGTTGCCAATAGTTTTTGCGTTTACCATATTACTCTCAGAAGATTCATCAAGTTTGTTACGCTGTAAACTATTAATTATTTCGGTGTTAGATATACC
This sequence comes from Pedobacter cryoconitis, assembly GCF_014200595.1. Taxonomy (NCBI): domain Bacteria; kingdom Pseudomonadati; phylum Bacteroidota; class Sphingobacteriia; order Sphingobacteriales; family Sphingobacteriaceae; genus Pedobacter; species Pedobacter cryoconitis. Next base: position 86,232 of record NZ_JACHCG010000001.1, read on the forward strand.
AAATACTTCAGCTTCAGATGTATTAAAGGTATTTATTATTTTATTTACAGTTTCTCTGGACATATTCACGCTATCAAAATAATCGTAAATAGCCGATCTCGAAATACCAAGTAATGTTGCCGCCTTAGTTTTAGCTATTTTATGAGAAACTAGAAAATTCTTAAATTTTTCTCCTTGATAATCAGACATATATTAAATATTGTAAAGTATAACGCTACATTTATATTGAATTGTGTAGTTTATCACTACATTTGTTGTGTGAGAAAGATATTTTGTGTTCAGTGTTGCGCTGCAAATATAAGGATTAGTTTCACAGCTAAAATTATTATATAGACAATAAGCGATAGTTTATTGTAATGTTGTCCTGCTTAGAGATAGGCCGGGTTTTCTGCGTGCCAGGCTAAACAACTGGCTTAAAAATATGCAAGTAAACTCAATTACAGATTTGATCAACACTATCGACCCTGCCATAAATAAGTTTAACAATGTTTTAGGCTATTATTCTCCTGGAGATAATGGAGGTGGTGATTTCTATTGGGATAGTTCCTGTACAGAAGTTGTAAATAATGGAACTGTATTGAGTTCTGTTTTTACAACATCAGGCAGATGGAAAAGAGTAATCAGTGGTGAAACCAATGTAAAATGGTTTGGTGCCAGAGGTAACGGGAGTAATGATTCAGTACATTTTAAGAATGCAATCGATACGGGAAAAAATATATATGTTCCAGAAGGCATTTATTCTGTATCTGGTTTGGTTTTAAAATTGAATCAGGTCATTTATGGGCAAAGTACTTTGTCCGAACTTCACGCTATTGAGACTGATAAACCGCTGTTAACAATCACTCGTTTTGGTGGAGTAAGCCAACTCACTTTATATTCTTCGTATTATGTTTCTGATATAAATTTTTGTGCAATTAAGGTTTTAAATGAGGGATACAATGTAATCTGTGAAAAATTGAGGATTGTTGGTGGCTTTACCAATGCAATTAATTGCTCTGGCTCAAGTAATGTTAATATCAGCAATAATTTCATCAGCGGAATGATGGGGCCGCAAATATTTATTAGTTATGGAACACATAATATAATTGAGAATAATAAAATGGAAAAATGCAGGGGCACTTCATTTATAAAATTAATGAACGCTGCTTCTGTTATTATAAAACATAATTATATTGGTGGTGGAGATACCGATAGGCCGGGTGCCCAAGGTATTTATGCCGAAACTGTACCTCCGGCAGATCATAAAGAAGGAGACCCTTTTTATCATTACACCTACCTCGTTATTGATTCTAATGATATTGACAACATTGGTGGACAGGCTGTTGCAATAAAAAGTTGTTTTTCTGTTAAAATCAAGGGAAATTGGTTTTCGGCGGGTAGAACTAATGGAGTGAGTTCTGTCTTATTAAATGATTGCAAACGTATCGATATATCTGGTAATGATATCTATACAAGTGGGTACATGGGACTGCAAATTACAGATTGTGAAGTTGGTTCAATTACAAATAACCAAATAGAAATGAGTAAAGATACGGGTGTGTTTTTGCTGCGCTCAAGGCTATTTTCAATTACTGGTAACCAAATTGGTAACTTAACCGGACTAGAAGACGGCTATGGAGGTATGATGAAAGTAGGTGTGTCAGAAAATCAAGGAGACAATAATATAATTTCTAATAATATTTTCAGAGCGATTGAAGTAACTAACTTATATCATGAAGGCTCTAATAATATTGTGAATGATAATATTTTTATCAAGTAACTTTAAACAAGATATAGGAATAGGATCTTATTAAATTGAGATCCTATTCCTATTTAAAATCTGACTTAACAATCTTAAAAAAAATGCTTACTATTCAGAATTTTCATCCCGCAGAATGTCTCAGAAATCATGTTAAATATTTCTGGAAACTGGAAGCAGGTGAACTGAATAGTACCCGTCAGTGTTTTCAGATTTTTCCGGATGGTTTACCTGGATTACTCTTTCATCATCACCATGGCAAGCAGGCATTGGAACTGCCTGACAAACAAAAACTACCTGCTTCCTTTGTATATGGCCTTTCAACCCGCGCCTTTACCAATTATACCAATATTGGATTTTCTGCCATTGGTGTAAGTTTATATCCATGGGCACTTCATACGATCTTTAAGATAAACAGCGCTGAATTCAGTAATCAAATGGTAGCTCTTGAAGACCTGACCGATTTTACGCTAAATGAAAGGCTGTTTAATGCTCCTGACGCTGATAACGCAATTAAAATTCTATCCGGTTATCTGATTCAAAAGATAAATTACACCCTCAGTGAAGATCTTGTTATAAAGGACTCAATCCAGCAGATCAGCAATAACCCTGAAGCTTTAATTCGTGATTTAATCAGGAATTATCAGTTAAGTGAGCGGCAATTTGAACGGCGTTTTAAACATACGACAGGCGTTAGTCCATATCAATATTCCAAAGTTCTCAGATTTCAAAGATCGCTTACCAAGCTTAACTTTTACCCGGATGAACATCTTTCCGCTATTGCTTACAGCTCAGGGTTCGCAGATCAATCTCATTTTATCCGGGAATTCAAGCAGTATTCCGGAGTTACGCCAAATTCCTATCTGAAAATAAAACAGCAAAACCAGCACTTATTATCCGGTCATGTTCAGCATACTATACCGCAACGGATTTTGTTGATTTAATTTTCACCTGCCGGTTTTATTCTATTCCGGACCTCAGTAATTACTGAGCTTTGAAGAAAATTCTAAATCATGGTTAAAATACATCATATCAATTGTGGCTCTTTACAAAGAGATCCTGCCAGCCTCAAAGTGCTGTGTCATTGTTTACTATTAGAAGATGCAAACGGTCTGGCACTGGTGGATACAGGAATAGGTGTTCAGGATATTTTGTATCCATTGGAAAGGATTGGTAAAGTAACTATTGATCAGGCAGGTTTTAATTTTGACCGTTCGGATACAGCAGTTTCAAAGCTTAATAACCTGGGCTTCCGGGAAGACGAAGTGAAACATTGTATCATCAGTCATCTTGACCCGGATCACATTGGTGGACTGGCAGATTTTCCTCAGGCAACAATCCATGTTTCTGCGGTTGAATTACAAAGTTTTCTGACAGGTGACCCACGGTATCGTCCACAGCAATTGGCGCATCAGCCATTATTAAAAATATATACTGATTTTAACGAAAGCTGGTTCGGCCTGACCGCTCAACGTGTAGTCCTGAATTTTGAATCGGCAGTTTATTTAGTATGCCTTCCCGGCCATACTTTGGGGCACTGTGGCATTGCGGTTCAGCAAAAAGATAAATGGCTATTGTATGTTGGTGATGCCTATTATTTAAGAGATGAACTTTTTATAGCAGATCATCCTGTTAATGAGCTGGCTGCATTGGCGGCTATGGATAATAAACTGCGGCTTGAATCGTTGAAAAAGCTGGAGATTCTGGTTCAGGCTTATAGAAGAGAAATAGAACTTTTCGGCTATCATGATCCTTCTGAATTCAAATAAGTATGTCCTGTTAAGAGCGGCGGCTGACCGATGTTTTCAATTTTTTGAAAAGTCTCGATGCTATACCCTTCGGGCGTGTGGGGCTATTAAGTGGTAAACTTCTCATAAAATCTGCAAATGCATGATAAGCATCCTGATCAGCAATAACTTCAGTTTCCACAGATAATGGAGACAAAGATAGCGTTACATCATAATTGTTACTGTGCCCGCAATGGGTTCCGCTAGCATCATGACCAATGTTTTTCACCAGGGACTGACCCGGATAGAGTGTTAATTTCTTTGCAAGAAAAGCAGAAGCATACCACCTGATATCCCAATGTGTTGTATTGCCAATTGCCTGTTGTTCCAAAGCTTTGACGTAAGGATATGTATTGTCGAAATCGAATTCTTTCTGAAGTCCCTGTGCATTGATTTTTTCTAATAATTTAGCCCCATCATGCTCAAATAAATCCCACGCTCTCTTCCAGGTTGCCCAGCCCCAGCAATCGGCACCTTTTATAAAGAAAACTTCCTTTAATCCTTGTGGAATGGGGTAGACATATCCATGTATAGAAGCAACTTCATCGTTGTTTTCATAAAAATCAAGCGCTTCGTTCATATACTTTAAAAACCAGGGTGCAGTAACCAGATCATCTTCAAGTACTATCGCTTTACCATGTATACTGATTACCTCAGTAACTCCCAGAATAGTATTGTCATCAACACCCAGATTAGTTTCACGCAAACAAATATGTACACTTTTAAAACCGGTTATAGTGGTCAGAAAGCTTCTAAGCTCATGAACTGACTGTACAGCATCTGCATTTTTTGCAGCATCCGCATAGATATACAATTCACTTTCTGCTGACAATAGATTTTCCCTTAATGCTGCTATAACCTGCTGTGTATGTGATAAACGGTTATATACAAAAAGGATGATTGGAGCTGTAGTGATCATTGTGTTTTTTTACGAATGTAAAAAAATTACTATTGACTCATTAATAAGTTTAGCATTTCCTTAACTTCTTCCAGTTCCTGTTCCAGTTTAATGACCCTGTTTTCCAGATCAGCAGAAGATTGCTGGCTGAGTTCCGGCCCAGGGATTTCTTCTTCCTCTGCATCGCCTCCAAACAAATGTTTATACCTCGCTTCTTTTTGTCCCGGTTTTTTAGGGAGTTGTTTGACATAAACAGGTTCTTCCTGTGCTAATTTATGCAGGATTTCCTGAACCTCGCCGATAGTTTCAAATTCATGTAATCTTGCCGCATTCGTATTGATTTCACCGGGAGTTAATGACCCGCGTAAGAGTAATAAACAAATAACTGCCAGTTCTGCCGGAAGCAGCGGATATACAATAGCAAGGTTATGTTTGTATTTTGTGCTTCTGCTGCTGCCACCCATAGCTGTGCTGCTTAAACCTTTAATTTTTAAAGTGTTTAAGGTGAGTGTAACGGTTTCTTCATCGTAATTTACAATAGGATTCCTTGATGTTTTCTGATTACAGGCAGTCGTTAACGCAGAAATAGTCATAGGATAATAGTCTGGTGTAGTTCTGCTCTTTTCCAGTAACACACCTAAGACGCGTTGTTCTGCTGCATTTAATAAAATTAAAGGCTGATTATTTTCCATGTAATAAATATAGAGGAAGCTGTTAATATTTGATACAAAAAATATTGAAATATATCATTTAAAAAGAACACCAGTCTTCAATGACTATGCTAAATCATTTTTATATCAAAAAATATTTAGATTGTTTATCATTTTTATAAAAAAGTTATATCTTTATTTTCAATCAGGTTTAAAACGCTCTATGGTCATAATTCGCTCTCACATGTTTGAATTATTACTCATGTTTTTCATTTGAACTCTATTAGCTATATAATAGATGAATTTTAAAAATATGCAGTTCAATAACTGCGAAAGAAATAGGCTTCGGCTTATAAATAGGTAGTTAATAAAAAAAATGCTGATGGATGTCAGCATTTTTCTTTGTTACCTGTTTCATCAAACTGTAGCATTATTCCACAGTCTTTTACTTAAGCTTAATATTTAATGTATTGATTTACAGTATGTTGTTTTGTGTGCCAGCTTTTGGCATTATTATGTAACTATACTATTCAGATTAAATAACTGAATTATACATATAACAGTAGCGAAATATAGATTTTACCAGAATTGAAAATTTCGAATGCTTTAACACAAATCTTAAAATTATGAAAAATATCATTTTAACAGCAGCAGCATTATTAGCAGTAACAGGTATATCAACAGTAAAAGCATCAGAAACTAAAGCTCCATTAGCAGTTACTATGAAAATGGACAGTACGGCTACAATGAAAATGGATAGCACAGCTACAATGAAAATGGATAGTGCAGCTATAATGAAAATGGATAGTGCGGCTACTATGAGAACAGATAGCGCTATGAAAGTAAAACAAGATAGTTCACAAAAAGTACCTGTGAAACTAGAAGAGCTTCCAGCACCGGTAACTACCACATTAAAAGCAGATGCTTACAAAGACTGGACGCCAACAACAGCGTTTTTAGTAACAGCAGCAGATAAATCACAATTCTACCAGATTGATGTGACAAAAGGTACTGAGAAGGCCTTCATCAAAATCAATAAAGATGGTGTAGTTGTTCAATAGATAATATTACAATACGTTTTAATATCATAATGGGAGCCGGATTTTATCCGGCTCTTTTTTGTATAAAAGGATTTAATTTCATTCTCTGCAAGGCTGACAGTTTTCCTGAACGTATCAGGTAGCCTATAATTAATGCAATCAGCATAGCCAGGCTATTTAACGAGCTTAGCAAAACGCTGATAAAATGCGGTAGGGCTATTTTCATGTTTAGGTTCATATTTACCAGCAATAATCGGTAAATAGATAACTCTTCTCCGGCTTTGTTCACCAGTAACCGCAGATTGAGCAACCCGGTGCCATAAACGGCCATCATGTATTGTCAGATCCCCGGCTTCCGGCGCAATTGCTACTTCTTTTAAATCAGCTTTATTGTCCAGGAAATATTTCTTACGGAATAACATATGATAAAGACTCTGTTTATGTGTTCCTGGTAATACTCTTAAACCACCATTTTCTGGTTTAAGGCTGCTCAGGTGGATACCCACATTCAGCATCGGATTTAATTTTTGTCCGTGAAAGATATCACGTAAACCATCAGTATGCCATCCCATTTGGGTAAACTTACTTTCAGGGCCATTGACATAATGATTTAAAACCATTCCGTCTTTTTCTTCTGTACCTAACCTGGCACCCGGCCCGATCAGGCTTAACAAAGTTTCAAACCGGGGATCCTGGGTTAGTCCGGCAAATAAAGGATGATGCTGATTCAGAAAAGCAAAGCGCTGCACAATTGCAGAACCATCCAGATCCTTTCCATATTTGATAGGGATGCCGTTTACCTTGATTTTTTCCTGTTTTATCCAATCCTGCTGGACTTTTAAAGAAGCCTGTATAATATCATTTACCGTTTCTGGCTGAATGAAGTTTTTAAAATGGATGAAGCCATTTTTATTAAAAAAATAGTTTTGTTCATCTGTAATAGTGCCGCCTAAAGTGAATCTGGTATAAGTAGGGTTCATGGTCGTTGAGGTTTAAGGGTTGAAGATTGGATATAGCAAGTCCTGCTGCTTAGGTTAGCAGGTTCTAAAGGATATTAATCAAAGAAATTTTTTCAGAGAATTAACAACAACAATAGCAACAACCTGCCCTTTCAGAGAAGGGCATTCGCATGAAGTGCGCGCTGGAAATAGGGTTGTTGTAGTTCATATATTGTAATGTATACTAAATTAGTATACATTACAAATGTAGGAAAATATTTTATTTATAAAAATATTTGAAAATAAATATTGATTCTTTTTTTATTGTTTGTATAATCCTGCTGTAATGCTTTCAATCAGTGACTTAGGAAGTAACCAGGTTCCAAAAACAGATACCTTATTTAAGAAGCCCGGGACAATTTCTGCTTTTCTTTTAAACATACCTTTTAAGCCGGTTTCTGCCACATTTTCTGAAGTCATGTTGAATTTTTCTGCAAGTTCTGCTAAGGAATCCATACCGGCGCGGCTTGAAAATCCAGTAGCTGTAGGGCCGGGGCATAAACAACTCACGCTAACCGGGCTATCTTTTAGTTCATAACGTAAGGCACGGCTATAGGATAGTATAAATGATTTACTGGCAGCATATAACGCCAGGGTAGGTACGGCCTGGTAGGCGGCTGTACTGGAAATATTTAAGATATAAGACTGTTTTTGTTTTCTTAAAATAGGTAGTAGGTGCCAGGTTAATTCAATTACTGCATCTATATTCAGTCTGAGCATATTGAGTTGTTCGGGAAGACTTAATAGCTCAAAATTGCCCCACAGTCCGTATCCTGCATTATTGACCAGAATGGATAAATCTGGTGTGATACCGGTGCACCATTCTTTTACCTGCGTAGCAGTTGTGCTGAGCGAAAGATCGGCAGATAAATAATGTGCTTTAACTTGATATGCTTGTTCGATACTTTGGGAAAGCAGCTGGAGATCGGTTTCATTACGCGCAACAAGCAGTAAATGATAGCCGGAACGGGCCAGTGAATTTGCCATAGCCTTTCCTATTCCTTTACTGGCACCAGTTATTAAAGCGTATTTATTCATAAATGAGATCTGTAATCGGGTGTAAAATAGTATTTTTTTCGGAGTTAATAGTTTATCCACATTAAGTGTTGATAAGCTGTTGGTTACATCATGTTTATTGTGAGTAAGTGCCAAAAGACGAGGTTTCAATACAGTTTTTTTAGTTAAAAGGTATCTGTTTGGGTATCAGGATGGTAGTTATTCACAATAATTGTTGATGAATATGTTAAGTTATTGATAATCAGATGTGTTTTTGTGTGGATAAACGTTTTGGGTTTAGTGGAATTAAAGCTGGATTTCCGGAAATAGGGCTGAACTTTTAAAAACGTGGCCTTGACGTGAAGAACAAGTGTTGGAACTGGGTTGAATAGTGCCTTGAAATGACGTTGCAATGAGGTTGTAATGACGTTGGAATGACCTTGCAATGACTACAGTCATTCCAACCTCATTGCAACGTCATTTTAAGGTCGTTAGAAAGGGTAAGCAGACTACTGTTTAACTATAACTGAAACGGTTCTCAACGGGTTAATAGCTTGATTCTGGGTTTTTCTAATCAGTTAACATAAATAAATATATATTAATTGATTTTTAATGTGTATCTTGTTTTTGTTCTGTATTTATTTAATAGTTTATTTATTGTTAAAATATACGGTAAAACCCCATTGGTTAATATTCACAGCATTTTTCACCTTAATAAAAAAGTTATGGCTATTGTTACAAACAGTTATTTAGGAACATTCACTGGAAGAATAGGAAATATGGTTATTTATCCTCTTGCAGGACAGATAGTTGCCAGAACTATAGGTAAATCCTATAAAAAACCCACAAATAATCAGCTGAATTCAAGGATGGCGCTTAAAAAGATGAATGTTTTTTTACAGGACATCAAGGGGTTTCTTAAAGTCGGTTTTGAATTAGAAGCTAAAGGCACGACAGCTAATGCATTCAATCACGCGCTTAAATATAACCGAAAACACGTTACAGGTACATTCCCAGACGTCGCAATTGATTATGCAAAAATACTGGTCACCAAAGGAAACATGCCCATTGTAGAGAAGGCAAAAGCCAGTCTCCTGACCGACAGGCTTAAAGTGAGCTGGGATACTGAGGTCATTAAAGGGCAAACACATCAGGATGACCAGGTATTGCTATTGGCCTATTTTCCTGGGGAAACAGGGAAGACCCGTATTTTTACCACCTCAGTCAGAAGATCTGCGGGTACTTATAAGTTCAACCTGAACAGGAGTGCTACAATGCGCAACGCACATTTGTACCTATCCTTTGTCTCAGATGATTATAAAAGTATTTCTGACAGTGTTTATCTTGGAGAGGTTTCCTGGGATAAAGTGGCTAAATAGCTGGAGTTCTTCCGCCGTCTACAGGAATGCTAACGCCTGTAACATAAGAAGCAGCGGGTGAAGCCAGGAAAGCAATTACATTTCCGATTTCTTCCGGCTGGCCAATTCTTTTCATAGGAATGGAATTGGTTAGCTGTTTTTCTACATCACTTCTGTTGCCTTCTTCAGAAAGACTATCCAGCAGTTTTGTATATCGGGTGGTATGGGTTAAACCCGGCAGTACATTGTTCACTGTAATATTATATTCCCCCACTTCATTTGATAAGGTTTTTGCCCATCCAGCTACGGCAGCCCTGATTGTATTGGATACGCCAAGATTCGGAAGTGGTGTTTTTACTGAAGTGGAAACAATATTAATGATCCGTCCATAACCTGCTGCTTTCATTCCAGGCAAAACAGCCTGAACTAATATCTGGTTACAAACCAGGTGCTGACTAAAAGCCTGTTCAAACTCATTGGTCAATGCTGTTGTTATCGGGCCTGGTTTTGGCCCTCCACTGTTATTGATCAGAATTTCTACCTGATCGAGTGTAACGATTTTCTGGATTGCAGTACTGACCGTTGCCGGGTCGGAGAAATCTGCGACAGCATAAGCATGTTGTTGTCCTTCAGTTAATGGCAATTCCTTTAAAGCACTGATTAATGATTCCTCATTTCTTGCGACCAAAATACAGTTTGCACCTAAGCGGGCAAGAATAATGGCCGTAGCCAATCCAATACCTTGTGTACTTCCGCAAATTACTGCAGTTTTATTTGAAAGGGATATATTCATCGTCATTAGGTTTTAATTGGGATATGCCTGTAATATCACCAGGCTTACAGGTAAAAATATCAAAAAAAACCGGCCCTTGTGTAAGGCCGGTAATTTTAATTGTGTGTGCGTGTTATCTTTCTCTACCACCTCTTTGTGGCTGGTTATTGTTATTTCCTCTGTGCTCATCCCTTCCGTTTCCCTGCTCATGGCCGGCTCTGCCTTTCATCTGCGATCTTTCATTGGAACGGGGATTGATATTTTGCGCTGGTCTGTTGTTCCTTGCTGCAACGTATCTTTTATCTTTACTATCCCTGATATTTCCTTGTTTACCATGATAGTTTTTGTATTTACCATATTGTTTAAGGTTTTGAGCATGATTTAAATATGGGTTCGGTGTATTCATAACAACCTTATAGCCATTGTATAAATTATAATTACTGTATCTGGCTGGTAAGGTTCTTCTTGATACCCATTTCCCATTCACCAGGTAGGTGTAATTTTGTGACGATACATTGTAATATGAATCTACATCTGGCAGATAGTAGTTATCCACATGATCATATCCTGTAGGTCCCCAGGCAGGCTGAGATCCTATATTTATATTCAGGCTGATCTGTGCACTGGCTTTGATGCTGCTAAACGAAGCTACTCCGATAATGACAGCTAATACAATTCTTTTCATTTGTGTGGTTGGTTATCTGCTGGGGGTATTCCAAACCAGATGCCATCATTCAGTATATCAGGTGTTTTATCTATGAGCGAAGGTTATTTGCCGATGAAGAAGGGATACTTATCGCCCGTGGATGATTTTTTTAATATTTTAGCGTAATGATAGATGTATCCTGTGCCCTGATTATTAGTCAGAACGGACAAGTTTTAGTAGCTCAAAGAAGTTTGAGTATGCAATTACCACTTAAATGGGAGTTTCCTGGTGGGAAAGTTGAGCCGGGTGAAACTGCTGAAGAATGTCTGATCCGGGAAATCCGGGAAGAACTTAGTGTGGAGATTCGGGTGATGAAGAAGATGCAACCGTCGGTTTATGACCAGGGAAAACAACTCATCCGTTTACTTCCTTTTCAATGTAAACTGATTGCAGGAGAGATTAAACTGACTGAGCATGCTGCTTTTCAATGGCTGCTGCCTGCCGGATTAAAGAAACTGGACTGGGCGGAAGCAGATATTCCAATCGTACAAAACTTTATAGATGAAATGATGTTGTAAAGAAAATCTATATTATGAACTCATTTTTCAAAACAATCATCGCAGGCTGGGGCGCTAAGAAACTTGGCGGAGGCTGCTTGTCTACTATCCTTATTTTTGTCCTTATTTATGTTGCTTTAGGCCAATGCAGCAGAACGCCTCAACGTACAGCCGCATTGCACAAGACTGTACCCGTTATAGAAAACAGGCAGTAATTCCTTATTATTTTGCGATCGCTGCAAAAAGCTTGGGTAACTCGGTGTCGCCGCTTGTTTTGAAGGTAAGCGCATTTTTAGGAGAGTATAAAAATAGAGATGGGTATTTTGTAGGCTGAAATAAAGGGATAAATACATGATCACGATCTTCCAGCAGCAATACATTTTTCTTTCCAACCAGGTTTTTACCGTATTTACTCATGAAATCGTTCATCGTAATATGCTGATCAAGAGAAACAAGGTAGATATTCAATTTTTTTAAGTCTTCGTATTTCTTAGACAGTTCAATCATAGTCTTCTGGCAATGGACACAGGTTGCATCAAAGAACACAAAAAGAGATTTGTGGGCTGGAACAATCTGCGCTTTTGTAAATGTTTTTCCGTCAGCTTTGTAGAACTGGAAATTCGGGATATCCGTAGCAGGCATTTGTGCCGAAGCAGTAAAAGAAATCAGGGCTATTATAAAGCTGAATAAATATGTTTTCATAAGATCATATGTTTTTTCAATATTCGTGATGCCAGGCTTACTTATACAGGCTTCATTCATATTGTTAGGGTAATCAAATATAATAATAATTGGGATTGTCGGAAATGATAAGAAAATTAATTTTTAATGGAAAAAGAAACGGGGACCATCCAGGCGGACGGTCCCCGTTATCTAATTAACGCTCTCGTATATAAGACGACCAAATCTTCAATTTATTGTATACGATTAAAAAAAATTGAGAAATTTAATTTGCCCGGTAAGAAGCGACAGGTCTGGCCAGTTCATATTTAATCCAAAAATCGGAAGCTGCTGTACGCTGATCATTTGAGCTATCTGCACTACGGGCTCCTTTACCACCGCCCATACCGCCGCCGCCATGTCTTCCACCTCCGCCACCGCCACCACGCATGCCGCCACCTTTTCCTCCCGGCATGCCATGACCACCACCAGTTGAACTTTCGCCCGCTGGCATTTCTTTATGATGATGTTCCGCGCCACTGTTTATTTTGATATTATAGGCAACCGCCTTAGTTTCATTTCCTTTTAAACCAAGCTGATTTAATGGAATTGCCAGTTCACAGATATAATCTCTCTGCTTATTGAAAGCTGCTGCGACCTCTATGCCATCTTTATTTGGCATAGTCAAACTTCCGTCAGGAATATTTTTAAAGCCTGAAACCTGTATCGTATGTACCCCGCCATGTTCAAATTCATTGGTTTCGGCAGCCGGATGTGATGAAGTGTCATTTTGTTCGTGAGGAGCAGGAGGCTGGTTCATTCCCAGGAAATTGAGTTTGATACCATCTTTCTTTTTTCCTGCGGTATTGATATCCAGTGTGAGCCCTGCGTACATCAGTTTCCTGGTGGTCACTTCATCCAGTGATTCAATGATGATATAAAGGTTTTGCTGGTCATTAGCCAGTGCAAATGCAAGTTTGGTATCTGTATTGTAATTGTTGAGCGGCTCATGCCATTCGTCAGAGATCCCGTCAACTTTAACGGGCTGTTGTACCCATAAATTTACGTCCGCGTCCGGATCTGTTTTTTGCGCATAAAGCGACGTGGATGAAAGGCAGCTGATACTGCTAAAGAGCGCTAAACTCAGGATGGTTTTCAAATCCATTTTTTTGCAGCAAGGGGGATATATAACCTCGCTTAACAAAGCTATCTGATCAACTACATATTCTAAATAAATTAACATTTTTTAACGCATAGAACCGCAACAAATGGGCTTATCATTTTGTTCCTTTTATTCATAATATACTTATGGGACTATTGTCTATTGTGTAATTTATGGGTTCAGTGTATCTTGGCTTAAATACTAAATATAAACATGACAGCTGTTGACCTCCAAAAGAGACAGAAATTATTCTATAGTATTATAGATCAGGTGGAGAAAGATTATCACTTATACTTTGGTCTTAAATCTATTCAAAAGAGATTAAGCCAGACAGAGCGCATCTATGATCATTTTATACTGGATCATCAATCTTTCAAGATATCTTTTTATCCGGAAAGTGACTTACCGCAAGAAATCAGAGATTTGATTCTGGACGCCTGTCATCAGACGTTTTCTGAGCAAATAAACGCAAGCTAAAATTGACTTTGTGATTACTTAGCTAAAGGCTTTTAAAACTTAATTATAGTTGAAATTTGAGGTTTTGTCTCTAATTTAGGTTTCTAAATCTTCACTGATTTTCAAGCCTATGAAACCTCTCATTTTCATTATTTTATGGTTATTTGTACAGAATGCTTCCGCACAAAACAAAGAAAGGGTTTTGTTGAGTGATCTGTATCAGATAAAAACAGCTTCTAATGTGAAATTTTCTCCCGATGGAAAGTGGTATGTTTATAATGTTCAGTCTATAGTTGCGAATGAAGCTAAGACCGGGGAATATGATTATCAGCGGCAATGGTTTCTGGTAGCTGCCGGTTTGAGTTCAGCGCCAAGAGCAATAACTAATCAGAAAGAGAATAGCAGCAATGTCTGCTGGTCGGGAGATAGTCAGCAATTATTTTTCACCAGGGTAGTCAAAGGAAAATCTCAAATATTCAAATTGCCACTAAATGGTGGTGAAGCTGTGCAGTTAACAGATTTTCAATACGGCGCGGAACGCCCGATGGTAAGCAAGGATGGAAAGACACTGTTTTTTTCTGCTTCACTGAGCCTGGACGAACTGGAAAAGGATTCAGTAATGAATCCACAAAAAATGTCGCCCCTTTGGAATCTGGAAAAGCCTGAAGTTACTGCTGATGAGATTTATACAAATTCAGCTAAAGGAAATCCTGATGGCAGTTTAAAGGAAATCAGAGCTTATTTGCAACAAAATGAAAAAGAGAAAAAAGCAAAAGTTTTTAACCGGTTAGATTTTCAGGATGAAGCGGTCACTAATCCTGAGCTGAATTTCACCCAGATATTTACTTTATCACTGGTTCACCTTCCTGCTGTTCCTGTGCCTTTAACCAGCGGCTTTTATAGTTATGAATTGATAGCTGTGAGCCCTGACAACAAATCTATTCTGGTGAATGCCGATCTCAATCCTTCGGTACATCCCGACAGAAGTATGGAGTCTGCTATTTACAGGTTAAATATAAACGGAGGAAAACCAGAGTTAATTTTAAGTGGTGCCGGTCAGCAGTTTAAAGCAACCAGTATTTCTGGCGATGGCAATTGGATGAGTTTTACACAAACTCCTGGAAAAGGAATAAATATCGGAAAGACCTTTGTTTACAATTTTAAATCGAAGGAACAGTTTCAAGTACCTTTAGAACGCAATTTCAGTAGTTTTAACTGGAATAAGGAAAATACGCAGCTTTATTTTACAGCCAGTTCCAATGGAGGAAATGTATTGTATAGCTATAAACCAGCTGATCATGCTGTAAAACGTCTTTCCGCTTTTGATAGTGGAATAACATCATTTGATATTAATAAAACACAAATGGTTTATTCGCAAACGAATACTTCCGATCCTTCTGAAGTATTTACGGCTGATCTGCTGAATAAAAATCCTAAAAGGATAACCAGCCTCAATACAGGATGGCTTGCAGGGAAAAAACTGAGTTATCCGGTTAAAAAAACGTTTACCAATGATCAGGGAATGGAAGTGGAGTACTGGGTAATGAAACCCGCAGGAGCAGAAGCTGGACAAAAGTACCCGGTAATGCTGGAAATTCATGGCGGGCCATCAGCGATGTGGGGGCCGGGTGAATCCAGTATGTGGCATGAATTTCAATATTATACTGGTTTAGGTTATGGCGTTGTTTATGCCAATCCGCGCGGATCGGGTGGTTATAATGAGGCTTTTTTAAGAGCTAATGTCAAGGATTGGGGAGCGGGGCCAATGCGTGATGTGATTAAAGCACTCGATCTGACGATTGAAGAGGGCTGGGCTGATACGACTAAACAATTCATTACCGGAGGTTCCTATGCAGGATATCTGACGACCTGGATCATCTCTCATACCAACCGGTTTAAAGCAGCCTGCGCACAGCGCGGTGTTTATGACCTGAATACATTTTTTGGAGAAGGTAATGCGTGGCGGCTGGTGCCGGAGTATTTTGGTGGTTACCCCTGGGAAAAGGAAGCGGGGAAACTTCTCAGAGCTGAATCTCCATTTACCTACGTAGACCAGATCCATACACCATTGATTATTTTTCATGGGGAAACGGATTTAAGGACTGGGGTTGTCCAATCTGAAATGCTCTATAAAGCACTTAAAGTTTTGGGCAGGCCCGTAGAATATGTAAGACATCCGGGTGGTACCCATGAACTCACCAGGTCCGGAAATAACAGGCAGCGTGCTGACCAGATGTTAAGGACGATGGAATTTTTTGAACGATACAAACAATAATGATTAAAAAAGTATATACCACCTATAAAGATTCTTTCTCTGGATTAAGCGCTGAAACCTGGTTATTAAGCATAGTGATGCTCATCAACAGGAGCAGTAGTATGGCTGTACCTTTTATGAGTTTATATATGACCCAATACCTGCACAGACCACCCTCTGATGCAGGATTAATCATCACCATTTTTGGGGTAGGTTCTATTCTGGGTGCAACCGCAGGCGGAAAGTTAACTGATGTGATTGGTTTCAGGGCTGTACAGATTATTTCTTCCATTGTTGGCGGGTTGTTTTTTATCCTGTATTCTACGGTAACACATTTTCATACCTTATGTATGCTGACTATTGTAATCAGCTTTTTCTCTGAAGCCTTTAGACCGGCAAATTTTGCTGCAATTGCAACGTATGCGAAAGAAGGGACTCAAACCCGTTCTTATTCACTGAACAGGCTGGCCACGAATATGGGCTGGGCAGTGGGGAGTGCTGTAGGAGGGATTGTCGCTTCTTTCAGTTATCCTTTACTCTTTGTGCTGGATGGAGCGGTAAGTGCACTTTCTGGTTTTGCTATTTTATTGCTTTTACCCGCAACTGTAAAGGGAGCACGAAAAGCAGTCGCTGAAAAAATTAAAGGGATGCAGGTACGCAAGCCGTGGGAAGATGTGCTGTTTATCAAATTTTTATTGCTGACGACCATGTTAACTACTTGTTTCTATCTGATGTTCAGGGTAGTCCCTTTATTTTATAAAGAGGTTTGGCATATCAATGAGCTGGAAATTGGTTTAATATTGGGGATGAATGGTTTGATCATCGCACTTTTTGAAATGGTCATGATCAGCAGGATTGAGAATAAACGTTCCCCAATTCATTATATCGTTAAAGGTGTATTGTTTATTGCCAGTGCATATATTATGTTATTACTGCCAGGAATGACCCCTGTGATGCTCGCTCTTTTATCTGTATTGCTGTTTACAATCGGGGAAATGTTTGCACTTCCTTTTATTAATACTTTTGTAATGAGCAGAACCAATGAGTTTAACCGCGGACAATATGCTGCCGGATATACTTTAAGCTGGTCGGTTTCACAGGTGATCGGCCCTTCAGCTGGTTTTTACCTGGCTGAAAAATATGGGTATAACTGGTTGTGGATTATGCTGATCTTATTGTTAGTCGTTTGTGCGTCAGGTTTTAAATTACTGAAACATAAAATGGATTAAACTGTCTTTAATAGTGAATGCAATTTTGTAATATTATTGAAAAAAAACAAAACTATGAAACGTAATGCAACAGCCGTTTGGAATGGCACAATTAAAGAAGGTAAAGGTCATTTAACAACTGACAGCACTGTACTGAACCAAACTCAATATTCATTTAGCAGCCGTTTTGAAGATGGCATAGGTACTAATCCAGAAGAGTTGATGGCAGCTGCACACGCAGGATGTTTTACCATGAAATTAAGTCTTGATTTAACTGAAGCTGGTTTTAACCCAACATCACTGGAAACTAAGGGAACAGTATCTTTAGATAATGGAGTGATTACAAGTTCTAACCTGGTATTGAAAGCAAGTATCCCTGATATTACTGAAGCGCAATTTCAGGAAATTGCTGCTGGCGCAAAAGAGAATTGCCCGGTAAGTAAAGCTTATAATGTGGCTATTTCTCTGGAAGCCAGTTTGGTTTAGGAGAATAATTAATATAATTTTTAAGAAGCTGTTTGACTGCTTCAAAGAAATGCCTTCTGTAAAGAAGGCATTTCTTTTATTTTCCGGATTAGTATTTTGGCGGGGCGATAAGATTGCGCATCACTAAAAAGATAACAATCAATGCCAGCAGAATGATCATAATTTCTGACAATCCAATCTTGGTATTATTTACCATATATAATATTGTATTCATCTTATTGTCTGGTTTATGGAGGGTGATTTACCTTCCTGTTTACGTTTATTGGAGGTGTGTGGATTTCAATGTATTGAATTTTATAGTAAATGGGCTTTTAAATTTAATCTTTAACCAAACAATAAGCCTTTTCATTCCTTTTTAGGGTATAGATTTCTAAAAAATTAAATTATGGACAGGTTAGTTATTGAATCAATCCTTGCGGAGACTGAAAAAATATATGTATCTAATGATAGTGAAAGTGCTGAATTGGGTACGATACTAATGCTTGGCTTTAAGGCCGATCATGCGGAACAAGTTGTTAATGCCTTTACGGCTTTGAAAAATATAACGCATGGTAAGGTGGTAGAACTGGTCATTTGTAAAACACTGACTTCAGGGATTTATGATCTGGAGCTTAAAACAGATGCATTGGATGAACCAGTCAGAATCCTGAATAAAGCCATACCAGATGATTTACTGTTGCGGCTTGAAAGTCAGTTACAAAAAGATCAGGAAATCCTGCTGGGGACTAATGTATCGGAACAGGAGAGCTGGATTACTTTAACAGGTGCACAGGTCAAAGAGTGTGCAGTTAAAGAAAAATAAATTGTTTCTCAGCCAGCTTCTATAACCACTTTCTGCATTTGTGCCGAGGATGGTTATAGAAGCTGGTTTTTAGTTAATCATCAGTCCCCCTGATGTATTAAAATTCCTTTAACTGTATTTCATTTTTTTTAAAATCTGGTTTTGCTTTTCAGGTAAAATACCTTGTTAAATAAATCATCTGGTTATGTCTGTTTTTTGTTATTTTCGTGACAGATAAAATTAATTATGAGTGAGGAACCAGCTAATAACTCCTTTGGGATTTTAAGAAGCTTAAAGAAATTAATCTTTGAAGATAGCCCTGAGCCTTTTGTCCCTGAATTAAAACAGACAGTAACACCAGCGCCAGCTAAAACGGGTGAAGTTGTAACTAACAACCCTCAAACTAATCTAACACAAAATACTTCTGATCTGCCGCCGGCAGATGTCAAGCAGATGAAGCTTAAAGTGCTGGAGATATTGGAAAGAATTAACGAACCGGGTTTGGACTTTTTTGAAGTTTGGAATGCAGCTGCCGAAATGGGCAGTGTAAATGCAGGCTCTATCAAGGCAGCTTTTACTTCTTTAAAGTACGTGGATAAAACGCTGGATAAGGATAAGCTGGTCAGGACTGGTGAGAATTATGCGGCCGAATTGCAAAAGGTTATTGAAAAGGAAAGTAATCAAAAACAACTGCAAAAGGAAAGTATTGAACAGAATCAGGTGGCAGAAAAAGCCAGTTTGACTGCGGAGATTCAGCGCCTTGAACAAAATATGGAGGAGTTGCGTGAAAGGCTGGGCGCCAGACAAAAGGAACTTAAAGAAATCAACAATAAATATGAACCTCAGTTGAAAGATATAGATGCAAAAATTGCTGTCGGTAAAACAGCAGTTGCAGAAGTAATCACTGATATTAAAAATGCGCTTAACATAATCCAAACCAATATAAACTAAAAATTAAGATGGAAAATAAGTCCCAATTTGTAAACATACCGGCCGAACTGAAAAGCCAGTTACCAATATTCCAGGTACTGGGTGATCATTTACCGAGCCAGATGCAAACGCCAGAAGCCAAAAAAACAATGGCCAATATCTTTTTCTGGGTTATTGTTTTAGGCGGAGCTTTTGCCTTTTTTAAATTCCTGCCTATTATGCTGGAGTATGCTGCTAAAAGCATTCTGCTGGTAATTTTTAGTATTATCCTGATTGTTTTATTATTGCTGGCACCAAAAATTATTGCTTTACTGCACCGTTTAGGAACAATACTGATTTTTAAAGGAGAGAAAGCTATTATCCGTAACAATCCGATTGAAACATTGCAATTGTTATCAAAAGATGCTAAAGATACTTTGAAGCGGGTAAAAGAGAAGATAACCAACGTAGACGGGGTACGCATTGATATGATCCAGAGCGGAGAGACTGCACAGAAAACAGCAGAGGAAAAATATACTTATGCAAAGCGTTTTACGGTCGAAGCGGCTAATCTGGATGAAAAAGGAAAACAGGAAGCGGCTAATAACAATACAGAGAAAGCGAATGGTTATGGCAGAGACGCGAAAGAAACCCGCACTAAAGCATTTTTACTAGGGAAAGAAGGGGAGTCTGAAGAACAGAACGCAAGAAGTTATGTTCAGTATGCCAACCAGTTTGCCAAGGTGCTGGAAGTTTTAAAAGACAATGAAAGTGCTGCCCGTATTTATGTAAGTACACTTGATAGCAGTATTTCTATCATTTCCAAGAAACTGGAAGCAACACAGAAAATGAAAAATGCAACTGATGGTTTAGCAGAAGTATTTAATATTAAAGATAGCTGGGTGTTTCAGGAGGCGATGAACGCTGCAACCGGGGCAATCAGTCAGAATATTGCTTCGATCCGTTCTAATCTTGATTTTCTGGATCAGAATAATAACATTACTGTGGGGGGTGCACCAACGCAGGGAGAATTGGAAGAATTCATCCAAAAAGTGGATCAGCGTAACCTTAAAATGCTTAATGTTAGCCAGATGTCGGATGCTTCTTATGAATTAAAAGCGGAAGAAAAGGTGGATAAGGGCTTTACTTTGCTGGATTAATTAGTTTATTAACAATAAAAAATATAAAAAAAAGAATATGGAAGAGAAATCAACATGGGGCAGATTACGCTGGCCGGTTAAGGCAATAATTATTGCTATTCCAATTATAGGATTAGGTTACTGGGCGTCTGAAAGTGGTAAGCTGGATGGCTCAACAACAAAAGCAGCTCAGGATAGTACAGGTATTAGCCGTAGTGTCAGTACTTCGGGTTCTCCTTCGGTAGCAACTAATGATGAGAAACGTTCTTTTAACTACACACCTGAAAAACCTGTAAATGGTGAGTACAAAGGTGTGGTTGAAGTTGGTGCTTCTGGTTTTAACTCTTTTGTCGTTAATATTGACAAAGAAAAACGCTGGGAAATTATCTCTAAGGACTTTGGGAAATCTTTTGTGTATGAAGGTATGGCTACTACCGCCGACATCCGTACAGGATTAAAAGATTATATAGGTGCTATGTTTGATAAGGGCGTAAAATCTAAAAACATACATTTTGTAATCAGTTCTGGTGCACAGAAAGAACCTAAAACTGCTGCCATTACTTCTGAGTTGAAGAAAATGGGGTATATAGTCAATTTGGTTACTGCTGAACAGGAAGGTAAACTAGCTTTAAAATGTGTATTACCTGCTTCTTATTATGATAACTCTTTTGTGGTTGATATTGGTTCAGGTAACACTAAAATATCCTGGATGGACGGTATAGTTAAATCTGCTGAGGCACCGGGAGCTAAATATTATGAGAAAGATTTAAAAGATGCTGCTGTTTATGATCAGGTTAAAGCTATTGCGGAGAAAATCCCTTCAGCTAAACGTGAGGTTTGCTTTATTATTGGTGGTGTTCCATTTGAACTGGCTAAACAGACGCGCAATGGTGAGGAAAGATTTACGGTATTAAATAATCCTGAAAAGTATAATACTGATAAGGTAAAGATCAAAAGTGGTGTAAATATTTACAAAGCGATCAAATATGCGACGCATTGTGATACTTTCGTTTTTGACTGGGATGCTAACTTTACCATAGGATTCTTGTTGTCGGTTAAATAAGCTTATAAATTTCAAAAAGAAAGCTGCCTTGTCATTGATAAGGCAGCTTTCTTTGTTTAAAAGGGATGGTTATGTTTACTTCACGAATTCCATCAATGGCCCGAGAATTGTCGTTTCATATTCTAATTGCTCTCTATGTCCCTTCTTCGTGTTTGAAAAGGGTTCGCTGATCGGGTAGCTATTTATAAAACGCGTATTCTTCGCGCCAATAGTATAGGTCAATTCACCGTAACTGGTATCATTGACCAGCCTGATCTCTTCAAAGTCCATCAGCGTTTTTGTATAAATACCAGGTGTCTTTTTATATACTTTTCGGGTACCCTGATCAAAAATCATCGTTACATTTGCTAAAAAAAGAAATTCATAAACTACGTAACAGCAAAGTCCCGCTGCAAAAATATAGAGTGCAACTTTTATATCATGTGCTATCGGTAGAAATGGAACGACGGCATAGCATAAAAAAATCCCTGCTAAAAAGGTTTTTATTTTAGTATAGTAACTCAGGTTGGGTTGAATACTGAACCGGCCGTCTGAGATTTGTAGATTGTAAAGCGCCATAATTCCTGATCTTATATGTGGTCTTCAATTTTCATGATGTGCATAGCTTCATTAATCATATTGTTGAGGGGTGCTGTAGAAAATACGGACTGGTTTAACATTAAAAGTTTCTCCTCACCGTTGATGTTTAAGATCATACTTGCAGTAGCGTTCATTGTAATCCCGAATATGGAAACTGTTTTGGCAACGAGGAAAGTTTCGAAATTATCCAGGCTATAGGCCACTTCAGCAGAGAACAAGTTCTTTTTTAACAGAATTTGACGGGATCCCATATCAATGGCAGTTTTTGAGGTAAGGCGAAGTAAGGCCATTGCACCAAGCAGGGCGATGCCATAACCAATCCATCTGTTGGCTTTATCAGTTGTGCCTATTGTAAAAGCAGTCGCAAGGCCTGCTATAATACATAAGCCACCAATAAAGGCTATAAATGCGAATTGTGCTTTCAAATGATATTTATCACCTTCCTGTTCAAAGTACTTGTAATTTTCCATGCTTTTTCTGTTTAGAGGTTAATTGGGTTGTTTAAACAATAGTATATTTATTGTGGTTCATTTGTTGTATTGTTAAAATATATTTATTTTATCAACTAAATAAAATTTGACGACAAAATTAATGCCATCTGTACTGATGTTTGTTGTTAAATATCAGGATTTGCGGTAACTGTTTGATTTTTTGTTGAATACAGGTGTCCCGGGCACGTTGAAAAAGAATTGCCGGTTATTATTTGTAGAGGAAATTGTAGTAATTTCTGAGCTAAAGGCAGCAATAGTAATTATTTGAATTGGCTTTTAATGCTACTATTATGGCAAATTCGCCATAATTAAAATTTGGATTACTGATCTGTTACAGTTCTTTAACTTTGGCAAATCTCATCTTCCCTGAATCTGCTGAGGATAATGTTATTTTTTGCTCAGTTATTTCTTCAATATTGTAAACCATTGTTTTAGGCGAAATATAATAGATTGTTGCGGCTTTGAGTTTTGCTGCTATTTCTGAGTTTTTCTTTTTTAACTTGGAAATTGGAATTATAATCCGGTAAGTGCCTATGTCATCAATTGTGATAAAAGCAATTCTCTTATCGTTTTTAAGAGTAATCAATAATTGACCATCTTTGTCAGTGAAAAACTGTTCAATTCTCTTATGATGTTTATCGCGGATGGTAATCATGCCTTGTATTGGATAGTCTTGTTCATCAAATACTTTAATATGAACAATCGAAGAATCAATGTTTTTGATGATAGTTTTGATAGAATATGCTGAGGTATCCTGATTTAATATCTGCTTGAATTTTAGTTTGAGTAAGTTATTTTTTATCTGGAATTTTCCACTTCCTTTTTGAGAATTCAAACAACCTCCTTGTTCATACACGAAATTATTGTGGTCGAATGTTAAGGTTACTCCGGCATCAACAAAATTTTGCTGAACAAATTTTCCTTGAATATTTTGTGCATGCACATAGGTAGCCGTGCAAACCAGGATGATTATCAGTCTTAATTTCATACGATCAGCAATTTACAAAAACCGCTTCCAAAAAGAGAAACGGCTTTGTAAATAACTAACATTTTTTAATTCACATTAATTTTCACTTTAATGATATCAGTAATAGCAGGTAAAGTGGTAAAAGGATTTGGATTTGGTACGCCAGCAATCACGTTGCTTTGTGATGTAGTAGCTCCGCCAAGGTTGAACTGGTTATTTCCTGCGCCAGGAAACTGATCAACAGCAGTGCCATTATCATATAGCTTGATGGAACTTGAAATATCCGCTGTTTGTGTAGCATCCGAACCGTTCCCGGAAGAAGCAAAAAACCAGTCGTTCGAAAAGCCATACATCGTTGCAATAGCAATGCGGTCACCTTTGGCTACTGAAAGTTCTTGCGAAACAGAACCACCCGGCTGGTTACCGATTATTGGAAGCAGGACAGTAGAGTTTGGTGCTGGTAATACATAGACATTTTTAACACCTGTTCTGCCTTTCAATGCTGCGGCTAATAATGTCGCATTTCCTTGCTGCGCCAATTCTTTTAATCCTTCATTGCGGTCTTTCTCACCAGTCTTGAAAATCGGATTATCTATACCGTTGTAAACAACCACGAGAATCGGAGATAAAGGAGTGAAGATTCCAGTATTGCTTTTTATATAAGTATATAATGGTGCATTATTTCCGGCTTCGGCAAGTTGCGTCAAACCATTTGCTGTAGGCTGCCCGCTGGTGAAAATAGGTGCTGGATTAAGCAACTTTCCACCGGCAATGTAAGATACTGCCCATACGCCGGGACTTAAAGGAGTTGGGTTAGCTGTGCCCCCTGAAATATTCTGTAATGTCAAAGTGAAATAAGAGTCACCTTCATATTTTAAGCTCGCTTTGACCAGTGATGAAGCCGGAAGATAAGTGTTTCCCTGAGCATCTTTTCCATTCACTTCTGTAATTGCATTATGTTCTGCTATGCCGGGATGAACAACATTCGCACCTGGCGCCTGATTCACTCTTGTCCCATTATCCCATAGTTTGATTTGTGCTGAAACATCACCTTCAATTGGTTTTTTATTCTGATCATAAAGCGCAATCCCCGGGTTTGCTGGTGCAAAGAACAAATCGTTAGACCAGCCATACATACTCGAGAAGGTAACGGCCTGCCCGATAGAAGCCGAAAACCGGAAAGAAACAGTTTGACCAGGAAGTATAACTGGCGGAGTACCTGTACCCTGAAAAGTACCTGATTCAACAAGGCTACTTGAATTCAATACGTTTTCTACCGTAATTGTTGTTTTGTTACCGGCCGCAGGAGTTACCGAATCTTTTTTACAAGCTGTAAATGTTAAAGGTAAGATGGCTGCAATAAGCCATTTCCAGTTGTTTTTAATTGAAGTCATTTTGTGTTTGTTTTTTGTTTATACCACTTTGTCGCGGTCATAGATAAAACCTTACAGCAGATCCGAAATTAATTTCCGGAACCCGATCCCCGTAAATTATATTGCAGATATTTGAAACAAGAGGGGACGGTTTTACTCTAACTATTATTGAATGAAAGGATATCAAATATGAAACTAAACTCTTTACTAATTATTTTACTTTCCTCGGGGCTGGCATCTGCTGTGGCCAATGGCCAGGAAAAGGAAACTTTATTGCTTAGAACTCCTTCGATCAGCAAAAATCATATTGCTTTTGCTTATGCAGGGGATATATGGGTTGCAAATCGGGATGGCAGTTCTCCACGCCGGGTAACGGTTAATCCTGAAGTGGAAATGAATCCAATTATCTCTCCCGATGAGCGCAATATTGCTTTTACGGGTAGTTATGGTGGAAATCAGGATGTTTATGTGATCCCAATTGATGGCGGCACTCCTAAAAGATTAACTAATCATCCTGCCGGAGATATGGTCAGGGGGTGGATTAATAATGAAGAAGTATACTTTAGTTCTACGCGGAGTTTTGATTATGGATTTAATGCGCGTTTATATCAGAAAAGCCTGAAAGGCGGAATGGCTAAGGCATTACCTATGCCTGAAGCAACTCAGGGCTCTGCATCGCCCGATGGCAAGCGATGGGCTTATTCTAAAAATGGGTTTCCGAATGAACGTACTGATGTCGCTTTTAAACGTTATCGTGGTGGCGGTATGCCTGATATCTGGCTTTTCGATCTCAAAACGAATGCTATAGAAATTGTTCCGGGGGCTAAATCAAACAATATATCACCGCAATGGATCGGGAATAAAATATTCTTTATTTCAGACCGGAACCATATACAAAATATATTCAGTTATGATACCAGTACTAAGAAAGTTGAGCAGGTTACTTCCTATAAGGATTATGATGTAAAATCATTGTCAAGTGATGGTTCAACCCTTATTTATGAAGAAGAAGGTGGCATTTATACGCTTGATCCTGCAACGGGTAAAAGTAACCGGCTGAGTATTCTGATTCAGGCGGATATTCCCTATAAACGTGCCCGTTACGAGAATATGGACAAGGACATTACTGCAATGGAACTTTCTCCAACTGGTAAACGTGCGTTGTTTGAGAGTCGCGGGGAGATCTTTAGTGTACCTAAAGAAAATGGGGATGCAAGAAATATTTCAAAATCTCCGGGTTCTCATGAGCGTTCACCGGGCTGGTCACCGAATGGGAAATGGATCTCTTATGTTTCTGATCGTAACGGAAACTATCAATTGGTACTCAGAGATCAGTTAGCAGAGAAAGACCCGGTTTATATCAAGCTTGGTGAATCTGGTTTCTATTTTGGGCTGACATGGTCGCCTGATAGTAAAAAGTTATTCTATTCGGATAGCCATCTTAATCTTTTTTATGTAGATATAGCTACGCGTAAAGTTGTAACAGTTACGAATGATAAATTAGGTTCTGTAACCAACAGGACAGAGAATAACTTTAATTCTTCGTGGTCTGCTGATTCTAAATGGATCTCTTATATTAAAACGCTGGAGAATGGAAATAGCGCTGTTTTTATTTATAGTCTGACTTCGGGGAAGTCAACTCAGGTAACTGATGGTATCGGTTCTGCTGGTACAACAGTATTTAGCCGCGATGGTAAGTACCTGTTTTTTACTGCCAGTACTAATATTGGATTGGGAAATAGTGGTTTACACATGACTGCTTATGACCGTCCGAATACCAGCAGTATTTATGCTTTGATATTAGCAAAACAAACCCCTTCTCTTTTCGCAGCCCAGAGTGATGAGGAAGTGGTGAAAGATGAAGATGAGGTAGTGAAAAAAAATGCAAAAACACCTAAGAGCACGAATGCTGAAAAAGTTAAAGTAGTGAAAAAAGACCAGCGGGACACTGTGGCACTGGTCAAAATAGACCTGGATAATCTGAGTGACCGTATTGTGGCTTTACCGCTGTCTGCTGGTGATTATAATAACTTAAATGGGAATATTAAGGGCAAATTGTTGTACGTGAATGGTGGAGAGGTGAAAGCTTTTGATCTGAAATCATTAAAAGCGGGTACACTGGTTCCGGGAGCCTCTATTTACACAGTGAGCAGTGATGGTAACAAATTAATGTATAACGCGGCATCAAATTATTATATAGTCGATGCTTCGCGCAAGCCGCAACCTGAAGAAGGCAAGCTTAAATTGAATACGGTTAAGCTATATATTGATCCTGTTGCGGAATGGAAACAAACATTTGATGAGGTTTGGCGTATTGAGAAGGATTACTTCTATGTGGAGAACATGCATGGGACTGATTGGGATGCTGTTAAAAGGAAATATGAAAAGTTTCTCCCTTATGTTGGGCACCGTGAGGATCTGACTTATTTGTTCCGTGATATGCTTGGTGAGCTGGTAGTTGGGCATAGTTATATCAAAGGGGGAGATCAGCCTAAAAGTTCAGCGGTAGAGATCGGTATGCTTGGTGCAGATTACGAAATTGATCACGGATATTACAAAATATCAAAGATATTAAGTGCTTTATCCTGGAATCCTGAGTTAAAAGCGCCGCTTAAAGAGCCCGGATTGAACATTGAAGAAGGAGTATATCTGGTGGCTGTAAATGGAGTACCGCTAACTGCTGATCAAAGTATCTATAGTTTATTTGAGAATACTGCGGGGCAGCAGGTGCGCTTGATGGTGAATAAAAAACCTGGTTTGGATGGTGCACGTGAAGTAACGGTGGTGCCTGTTTCTTTTGATGCTGAAACAAATTTACGCCGGGTCAACTGGATGGAAGGTAAGCGCAAGCAGGTGGATGAGCTGAGTGGGGGTAAAATTGCTTATCTCTACATGCAGAATACCGGTAGTGAAGGGTACGTGAGTTTTAACAGGTATTATTTCTCTCAGATGGATAAGAAGGCTTTATTAATTGATGAACGCAATAACCGCGGTGGTTCAGTAGCTGATTATGTGGTGGACTTGTTAGGCCGTGAGGTGATCAGTCATTGGGCAATACGTGATGGCCAGAATTTTACTACGCCGGGAAACGGGATTTTTGGCCCGAAAGCGATGATCATCAATGAGTATGCTGGCTCTGGTGGTGATATGATGCCTTATATGTTCAAATTTAAGAAGTTGGGTAAGCTGGTTGGAAGAACCACTATGGGTATTTTAGTCGGCATCAGTGGTTATCCTTCGTTAATTGACGGAGGAACAGTGACCGCGCCTAATTTTGGTATATATGGGAACGATGGGGATTGGATAATTGAAAATCAGGGTGTTGCACCTGATGTGTTTGTGGAACAAACACCAAAGGATTTACTGGCGGGGAAAGATCCTCAGCTGGAAACTACGGTTAAAATCTTATTAGAAGAGATGAAGACTTATCCTTATAAGGATGTAAAAAGACCGGCTGATCCGGATAGGGCGCATCAATAATATTTGATCAGACCCGGGTTGCTCCAAAGCACCCGGGTTTTTTATTACCCGGGTCAGGGCATAAAAAAAGCCCCTGTACGGAGCTTCTAAAAGTTCTTTAATCCTATCCTAGAAAGAAAAATCATCATTCTGGCCTTTTGCAGCACCTTCATGGTTTTCTGAATATTCATAGCGTTTTTCAACAACTTCCTGGTGATTCTTGATATAATCAACCGTCTCATTTAATCCTTCAGCGAATTTCTCAAAATCTTCTTTGTATAAAAAGATCTTATGTTTTACAAATACACCGTCTTCCAGTCTTTTCTTGCTTTCAGTAAGGGTTAAATAATAATCTCCTGAACGTGTTGCTTTAACGTCGAAAAAATAAGTTCTCTTACCGGCCCTTACTTTTTTAGAAAAAACCTCTTCTCTCTCTTTGTTGTCAAATTCTCCCATGTTTGGTATCGCTGTTGGTTTTTGGTTCGGGTAAATATAAAGTATTAATTAGATAAGATCAAAATAGAAATTAAAGAGATTTATTTTCTTCTTCCAATAACTGGTTCTGATACATCTCTTCGTAGATCCCATGAAGGTTAATTAGTTCATCATGAGTGCCTTGTTCTGCAATACGGCCTTCTTCAAGTACCAGAATCTTGTCTGCTTTTTTGATCGTGGAAATCCTGTGTGCAATTAATATGCTGGTCTTTCCTTTCATGACATTACCCAGGTTATTTAAGATTTCCTCTTCAGTTTTCGTATCTACTGCGGAAAGACAATCATCAAAAATCAATATTTTAGGCTCTTTTATCAATGCCCTGGCAATGGATACACGTTGTTTTTGTCCGCCGGAAAGGGTGATCCCACGCTCACCAAGCATGGTGTCAAACTTCAGTTCAAAGTCCATTATATTATGATATACGGCCGCATTTCGTGCTGCATTTTCGACTTCCAGATCAGTTACCTGATCCAGTCCGAAGGCAATATTGTTCTTAATGTTATCAGAAAAGAGAAAAACTTCTTGTGGAACGAAACCTACTTGATCTCTGAAGGAATTCAGGTTGACTTTCTTCAGCGAAGTCCCGTCAATCGAGATCTGACCTGAATCGGTGTCATACATCCTCATAATCAGGTTCGCAAGTGTGGATTTTCCCGATCCGGTACGTCCGATGATCGCAACAAATTGTCCTGCTTTAATATCAAAAGTTACATCTTGTAATGCTTTGATACCTGTATCCTGATAGGTAAAGTTAACGTGATCGAATTTGATATTTCCACGGACTTCTCCCGCAGGAGCGTCCCCGCTATGGATATCTGACTTTAATTCGAGGAATTCATTGATCCTTTTCTGTGAAGCTGAAGCACGTTGAATCAATGTAGTTACCCAGCCGAGCATGGTGACCGGGAAGGTAAGCTGATTGACATATACAATGAATTCTGCAATGTTCCCTGCTGTAATGGAGCCGTCGAGTACTTGTTCTCCACCTATATATACGGTAAGAATAGTACTCAGGCCGACTAAAAGAAGCATAGTGGGGTAGAAGAGTGCTTGTACACGTACCAGCCCCATAGAACTGTTTTTATAGGCACTGCTTTCATTGGCAAAGATTTCCCTTGTATAATCTTCTCTGACATAGGATTTGATAACCCTGATGCCTGAAAACCTTTCCTGTACGAAACTTGATAAACGGGAAAGCTGCTCCTGGATCTGCTCGCTTTTATTATTGATTTGTGTGTTGACAAAATAGATAATAACGACCAGTACCGGCAGGGGCAATAAACAGAAAGTAGCAAGTTTGGCATTCACTGAATACATAGAAGTAATGATCAGCAGAAATAAAACAAGGGTATTTATGGCATACATAATTGCAGGGCCAACATACATTCTTACTCTGTTCACATCTTCTGTAGCCCGGTTCATTAAATCGCCGGTATTGTTGCGGCGGTAAAAACCGAGGCTCAGTTTTTGATAGTGTGCATAGATCTCATTCTTCATATCAAATTCAATATGTCTGGACATCAGAATGAGGGTCTGGCGCATAAAGAACAGAAATAATCCCCTGATCAGATAGAGGATCAGTACGAGCGAGCCGAAATAAAGCAGACTGTAGCTGAAGATATCATAAATGATCTGCTGTCTTTCGAAACCGCTGAAAAGGCCGTAAATCTGGATGTTCTCGGTAATAAGGTTGAAAGCATGGCCAATAACCTGGGCTGGAATTACACCGAAAATATTAGAGATAATAACGAAAAACACCCCGGGTACGATCCACCATTTATATTTATAGAAATGTTTATTTAAAAAACGAAGGTGCTTCATGTGGCGTAAAGTTAGCCAATTGAACATGATTTTTGAAAACTGTTTGGTTAAAACAATGTAAATAATGTTTTTTATCCTTAGTTTTGCGGGCTGTCTGATAAACGAAATCTTATGTCTGGTAATAGTTCTGCGGTAACCTCAATTTTAGATCAACTAAGTGCTTTAGGACACAAAAAAGTTGTTTTTTGTAATGATCCCGATACCGGTTTAAAAGCCATTATTGCTATTCATGATACGACACTGGGCCCTGCTTTAGGTGGTACAAGGATGTTAAGCTATGCTACGGAAACTGAAGCACTGGAAGATGTGCTGCGGTTATCAAGGAGTATGACTTATAAAGCTGCAATTACAGGTTTAAACCTGGGTGGTGGTAAAGCGGTAATTATTGGTGATTCCCGCAAAGGAAAATCTGAAGCGATGATGCGCAGTTTCGGCCGTTTTATCCAAAATCTTAATGGTGAGTTTATTACTGCTGAGGACGTGGGTACAACGACTAAAGATATGGAGTATATCAGCATGGAAACCAAATATGTGACAGGGGTTCCTGAATCTATTGGTGGAATGGGCGATCCTTCACCTACTACCGCTAAAGGGGTTTTTCTGGGGATTAAAGCTTGCGTAAAGGAAGTTTTTGGTACGGATATGCTGGCAGGACGTTCTGTTGTGGTACAGGGGATCGGAAATGTAGGGGAACAACTGGTAGAATTACTGAGAAATGAAAACGTTGAAGTTTTTATCAGTGATATCAATGAGGAACGTTTACACCATATTGCAAGAAAATATAAAGCAAAACCTGTAGAGGCCAATAAAGTATTCGGTCTGGATGTTGATATCTATGCGCCTTGTGCGTTAGGGGCGACGGTCAATGACGTGACTATTCCAAGAATGAAATTTGCGATTATTGCAGGTTCAGCAAACAATCAGCTTGCAGATGAGCAGGTACATGGTAAGTTGCTTTTGGAAAAAAATATACTTTTTGCACCTGATTACCTGATTAATGCAGGAGGACTGATTAATTGTTATTCAGAATTAACAGGTTTCGGAAGAAAACGCACCATGCAGCTGACAGAAAATATCTACCAGGCAACGCGTAATGTAATTAAACTGTCTAAGGCAGAAAACATCCCGACAATCCTGGCAGCAAACAGGATTGCAGAACAAAGAATAATAGACATCAAAAAAATAAAATCATCATTTTAATAACCGGTATATTACCAACTCGTTCTTACATTCATGTTAAATAGAAGGCACCTACGAATTAAAGTCCTGCAAAACATCTTTGCGTGGCAAATGACAGACAAAAAGGATCTACTTTCTGCAAAGAAAGAATTGATGCACAGTATTGACCAGGTTTATGAAATGTATGTCAGAATGCTGGCATTACTTTCTGAGATCACGGAATATACTTCAGTTGATGCAATTGAAAGAGCTAACAAGCACTTTCCTACTGCGGAAGATCTGAATCCTAACAAAAAGTTACTGCGCAACAAGTTCATTGTTTTGTTGCAGGAAAACCCTGAATTTAAATCGGCTGTAAACAAATACCAGATTAACTGGCATGCAGATCCTGAATTCATCAGGACAATCTACAATAAGCTGAAAGCTACTCCTGAGTATATCGCTTATCTGGCAGATACTGATGATAGTTTGGAAGGATCAAAAGAGATCATCAAATTTATCTTTAGAAAAATCATTCTGAAAAGCCAGAATATCATCCAGGCTTTTGAAGATAAATTTATCAACTGGCCGGTAGATAAAGAAGTAATGCAGGGAATGGTTGCAAAAACCCTGAAGAACTTTACGTCAGAAGATCCGTTTAAAAACAAACTGACCCCAATCAGTGCGGATTGGAAAGAAGACAGCAAATTTGTGGAAGATCTTTTCACTTATACGTTGAAAAACAATACAGAATATCAGAATTTAATCGCTGAGCGTACTAAAAACTGGGAGTCGGAACGTATTGCATTAATGGATACGATCCTGATGAAAATGGCTATTTGTGAGTTAATGAATTTCCCTTCAATTCCGGTAAAAGTTACCATTAACGAGTATCTTGACTTATCAAAAGATTACAGTACTCCGAAAAGTAATTCATTTATTAACGGTATATTGGACAAAATTTTAGGCGATTTAAAACGTACAAACAGTATCAAGAAAATTGGCCGCGGATTAATAGAAGAATAAAAAAATATATTAATGAAGAAGATATTTTTACTTGCATTTGCAGCAGCAACATTAGCTGCCTGCCAAACAAAACCTACAGCGGTTGCTACTGATAGTGTAGTTAAAACTACGGAAACTAAAACAGTGGCTTCGCCTGACGCACCTGTAATCAGTTTCAAACAGGGAATGTACAATTTCGGTAAAATCGTACAGGGAGAGTCGGTACATTATGAATTCAAATTTACAAATACAGGAAAAAGTCCGTTGATTATTACCAATGCGACTGCAACTTGTGGCTGTACAATTCCTGAAATCCCTAAAGAACCGATTAAACCAGGGGCTGACGGTGTAATTAAAGTAGTTTTTAACAGCGCTGGCAAAATGGGAATGCAGGATAAAGTTGTCACCATCACTTCAAACGGTAATCCTTCTACCACAGAGGTACATCTGATTGGTGAGGTTAAAGAAAGAACATAATTTTATAATAATACAATCAATATGACATTAACAGTAATTTTAGATGCTGCTGCCGGCGGAAGCAGTATGTTAAGTACCTTGGTTCCAATGGTATTAATCATGGTAGTTTTCTATTTCTTCATGATCAGACCACAAGTTAAAAAAGCTAAAGACCACAAGAAATTAGTTGCAGACTTGAAAAAAGGTGACAAAATAGTTACTACTGCTGGTATTCACGGCAGAATCGTTGATATGAATGAACTTACTTTTCTAATCGAAGTTGAAGGCGGTACTAAAATCCGTTTTGACAAGTCTGCGATTTCTCTGGATGCGACTAAAGCATCTACTGAATTGCCTAAGGCTTAATTCGCTTACAGACATTAAAAAGCCGCTCCATTTTGGCGCGGCTTTTTTGTTTAGTGATAAAACCTTAAATTTGATTAATTACAGCCCGTATGCCATTCATTAAACTTACAAAAATAGAGCGAAAGCGCTTTTTAGTATTGATCACTTGTGTGCTTCTGGCTATTGCAGGATGGTTATTTCTGGCGTTGAACAATAAATATGTTTATACGGCTAAGACTGTCCTGATTTATAAGAATTTTCCGCAGAAAAAGGCTTTTCATCCGCTACAGTCTGATACGGTAGATTTACAGGTAGAAGGAACGGGCTGGCAATTGTTATTTGCACGTTTGAGGGTAAATCCGCAGTTTATCAGCATCAACCTTGAAAAGCTGAATAACAGAAATTATATCCTTTTTTCAGAGCAGCTGTATAGTGTGAACAACCAGCTGGAAACTTCACAGAAAATTATATCTGTACGCCCGGATACGCTATATTTTGATTTTTCTAAAAGGACTGTGAAGAGGGTTCCGGTCAGATTAGTTTCCAATTTATCTTTTGTGAAGCAATTTGGTATTTCTGATGTGATTCAGTGTACACCTGATTATGTAACGGTATCAGGCCCGCAGGAAGATCTGGAAAAGATCAGTGAATGGAAAACAGATACTTTGGTGCTGCATAATATTCAGAACCAGGCAGTAACCAGGGTAGGGATGAAGCAGAACCTGTTCAAAAATGTGAATATTTTCCCTGCAAGTGTGGAGGTGAAATTACCAGTAGATGAGTTTACGGAGAAAACACTGGAGGTGCCGCTGAAGATTATCAATAATGGTGAATATTATAATGTTAAGCTTTATCCGAAAAAGGTGAAGATAACTTTTATGGTTGCTTTATCCAGTTATCAGCAGGTAAATGAAGATTTTATTGAGGCGGTGGTAGATTTGAATGAATGGAAGTTAAAGCATCATGGCCAGCTGTCTGTGAAGTTAACCCGCTTTCCTGATTATTGCAGAAAGGTCAGGGTAGACCCGGAGAAAGTTGATTTTATTATAGAAAAGTAATGATTAAGATTGGGATTACTGGTGGTATAGGAAGTGGGAAAACCACGGTTTGCCACATATTCGAGCAGCTGGGGATTCCTGTGTTTTATGCAGACACTGTAGCTAAGGAAATTATGGTGACTGACCCGGTGTTAAGGGATGGGATTATAAAGACCTTCGGAAGCGAGAGTTATGAGCTGTCCGGGAAGCTGAACAATAAACATATTGCACAAATTGTATTCAATAATAAAGCGGAGCTGGAGAAGTTGAATGCATTGGTTCATCCTGCTGTATTCAGAGCCTTTGAAAGCTGGCAGCAAACGATACCGGCAGGTGTACCTTATAATTTGAAAGAAGCTGCATTATTATTTGAGAGTGGTTCTTATAAAATGTGTGACCATAGTATTTTGGTCACTGCACCTGAAGCTGTCAAAATACAGCGGGTGATGGAGCGGGACGGCGTAACCAGCGAACAGGTGGAGGCGCGCATGGATAAACAGCTGAGTGATATAGAAAAGAATAAAATGGCTGATTTTTTAATCACAAATGATGAAAGCCAATCGGTGATACTCCAGGTATTGGAGCTGCACCATCAATTTATAAACCTTACAAAATAAATGATATTAGAGGATTTTTTAGTGCCAACTAAAATTGGACTGTATTGTGCCTATGGCAATTTTTACCTGGATCCAAAAGAAATGGTAAAGGATGCCGTAATTTCACATGCACATGGTGATCATGCGATTAGTGGTAATTTCAATGTGTATTGTACAAAGGCAACCTCATTGTTCATGATACAGCGGTATAAGAAATTTGCGGCGGGTGAATTTCACCTGTATGCTTTTCACGCTGAATTTGTATTGAATGGAGTAAAGATCAGTTTTATCCCTGCTGGCCATATTTTAGGTTCGGCACTGGTGATGATGGAGTATAAAGGGGTTAAATATCTGTATACGGGAGATTATAAGCTTCAGCCGGATACGACCTGCGAGCCTATAGAGTTCGCGGAGGCCGATGTACTGATTACGGAAACAACTTTTGCGAATCCTGATACTAAACATCCGGATGTGGAGCTGGAGATAAGAAAACTAAATGCGACAACGAGCAATGTTATGCTCGGTGCCTATGCTTTAGGTAAAAGTCAGCGGTTGATTAAATTGATCAGCGACTTTTGCCCGCAGCGGAGGATCCTGGTACACCATAGTATCCTCCCTTTTGTGAAAATTTATGAGCAAATGGGGATTGATATGGGAAAGTATGAGGTTTATGACCGTAAAGTAATGAAAAATACCAAAACTGATATGATTTACCTGGTTCCGCCGCTGGTTTACCGAAGTTATATCAAAGCGGTGAATGTAATCAGGGTATTTGCAACGGGATGGAAACATTTACAGAACAATAATGAGCTGCAATTGTTCATTTCTGACCATGTGGACTGGGACGATATCATTTATACGATTGGAAAAGTTAAGCCAAAAGAGATCTGGACTACACATGGGAGTGGAATTCAACTAAAAAGTTATTATTCAAACATTATTACTGTTAAATTGCTTAACTAATGGAACAGAGTGCCGATTATTATTTCAATGAGGATGGCTTGATGGTTTTTACTGAAGCATACCATCTTAAACGTGGTTATTGCTGTAAGAATGGTTGCAAGCACTGTCCATGGAAATACGGCAGGAAGAAGAACAATGGTAATGATAATGAACTAACCTCAGAAAAAAGATAACGTGATACAGTTGCAGAAAGAAATAAAAGCCCCCCGCTATGAAAGCATATTCCACGAGGCAATGGTCAACGTGGCATTTACGCAGAATTGGTGTAATGATCAGGTAAAACAGGCGGTTTCATCTTATGATATTACCAATCAGCAGTTTAATGTGCTCAGGATATTGCGTGGCCAGCACCCGGACCCTTCGACTATTAATCTGCTGAAATCCAGAATGCTTGATAAAATGTGTGATGCTTCGCGGATTGTTGACCGGTTGGTACAGAAGGATTTGATTTGTAAAAAGACCAACACTTATGATAAGCGCGCGGTGGATATACTGATCAGCGAGAAGGGTTTGGCATTGTTAAAGAAAATGGACAAGGAAATGAACTTATCTGCTATTCTTTCTGCTAATTTAACCCATCAGGAGGCGGAGCAATTAACTTCTTTACTGGAAAAAGCAAGGGGCAGAGCTTAGTGCCCTGCCTGTTAATTTCTCTTAAGAGACGGTGCCCTTTGTTGCCCTGCCTGTTAATTTCTATTTAGTGACTATGCCCTGAGGTATAAAATCCGATCAGGGCAATCGCAATACCCAATAAAACAGCAACCATTTTTCTTTTGGATACTTTATGGTCCACGCT
The DNA here is from genome assembly GCF_014200595.1 of Pedobacter cryoconitis. NCBI lineage: Bacteria > Pseudomonadati > Bacteroidota > Sphingobacteriia > Sphingobacteriales > Sphingobacteriaceae > Pedobacter > Pedobacter cryoconitis. The sequence continues at coordinate 123,332 of NZ_JACHCG010000001.1, forward strand.
GGATTCAAATAAGATCGTGGTGGAGATATGTAAAAATATCCCGATCACGATACCCATCATTTTGTGGAAGTAAACTTCTATCCCTCCAATACTGCCTGTACTGATTCCATTACTGACCCAGAATCCTAATGGTGCCATGATTGCAAAAATGGCCAGGTAAAAGATGATTCCGGCAGGCTTGAATTTGTTTTGCATTAAGATACTCGCCAGTGCAAAAGCAGCGGGGATGTGGTGCAGGGAAATACCAAAGATTAAGGCATTGTGCTGATCTGCTGCCAGCGGCATTCCTTCTAAAAAGGCATGTAAACACAAACTGATCATAATTCCGTAAGGAAAGATCTGTGTGTCATCATGTTTGTGGATATGCCCATGTTCTACACCTTCAGAGAATTGCTCTAAGAAGATTTGTAAAAGGAACCCAATTAAGATATAAATACCTATTTCTGCGTGGTCAGGCCCGCTGTAAGCGTCGGGTATCAGGTGTAATACGGTGATGGCAAATAAATAGGCGCCACTGAAAGAAAGTATAAGTTTTAGCAGTTGTGACTTATCACTTTTGACTAAAAATATAGATAAACCCCCAAAGAAGGCGCAAAAGAACAGGATTAAGATTTTCCAAACTTCCATTAAACTGCTGGTTGTAGTTTTTTATAAATCAGGGACACTAAAAATCCGATAGTTGAGCCTAAAGCAGCACCTGCTATGGTATCAATCGGGTAATGTACGCCAACGTATATTTGTGCAAAAGAAATAATAAATGCCCAGGCAAGGCCAATTGGCAGGATCGGCTTCCATCTTGGATAGAAAACCATAATTAAAAACACGGCAATACCGAAGTGGTTTGTTGCGTGTGCGGATGGGAAACTATAGCCGCTGCCGCAGGGCACGCGGTGAATAATATCATGAATCAGTGCAGGTTCATTACATGGTCTCAGCCTGGCAACAAATGGTTTGATGAACCTGGAAGAGATCATATCACCCAGGGCAAACGTAAGCAATACGCCGCCTATAATATACCAGCCTCTTTTTTTATACTCTTTGAAACTGAAAATGATAATAAACAAGTATAGTGGCGCCCAGGTATACCTGTTCCGCATCAATGGAAGAAACCAGTCCAGGAAACCGTTGGACAGTCCTCTGTGAATTTTCAGAAACAGTTCTACATCGAAGGTATGCAGGCTTTCTATCATGCTTTTTTACAAACAAGGATTAATCTGTCAGATTTAGCTACATCAAATTCTTCCAGGCTATAGCTGCCGAATGTATTGATGATTTTTAATCCGCTTTTTTCAAGCATCCTTTCAAAATCAGCCAAACTGAATGCTTGTACACGTTCTTCAAAAGCGTAATGTTTGCTTTTGTGTTCGAAGTTGATATGTTTAATGATTTTACCTTCGGCAACAAATTTACGAAGATCAAATTCTATACCTTCAACAGTTTTTGTTTCTCTGTGTGTCAGGTTACTGATAATTTTCTGCGTGTTGAAATAATCAATCACTACGGTCCCATCTTCTTTGATACTTTTTCTGAAAGATTTAAGCGCATTGACATGATCTTTTTCTGTATCAAAGTATCCGAAACTGGTGAAAAGGTTCAGGGCGATATCATAATAATTGATATAGCCAAGTTTACGCATATCGTGTACAAAAAAGTGAAGGTGTTTCTGCTCGAACTGCTTCGCGTATTTGATGCTTTGTTCAGAAAGGTCAATTCCTGTAACATCAAATCCTTTTTTGTTTAAATAAACGGAATGACGGCCTCTGCCGCAGGCGATATCAAGTATACGGGAGTGCAGTGCCGGCTTCAGGTAAGCTGTCAGGTTATCAATTAAAAACTCGGCTTCTGCGTCATTACGCTGACTATATAAGATATGATAATAAGGAGAATTGAACCAATATTGAAACCACTTTCGCTGCATAAGGACCGTCTTAAATTTAGAAAAAGCAAATATAGTGATTAGGAATGCAACTGGGTGGACATTCAATTCAAATTATGATATTATGACACCGCCTACTTAAATTTTTACTATTTTTGGAAAACAAAATTCATAGCAGTTGACACTTATAAAATCTATTTCAGGAATCAGGGGAACTATCGGCGGAATCGCTGGAAATGGGCTAACACCTATTGATATAGTGAAGTTTACCGCAGCTTACGGCTCGTGGGTAATTAAAAATACGAACATTAAGAAAATCGTACTCGGACGGGATGCACGGATCTCGGGAGACATGGTGAATAACCTGGTAACTGGTACTTTACAGGGACTGGGTATTGAAGTGATAGACTTAGGTTTATCTACTACACCGACTGTGGAAATCGCTGTCCCAATGGAAAAAGCAGGTGGCGGGATTATTTTAACGGCCAGCCATAATCCTAAGCAGTGGAACGCGCTTAAACTCTTAAATGAGAAGGGCGAGTTTATCAATGATGAAAATGGTAAAGAAGTATTAGAAATTGCTGAAAGAGCTGATTTTTCTTTTGCTGAGGTAAATGACCTTGGAAAAGTTACTTATGATGATTCTTATCTGCAAAAACATATTGATGTAATTCTGGCTTTGCCATTGGTTGATGTTGAATTGATCAAAAAAGCAAATTTCAAAATTGCAATTGACTGTGTAAACTCCACAGGCGGTATTTTTATTCCTGCTTTATTAAAAGCGTTAGGGGTAAAGACGGTATTCGAACTGTACTGTGAACCTAATGGTGAGTTTCCTCATAATCCGGAGCCTCTTCCGGAAAACCTGACTGAAATTGCTAAAGTAGTACAAAGCAAACAGGCAGATCTGGGCATTGTAGTTGATCCTGATGTAGATCGTTTATGTTTTGTTTGTGAAGACGGAACGATGTTCGGTGAGGAATATACTTTAGTTGCTGTAGCTGATTATATTTTGAAAAATCAGGTAGGTAATACGGTTTCTAATTTATCATCAACAAGAGCTTTAAAAGATGTAACCCTTAGAGCGGGCGGGGAATACAATGCTGCTGCTGTGGGTGAAGTGAATGTGGTAAACCAGATGAAAGCAACGAATGCAATTATTGGTGGTGAAGGTAATGGCGGGATCATTTATCCTGAGTTGCATTACGGCCGTGATGCTTTAGTAGGTATCGCTTTGTTTTTAACACATCTTGCGAAATTCGGTAAATCTGTGTCTTTATTAAGAAGCAGCTATCCAAATTATCATATTTCTAAAAATAAGATCACTTTAACCCCTGAAATGGATATTGATGCTTTGTTGGTTAAAGTACAGGAAAAGTACAAAAATCAGCCAAGCAGTACTATTGACGGGTTGAAAATAGAGTTTGATAATGAGTGGGTTCACTTGCGTAAATCAAATACAGAACCAATTATCCGTATTTATAGCGAAGCGGAAAATGAAACTGTAGCTGAAAACCTGGCGAACAAAATTATATCAGACATCAAAGAAATTTTAAAATTGAATTAATACAGAATGAACAGGATCTATTTAGATAATGCTGCAACTACGCCTCTGGATAAAGAGGTTATGGCTGAAATGATTAATGTGATGGAGAATTATTATGGTAATCCATCTTCAATTCATGCGCAGGGCCGTGAGGTACGTACATTGATTGAAAAGGCCCGTAAAACTGTAGCTGGATTACTGAATGCGACACCTGCTGAAATATTTTTCACTTCGGGTGGTACAGAAGCTGACAACACAGCTATACGTTGTGGTATTGCAGCTTTTGGGATCAGGCATGCTATTACTTCAAAAATTGAACATCATGCGGTTGAGCATACGCTTGGCCAGTTATTAAAGGATGGCGTTATTGATAAGCTGAGCTTTGTAAATATTGATGCTAAGGGGAATGTTGATTATGATCACCTGGAACAACTGTTAAAAGAGAATTCACGTTCTTTTGTTTCCTTAATGCATGCAAATAATGAATTGGCAACCCTGACCGATATGGAAAAGGTTGGTGATATTTGTGAGCGTTATGAGGCTATTTATCATTGTGATACCGTACAGACCATGGGTCATTATGCACATGATGTCAGAAAGATTAAAGCGCATTTTATAGTTTGTGCAGCGCATAAATTGCATGGTCCGAAAGGGGTAGGGTTCTTATTCGTAAATCATACGGTGAAAATCAGTCCGATGATTTTTGGTGGTGCCCAGGAACGTAATATGCGTGGTGGTACTGAAAATGTATATGGAATTGTAGGGTTGGCAAAAGCATTGGAGATGGCTTATAGTCATATGGAAGAGCACCAGGCCTATATCCAGGATTTGAAAACTTACATGAAAGATAAACTGGCCGAAGAAATTCCTGCCATAAGTTTTAATGGAGAAACTGATCCTGAGAAAAGTTTATATACGGTCCTGAATGTATCATTCCCGGCAATGGATATGTCTGATATGCTATTGTTTAACCTGGATATTAATGGCATCTCTGCATCTGGCGGAAGTGCTTGCTCTTCGGGTTCCAATATCGGGTCTCATGTGCTGACTGCTATAGGTACTGATCCAAATCGTCCATCGGTCAGGTTCTCTTTCAGCAAGTTGAATACGAAAGAGGAAATTGATTATGTGATAGAAAAGGTGAAACATATTGTAGAGCAGAATATCGCAGTTTAAGAATTTTATTGATTACAAAAAGCTCTGACCAGCGGTCAGGGCTTTTTTTTTAGCACAATTATGCAATACGTAGCTATAGAGAATAATGAGAGCCCATATCTGTCTTTTGTGGAGGAGTTGTATCATGCTGCTTTTCCAATGGAAGAACGCAGAAACTGGGAGCAACTGTTAAAAATGATCGGCACAGTTCCGGAAATGTCTATGCAGGTAATTCTGGAAGAAGAAAAAGCGATTGGTTTTGTAACCAGCTGGAAATTTGATGACTGGTGTTTTATTGAACATCTGGCGATTGATCCGGTAAACAGAGGAAAGAAATTTGGGGAACGCGTGATGAAAGATTTCATGGTCAACCGGAAGTTGCTTTTAGAGGTTGAGCCTCCTGCTTCTGTGGATGCGGTACGTAGAATTGGTTTTTATGAGCGGTTGGGATTGGTTTGTTTACCTTTCGATTATCTCCATCCTTCTTATCATGATTCTCATGTTTCTCATTCGTTAGTGCTGATGACCAATGTACCGGAAAGAGAAGAACTGTATTTTAATGAGATTATCCGCAGGGTCAAAAAACAGGTTTATTTATACCATCCTTTGTAATTGCTTTTATTTATTATAAAATAATAGAAACTATATTTTTTCCGGCTTGTTGTGTATTCAATTGTCAATAATTTTTAATTAAAACATTGGTTATGAATACTCCGGAAAAGCACGATCACGAAGAAGAAAAAAAGAAAACGGTTTATAAAGAAACTGACAAGGATGAAGATTTGAGCAGTGGCGAAACATCTTCTGAGTCAGAGTCTGGAAGATCTGCGTTTGCGAACAGACCTGAAAGAAAAAATAAGCCTTTAGGTGCAGGTCATGAGCCTGGTACTACACCTGGAAGAGATTTCTGATAAAAATATTATTTCTAAAGAAAACCCTGATTCAACAGCTGATTCAGGGTTTTTTGTTTATAAACGGGAATTTAATGAATTCTATCCCGTAAATATTACCGGATTTATTTGTCTGTTAAGGTTTTCTCCATTACATTAGGGGATAGATTTGGCTATTGTATGAAAAGGATAATAGGTGTTTATTGATTTGCTAAATCGTTTTTAATTCTTTAACCATATATGAATCCTATCCGTACTCTAGCTGTAAGCAGCTTACTATTCTTCTCGCTCACCAGCGTTGTATCTGCTCAAAAAAAGGAAACTTTTAAAGACAAAGAAGTTGTCTATAAAAAAGGTTTGAAATTAACCTTTATCAATCAGGACAAAGGTTTTTCGCCCGTAGTCAAAGAAAGGATGATTGAAACCTTTTTTAAAGTTTATCCGGCTTTAAAAGCTGCGTACAATGAAAAGACAGCAAAGGAAATCACTTTTGTAATCGATACCTCCTATAAAGGAGTGGCTGCAACCCAGGGAACTGTTGTTGCTTATAGCCCGGTCTGGTTTAAACAGCATCCCGGAGATATAGATGTGGTTACGCATGAGGTGATGCATATTGTACAGAATTATGGCAGCAACGCCGGTCCATGGTGGATCACAGAAGGAATAGCTGACTATGTACGTTATAAATATGGAGTTGACAATGCAGGGGCTAAATGGACACTCCCTGATTATAAAGCCGGACAGAACTATGATAACGGTTATCGTATTACAGCAAGGTTTCTGGCCTGGCTGGAAGTACATCATCAGGGAATAGTCAAAGTGCTGGATCAGCAGATGAGAGCGCATACCTACAATGAAGAATTCTGGAAAACACAAACGACAAAAACTTTGCCTGAATTATGGGCTTCTTATACAGAAAATCCAATAATTTAGAATAATATTATACGCTATAAAACCACACAAAACAAATGATGAAACATTTCTTATCAGCATTACTTATTTCTGCTGCTATGCCTGTACTGGCGCAGCAAGCAGGTAAAGTGACGGACCCGGTAGACTGGGTTAATCCGCTAATGGGGACGGCAAGTAAACCAAGCCTGTCTAATGGTAATACTTATCCAACAATTGCAGTTCCATGGGGAATGAATTTCTGGACTCCGCAAACTGGTAAAATGGGTGACGGATGGGCTTATACTTATGATGCTGATAAAATCAGAGGATTCAAACAAACACATCAGCCTTCTCCTTGGATGAACGATTACGGACAATTCTCGGTGATGCCGGTAACTGGTAAAATGAAATTCAACCAGGATGAGCGTGCAAGCTGGTTCTCTCATAAGGCAGAAATTGTAAAGCCATATTATTACAGTGTATACCTGGCTGATGCGAATGTAACTACTGAAATTACACCTACAGAGCGTGCAGCTCAGTTCCGCTTTACTTTTCCGAAGTCTGATAGTTCTTATGTAGTGATTGATGCTTTTGATAAGGGATCATATATTAAAGTTATCCCGAAGGAAAGAAAAGTTATAGGATACAGCACACGTTATGCAAGCGGCCCGCTGCCTGCTAATTTTAAAAACTACTTTGTTATCTACTTTGATAAGGCTATTTCTTCTGCAAATACATGGCACGGAAATACTTTGGCAAAAGATACACTGGAGCTGAAAAGTGATCATTCTGGTGCAATCATAGGATTTAAGACTGAAAAAGGAGAAAAGGTAGGGATGAAAGTCGCTTCGTCTTTTATCAGTGTTGAACAAGCCGAAATCAGTTTAAAGAGAGAACTGGCAAATGATACTTTTGAAGCTACACAGCAAAAGTCAAGAGCGATATGGAACAAAACTTTAGGTAAGATTTCTATCGAAGGCGGAACTGTTGATCAGACGCGTACTTTCTACTCGAGTTTATACCGCACTTTATTTTTCCCGAATAAATTATATGAGATAGACGCGAATAATAAAATTGTTCACTGGAGTCCATACAATGGTAAAACTATGCCTGGGTATATGTTTGCTGGTACGGGTTTCTGGGATACCTTCAGAGCGCTGTATCCATTCTTAAACCTGGTTTATCCTGCAATCAATAAGGAAATGCAGCAGGGATTGGTAAATGATTATAAAGAGGGTGGATGGTTACCTGAATGGTCAAGCCCTGGTTATGCAAATTGTATGATTGGTAACAACTCTGCTTCTGTAGTTGCGGATGCTTACATCAAAGGGTTACGCGGATATGATATTGAGAGTTTATTTGAAGCGCTGAAACATGGGGCGAATAATGAAGGGCCAAATGAAGCCGTTGGAAGAGCTGGTGTAAAGTATTACAATGAGTTGGGTTATGTGCCTTATGATGTTAAACTGAATGAGAATGCAGCCAGAACATTAGAGTATGCTTATGATGACTTTACGATTTATCAATTGGGAAGAGCACTTAAAAAACCAGCTGCTGAAATTGATATCTATAAGAAAAGAGCAATGAACTATAAAAACCTTTTTGATCCTTCTTCGGGCTTAATGCGCGGAAAGAATAAGGATGGTTCATTCCAGTCGCCTTTTAACCCGTTTAAATGGGGTGATGCTTTTACAGAAGGAAACAGCTGGCATTATTCATGGTCAGTTTTCCAGGATGTAAATGGCCTGGTTGGGCTAATGGGTGGTAAAAACAAGTTTGTAGAGAAACTGGATTCAGTATTTACAATGCCTCCTGTTTTTGATGCAAGTTATTATGGTTCTGTAATTCATGAAATCAGAGAGATGCAGATTGCGAACATGGGCCAGTATGCGCATGGTAATCAGCCGATACAACACATGATTTACTTGTATAACTATGCCGGACAACCCTGGAAAGCTCAGTACTGGTTAAGAGAAACGATGAACAGAATGTATAAGGCTACGCCTGATGGCTATTGTGGAGATGAGGATAACGGGCAGACTTCTGCCTGGTATGTTTTCTCTGCTATGGGCTTTTATCCGGTTACACCTGCCACTGATCAATATGTAGTTGGTGCACCTTTATTCAAAAAAGTAACGGTGAACCTGGATAATGGAAAACAGATTGTGATCAATGCTGCGGCAAACAGTGTAGATAACAAGTATATCAATGCGTTGAAATACGACGGTAAGGCTTATGGTAAAAACTGGTTAAGCCACTCTGATTTAGTTAAAGGGGCTACATTGGATTTCGATATGACTGCTGCGCCTAACAAGACCAGGGGAACTGCGGAAAGTGATTTCCCATATTCTATGTCAACAGAGAAATAATTAAACGGTTCTGGCAGCATAGCTGACCGGAATAAATACTGATTAAGCGGTTATTTGTCTCATTTATAGTTAAATGAGGCGGGTAACCGCTTTTTTTATGGCTTTATTTGAGCTCAATTAATTATTGATGATATTTTATTGTTGTATTGATAAATTTATTTTAATTTAAAATGTTAATTATCATCTTTTATGTTTAATATTGATTACACAAATGAAATACTGTATGAGAAAATTATTAACACTGGCGATGCTTTCTGCATTTGCTCTGGCAGCTAATGCCCAAACTGAAAAAGGTAAAATTATAGTAGGAGGGGCAATAGGTTATTCCAACTCCAAAAGTAATAACGATGCTATGGAAAATAAGCAGAATAGCTTAACGCTGCTTCCAAGTATAGGTTATTTCGTGAAGGATAATCTGGCATTGGGTGTAGGGATTGGTTATTCAAGGCTAACAGAGAAGAGCAGTGAAAAAACACAGTATGTTTTGAGTCAGAAAAATACAACTGACTATTTTATGGTGAGCCCTTTTATCAGGCATTATATAAATATATCTGATCAGTTCAAATTCTTTGGTCAGTTTTCTGTTCCAATGAAATGGGGAAATCTGGAGTCGGCAACTGGAACGACTAGTCCGGCTGTTAGTGTTGCTCCTGCTTCAAATTCTAAAACTACGTCGATAGGGGTAAGTATAGAGCCTGGTTTCGCGTATTTTCCTACCAAAAGAATTGGGATACAGCTTTCTTTAGATGGGCTATCTTATGCCTGGAATAAAACCGAGAATAAGAACTCGCATCATGTGAATAAGACTAATGCTTTCAATTTAGGAACGAACTTTTTCGCGCCAAAAATTGGTATTCAATTTCATTTCTAGTCCTGAGCTGTATCATATGAAGAAAATAGTATTAATTTTTATTGGTTTGCTATCAATATCAGTTAGCTGCATGGCGCAGACAGAAAAAGGAAAAATACTTTTAGGAGGTTATGCTAATTTTAACAGCTTCAAAGGTACCGGCATGACAAACAGATCTACTAGCTTAAGAATCAATCCTACGGTGGGGATTTTTGTGACGGATAATGTGGTGATAGGAACCGGGTTAGGATATGTGCATACTGGTTATACCCAGAATTTGGTAGATGGGGGAGAAATAGGATCTGTACGAAGAAAAGCTTATGTTGTAAGTGTAAGCCCATTTGGGAGATATTATGTTGGTATCACACCGCAATTTAAATTTTTTGGTCAGCTGGAAGCCTCTGCAAACTGGCGGAATATTAAAGCCAGCGATGCTGATGCTGCAAAAGGAGAAAAAGATTTTAAGAGTAATTTTTATACCGCAGCTTTGTCTCCGGGATTTGCACTGTTTCCATCCAAAAAGATTGGGATTGAATTGTCATTTTCAGGATTTCAGTTTTCAAGGGATAAAAGCATAGGTGACTTCCAGTCTTTCAGTTTCGGAAGTGATTTTTTTAGCCCCCGTTTAGGGATCCAATTCTATTTATAATTAATCGGCCTGTAAGGAGCAAATAAAAATCCCCTGTGGAATAAAGAGCTATTAAAGCTTCCATTCCACAGGGGATTTAAGTATAGCGAAGCCTGATCAACAGGCAACAAGTTATCTAGTTCTTTACCATTTTAAGGAAGGTAGCCAGCTTGGATTTCATCGCCCTTCTGTCTACAATAAAGTCAAGGAAACCATGTTCCTGCACAAATTCAGCAGTCTGAAAACCTTTTGGTAAGTCTTTTTTGATCGTTTCTTTAATTACTCTCGGGCCTGCAAATCCAATCAGTGCACCTGGTTCTGCAATATTAATATCACCAAGCATCGCATAAGATGCAGTTACACCACCGGTAGTCGGATCAGTTAATAAAGAGATATAAGGTATTTTTGCCTGGTTCAGCAAAGCTAATTTAGCAGATGTTTTTGCCATTTGCATCAATGAGAATGCAGCTTCCATCATCCGGGCCCCCCCTGATTTGGAGATCATTAAGAATGGGATTTTATGTTTGATACTGTAATCGATAGATCTCGCGATTTTTTCTCCTACTACAGAACCCATAGAACCACCAATAAAATTGAAATCCATACAGGCAATTACCAGTTCTTCTCCTTCAATTTTACCTACTGCTGAACGGATAGCGTCTTTCAGGCCTGTTTTAGCCATCGTGTCAACCAAACGTTCTGTATAAGGTTTGCTGTCTGTAAAGTTAAGCGGGTCACCTGAAGTCAGGTCAGCAAAAAGTTCTTTAAACTCGTTGTTATCAAACAATACCTGAAAATATTCTTTGGAACCAACTCTCAAATGATAATCACAATAGTGACAAACGTATTTATTTTCGATAAGGTCCGCGCTGTGTAATGCTTTCTTGCAATTAGGACACTTGTTCCATAAGCCATCCGGCGCTTCTTTTTTTTCTTCTGTCAGCGTACTGATACCTTTTTTTTCTCTCTTAAACCAAGCCATGTTATTCGTTGAAAAATGCGATTACAAAGAAACGAAAAAAAATCAGAACAGCTTAACCTAGATTTCGTATAAATTCTATAATAGTTTAGCAGGGTTATTTTTATAAAATATTAAGGCATGAGTGATTGCTATATTGATATAGCAATTGAAATAATCATCTATGACAATAATTGATACAATGAAAATAATACCAGCTAAGGTTTGCCCGGGCTAATATTTTTCCTAACTTCGGCTTAAACAAAATCTAATAACAATGAGTTTAAAAGGCTATAAAGGCGTAATTTACGGAGATGCTGTTCAGGAATTATTTGAGCAGGCTAAAAAACATCAGTTTGCATTGCCTGCTGTTAATGTTACCGGAACAAATACCATCAATGCGGTTATGGAAACTGCTAAAGCGGTGAATTCACCAGTCATGATCCAGTTATCAAATGGTGGCGCGCAATTTTATGCAGGTAAGACATTGAATAATGATAACTTAAATGCATGTGTATTAGGCGCAGTATCTGCCGCAAAACATGTTCATTTACTAGCGGAACACTATGGTGTTGCGGTAGTATTACATACTGACCACGCAGCTAAAAAATTATTGCCATGGATTGACGGTCTGTTAGATCATGGTGAAAAATTCTTTGCTGAAACTGGTAAACCATTGTTCTCTTCACATATGCTGGACCTTTCTGAAGAGTCAATTGAAGAAAACATGGAAATCTCAGCTAAATATTTAGCCCGTATGGCTAAAATGGGCATGACTATCGAAATCGAACTGGGTGTAACTGGTGGTGAAGAAGATGGCGTGGACAATAGCGATGTAGATAGCTCTAAATTATATACTCAGCCTTCTGAAGTAGCTTATGCTTATGAAGAATTGAGTAAAGTAAGTGATAAATTTACTGTTGCTGCTGCTTTTGGTAATGTTCACGGTGTTTATAAACCAGGTAACGTTAAATTGCAACCGGTAATTCTTAAAAACTCTCAGGATTATATCAAAGAGAAATTAGGATTAACAGCTGAAAAACCAATTAACTTTGTATTCCATGGCGGATCAGGTTCTTCTCAGGAAGAAATCAGAGAAGCTATTTCTTATGGTGCAATCAAAATGAACATTGATACTGATATGCAATGGGCATTATGGGAAGGCGTTCTGGATTACTACAAAGCAAATGAAGCTTATCTTCAGGGACAAATCGGAAATCCTGATGGAGATGATAAACCAAATAAAAAATACTATGATCCACGTGTTTGGTTACGCAAAGGGGAAGAAGCATTTGTTAAACGTTTAACTCAGGCTTTTGAAGATTTGAATTGCAGAAACGCAAGTGATAAATTATAAGTAAAGAAAAAATCTTTAAGGCGCTTCAGAGTCAATCTGAAGCGTTTTTTTTTATGATTTATTTTATCCGTTTATACGTTGTAAATGGGTTTTAATCGTCAAATTAGCTGAAAAACTTATCTATGAAAACCCCGGGAAAGAAAAATAGCTTATTTGAGCAGTTCTCTAATGCTGCAACCAAATTTACAGGCAGCTCTTCGGCCTTTATTATTGCTTTGTTAATTGTTATTGTCTGGGGAGTAAGCGGCCCTGTTTTTCATTATTCGGAAACCTGGCAGCTGGTGATTAATACCGGAACAACAATTATTACTTTTTTAATGGTCTTTTTAATCCAGAAAGCTCAGAACAAAGACGGCAAGGCGATACAGCTTAAACTGAATGAACTATTGGCTGCACATGAACGCGCAAGTAACAGGATGGTGGATATTGAAGACTTAACAGAGGCTGAATTAGATCAGTTACATAAGTTCTATGTCACATTATCAGCATTAGCAAAACAAGAAACCGATATTCATTGTTCTCACTCTATTGATGCAGCGCAGGAAGTTAGTGCAATGAAAGCGAAGCATTTATTTAAACCTAAACATCATGGAACTACTTCAGGTAAATAAGATCAGGACGCAGGAAGAATTGGAAAGTGCATTTGCAATTCGTAAACAAGTCTTTGTGGTGGAACAGGGCTGTCCGCCGGAACTGGAATGGGAAAATGAAGATGTTTCTCATCATTTCCTGGCTTTACTGGATAATCATCCCTGCGGTGCCTGCCGATGGCGGAAAACCGAAAATGGCTATAAATTAGAACGGTTTGCGGTATTAAAAGAATACAGAGGTAAAAGGGTAGGACAGGCGCTTGTAGCTGCTGCTTTAGCTGATATACCAGATAGTGCCAGCTCGATCTATTTAAACGCGCAGGTGGAAGCTGTTAGCTTGTATGCGAAGTTTGGCTTTGCAGTGGAAGGCGAACAGTTCGAAGAAGCTGGAATACAACACTTCAGGATGGTTAAGAAATAAATAATTGGTAGCAGGTGAGGTTACATTCCTTGAAATACTTTCGAGGACAACAACATCGCCTCCTGCCATTTATCAAGGTTTAGGTTCAATGTTTCCCCTTGTGTCTGAAGATAACTGATCAGTTGTTCGGTAGCAAGGTTACCAGTCAGGTCATCGGCCGCCATCGGACAACCTCCAAAGCCTTTTAAGGCACTATCAAAACGTCTGCACCCATTCTTGTAAGCAGCTTCTATTTTTTCATTACGTGTCTCAGGAGTGCTGTGTAAATGCAGTCCTATTTCTGTTTCCGGAAAAGTCCGGAGCAGCAGTGGAAGTAGCTCTTCAATTTTTTTTGGTGTAGAAACTCCTGTGGTATCTGAGAGGGAAAGTATTTTAGTGCCTCTTGTGACCAATGCGGATGCCCATTGTTCTACAATTTCTGTATTATAAACATCTCCGTAAGGATTACCAAAGCCCATAGACAGGTAAATTACAGCAGTCTTCTGATTTTTATCACATAACTCCAGCATTTGTTCTACGGTAGCCAATGATTCCTGAATACTGGAATTCGTATTCCTTTGCTGAAAAGTTTCAGAAATGGAAAACGGAAAACCTACGTAGTCGATTTCAGGATAGAGCATCGCGTTTTCAGCACCGCGAAGATTGGCTACGATAGCCAATAATTTGCTTTGGGTGTTGCTCAGATCCAGCCGGGCTAAAACTTCTTTGGTATCGGTAAGCTGTGGAATAGCCTTTGGTGAAACAAAGCTGCCAAAATCTATGGTATCGAACCCAACCTGCAAAAGCAAATTGATATAAGCTGCTTTTAAATCTGTAGGAATAAAATCATGAATGCCTTGCATGGCATCTCTCGGACATTCGATTAGTTTAATAGCTTTCTGACTCATACATTTAGTGCACGCTGGTTATTTGTGGAACGGCTCAATGTAAGTAAAAATACGAAATAACAGAAATAAGGCAGCTTTTCGCAATGGAAAAACTGCCTTTTAGTAAGGTGGGTTTATTGCAGGATTAACTCAATAACAGGAATTGAGAAGTCTGGTTTTTTAGTGGGCAACGTAACTACCAGATCATCTGATCCTTTTTCTTTGTAAAGCAGTTCAGAACTATCATTTAAAAACTGGACATATTTAACTTTGCCCTGATAGCCCGGTAATATTAGTTTGCCATTGGTTGGATAGTCAAACAGGTGTACATACAAACGTTTTGTGGTTGGATTATAGGTCAGTTTGCTGTCTTCTGGTGTTTTATATCCTTCGGGTGCGTAAGTACAGTTATAAATGGATTTGTTGTTCGCGTGCATCCATTGGCTCAGGCTATCCAGTGCGCTAGTAGCCCTGTGATCAAATTCGCCCCTTGCAGTAGGGCCGACATTCAGGATCAGGTTACCGCCATTACTGACTGAAGTAATCAGCAGATCCAATAATTGTTTGTGGGTTTTCCAGCTATTCTCGTCACGGTGATATCCCCATGAACCAGAAAAGGTCTGGCAGGTTTCCCAGGTTTTTCCCTTGTATTTTGCAAGTTCTGCTGTGCTCACTTGTTCCGGCGTTTCAAAATCAGCGCCATCTTTATAGTCGCCAAGATCCAGTCTGTTGTCTACTATGATACCGGGTTGTAATTTTCTGATCAGCTTAAGCAGCTCAACTGAAGCCCAGTCATCTTTCCCTTTGCCTCTTCCGTTTGGTTTAGGGAAAGAGAAGTCCAGCCATAGAATATCTATTTTTCCATACTTGGTTAATAGTTCGGTAATCTGGTTACGCATATAAGCTCTGTACTTCGCCATATCCCTGCCTTTGTTTAGGCGGGCATAAGCTTCGTCACTTTTATCTTTTCGCACCAGCGGGTGATTTTCGTCCATCGTATAATCCGGATGATGCCAGTCTAACAGGGAATAATAAAAACCTACTTTGATTCCTTCTGCTCTGAAAGCGTCCACATATTCTTTAACGAGGTCACGTTTGGCTTGTGTATTGGTCGCTTTATAGTCGGTGAATTTGGTGTCGAAAAGACAAAATCCTTCATGGTGTTTAGTGGTGAGTACGGCATATTTCATGCCTGCTGCTTTAGCCTGTTTAGCCCATTTTTTTGGTTCAAACTGATCTGGGTTAAACTGATCAAAGTATTTCTGGTATTGCTCATTTGATATACCTTCTATACTTTTTACCCATTCGTGTCTGGCTGGCTGTGCGTAGAGGCCCCAGTGAATAAACATTCCGAAACGGTCTTGTGTCCACCATTCCATTCGTTTCTGTTTTTGTGCCGCAGTTTCATTACCGATCATCTTTTGTGCGAAAAGACTGGGGCCGCAGAGCAGGATGATCAGCAGCAATAGTTTTAATTTCTTTACTATCATTTTTCTAAGATTTAGGTTAGCTGGTTGGGTTCTGTTTTAGCTTCTATACAAAAGAAAAGAAATCCGGCCTGAAATGATTAACTGAAATTAGCTAAATGATCAACGCTATTGGGATGGAATGGATTGGTAATGAAAGAGGTTAAAAACAAAAAAGCCTTCTTCTGATTCCAGAAGAAGGCTTTTAAATGATATGATTTTACTTAGGCGTGTTTCTTGCCTAAGTCGATTACAATTGGAGTAGAGATACATAATGAAGAGTATGTACCGATAACACGACCAATTAATAACGCGAAGATAAATCCACGGATACTTTCTCCACCGAAGATGAAGACTACAAGTAATACGAAGAATACCGTTAATGAAGTTAAGATGGTACGACTTAATGTACTGTTCAACGCGAAGTTGATTAGTGTATTACGTTCTTCACCATATAAGTCATCTTTACCAGTCTCTGCAAGTTTCTCACGGATACGGTCAAATACAACTACTGTTTCAGTCATGGTATAAGACATAACTGTTAAGATCGCCGCGATGAAATCCTGACCAATCTCTAAAGAGAATGGTAAAACACCATCAAGGATAGTATAGAATGATAATACCAGTAACACATCATGGAATAATGCGATAACCGCACCTAAACCATAGTTTACTTTCTTAAATCTGACGATGATGTAAACAAACATCAACAGACAAGAGAACAAGATTGCTGTGTAAGCACTTGAAACAAGGTCACTCGCAATGATTGGCCCTACTTTCTGGTTACTCTCAATAGTGTATTTAGCTCCTGTTGTTGCTAAACCAGCTTTTAATGCATCTTCTACAATCTTATCAGCGCCAGCATTCTGGTCAGCGATATGGTAAGTAGTCGTGATTTTTAATTCGTTGTCAGCACCAGCAGTTTTAACCTGAATTTCTTCATTCTGGAAGCTTGGGGCTAATTTTGCTTTTACATCTTCAGTATCCATTCCTTTATCGAAATGAACGATGTAAGTCCTTCCACCTTTAAAGTCAATACCTAATCTTAATCCACCGTTTTTGAAGTAGAAAATGATACCTAAGATGATGATGATAGAAGAAATTGTATAATAAATCTTTCTGCGGCCAACAAAGTTAAACGCGATGTTTTTAAAGGCGTGAATAGTTGCTTTGTTACCGAAAGTGATATTGGCATTTTTGTTCAATAAACCTTCGAACACTAAACGTGAGATTAATACCGCACAGAATAAAGAAGAAAGGATACCGATACATAAAGTAGTTGCAAAACCCTGAACCGGGCCGCTACCGAATGCGTAAAGGATAACACCTAAAATTAATACCGTAACGTTCGAGTCAATGATAGAAGGCATTGCATGTTTGAAACCTTCCTTGATTGCTACAGCAGTTGATTTACCATGATTCAATTCCTCTCTTACACGTTCGAAGATCAGGATGTTCGCATCGACCGATAAACCGATTACCAAAATAATACCAGCAATACCAGGTAAGGTTAATACCGCGCCCAGTGAAACCAGGATACCCATGATGAACAATAAGTTGATCACTAAGGCAAGGTTAGCTACCCAACCTGCTTTGTTGTAGTACAACGCCATGAACACAAGGATCACGATGAATGCCAATACAAATGATAGTAAACCATTGTGGATCGCTGCTTCTCCTAAAGACGGGCCAACTACAAACTCTCCAACAATACGTGCCGGAGCTGGTAATTTACCTGCTTTTAAGATGTTTGCTAAATCCTGTGTTTCATTCACTGTAAAGTTACCAGTGATGGAAGAGATACCGTTAGGAATTTCATTCTGAACAGTAGGAGCAGAGTAAACTGCGTTATCCAGAACGATTGCAATAGATTTTTTGTTATTTGGATCAGCAGAAGCTTCTGCTGTAATTTTTTTCCATTTTTGTGCACCTTCACCAGTCATGTACATGGTCACTTCAGGTTTACCTTTCTGATCGTAATCATGACGGGCATCACTGATAGCTTCTCCACCTAAATCAGGTTTTCCATCCGGAGATACAGATTTGATTGCATAAAGTTCAAAAACTTTAGTACCATCCATTGGTCTTACACTCCACATGAATTTGAAACTCTGAGGAACGATAGAAACAACTTCTGGTCTTCTGAAGTAAGAGTTTACTTTAGCAGTATCTTTTTGTGCAACCCATCCAACAGTTGGACCAGGACGTAAAGCAGGCTGTCCTTTTTCATTCTGGTAAGTAGGGATATTCAATAAAGCGAACAATGGGTTAGATTTCGAAAGTTCTTTTGTTTTTAAGTCAGCAGAATCTTTTCCAGTAGTGCTTTTCTTAGCTAAGTTAGCCAGTGCACTTTTTCCTTTTGCAGCAGTATCTTTTACGGTGGTTACCGCAGCTGTATCTTTTAAAGTAGAGGCAAGGGTTTTATTGATGTTCTCCATGATTGAGTAAACCTCTTCATTTTGATACACCTGCCAGAATTGTAATTCCGCAGAACCTTGTAATAATTTATGAACCCTTTCTTTATCCTGAACACCTGGCATCTCAATCAGGATACGGTTAGTACCTTCTTGTTTCTGCATGTTAGGACTTACCACACCAAATCCGTCAATACGGCTTCTGATAATGATAAATGAACGGTCAATTGCGCTGGTAGCTTCTTTCGATAAGTAATTCTTAACGTCAGCATTGCTTGCATTCGCTTTTAACTGCTGCGCGTTATCCTGGTTAGAGAAGTAATCTGCAAGTTTTACGTTCGGGCTGATTTTTTCAAATTCATTGACAAACAAACTGATGAAATCTTTACCACCAGCATTCAGCTGAGTTTGGGCAGTAGCAAGTGCTTTGTTAAAATTAGCATCATCTGTATGATTTGCTAATGATTTTACCAATTCACCTAACGATATCTCCATCGTTACGTTCATACCACCTTTAAGGTCAAGACCTAAATTGATTTCTTTCCCTTTACAGAACTGATAGTCAAACCCGAATATTGGATAAACCGGGACGGTTGACATGGAGTCCAAATAAGCTTTTTCCTTAGTCAGATCGCCTTTAGCATACGCTTTAGCGTCTTTTTCTACCTTCGACGTAACGAAATTGAACGAGAGGGAATACACGCAGACAATACCTAATAGTATTGCCATAAATTTAATGAAACCTTTACCTTGCATTTTTGTTTGTAATTATTTGTCTATGCTGTATATTTTTTTCAACAAGTCGGCAAATCTAATTAATTTTTTAATTAATAGTCAGCCTTATATAATATTTATTGAGGTTTGGGAACTATTTTCGAACAAGAGTTGAAATTGTATAACCAATGTTGTTTTTTTCGTCCGGCTCATAGCTGTTACTGCTTTCCTCTTTCCAGATATCCGGGTCTATGGCCGGGAAAAATGTATCTGCATCAAAATGGCCTTTAACAACCGTCAGATAGATTTTATCGGTGATATCCATCGCCATTTTATAGATCTGTGCACCGCCTACAATAAAGACTTCTTCGTTAGGGTCGCAAAGCGCAATGGCTGCTTCCAGTGTATTGACCACTTCTACTCCTGGTATTTCCAGGTCAGCAGCACGGGTAATTACAATGTTACGGCGATTGGGAAGTGGTTTCCCTACAGAATCGAATGTTTTGCGGCCCATGATCACTGTATGACCGCTGGTTGTAGTCTTAAAGTGTTTCAGATCACCTGGCAGGTGCCATAGCAGTTGATTATTCTTTCCTATTCCATTATTTTCAGCAATGGCAACAATGATAGAGACGATCATACGGCAACTGCTCCTTTAATGTGCGGATGTGGTTCGTAGTTTTTCAGGTTGAAGTCTTCAAACTTGAAACTGAAAATGTCTCTGACTTCCGGGTTGATTTCCATGACAGGTAAAGTTTTGGTGTCCCTGCTTAATTGCAGTTTTGCCTGTTCAATATGATTATTATATAAATGTGCGTCACCCAAAGTGTGGATGAATTCACCATATTCAAGGTTGCATACCTGAGCCACCATCATGGTTAACAGAGCGTAAGAAGCGATATTAAAAGGTACACCTAAAAATATATCCGCACTGCGCTGATAAAGCTGACAGCTTAATTTGCCATCGGCCACATAAAATTGAAAGAGCGCATGACATGGAGGAAGAGCCATCTGGTCAATATCAGCTACATTCCATGCCGAAACAATAATCCTTCTTGAATCCGGATTCGTTTTAATGGTGTGGATGATATTGCTGATCTGATCGATCAGTCTGCCGTCTGGTGTTGGCCATGACCGCCACTGCGAACCATAAACCGGGCCTAAATTCCCATTTTCATCTGCCCATTCATCCCATATTTTGACATTATTGTCTTTGAGGTATTTGATGTTGGTGTCACCTTTCAAAAACCAGATCAGCTCGTGGATGATTGATTTCAGGTGTAATTTTTTTGTGGTCACCATAGGAAAACCTTCCTGAAGGTTAAAACGCATCTGATAGCCAAATGTACTGATGGTCCCTGTTCCCGTCCGGTCGTGTTTCTGTGCCCCATGGTCCAGCACGTATTGCATTAAGTCCAGATATTGTTTCATGTTGGAGGATAATTTCGCTTAAAATACAAAACTAAAACAAATAATGTAAAAAATAGGCGAATATAATAGGGCAGAATATTCCTTCCTTTTGTAAGTTTGCGATCCATACCTTTAAAAACACGCCAATGCTCGCATTCGCAAATGCCAAAATAAATCTGGGCTTAAATGTTATTGAGAAAAGAGCTGACGGATATCATAATCTGGAGACAGTTTTTTACCCGGTAAGGCTATATGATGTATTAGAAATCACTGATGCTGCGGAGACTTCCTGTCAGATCAGAGGGATTGATATTCCTGGTGAAATGACTGATAATATTTGTCTGAAAGCATTTAACCTGATTCAGAAAGATTTCGATATACCTGCTCAGCAGCTCACCTTATTAAAGAATATTCCGGTTGGCGCAGGTTTGGGCGGTGGGTCAGCTGATGCCGCATTTCTGATTAAGTTGTTAAATACTAAGTTTAAATTAGGTTTGACAATAGCAGCAATGGAAGATTACGCGAGAATTTTAGGTGCGGATTGTGCTTTTTTTATCAGGAATGAACCCGTGTTTGCTACAGAAAAGGGAGACCGCTTTGCTGCGTTAAGCCTGGATCTGTCCGGATATTTCATGGTTTTGGTTAAACCTCCGGTACATGTGGCTACAGCAGCAGCATTTGGTACGTTACAACCCATATTTCCGGAAACCGGATTAAAAGAACTGATTCAACTTCCTGTAAGTGAGTGGCGAAAATCGTTGAAAAATGATTTTGAGCATTCTGTTTTCTCCAAATATCCTGAGATTTCTCAAATAAAAGAGCAGCTTTATCACGCGGGTGCAAAATTTGCATTAATGAGTGGCAGCGGTTCAAGTGTATTTGCGATATTTGAGGGGGCAGTAACATTACCGCAACTGGAAAAAGACAATAAAGTGTTTTATAATATTTAGCTAGCAATGGAAATCAACTTAATACGTAAGAGCGGTCTATTCAATTTTGAAGCCGAAAATTCGGGAGGAAAAACAGTCGAACTGGATGCAAATCCTAAGATAGGCGGGGAAGGCAAAGGTTTCAGGCCCATGGAAATGTTACTGGTTGGCTTAGGCGGATGCAGCGGGATTGATGTGGTGAATGTACTGACCAAACAGAAAGAGCCACTAAACGATATTAAAATCAAAATAAACGCGACACGTAAGGATGAGGAAGTCCCTCCGATTTTTGAGGTGATTGATATCCATTTTAGTCTTTACGGAAATCTGAATGAACAAAAGGTAGAAAGAGCTTTAGCGCTGACTTTTGATAAATACTGTTCAGTTTCAAA
Organism: Pedobacter cryoconitis; assembly: GCF_014200595.1. Lineage (NCBI taxonomy): Bacteria > Pseudomonadati > Bacteroidota > Sphingobacteriia > Sphingobacteriales > Sphingobacteriaceae > Pedobacter > Pedobacter cryoconitis. The sequence continues at coordinate 145,054 of NZ_JACHCG010000001.1, forward strand.
TATTTTAGGCCGTTCAGCGACCATCAACTTTTCATACACTATCCATAATTAATATCATGCAAGAAGATAATTTTGAAACCCTGGCCATCCGTTTGCAAACTGAACGCAGTCAGTATAAAGAACATTCAGTACCCCTTTACTTAACTTCGAGTTATAAGTTTGACGATGCCGAAGAGATGCGCGCATTGTTCGCGAATGAAAAAGAAGGAAATGTTTACAGCCGTTATGCAAATCCTAATACTTCAGAGCTGATTGAAAAGATGGCAGCACTGGAAGGCGCTGAAACAGGCTGGGTAACTGCTACAGGGATGGCCGCTATTTTTACCACCTTTGCTACTTTTCTGAGTGCAGGAGATCATATTTTATCAAGCCGTTCTGTTTTCGGTTCTTCTCACCAGTTGTTGAATGGGATTTTTCCTAAATGGAATATTTCTTATACTTATGCTGACCTGGATAAAAAAGAACAGTGGGAAAATGGTATTCAGCCAAATACTAAAGTGATTTTTGTTGAAACACCTTCTAACCCTGGAATTGATATTATTGATCTGGAGTGGATTGGTCAGCTGGCTAAAAAACATGATATATTACTAATCGTTGATAACTGTTTTGCGACCCCTTATTTACAGCAGCCGCTAAAATATGGTGCTGATATTTCTATACACTCTGCTACGAAGTTTATCGATGGCCAGGGACGTACTTTAGGTGGTGTGATTTTAGGTTCTGATAAATTGATCAGGCAAATTGAAGGTTTCGCAAGACATAGCGGGCCGGCAATGTCACCATTTAACGCATGGATACTCTCTAAAAGTTTAGAAACACTGGCTGTTCGTATGGACAGACACTGTGAAAGCGCTTTAAAAGTCGCTGAGTTTTTAGAAGTGCATCCTAAAGTTAAGCAGGTCAGATATCCATTTTTACCTTCACACCCGCAATATGATATTGCTAAAAAGCAAATGAAGCTGGGTGGTGGTATTGTAACGTTAACTATCAATGGCGGTGTAACAGCAGCAGGTATTTTTATGGATAAACTGAAGATGTTTTCTATTTCAGCAAATCTTGGCGATACCCGTTCTATTGCTACACATCCGGCAACAAGTACCCATGCTAAACTTACGGAAGAAGAAAGATTGCAGGTGGGTATTGAGCAGGGAACTGTCCGCCTTTCTATCGGGCTGGAACATATCAATGATATTATTGCTGATATTGAGCAGGCATTGAGCTAAACAATCTGGATATGGTTATCCTCATTTGGAGGATAACCATTTTTTTTATTAAATGATTTATAAACGAACAAATGGCAGGAGAAACTGATTTAAGCAAGTTATTGAAAACAATGAAGCCGGTACACCATACGGGTGATTACGTTTTTTGTACGATAACGGACTTAGGTACAGTGCCTCTTGAAGAAATTATCCTGTTTTTTAAAGAGGAAGAGGGGATAACCATTATCATCACGCAGCAGCTGGCGGATAAGCTTGGATTTGAATATACTGCTGTTTTCTCCTGGATTACCCTGACCGTTCATTCTTCTTTAGCAGCAGTTGGTTTAACCGCAGCCTTTTCTACTGCGCTTTCAGCAGCGGGGATCAGTTGTAATGTAATCGCTGCTTACTATCATGACCATATCTTTGTTGGGAAAAATGATACGGAGAAAGCTATGGATGTTTTAAATACCTTCTCCGCTTAATTATTAATTATCATCTGTTCCTCTTATCTGTTACTTCTTACCTTTGAATATATTGATGAACTTATCCAGAAGGGTTTGTTTCGGTACCGGGATCTCAAATCCGGAGGCTTTTAATTTTCTGCTATATTCTTCTGCTAAAATCTTGTTTTCAAAACCAGGGACATAAGTGTAAACTTCGAATAAATTCAGGTTAGCCTCTTCATAGCCTGATTCTGCTGCTTTTTTATAACGGTCAATGGCTAGTGGGATATTGACTTTCATTTCTATTCCATCTTGCGCATAAGTACCGAGTTGCCAATAGGCATAACTTTCATTATCGGCAGCTGCCTTTACTAAATAACATAGTGCTTTAACAGTGTCGCCAAGATGGTTATATAGCCACCCTAATTCAACATTGACATTTTCACCTTCTCTTTCTGCTATCAAATAATACTTTAAAGCCAGTTCATAATTTTCATGGGTTCTTGGCATAACGTCATAGTAATAGGTCCCGAGCTTAAAAGCTGCTGGCTGATAACCTGCTTCAAAGGCCTTTGTATACCAATAGCACATTTGCAGCTCATCCGGCGGAATTCCCATACCAGCCGAATAACAAATACCTGTGTTGTACATTCCGACAACAGAACCTGCTTTTGCTGAGCTCAAAAATAATTGAAAGGATGCTTCTTCGTTTTTATATTCCGGATAAAGGTCATCCGCATCTTCATAAATAAGAGCCAGATCATTCATAGAATGTGCATGATTCAGTGCTACGGCCTCCTGAAAAAGTCTGACAGCTTTTGCTACATCCGCTGTTTTTGCTGTTGTCAGTAATGCTTTTGCCTGGTTATAAAGCGAATCTCCCGGCGGAAGACCTTTATTGATGAAGGCTTGAAGATGAGTAGCCTGATCTTCATTAAAATAGTAATAGCCATATTCATTATTCGAATCAATATATTCCTGCAATATTTGCGGGTCGGCATCAGTGATCTTCTCTTGATTAATCAAATAGACTTTATTGTCTTTATAAGCATAACAAGAATCTTCGTGATCATTGCTGCTGATGATAAAATCATAAATAACAGGTGATTGAGATTTCCCGAATGGATTGACTATACCCCATAAACCATTTTGCTGAATAGCAAGGGTAGTCTGATTCAAGACATTGATTTTATCATAGAGCAGTTCAGTGATTTGCTGATTAAAATTACCCACTGAAAGATAAATTCCATATTTCTTACCCTTTTTGGTTTTGAAAAATGTGCAATATTCATCCTTCGCTTCATCAGGTATTACCGGATATAAAAGCTGAATTGGTTCGTTTAAAACCAAGTCAAGTTTTTCAATTTTATCATATACAAAATCAAGAAGCAGCTCGCCTTTATAATTGATTAAACCTTGTTTTTTCTGCCTTTTAAGGATGAAAATGGTATAAAGGTTTTCTTTTATCTTTTCATAACCGCTGATCAGCAGTTGTGCCTGATCATTGTACAATAAATTCTCTGTTGTGTTTTCGCTTTTGATGAGTTCGTAGAGATAAGATTCCTCAGGGATATTAAAGCTGTTCACAAAATGGGGGTCACCCTGAGTTAGCAATACAAAGCGGTTAGTATAGATTAATTTGGTCTCTTTATCTGGAACAGGAGTTGTAAAGGTAGATCCGTAATCATCCGAGGTTATAGACTCTTCATGTTCAAAAGGAATGAGAATTGTATTTTTTATATCAATTACTCCCCATTTATTATTTAACCGGGCTGTGAAATAGCTGCCGTCAGAAAGTATATCTGTCAGATCCTGATATTGGAAATCAAGAACAACTGATCCTTTTTTATCAATTAAGCCATACTGATCTGCTTTGACTACAGCCGCGTAATCCCCTTCAAAATCAAAGGCATCGTCAAACTGAGGCTTTATAAATTCCTGACCACTTTTGTTCACATAGCCAAACTGACCGCCTGTGGAGACCACAGCAATATCATCATAACTAAAATCATAAATGTGCTCATAAACCGGAGCAATCAAAATTTTTCCTGTTCCATCTTTTAATCCCTTCAGTCCGTTTTCTTCAAAAATTTCTGCGTCTTCAGGTTCAGGATGATCAATCATTGCCCATCCATAGTCATATGCTTCGTAATTCAACAATGCTTTGAAATCTGTGAAACCCTGGCCCGTAAACTTGGAGAACAAAGAAAGTTTTAACTGCGAGACATCATCAGTATCCATTGCATTGGTGAGAATTGCATTGTTGTATCTGATGTTTTCCAGCCATTCCTGTGCCTGATCGCCATGTGTTTCCTCACTCATGTTAAATACATCAGAGGCATTGAGTAAGAAGTAAGGCTGGTCTAAGCCATCCAGGTATTTAAAAAGATTTTCTTTAGCGAGTTGAAAAGCTTCGGTGTTATTAATTAATTCATCCTGATACTTTTCGATGAAATTGTAGAATCGTTTGAAATTTTCTATACCTGCCGCAGCATGGTAAAAAAGAACAGGGCTATCTTCTGGTTCCTCCGGATTAAAACTAAGATGGACATCAAAATTACTGTCTGCAATGATACGACCGTCACTGACTAATAATGGGTGAAGCAGAATAGAAAGTTCATATCCCCATTCCATCATTTCTATGCTTTGGTCATTATAAGCATCCGGTTCACTGGTGTTATACAAGTATACTCTGTGGGACATAGGTTAAATAATTATTTTTATCTACTTTGGCGAAACTATGAAAATATCAGCTGCTATAGTACTACTATCATTGATTTTTATCCAGGCAAACGGACAGTCAATCATCCATCCGCAAGCTAAATTAAAAATTGTTACACCATCCATTATTGTATTGGGTAATGTGCAGGATGGAGGATCACCGCACATTGGCTGTACTAAAGCATGTTGTAAAGAGCTGTTCATTCATCCAGATCCAACCCGTATGGTTTCCTGCTTAGGGGTCATTGATCCGGAAAATAAATTAAACTGGTTATTTGATGCTACCCCAGATTTTACCTTTCAGCTGAAAGCACTTAAAAAAGCTTCTGAATTCAGTACAAAAGAAGTTCCTGACGGTATTTTTATCACGCATGCACATATTGGTCATTATACTGGGTTAATGTACCTGGGCAGGGAAGCATTGAATGCTAAACAAGTACCTGTTTATGCCATGCCAAAAATGAAGTCTTTTTTGGAACATAACGGGCCATGGAGTCAGCTGGTTACTTTGAATAACATCAGCATCAAACCTATTCAGAACGGACAGATAAACACTTTGTCTTCCAATATTAAAGTAACAGCTTTTAAAGTCCCGCACCGGGATGAGTTTTCTGAAACAGCAGGTTATCAGATCGAAGGGCCAAATAAAAAAGCATTGTTTATCCCGGACATTGACAAATGGTCAAAATGGGATAAAAATATTGTGGATGAAATCAAGAAGGTAGATTACGCATTTATTGACGCTACATTTTATGATGCCGCGGAGATGAACAACAGACCGATTACTGAAATTCCGCATCCGTTGGTGGTGGAGAGTATGGAGCTATTTAAAAACCTGCCTTTAAAGGAAAAAGATAAAATCTACTTTATCCATTTGAACCATACCAATCCTTTATTGAACCCGGAAAGCGGACAGACCAAAACCGTCCTTAAAAGCGGGTTCCATATTGCAAGGTATAACGACGTATTTGAATTGTAAAAAGGCTTAACTGATATAATCTCTGTCTTCGTCACTCAAAGTACCTTTTACAGGAGGTGAATTAACGGGAAGGATTTCATCTTCATTTCTATCATAAGTACTGATGACAGTTCTCGGACGGCCTGCCCAATAACCCAGCAGGAACCCGGCAAATGTGCATATTCCTACAACCAGTAATTTAGAAATGTCCTTTTTTACGAATATAAAGTCGAATTGTACTGCGTCTGTATTCATCATCAGAAAAATGGTGATTAACACAGTTATAATGATGATCAGGATGGTTTTAGTACGCATGAGCTTAGAAAGTATAGTTAACAATTAATTCAAAGATAGGATTATGATGATATTCCTTGTTTACAAACACAAATCTTGTACCTAAATCAACATTTGGCTGATAACGCAGCAGATTCATATTGCCATGTAATTCAAATCCATAAGTTTTAGGCTGCGACATATTGCTGTCTGTACCCAGATTCTCATAATGACAGAATACGCCACCCCTCACATTTCTGATATATGCCAGCGGGCCGATTTCTGCATCAGGATAAAAAAGAGGGAAACGATAATTAAAAAGCAAAGTGTTTTTAAGCCTGCTTTTCGCCATGATATTGTTGTAACCGTAAACCGTATTGATATCGTTATTGTATGTCCGGATCCCAGTGGCTTCCTGGTAATTGAAGTTGGCCAGAAAGGAATGGTTTTTAGCCAGTCCGGGGAAATAAAGAAAACCTGCTACTGCAAATAAATCTCCGGTTAACTGTTTATCAAAGGGCTGGCTGTAATAGGAGAATCTTAAAATCTGTGCCCATTTTGGGGCAATATCTCTTTCAGCAGTTCTGATTGTGTGGGTAAAGGTGAACCCTGTTTCTAATGGAAACCGGAGAGCGGTGACAAAATTGGCAGGTAAATTCTGTGCATCATATCTTTGCGTATAACTTGTTCCGGCGTTCACCGAAAAATTATAATTGTGATTTTGCGCGCTCAGATTAATAGGGACAACTGCCTGAAGCCGGACATAATTCTCCCGCCAGTCTCCCTGTTTAGTGCCCATCCCTGTGGAATAAAAAGTTCTGCGCGGCCGGTTACTGTAAGTCAGGTTGAAAATAGGATATAAACTTTTAAAGCTGGCCCCGGCATTATATTCAAAACGGCCAAGGTCGCGCTGGTAATTTACGCCTGCATAAGCATCAAAAGTATTCAGCAGATTATTTGAGTTGAACTGTAAGCCCCCTTTGTATTCATCTTCGATCACTGGAATTAAGCTGTGCACATTAATCAGGTGACCCAGCTTGTGGTAAGGGGTGGAAGTAAAGCTGCTGTCCGGAATGTTATCAAATACATTACCTGTATTTTCCTGTTTTTCGGCAGCTGCACCAAAGAAAACAAAATTGTCTTTACCTGTGGGCTGTGCTTCAATTTTTGTTTGTGCAATCTCGTAACCAAAAAGGTTATAGTTATTAAATAAGATACTGTCCGTCCCTTTAATGACAGAAGGGTTGAAGGCACCGTATTTAGAAGCGCTCAGGGCATTTATTTTTTTAGAATTGACGTTTATACTGTAAATATTGTTGATTCCGTTGTAATGGGCATTAAAAGCGATATTTGCACCGATGAATACTGGTCTGCTTAGCTGTTGTGGGGTTTCACTGATTAGCTGAGTAGTCTTACCATCAGTATCTACTGTCCAGAGTGCTTTACCTGCTTCTTTGACACTGATATAAGTAATTACAGAGCCATCATTGTTGAAAGAAGGTGTTTGTATTAACAGGTTTTCTGGATTCGGATACTTCCGGATGATTTTACCGTTAGCGGCATCCATGACGATTAATTGTACTTTATTGCTCAGGTCAATTTGTACGGCAACGATCTTAGACCCATCCGCAGAAAGGGTAGGAGAGAAGATTCTTGATTTAGAACTTAACTTATTCAGTTTTTTGGTTTGCAGGTTATAAGTGCAGATTACACTATAACTCCTTTGCTGAAATCTCGGATCAAGTCTGACTTCGTCCCAGACGATCAGATTATTCGCATAACTGAACCAGGGCTGCTCCTGCTGGCCAATTCCTTGTATTCTCTGCTCTTTTTTATCCTGGCCGATCAGCATCAGCGCTGCTGGCATGGCCTTACTTTGCTTAAGCACCAGGATTTTTCCGTCTGGCATTTTCACCGGAAGAGAATAGTCTGTTGCATATTTTGCCTCCTGATTCAATACCGGATAATCTTTAGCAGGGCTAAGCTGTGCTTGCTTTTCCCAATCTGCTTTGACTTTTGCTGAGGTATATTCGTACCATCCCTTACCGTTTTTGCCACTGAATTTTTTAAGACTTTTGGCAAATGGATAAATGCGTACCGGACGATCTTTAATATCAGTCAATACACTGTCGAAAACAAATTTTCCGGCAGCTTGCCTGATTTGAGAAGCCATCAGATAACCGATCTGATAATAACCCGGGGTCACATCTTTTTGAGAACCGAAATTTGCTTTACTGTAAGAAAGGGTTTTTCCTTGTAGCAGGGCAGTCCGGTAAGGCATAATCCAGTTAGGCTGACGTCCGCGCCCCACATCGGTCAGGGACGTTTCATTGGATACTGCATCGCCTTCAAAGAACCATAAAGGGATACTTACCCCCATCCATGCAAAGTATACTTGTTCGGGAAATGGATAAGGCCGGCCATTGGTCAGCTTATCAAACTGAGCTGCGTGGCGCAATTCATGGACGGCGAGGTTATTCAACCAGTCCTGGCTATCAAATTGCTGGGGCGGGGTAGTGTTGAATTCTGATTTTTTAGGGCCAAGCTGAACGAAGCCATTCGCAATTACGCCCTGGTTTTGAAATACAATAGGAATCGTGGTTTTTCTAACATTCAGACTGCGGCCTACTTTAGGGAAAATATAACGGATATTATTGGCCATCCGCTGTGCTTCGGATTCCATTTCTACCGGGTAAATGATTTGGAAGCCTGAGGTGTTAATTTGTCTCCAGTTTACACCTAAAGGATTCTGTAGTCCGCCAAAAATCTGGGCAGTGGCTTTATCTGTGATCGCTATTGAAATTAGTAGTATTAAGGCAGTGAGTATAAATTTGTTATTCTTTGTTTTATAGTGCATTATTTTATTGTACTAAAAGAATTATTTTTTTGAGTGGTTGTTTTCCTTGTGCTGAAGATACAGTTATTCCGCACAATTTATGAACAAATTTATTAGCTAAATTTAATAGGAAGTGCTGGTTATCCGGGAAGATAATTAACTTTTGCTCTGGCGTTTCTTGTAGATCGGGTATAAGAATACGGCACCTAAAATCAGGACAGAACCCATGTAGAATCCGGCAGACATGGTCTCTTTATGTCCAAAGAAAAGGAAGGCTAAAATAATCCCGTAAACAGGCTCCAGATTACTGACCAGTGCAACGCGGAAAGCTGACAGGGTGCGCATCACAGAGACGCCTGCAATGTAAGCAAGCGCAGTACAGACTGTGCCAAGTATCATCAGGTAAATCCAATCAGAAACACTCAGATTGAAGCTTTCATTGAGCAGGCTATGGTCAAACAGGCGGTAAATAGTGATCCAGAAAAAAGCACCGGAAAGCTCATAAAAGCTAATCACTTTGGCATCACTTTTTTGTGCAAAATTAGAATTGATAATAGAGAACAGGCTCGAAGCTACTGCTGCGGAAAGACCGAAAATAATACCTGCGGTGTAATTGGATTCGAAATGAAAAATCAGGTAAATTCCAGAAATGATCACTATTCCAATAAAGATATCACCGATCTGAATGGCGGTCCTTTTAATGATAGGTTCAAGGATAGCTGTAAATAAGGTGAAAGAGGAGAGGCACACCAGTGTTACTGATACTGTTGATACTTTGATAGCCTGAAAGAAAAGGATCCAGTGAAGGGCTACAATACTACCTGTAAAGAAGAATTGCAGAAACTCCTTCTTTGTTACCCTGATACTGAATTTTGTAGCTTTAAAATAGATCAGTAACGTGATGCTGGCAATTAATACTCTGTACCAGACCATTTCGACCGAACCAACCGAAATCAATGCACCCAGAATTCCTGTGAATCCCCAGATAAAAACAGTAGCATGAAGAATCAGCAGGTTTCTGTTGATTTCCGAAGGAGAGAGCGGTTTCATTATTTAGGTGCTTTTTTTAACAGGTAAAGACCCAGTAATCCGAAGAATATAGTGGGGATCAGGACGGCCAGCAGTGGAGGTATCCCGCCTTTGAGCGAAAACATCTTCGCAAACTGGTTCATCACAATATAAAGGAAACTCAATATAATCCCTATCCCTAAAGGCAGTCCAACACCTCCTCTTACCTTACGGGAAGAAAGGGCGACCCCAATCAGGGTTAATACGAATGCAGATAAGGGTTGCAGCCAGCGTTTATATTGTTCGAAAAGTAAATCATTTTCTATACCTGTACCCCTGGTTTTTTCTTTTTTGATCTTATCAGAAAGCTCTTTATTGGTTAAGATCTCATAAATGTTATCATAAGCAGAGAAGTCATCCGGACGCATATCCAGAATGGTATCTTTAGGCTTATCAATACTTTTAAACATGTTTTCTTTCAGTCCGTTGATTGTTCTGATTGAATAGTTGGTCAATTTCCAGCTGCGTTTTAGCGAATCCCATTTAATCTGATCTGCAATCACCTTTTTAGTCAATACATCACCCTTGAAATTATCCAGCATAAAACGGTAACCTGTTTTGGTTTTATTCTCAAAACTCTCCATATAGATATACGTATTGTTATCTAATTTCATGTGAATCTGTAGCTTACTGGTCGGGTCGTTCTTTTTTACGTAAGTATTTTCGAACGTGTTTTTGAGCTGATTGGTGTAGGGGAGCACATATAAATTGGAGCCCAGATTAGCTGCAAATATGATAAATGCGGAGATGAAATAGGGTTGTAAAAAACGATTGAAACTTACACCTCCGCTTAAAATCGGGACAATCTCAGTCTGATCGGCCATCTTTGCGGTAAAGAAAATTACAGCAATAAAGTTGATCAGCGGTGAGAGCATATTCACGTAAAACGGAATAGAACCCGCGTAATATTGAGAAAGAACCTGCCAGGCAGACAACTTACTTCTTAAGAAGTCGTCCATTTTTTCTGATAAATCAAAAATTACGATAATGACCACGAAAATACTCAGGGTATAAATGAATGTACCCAGGTATTTACCAATAATATAACGGTCAATAATTTTAAATCTGCCCTTGAGGATATTCATTTATAATTTATTCCCTAATATAGTCACCATTTTGTTCTTCCAGGCGTAAAACTCGCCGCTGATGATCTTTTCTCTGGCTTCTTTAACTAACCAAAGGTAGAAGTGAAGGTTGTGCAAAGTCGCAATTTGTGCACCTAACATTTCTTTCGAATGCATTAAGTGTCTCAGATATGCTTTTGAATAAACCTGGTCAGCGTATAAATCACTTTCTGCATCGATAGGGGAAAAATCATCAGCCCATTTTTTGTTGCCAATGTTAATGATCCCGTTTCTGGTGAAAAGCATTCCGTTTCTCGCATTTCTGGTCGGCATTACGCAGTCGAACATATCTACTCCTAACGCTATATTTTCTAAAATATTGATCGGAGTACCTACACCCATTAAATAACGTGGTTTATCGGCAGGTAAAATGTCGCAGACTACTTCGGTCATGCCATACATTTCTTCTGCCGGCTCTCCTACCGAAAGACCGCCAATCGCATTTCCTTCACGTCCCATTGAAGCAATAAATTCTGCTGATTTCTTTCTCAGATCTTTGTAAACAGATCCTTGAACAATAGGGAATAAGGTTTGATCGAAACCATATTTAGGCTCAGTGGTATCAAAACGTGCACAGCAGCGTTTTAACCAGCGGTGAGTCATGTTGATTGAATTCGCTGCATATTTATAATCACATGGATAAGGCGTACATTCATCGAAAGCCATAATAATATCGGCGCCGATAGTCCGTTGAATATCCATAGCATATTCAGGAGTGAAAAGGTGTTTTGAACCGTCAATATGTGAACGGAAAGTTACACCTTCTTCTTTGATCTTGTTGACTTTACTCAAAGAATAAACCTGGTAGCCTCCGCTATCTGTTAAAATCGGGCGGTCCCAGCCTATAAATTTATGTAATCCACCTGCACCCTCCAGCACGTCAAGTCCTGGCCGCAAGTATAAATGATAAGTATTTCCTAAAATAATCTGTGCATTAATATCATCTTTAAGCTCGCGCTGGTGCACGGCTTTTACCGTTCCTGCGGTGCCCACGGGCATAAAAATCGGTGTTTGGATGTCTCCATGAGCAGTAGTAACTGTTCCTGCCCTTGCTTTTGACTGAGGGTCGTTTGCCTGTAAGGTAAATTTCATAAATGTGTGTACGCTTCAAAAAATCTCGGCAAAAGTATGAAAAAACACCCGGTTCTCGATTTTTTTATCAATATATGGCTGCATTACAGATTAAAAATCAGAAATTTGGCGCTTGTCAAAAAAACCATTGTGGAATTAACCTTACTAGAGAGTTGCCTGCTGGGTGCCCTCATTTTTTGTTTTGCCGTTCAGCTGTATTTTAGTTTATTTATACATTTAAAACTGGCCCTTGTTAAAGTAGAAGAGCTGCCAGCACAGGCTTCTAAGCCATTGAGTGTAATTATTTGTGCGCGTAATGAGGCAGAAAATCTGGCACAGTTTTTACCCGCAGTTTTACAGCAGAACTATCCTGATTTTGAAGTTATTGTTGTGAACGATCGTTCCTGGGATCAAACCCGCGAAGTATTGAAAGGTTTCGTTGCACAATATAAGCACCTGAAAGTAGTGACGGTTGCAGAAGGAGAAAAATTCATTGCTGGTAAAAAATTCGCGGTTACTATGGGGATTAAGGCAGCTGCTAATGAATGGCTGGTCTTTACTGATGCAGATTGCGTACCTGCTTCAGAAAACTGGCTGTCAGGAATGCAGCAGCCGGAAAATGACGAGACGGCAATTGTACTGGGTTATTCCCCTTATATCCGTAAACGTGGTTTATTGAACAGCCTGATTCGTTTTGAAACCTTTTTTACTGCTGTCAATTACCTGGCTTTCGCGATTCAGGGCATGCCTTATATGGGGGTAGGCAGAAATATGGCTTATAAAAAGTCTCTGTTTTTTAAGAATAAAGGTTTTGCAGCACATATGCACATCCCATCGGGTGATGATGATTTATTTGTGAATGCACATGCCACAGCCCACAATACAGAAATTCGTTTAAACCGGAGTACACATGTATGGTCTGCGCCGAATACCAGCTTCTCAGGTTATCTGAGACAGAAGAAAAGACATTTTGGTGCCGGTAAATTCTATAAAGCCAAACATAAATTTATTTTATCCGTACAGATTATATTTCAGTTTCTGTTCTATGCGCTGTTTATCGCATTAATGTTTTTTAAACCTGCTAATTACCTGGCTGGCGGTGTTTTCGCACTGAGCCTGATCATTAGAAGTTTTATTTATCCCCGTTTGCTCAAACGCCTGAATTATCCTAATTTGAGATGGTGGTTTCCTGTTTTGGATATTCTACTGTTCATTTTCTTAGTGTTTAATGGCATTCTGTCTATATTTGTTAAAAAAGTAAAGTGGAAATAAGTTCAACCCTCGTACAAAAGTATTTTAAAGATCTCAGTGCAGATCAGATCGCAAAGTTTAATCAGTTGTTTGATTTATATAGTTTCTGGAATGCGCAGATCAATGTGATCTCCAGGAAGGATATTGAAGAATTATATGAGCGTCATATCCTGCATTCTTTAGGAATTGCTAAATTCTGTACATTCAAACCAGGGGAGAAAGTCCTTGATGTAGGTACCGGTGGCGGTTTTCCGGGTATTCCTCTAGCTATATTATTTCCAGAAACAGAGTTTCACCTGGTAGATTCTATCGGTAAAAAAATCAAGGTTGTGACGGAAGTTGCTGCTGCACTGGGTTTGAAGAATGTGAAAGCATCTCATTTAAGAGCAGAGCAGGTGGATGATAAATACGATTTCGTTGTTTCCCGCGCGGTTACCCGTCTGATAGATTTTTATCCATGGATCAAAGATAAATTCAATAAAAACTCAAAAAATGCAATTGCCAACGGTATTTTGTATTTAAAAGGTGGAGAATTGGAGGAAGAAATTAAAGAATCAAGACTAAAAGCTGAATTATATCCTTTAGCTGCCTATTTTGAAGAGGATTTCTTCGAGACTAAATTTGTAGTTTATATCCCTTGTTAATTCAGGGATAATAAATTACCAGTATCAGTGGGTTAAGTATTAATTTAGCCCATGAGTTTAATCTGTCAAATCGCGCTGACCCTGCTGAAAAATGTAGGGCCGGTAACCGCTAAACACTTGCTGTCCCATTTTGGAACCCCTGAAGCTATATTTGCTGCGACTAAAGCACAATTAGCAGAGGTGGAAGGGTTAAGCATTTCAAAAATTACTGCTATTCTTCAGACGAATGCACTTCAGCTGGCTGCGGAACAAGTAAAATTGCTGCAACAACATCAGGTTAAGGTTCTTTTTTACACGGATGAGAATTATCCTCAAAGGCTGAAGGAATGTGCTGATGCGCCGGTGCTTTTATATTATAAGGGTATGGCAGACCTGAATCATCCAAGAATCGTCAGCATTGTAGGCTCCAGAAGGGCTACTTCATATGGGAAAATGCTTTGTCAGCAGCTGGTTGCTTTATTACAGCATTATGATGTGCTGGTTGTGAGTGGACTGGCTTATGGAATTGATGTAGCTGCACACCAGCAAAGTTTAGCTTATGGTATTCCGACTGTGGGGGTATTGGGGCATGGGCTTGATCGTATTTATCCTGCTGCTCATCATCAAATTGCAAAAGACATGCTTGAACAGGGCGGCTTGCTTTCTGAATTTCCGCTGAATTCGACTTTTGAAAAAGGAAACTTTCCAAAACGAAACCGGCTTATTGCAGGGTTGGCTGATGTGGTCGTGGTTATAGAGGCAGCAATCAAAGGAGGGGCGTTAATTACTGCTGGAATTGCCAATTCTTATAATAGAGAAGTTTATGCTTTTCCCGGCCGCACGACTGATGAATATAGTCAGGGTTGCAATTTTCTGATTAAAACGAACCGCGCAGGGATGATTAACGAGGCTAAAGATCTGGTCTATTATATGGGCTGGGAAGCTGCTGAAACAGTAAATCCTGTAAAACAGGGCACTTTATCTTCCGGACTTTCTGGTATAGAGCAAGTGTTGATCAACCTGCTCAAATTGGCTCCGCACAGCATAGATGAACTTGGGCTAAAAGCTGATATCCAGCAGGATAAGCTTGCGCTTCATTTGCTTAATCTGGAGATGAAAGGTGTCCTTATTTCGCTTCCCGGAAAGATATATCAGCTGATTTAGCTCGCTGTTGGTGTATGTTTTGCCATATAATAGCGATGTGAAGGGAGTGTTATTCTGATCAATTCAGAATATAATTTTATTAAACCGGATTATACAAAATATGATTACGAATATTTAATAGAAATAAAATTCTAGGAATCAAGTCGTACTTTTGTAACATGTGGTATAATAATATATTAGAAACTATTGGCAATACACCATTGGTGCGATTGAATAACGTTACGAAAGAAATTCAGGCGACTGTACTGGCTAAGGTGGAAACCACCAATCCGGGTAACTCTATTAAAGACCGTATGGCTTTAAAAATGATAGAAGATGCAGAAAAAAGCGGTAAGCTTAAACCTGGTGGAACAATCATTGAAGGAACTTCCGGAAATACCGGGATGGGCCTGGCTATGGCTGCTATTATCAAAGGATATAAGTGTATTTTCACGACTACAGATAAACAATCTAAGGAAAAAGTGGATGCTTTACGTGCTTTTGGTGCAGAAGTAATCGTTTGTCCTACTAACGTAGAACCTGAAGATCCACGTTCTTATTACTCAGTTTCTTCGCGTTTAGAGCGTGAAGTACCTAATTCATGGAAACCTAATCAATATGATAACCTGGCTAACACCGAAGCTCATTATGAGCAGACAGGGCCGGAAATATGGGCACAGACTGAAGGTAAGATCACACACCTTGTAGTAGGTGTAGGTACTGGCGGAACGATATCCGGTACAGGAAAATATTTAAAAGAACAGAATCCTGATATTAAAGTATGGGGGATTGATACTTATGGATCAGTCTTCAAAAAATACAAAGAGACTGGTATTTTAGATAAAAATGAGATCTATCCTTATATTACTGAAGGAATCGGAGAGGATTTTCTTCCGAAGAATGTGAATTTTGATATTATTGATCTTTTTGAAAAAGTAACAGATAAAGATGCGGCATTAATGACGCGTGATATTGCCCGTAAAGAAGGGATATTTGTAGGTAACTCTGCTGGTTCTGCAATTGCGGGACTATTACAGTTAAAAGATAAATTAAAACCTGAAGACGTTGTTGTTGTGATTTTTCATGATCATGGTAGCCGTTATATGGGTAAAATGTATAATGAAGACTGGTTAAGGGAACGTGGTTTCCTTACAGACGAAAAGTTAACGGC
Source organism: Pedobacter cryoconitis (assembly GCF_014200595.1). Lineage (NCBI taxonomy): Bacteria > Pseudomonadati > Bacteroidota > Sphingobacteriia > Sphingobacteriales > Sphingobacteriaceae > Pedobacter > Pedobacter cryoconitis. The sequence goes on from NZ_JACHCG010000001.1 coordinate 160,941, forward strand.
TAAATCTATCCTGGCTAAGAAAGAGCAGTCTGAGATTGTAACTATTGATTGTGAAAAAACGATTGTAGAAGCTATCAATACGATGAACATGCTGAATATTTCTCAGATCCCGGTTACTCAGCAGGGGATGGTTGTTGGTAAATTAGCTGAAGGGGATATCCTGAAAGCATTATTGGAAAACCCTTCATTGAAATCTGCTCCTGTAAAAGAGATTATGTCTGCTACTTTCCCGTTTGTAGATATGAATACTTCAATTGATAAAATCTCTTCATTAATCAATAAAGAGAACAGTGCAGTACTGGTTGAAGATGAAAATGGTAATTTTGAAATTATTACGCAGTATGATATTATCAATGCAATCTCTGCATAAGATATAGTATTAAATATATAAAAATAGCTTGCCTGATATTCCTGGCAAGCTATTTTTATATCCTGTCATTGTCTTTTTTCTTTTAATGAAGATTGATAAATAGGATTGATATCAGCTTTTGGTGCAGTAAGCAGCCATATTTTTGTGTTATATTCCAGGGCCAGTTTGTCACTGACGGTTCCAATCAGCTCAGCTTTAGCGTAGGCTGGCTTAATTTTTTCTACTTGCCCTTTGTCATCCACGTAAATAATATACTGGTAAGCGATACGCTCAGGGGCCCAAAGTGTAAAGCTACTGCTTAGGGAGACCACGGGAGGGAGCTTGTATTTTTTTCCTAAATGATCAATTGCGCCGGCTTCTCCATAGTTCTCTGCAAAGATTGTAGTCGCATTGCGTTGATGCTCAGGGATCCTGGTATACGCTTTTGCTGTGAGTGTAGTTATTTCGTCCCAACCAAGCATATCTCCGTAATCTTGTGTAATCTCATGTTTTTCTCCGTCTCCCCAATATAAGAAACCATCCAGGTGCATGGATTTAAAATACGCAATGGCCCGGTATATGGGTAAAATAGGGATGGACATAGGCATGAAGATGACATTTGGTAAAAGCAGAAGAAAAGCAATTGAATATTTTAATGAAGTGTTCAGATGTTTGGTGGTTTGCTCAATAGCATAGGCACTTATCGCAAAGACTACCGGATATATGCCAAAAGCATAATAAGGTTTTCCCTTGAAATAAATCAGTAAAACTAAAAGCAGAAAATAACTAAACCCTACCCACCGGAGTTGTGCCAGGCTTTTATGGAAGAACAGCAAGAGTAAACCAGGTACCCATAGCAACAGCGCGGTTCCATTAGAGATGAGCTGCGCTTTAATCAATCCTTCAATTGTATTGTGTACCAGTTGAGTTTCTGTAAGCTCCTTCATATGGGTGAGCACGGGCCAGTGATGCAGGTATTGCCAGATCACATTCGGAACAAAAATCAGGAGTGCAATTAATGCCGCGATGTAAAGCTGTCTTTTGAGTAATATTTTTCGTTGTGCACTGAGCAGCAGCCCGGCTATGATCGCGATAACTACAAACAGGATCGCATATTTGGTTAGTAGACCAAGACCGATAACAGGCCCAAGGAGGAGTAAATATTTGGTTTGCCGGGTGTAAGTATACTTAATTAGCAAAAAGTAGGTGAGCACCCACCAGAATTGATCAAATACTACAGGTTGTAACAGATAACCTGTGGCCAGAAATGCCGGGGATAAACTTATTGCCAGGCCGTATAGGGTAATTGCAAAATGTTTTCCCCCGATTTCTTTAACAATGAAACCTGCTGTGAGTACTATTAATGCGGCGAAGATGGTAGGAATAATTCTGATAGCGAAAGCGCTGTCGCCGAAAAAGGTGACTGAAAATCTAGCTACCCATGCTATAAAAGGAGGGACTTCCATATAACCTGCGGCGGGATGATTGCCCAGCGCAATGTGTAGGAATTCATCTCTGTGTATCCCATAATTGTTTAAGCCAATTAAATGAAGAGAAAGGCTGATCAGGGCAAATAAGAAAATAAGAAAATTGGTGGTTTGGGATTTGGAATACATTTAAGCTGAACTTTTGTAATTGGACAAGCTTGTGCTGATGAAGTTACAAAAAGAAATAAAAAATCCCTGCCCGATTTTTTTTCAGGCAGGGATTTTTTAGCATCGTTTTATGGCGTTTTATTTTGCACCTCCAAGCCATAACAGCCCGTCAATGATAAATTTATTTTGAGTTTCACTACCAAATGTAGATGACTTGCCTACATTCGCTGCGTAATCCATCGCATTGTGACCAAAATTAGCATAGATCATTTTATAGTTTTTATTCGTCCAGATTACCGGATAATAACCACTATACCAGCTTTGATTTGGATCTGTGCCTAATGGAAAACTGCTGTTATCAATAGAACACAGGATTTTAATATCGGCATTCTGACGTAAATCTTTTGTCCAGCTGTACCACTCACTTACTGAAGAAGTGAATTTTTGTGGCAGACGTTGTGTAGAAGGGTGAGTTTGATCTTCACATTTTAAGACTGCTGTGGTAGGACCCCAAGTGTTGCTTTTAAAGCCGCCCACACCTAAGAATTTGTTGTAATACCAATCCCACTCAGCCGGATTTGTATTGAATGCGCAGACATGAAAGCCCATCCATGCACCGCCATTGTCCATGTATTGTTTAAATGCTGCTTCCTGAGCTTTAGGTGGATGGTCATCTAAGAAAAGGATAACCTGGTATTTAGTAAGATTGGCTGCATTCAGTTTGCTCCAGTCATTGGTAGAAGTATAAGTGAAATTATTTTGAGCAGCTGTTTTTGGAAACCATATATTGGCTTCTTTCACAAAATTTATATGGGCAGCATCCCATGTTCCATTGTAGAAGGCAATAACATTAAAGCTTTTAGCGGCTTTAGCTGGAATGGCTGTTTGCTGTTTTGAATTTGCCTCATTCTGATTGGAGAGGCCGGTAGTACCGGCATCACTTTTTTTGCAGCCTGAAAAGCTGCAAAACAGCAATACCAGAAAAGTTAGTAGTGAATTTTTGTTGTTCATATTTGGTTTAGGTTAATGACGAAATAACAAAAAGACCCTATTGTAGCTGACTATTTAAAAAGGAGGAGAGGTTTAAGGTCTTCTTTCTAAGTATTGCTCTTGATATTGTAAAAGAAACACTATGTCTAATATATAATATTATTATCAATTATTTAAATACAGATGATATTTTTTTATTTTATGATAATAATTATTTCTTCGTATCTGGATTAATTGCATCAACGGGGAATTGTGGCGAAAAAAAAAGCCAGGATCAAATCCTGGCTTTGCAATATAATTTTTTAAATAAATTAGTGTGATGGAGAATTTGCATCAACACGTTTAATCTGCGCACCTAATGCACGTAAACGTGTGTCAATATCCTGGTAACCACGCTCAATTTGTTCAATATTATAGATTGTTGAAGTACCTTCAGCAGATAAAGCTGCGATTAATAACGAAACTCCAGCTCTGATATCAGGAGAAGTCATGCTGATACCTCTTAATTTATATTGTTTGTTGATTCCGTTTACAGTGGCTCTGTGCGGATCACATAAAATAATCTGAGCGCCCATTTCAATCAGTTTATCGACGAAGAATAAACGGCTTTCAAACATTTTCTGATGAATCAGGATCGAACCTTTAGCCTGCGTTGCAATCACTAATACGATACTCAACAAGTCAGGAGTGAATCCTGGCCATGGTGAATCTGCGATAGTCAGAATAGAGCCGTCGATGAAAGTATCAATGATATAATGTTTTTGAGAAGGGATGTAAATATCATCACCTCTGCGTTCAAAATTGATCCCTAGTTTTCTGAATACATCAGGTATAACACCCAATTCATCATAACATACGTTTTTGATTGTGATCTCTGATTCTGTCATGGCAGCAAGGCCGATGAAAGATCCGATTTCAATCATATCAGGTAACATTCTATGTTCAGTGCCACCTAATTTAGTCACCCCTTCGATAGTCAGCAGGTTAGAACCAATTCCGGATATTCTGGCACCCATACGGTTAAGCATTTTACATAACTGCTGTAAGTAAGGCTCACAGGCAGCGTTATAAATGGTTGTAGTTCCTTTGGCCAGTACCGCAGCCATTACAATGTTAGCTGTACCGGTTACAGATGCTTCATCTAACAGGATATAAGCACCTTTAAGGTTAGTTGCATCTACATTAAAGAACGATTCTTTAGCGTCATAAACAAACTTGGCGCCTAATTTTTCGAAGCCAAGAAAGTGAGTATCCAGCCTTCTGCGTCCAATTTTATCACCACCTGGTTTAGGGATGGCTGCTTGTCCAAAACGTGCAAGAAGCGGGCCTACGATCATAATTGATCCTCTTAAACTTCCACCTTTAGCTTTAAAAGTGGCTGATTTAAAGAATTCAAGATCGATGTTTTTGGCTTCAAATGTGTAAGTGTCTTTTGATAAACGGTTTACTTCAACGCCCAGATCACCCAGAAGTTCAATCAGTTTATTTACATCTTTGATGTCAGGGATATTACTTACAGTGATTTTCTCTTCTGTTAGTAAAACGGCAGATATAATCTGCAATGCCTCATTTTTGGCCCCCTGCGGATGGATTTCACCTTTTAACTTCTTCCCACCTATAATTTCAAATGCGTTCATGTGCTATTAACCTATAATATTTAAATCTGCTCGTTTAATGTCTTTGTTTTGGATTGGGATTGCTGCTGCGCGGGCGGTTATTATTGTTGTTGTTATTGTTTTGCCTTCCCTTATTATTGTTGTTGTTATTGTTGCGTCCGCGGTTGGTATTGGTAGAGGTTCTGTTTACCGGAGGTCTGAATTCTACCTTGTTCAGGTTGATGTTTTCTTCCAGTTGCAGTAAACCGCCTGATAACTCGCTCAGGTTCTTTAGAATAGTCTCATCGGCAACACTGTCTTTATTCCAGGTTACATAAGCCATTTTCATAAAGTTAGCGATGCCTTGTACCAATGCTGCTCTGCGTTCAGGTTCTTCTACTGCGATTGCTCTTTCGATCATCACCTCAACAGTTTTACCGTAATGCTTGTATTTGATCCTTTGCTGCGGATAACCGATATGCGAAGGTTTAACCAATGCCATTTCAGGAGTTGGTTTTGGATAGGGACTATCTACGTCGATTTTATAACCGGAGATAATGTGTAAATGGTCCCATAATTTATGCTTGAAATCGGCAACATCCCTTAGATGAGGGTTTAAAAAACCCATCAGATCTATCACTGCCTGAGCATATTTATTGCGTTCTTCCAGATCCGGCAGTTCGCAAATGTACTTCACCATGTTCTGTACATTACGTCCGTATTCTGCAAGAATTAACTCGTTTCTTGTGGTATTGTAATCGAAATTCATTCTATTTATTTCTTGTGGTATTCGCTGAAGGAGGATTATAAGGGCGCTGGCCCTGTTTTATTGTAATAAGGTTTAAAGATAAAGCTTATTTTACAATCCGCAATTTAGCAAATTTTAATAACAATTGCTTGTTTCCTAATCCCTGGAAAAATACCGTCGCTTTTACGTCCGGTAAAGTACCTTCCAGATTGATAATTTTACCGAACCCAAACTTCTCATGTTCCACTTCCATACCGTTCTGAAATGCACTTGCTGCATCAGCAGTAAAACCAGGTGTCGGGATGTGCGCAGTAGGCAGCATCGTACTTGTCTTTGGTCTTACAGGAGCGGTCTGAGTAGCTGAGCCTGAGGCTGCTGGTTTAGGTTTGCTGAAAGAATCTCTTTGCTGCGTCCATGACCTGCGTTCCCCGTCAAAGCTATCAGATGATAAACTTGTTTTAGGTGCTTTGACCACTTCCAGTTCCAGGAATCTTGCACTGATCTCACTGATAAAACGACTCGGTTCGCAATTGGTCAGCGTTCCCCAGCGGTAGCGTGAAGTGGCATAAGTAAGTGTCAGTTTCTTCTCTGCACGGGTAATGGCCACGTAGAATAAACGGCGTTCTTCTTCAAGATCAGTTCTTGAATTGAGAGACATTTGCGAAGGAAAAAGATTTTCTTCGAGCCCTACCACAAAAACGTTCTTGAATTCCAATCCTTTTGCCGAGTGGATGGTCATCATTGAAACGGTATCTTTCTCTTTATCGTCCTGACGGTCATCATTCGTTAACAAGGCAATATCCTGCATAAAAATAGCAAGGCTTCTGTCTTCAATATCTTCACGTTCAGCAAATTCTTTGATACCATTCAGCAATTCCTGAATGTTTTCATACCTGCTGCGGCCTTCTACACTGTCATCGGTATGGAGTTCTTTCAGGATACCAGAATGTTGTGCGATATATAAAGCAGTTTCATAGGCGTCCAGTTTTTTAGCTTCAGCCTGGAAACTCTGGATCAGTACAGAGAAATCATTCAGCTGGTTCGCAATCCGGCCGGCAATATAAGTTTGCGGCTCACAGACGACCTGCCACATGGTAATGTTATGCTGATCGGCTGCTACTATAATTTTATCAACTGTAGTATCACCTAATCCTCTTTTCGGATAATTGATCACTCTTTTGATCGCTTCTTCGTCACTCGGATTGAAAGTAAGACGGAAGTAAGCAATTAAATCCTTAATCTCTTTACGCTGATAGAAAGATAATCCTCCAAAAATTTTATAAGGGATGTTGAGTTTTCTCAAACCTTCCTCCATTGCTCTTGACTGGGCATTGGTCCGGTAAAGAATGGCGAAATCGCTGTAATTTAAACCTTTAGAAGTTCTGTCCTGAACGATGGATTCGGCAACTATTTTACCTTCTTCGTTATCAGTAAACGCTCTTGATACTTTAATCCTGTCACCAGATTCATTCTCAGAAAATACGTTTTTCTCCAGCTGATTTTTGTTGTTCGCAATGATACTATTAGCGACATCAACAATATTTTGGGTAGAGCGGTAATTCTGCTCTAATTTATAAACTTTTAAATCCGGGTAATCTTTCTCAAAATTCAGGATATTCTGAATATTAGCCCCACGGAAACCGTAAATACTTTGCGCATCATCACCTACTACACAGATATTCTGATAAGCTGCTGCCAGTTTTTTTACAATGGTATATTGTGAAAAGTTAGTATCCTGGTACTCATCGACCATCAGGTACTTAAATTTCTGCTGGTATTTATTCAATACATCCGGATGATCTTTTAACAATACATTGGTTTTGAAAAGTAAATCATCAAAATCCATTGCGCCTGCTTTAAAGCAGCGTTTGGTATAAGTTTCATAGATAGAACCGATCAAAGGACGTTTATTACTAATGTCCTCTGCCTGAATTTCGGCACTTTTCATATATTCTACATGACTGACCAGATTGTTTTTTGCAGAAGATATCCGGTTATACACGAAGTTCGCATTGTATAACTTATCATCTAATTGCATTTCACGCAGAATAGATCTGATCAGACTTTTACTATCATCGGTATCATAGATTGTAAAATTAGAAGGATAACCTATTTTTTCTGCTTCAACACGCAGTATTTTGGCAAAAACGGAGTGGAATGTTCCCATCCATAAGTTTTTTGCTTCTGTACCTACAACTTTTGAGATACGCTCACGCATATCTTTCGAAGCTTTGTTCGTAAAGGTCAATACTAAAATATTAAAAGCATCCACACCTTTTTCAATAAGATGTGCGACTCTATATGTAATTACCCTTGTTTTACCTGATCCCGCACCAGCGACAATCATTGCCGGTCCTTTAGTATTCTCTACTGCTGCACGTTGCTGAGGGTTTAATCCTGCTAAATAATCCAAATTGAAATACTGTTTTGCGTATGAAAAGGTACAAAAATAACAAAACTATACCTCTTATTTCAATCAGGTCATGTTTTATTTTTATCTTTCGGTGAAGCTTACAACAGTATCGTCTGGCTTAATTAGTGGGTTCCTATCTCCCGGTTAATGGGTTCCCATCTTACAATTTCTGACCAGAGATCGTACCAGACGTCGTCGTTCACTTTGAAAATATCTTCATCGGCAATATATATTCCTTCGTGCCATATACCGTGAAGCTCCTGAAGAACAATCTGGAACCGGATATGTTGTTGGTCTGCGGGCAAACTGTTTTGATCTAGTTTAATTTCCATATGCTATATATTTAATTACTAAACCTATAATTTTTATCTTTTAATAAAAAGTACAGTTCTGTACTTTTTAGCTATGATTTTTTTGCTTCATTCGTATTAAATGGCTAAAGCAACTTTTAAGAAAAGGCGAAATCAGGAGGCAATCTTAATCGTTGGCAACAATGTCAGGAAATTGCGAAAAATAAAAGGCTGGACAATTTCTGAGTTCGCCTTCAGGTGTGAGGTAGATCCCCACCAGATCAGCAGGATAGAGCTTGGGCTGACCGATGCAAATATCACGATGCTGACCTTGATTGCTGAAAAATTAGAAGTTGATATTCGTCTTTTTTTTAAAAAGGATGAGCAATAGCATTCAGGAAAGAAAGGATCTTTTTACAGCTATTCTGGGAATTTTTTTCTAGTTTTAACCGCTTAAATACCGGGCCTGGATTGACAGAAAAAACAAGGCTGCGGGTTTTAAATTATAAACAATCATTTGTTATGCAAGAGATCAAAAAATATGTAGAAGACAACAAACAACGCTTTTTAGATGAGTTGTTTGAATTATTACGTTTTCCTTCAGTAAGTGCGGACCCGAAATATAAAGGTGATGTATTGAAAACTGCTGCTTTTGTGGCAGAAAAACTGAAAGAAGCGGGTGCAGATAAAGTGGAGATTTGTGAGACTGCCGGATATCCTATCATATATGGAGAGAAAATTATTGATGCAGCATTACCTACTGTTTTAATTTATGGTCATTATGATGTGCAGCCAGCAGATCCATTGGAATTATGGCATACGCCTCCTTTTGAGCCTACCGTTCGTGATGGTAAAATCTATGCGCGTGGTGCTTGTGATGATAAAGGACAGTTTTACATGCATGTGAAGGCTTTCGAATTGATGATGAAAACCAACACACTTGCTTGTAATGTGAAATTTATGATTGAAGGGGAAGAGGAAGTAGGTTCCAGTAACCTTGGGATTTTCGTCAACGCAAATACTGAACGTTTAAAAGCTGATGTAGTTTTGATCTCTGATACTTCAATGATCAGCATGGAAAATCCTTCTATTGAAACTGGCTTACGTGGTTTAGCTTATATGGAAGTGGAAGTGACTGGTCCGAACAGAGATCTTCACTCTGGTGTTTATGGTGGTGCAGTTGCCAATCCAATCACTATTTTATGTAAAATGATTGCTTCGTTACATGATGAGAACAATCATATTACTATTCCTGCTTTTTATGATAAAGTGATAGACCTGACGGCGGACGAAAAAGCTGCTTTAAATTCTGCTCCTTTTGATTTGAATGACTATAAAAAAGATCTTGATATCAATGCGGAATGGGGTGAGAAAGGATATTCTACTTTAGAACGTACAGGTACAAGACCAACCTTAGAGGTAAATGGTATCTGGGGTGGTTATATCGGCGAGGGTGCTAAAACAGTATTGCCTTCTAAAGCAAATGCTAAAATTTCTATGCGCCTGGTACCTCACCAGAGTTCTGATGAGATTTCTGCTATTTTCCAGCAGCATTTTGAAAGTATTGCTCCTGATTTTGTAAAAGTAAAAGTTACTGCGCATCATGGTGGTGAACCAGTAGTTACGCCTACTGATAGTATTGCTTACCGTGCTGCTGAAAAAGCGATCTTAACAAGTTTTGGTAAAAAGCCAATTCCAACCAGAGGTGGTGGTAGTATTCCTATCGTTGCTTTGTTTGAAGATGTGCTGGGTATTAAATCTGTTTTGTTAGGCTTTGGTCTTGATAGCGATGCTTTACACTCACCGAATGAGAAATATGATATCTTCAATTACTATAAAGGAATTGAAACTTTGCCTTTATTCCACAAGTATTTTGCGGAACTAAGCAAATAATTTTAGATAATTCTATCCACAAAGGGCGGCCAAATGGCTGCCCTTTTGTATTTTTACCCCGTGCCTCCACCTATAAAGAAAACACCTTCCAACCAGGGAAAGCTTATTTTTGATCAGCCGCTTGTACCCAGGGCGACCCCAAAAACGGCTTCAAAAGTAGCTCCAAAGCGGAGAAAGCCTGCTGCAAAGAAGAAAAAAGGGCTTTCATTGCAATGGAAGTTTGTGATTACAGGATTACTGCTCATTCTATTTTCTCCCTTATATTATGGGTATGTGCTGAAGCTTTTTACTTCGACAACCCGGTGGATACTGGATATTGGGGAAGATCCGAATTACCGGACTTATAAGAGTTTTGATATTCAAATTCCTAAACGTTATACTATTCACGGAATTGATGTTTCTTCTTATCAGGGCAAAATCGACTGGACTAAGGTAAAGGCCATGAAAGACGATGATGTCAGTATCAAATTTGCATTTATTAAGGCTACGGAAGGAGTTTCCAGTGTAGATCCTTATTTTCAGCGCAATTGGCGGGAAGCCCCAAAAGCGGGTATTATTTGTGGTGCTTATCATTATTTTATTCCTAAAAAATCGGGTGTATGGCAGGCCAGGTTTTTCTTGCAAACGGTTAAGTATGAGTCCGGAGATTTGCCTCCGGTAATTGATATTGAAACTTTAAGTGGTGTATCTCCAGAAAAAATGCGTGTAGAATTAAAGGATTTTATTACCCATGTAGAAAGAAAAACGGGTGTAAAACCTATCATTTATTCCGGGCTGGTATTTTATAAAGATTATTTGAAAGGACATTTTGATGGGTACCCTTTATGGATTGCACATTATTATAAAGCGGAGTTGAAGGCTGGTGCGAATACCAAATGGTCTTTTTGGCAGCACTCTGATAAAGCCAGAATTACGGGAATCAATCATGTTGTAGATTTTAATGCTTTCAGGGGAGACAGTTTATCTTTTCAGCAACTGCTTATTAAATAGATACAAACTATGATATTGTTGTAAATCAAACGTTTGCGCAGTATTATTCCTGTCTGTGTCTTTTGGTTTTTCTAAATTATGGGTTATAACCTAAAATCTATAACCTATGAAAACCTTATTAAAAACACAATTATTACCCGGTCTTTCTATTTATGTACTTTTATTCTTTACGGGCTGTACAAAATCTGCTATTTCTCCTGCTGGTTCTGCCTACGGGAAATCTTCTGATCAGTTGCTGGCTGTATCAGCAGCTGGTGAAAATGCGGCGCCATCCCAGCATCTTTATTTCTCTTTTCCTTCGGATGCCATTCTTAAGATGCAGAAGATTAAGATCACAAAAACAGCGGATAAAGAGTATTTTTCGGTGAACAATTTCTCCGGGGGGTATAATGGACTTCAGCAAACTCCGGATAAATCTTTTGGTACGCCGAATATTCTGATTGCTTCGTTATGGGATCCGAATACGGCGGGTAAAATCTATTCAAGAGTTGCTTATACAGGATCAGGAACCGTTTCCAGCCGTTTTGGTGGAGAAGGAGATGGGTATAAAACTATTAATCCTTATAAATGGGTTAAGGATACCTGGTATAATATCGCTATCCGTGCATGGAAGCTGAATGGAGAACTATTTATTGGGACTTTTATCCAAAATCTATCAACTGGTAACTGGTTTCATACTTCCACGCTGGCCATACCTGAAAGAACTACATTTTTAGGTTCTGGAAATGATGCTTTCCTGGAAAATTGGGATGGTACGAATGCTGCTGATGACGGACGTTTTGAAAGAAAAGCGTTCTTTAAAGATTGCTGGAATTTAAATACCAGCAACCAGTGGCAAAAACACAGCAGCAGATCTTTTAGTGCGAATGCGAATGATGCAGGTAGAAATGGGATTTATGACCGAAGCTTTAATGCAGGATATGATGCCACAGAAGATGCTTATTTTATGGAACATGGTGGAAATGTAAAACCTGCTGCGGCTTTTGGAACTGGCAGAACGCTGACTTTACCCATACAGACAAATCAAGGAGATGCTCCAGTTTTAACAGTAGGTGCAGCTTATGGGGTGACTGCTAAATTAAGTGGCGGCAAAGTTACTGTAGAATGGAAAGTTACAGCCAATCTTAGCCCTCAGTTTTCTTCTAAAGTGGAAATCTTAAATGCTTCAGGAGCGGTAGTCCAAACGGTTAATGAGCTACTGCCTGAAAAAAGAAAAGCAATTATTAGTGTTGCCTCAGGTGAAACGCTTAGGGCAAGGGTAACCATTACAGATATATTTAATGGCGTGTCTGCTCCGGTTACTGTAAATATTCTATAGTATTGTAGTGGCGCTGGTTTTGATCGGCGCCACTACATTATGATAAGAACACTGCTGATCATTGCCGGCTTCTTGCTGTCTACAGGAATTAATGCGCAAACTAAACCTGACTCTATTAGAGAAGGCGACCTTATTTTTCAAACTTCTTTGTCTGCACAGAGCAAAGCTATTCAGCTGGCTACTCAATCTAAATACTCTCACTGTGGAATCATTTTCAAGGATAAAAATGGGTATTATGTACTGGAAGCGATTAGCCAGGTTAAACGTACACCATTGGCGCAATGGATAGCCAGAGGGCAAGGAAAGAATTTCGTGGTTAAGAGACTCAAAAATGCGGATCAAGTACTTAATCCGGTTATGCTGGTCAAAATGAAAAGCGAAGGGCAGCAACTAACAGGTAGAGCTTACGATCTGACTTTTGAATGGTCGGACACTCAAATCTATTGCTCTGAACTGATCTGGAAAATCTATGAACGTTCTACGGGTCTCAGAATTGGCAAACTGGAAAAACTTCGTGATTTTGATTTATCAAATGATATTGTTAAAAAGAAAATGAAAGCAAGGTATGGAAATCGGGTTCCAATGAATGAAACTGTGATTTCACCAGTCTCAATTTTTAACAGTAAATTACTTAAAACTGTTAATTTGAAAGAGCCGGTTTAATCGGCTAAACTTATATCAGATGAAAGAAACGGAAAAAACACTGGTTTTCAATAAATTGCTGGATCAGTATAATTACCTGGGATTACCGAAAGAATCCATTGATGAGGATGCTGACTTTACGATTCATAACCTGAAAGATATTCATCTGATTATTCCTTATCAATCACCGGTATACCGGACAAATTTCTTCTCTTTTGTTTTTGTGAAAAATGGGTCAGGGAAATACACGACGGACGAGCAACTGTTTGAAATCAAACCGGGCACCGTATATTTTACCAATCCCGGACATTTCAAGTCATTTGAATGGCGTACGCTGGAAGAAGTATACCTGATCACTTTAAGTGAATCTTTTCTAAAAGAAAATGTCCATGCTGATATTTTTGATGAATTCCCTTTCCTTTTAGCAGAAACAGTACCACCCAGGGTTTTGGGACCTGCGGTATTTGCAGAATTCGAACAGCTTTACCAGCAAATTAACACGGCTTATTTTTCTGATTCAGTTTATAAGAACAGGATGATAGGAAGTTTGTTTGTGGTGCTGCTTTTAAAGGTTAAAGAATATTTCTGGAAGGATTATAACCCAATATATGAGGGGAACCGAAGTTCTCAGATTGTTAAGGATTTCAAAAAGACGCTTGAAAAACATTATAGACAACTCGCAGCAGGCGAAGTGCAGTTGCTTTTCAGAGTCCAGGATTATGCAGACGCACAACATCTGCATCCTAATTATCTGAATAACGTGATTAAAAGTAAAACAGGTAAAGCAGTTGGTGCCTGGATTTCTGAAAAAACTATTGCCGAAGCTAAAGCCATGCTTCAGAATTCTGCTATTTCTATCAAGGAAGTTGCTTATCGTTTAGGGTTTAGTGAGGCCACAAACTTCAGTAACTACTTTAAAAAACATACTGATCTTTCTCCTGTTTTGTATCGGAAGCAACAAGCCGGTCCTGCATCTTAGAGATTCATATCTTATCCTGTAATCTTCATATTTTTTGGAGCTATCCTAATAGTCATATTTGTCTTGTCATTAAAACAAGGCAATTATGAAAACGCTAAACGGAAAAGTAATCTTAGTCACAGGCGCATCAAGAGGAATAGGTGCAGCTATAGCACATCAACTGGCAGCTGCCGGTGCAAAAGTAATCGTTAATTATGCTGGTGGTAAGGAAGCTGCGGATGAAACTGTTACCAGTATCCAGGCTCTTGGAGGCGATGCATTCGCTGTTCAGGCCGATGTGAGTAAAACAGATCAGGTAAAAAACCTCTTTGATGCAGCAATCGCACATTATGGCAGGCTCGATGTACTGGTTAACAATGCTGGTATTATGATTACTAAATTAATCAAAGATACCACTGATGAAGATTTTACCCGCCAGTTTGATATCAATGTCAAAGGTACTTTTAATACGATGCGTGAAGCCGCAGAGCGCCTGGCAGATCACGGTAGCATCATTAATTTCTCTACTTCGGTGAACCGGATTATGTTACCTGGTTATGCGACTTATGTAGCAACTAAAGCAGCTGTAGAACAATTAACCCGTGTATTTTCTAAGGAAGCAGGAAGTCGCGGGATTAATGTAAACTCAATTTCTCCAGGTCCGACCAATACGGAACTGTTTACAAAAGGCAAACCTCAGGAGGTAATTGACAGGTTAGCTTCTCTTTCTCCTTTCAACAGGATCGGTGAGCCTGACGATATCGCAAAACTGGTTGTATTCCTGGCAAGTGATGAAGCGAAATGGATTAATGCACAGAATATTGGTGCTAATGGCGGAATGGCTTAGTTCTTTTTCTTAACGATTATATCATTGATGAGTATGTACGATTTAAAAAATAAAGTAGCCTTAATCACAGGCTCGGCAAGAGGTTTAGGTAAAGCTATAGCAGAACGTTATGCGGCATTAGGGGCTGATATTGTGCTCAACTATTCAAGAGACAAATCCTCTGCGGATGAGGTAGTTAGCAGTATAAAAGCAATGGGTGTTAAGGTAATAGCAGTTAAAGCTGATGTGAGCAAAGTGGCAGAGCTGGAAAGATTATTCGCTGAAGCCATTACAGCCTTTGGCAAAATTGATATTGTGGTAGCCAATGCAGGAATAGAAATGGTGGAAATGCCAGTACTTGATTTCACGGAAGAGCAGTTCGACAGGTTGTTTGCGATCAATACTAAAGGTAGTTATTTTACGATGCAGCAGGCGGCCAAACATGTGTCGGACAATGGCAGGATCATTTATATTGCTTCCAGCACAACTGCATTTCCGGTACAAGGAATGGCTATTTATGGAGGAAGTAAAAGTACACCACGTTACTTGGTAGATGTGCTTTCTAAAGAAATAGGGCACAGGGGGGTAACTGTAAATTCTATCATTCCTTTTGCGGTGGATAAATCGGGTATTTTTGCGGAGGCAGATAGTTATCCTGAGTTGAGAAAACAATTGGTGGATAGCTGTCCGATGGGCAGACTGGCTGAAGTTGAAGATGTGGCTAATCTTGCTGAGTTCTTTGCAAGCGGGCTTTCTTCGTTTGTTTCCGGGCAGCATTTACTGGTAAATGGGGGTGCAACGAATTAAAATAAGAAGCCCTTTTTAAAGGGCCTCTTATTACTGATCAATCAGAAAGGATCAACACTTTCATCTAATATCCGGTTCCAGCCGGTATGGCGTTTAAGGTAGGCTACAACCAGCGGACATAGCGGGATCAGTTTATAATCGTTCTCTTCCATATAGGCTAATGTCTTTTCGATCACTGCGGTTGCTGCACCTTTGCCTTTCAGTTCTTCTGGTGCTTCGGTATGAATGAGCCAGATCTTTTTACTTCGTTCTTTATAGTCTATAAATGCGGTGTAATCACCCACTTTAAGTTCGAAACGGTTCTTGTCCTGATTCTTAACCAGGGGCAGATTTACATATTCTTCATTCATATCTTTCTATAATTAATTCAATACACCAAATTTGCCAGCATTGAAATCCTCTATCGCCTGATGAATTTCTTCTTCTGTATTCATTACAAAAGGGCCGTAACTTACTATTGGTTCATCAATTGGTGCTCCGCTTAATAACAAGATAACACTTTTCTGATTTGCCTTGATATGGATTTCCTCTCCTGAATTCTCAAATAATACAAAACTGTGTTCTGTTGCGATTTCATCATTCACGATTATACTGCCATTCACAACTAACAATGCGGTATTATGCGAAGCTGTTATTGTAGTAGTCAGTTCCCCACCTTCATTCAATTGAATGTCGAATAAATTTACCGGGGTATAGGTTTCAGCTGGCCCGGTTACTCCATTAAAGTTTCCTGCAATCACATTCACTGTACCTGCCTGATCCGCTAATTCAACTTTTCCCATTCCGGCAGCTTTTAATTCCTGGTAATGCGCAGGAACACATTTGTCTTTTTTAGGAAGATTTACCCATAATTGAACCATTTCAAAAGGCCCCCCTCTTTTAGAAAAGTTTTCTTCATGATATTCTTTATGCAAAATCCCTTCTCCGGCAGTCATCCATTGTACGTCACCAGCATTGATAATTCCACTGTTCCCGGCACTATCATGATGTGCAACGCTCCCTTGATAAGCAATGGTTACGGTTTCAAAGCCTTTATGTGGATGAACATCTACTCCTCTGATATGATCGGAAGGGCCGAAATCGTATGCTGCATTAAAATCCATTAATAAAAACGGACTGATCCTTCTTTTAGAAATATCAGCTCCGGGTATATAGTTAAATACTCTGAACCCGTCACCCACCATGCCTGGCTGACCAGGTTTTGCCACGATTTTTTCAATTAACTTCTTCATTTTATTTCTCCTTTTTTGAGGTAATCAAAACGATTGTGTTAAAACATTTTAACAACAACGTGCGTTGATTTTCGTTATACAAATATACCTTGAACCGCGGCCGCATCAGTTGATGTAGGATAAGAAGTGTCATGCCCGTACAGAATTGTTTTTATCTTTGTAATATGAACCTGGAACCTAATAGTTTAATCCGCGCCTCTTCGCCTTACCTTTTGCAGCATGCTTATAATCCTGTAAACTGGTATGAATGGGGGGAAGAAGCGTTAGCAAAAGCAAAGCAGGAAAACAAACTGATTCTGGTCAGTATTGGTTATTCTGCGTGCCACTGGTGCCATGTAATGGAACGGGAGAGCTTTGAGTTACATGAAGTAGCAGAGGTGATGAACAAACATTTTGTTTGTATAAAAGTAGACCGGGAAGAAAGACCTGATATTGATCAGATCTATATGCTGGCTATCCAGTTGATGACTGGCAGCGGGGGCTGGCCACTAAATTGTATTTGTTTACCAGATCAGCGGCCAATTTATGGAGGTACCTATTTTAAGAAAGAAGACTGGATCAATATTTTATTAAATGTTGCTGATTTATGGCAAACTGAACCGGGTAAAGCAGAACAATATGCTGTTCAGCTAACTGAAGGTATCCGCAACTCAGAGAAAGTTATCCCGAATATCAGAACGACACCCTATACAGAAAAAGACTTACAGGATATTACTACACCCTGGAAACGTAATTTCGATATGATAGACGGCGGCTATAACAGGGCGCCTAAATTTCCCTTACCAAATAACTGGCAGTTTTTACTGCGTTACAGTCATTTAATGAAAGAGAACGCAACCCATGTTTCTACGCTGCTGACTTTGGAAAAGATGGCTTTTGGCGGGATTTATGATCAGATAGGTGGAGGCTTCGCCAGGTATTCGGTAGATGGCAACTGGCACGTACCTCACTTTGAAAAGATGTTGTATGATAATGCACAGCTGATCAGTTTATATGCAGAAGCTTATCAGTTTTCGGGTATTCAATTGTTTAAAGAAGTGGCTATAGAATCCATTACCTGGATTGAACGCGAAATGACTTCTCCCGAAGGGTTATTTTACTCTGCATTGGATGCCGACAGCGAAGGAGTAGAAGGTAAATTCTATGTATGGGATTTATTGGAATTTGAAAAAATACTGGGTGCTGATGCCGCATTACTGGCGGATTATTTCAATGTGACCGCACAGGGGAACTGGGAAGAGGAAGAAATTAATATTCTGTTAAGAAAATATACACCAGAAGAATACGCAGAATTAAAGGGTATTCCAATTGCTGAGTTTACAACGAAGTTAAACCTTGCTAAAGAGAAATTACTGGCGGTACGGAGTAAAAGAATGCATCCGGGCTTAGATGATAAGTGTTTGACTGCATGGAATGCGATGATGATTAAAGCATTGGCAGAAAGCAGCCAGATCTTTGACCGGGAAGAGTTTTACCTGGCTGCAAAAAAAGCGGCAGATTTTATTCTGGCTAACCTGACAGCAGAGAATGGGGGATTGTACCGGAATTATAAGCATAATAAGGCCTCGATTACAGGTTTCCTTGATGATTATGCTTTCTTTATCGCTGCATTATTAGCTTTATATGAGGCTGATTTTGAAGACCGCTGGTTATTGGAAGCAAAGAAGCTGACGGATTGGGTGTTAAGCAATTTCCGTGATCTGGACAGCCCGATGTTATTTTATACGCCAGCAAACGGGGAGTCGCTGATTGCACGTAAGCATGAGATTATGGACAATGTGATTCCTGCTGCGAACTCTGTGATGGCACAGAATTTAAAACATATGGGCTTATTATTTGATGAGATAAGATATACTGAAAGAGCAGATGCAATGCTCGCTGCGGTGCATCCCCAAATTAAAACTTATGGCTCTGCTTATTCGAACTGGGCGATCCAGATGATGAATGAAGTGTTTGGAATTAATGAAATCGCATTAACCGGAGATTCCATCACCCAGGTAAGGAAAGGGCTGAATGAGAGGTACATCCCAAACAAAATTATATTAGGAGGAACAAATTCTGTACTTCCTTTGTTAAAAGATAAGCAAAGCATTGAAACAAAAATCTATATTTGCCGAAATAAATCATGTCAGCTGCCTGTAACAACAGTTGAAGAAGCATTAAAATTAATTAACTAAATAAGATTCCAATGAGTATTAAACCCAATACAGTAGTTTCATTAACGTACGAACTGCATACGACTAATGAAGAGGGACAACAAGTTTTCGTAGAAAAAGCTGATGAGCAAAATGCATTGGTATTCTTATACGGTGCAGGTATGATGTTGCCTAAATTTGAAGAGCATTTAACTGGATTAAATGTTGGTGACGAATATAAATTTGAGTTGAGTGCAGCTGATGGTTACGGAGATTTAGATCCGGGAGCTTTCGCTGACTTACCAAAAGATATGTTCAAAGAAGTTGACCTGCCTAATGTAGGTGATGTTATTCCTTTACAGGATAACGAAGGAAATCACTTCAGAGCAGGTGTTACTGCTATTCATGATACTACTATTTCAGTAGATTTGAACCACCCTATGGCTGGTAAAAACCTGATTTTTGGTGGTAAGATCCTTTCGGTACGTGAAGCAACTGAAGAAGAATTAAGTCACGGTCATGCACATGGTGCTGATGGACACGCAGGACACTAATCCTGATAAGTTATACTAAAAAAGGTGCGGAGGTTTTAACTTCCGCACCTTTTTTTATGGCTTTCTAATTCTTTTTAACTTCAAGGTTACACTTTTCACAGGTTCCGTAAGCAGTTGTGTTTACTGTTTTAGCTGTAAACCCTTTTGGCATTGTGCTATGTGGTACTGCAACATCCAGACAGTATATTTTATTGCAGGTGGTACAGTTAAAGTGAATGTGTTCATCGTGGTGATGCTCTGCTGAGCATGAAGAAGAACAGATTGCATAATTAGCCGTTCCGTTCATATCCATAATCCGGTGCAGAATTCCTTTATCCTCATAAATGTTTAAGATGCGGTAAAGTGTTACCCTGTCAATTTCTTTGCCGAGCTTTTTTTCCAGTTCAGGTTGTGAAATGGCGACAGTATCTAAAGCTATCTCTTCTAAAACACGAACTCTTTGTTTGGTATGTTTTAGTGCGTGTTCTTTGAGTATGTTAGTTGGATCGATTTTCATGTTCGTTAAATTGACTTTGCATTCACTAGCGCTATTGGTGGATTATCCATTGCATTTCCGGTGCTTAGTTTCAGCGTTCCTTTAATGGTTATAGTTTGATAGGTGAATTTAATCGGTTCAGCAAGCTCAACCATCACCATAATGGGTACGCCATTTTTCCCGCAGAAATAACACTGGTTAATCGGAAGGGTCGAAAGCATAAATTTAGTTTGTTTCATCCCGTCTTTAATCGGGACTAAATATCCTTCCAGTTCAAATGGTTTATTCGCGTATTTTTTAATATCGGCATTGTAAATGGCATACATCTGTGTATCCTTCACAATTTTAAAATCTACTCCTCCGATCACGTCCCAATTAGAAGAGCTGATCTGATCATTGGGATTATGCTGAGCTTTCACTGCAAAACCTGAAAGTAGTAAAAATATAATAAGCAGTGGTTTCATTCGTATGTTCATATTTAGTTTTTAGACAATATCTTAGAGATATTTGACCGGTAAGCCTGCAAGGCAGGGATTACAGCTGCAAATATACCAATCGCCAGCCCGGCAACAAATAAATAAATTTCATCTTTCAGCAGGATGAAGCCACTTAACCTGGCCTGACTGCTTTCCTGATAGTTTCCAATGAGTTGCAGGACTAAATGTCCCAAAACCATTCCAATAATTGTACCAGCTAAAGTAAGCAGGATTCCTTCAAAAATCACAATGCAGAATAACTGGCTTCTGGAGGCGCCCAATGTCCGCATAATGGCCAGATCATAACTTCTTTCTTTTAGAGAGTTGTATAGATTGACAAACACACTGATGGCAGCGATAAGCATAATCAGGGCGGCAAACCATTTTAAGGTATCTACACCAACACCAATTAGTGAGAATAAGCGGGTGCTTTCCATTGCAGGGGAGGCAGCTTGCAGGTTGGTAGATTGATTGACCATCCTTGGAAACATCACTACAGACATCGGAGACCTGTATTGGATGAGCAATGCTGTAATTTCCTTTTCATCACTGTGACCGGTCTGATCAGGCCGGTGATTTTTATGGTCATGATGTTCTGCGGCTTCTTCTTTTTCATGGTCTTCGTGCATTTTCCATACGCTGGAAATATTTGTCAGGATCAGGTTGTCTGTGACATTCCCCTGAGGGGCTAAAATTCCTACTACTTTATAGGCATGCGTTTTATGAATGTCTGAGCTGCCTGTAAGTCCATGGGCACCGAAAAAAGTATCTCCGATTTTTAGTTTCTGATTGATGGCAACGGTTGAGCCTATGGTGACTTCAAAATCAGCCTTCCAGAATTTGCCTGTACTGGTTTTTAGTTTATAGATACTCACGAAATTGCTATCTGTACCCACGATTCTGATACCCTGGTAATTATCGCCCTGCGCTAAGGGAACAGCTTTTTTAACAAAGGGACTGCGCGCTAATTCCTGTGCTTCTTTCAAAGGAATGTTTCCGGTAGGAAAGTCGATATAATAAATGCTGCTCAGGATTAGTTGCAGCGGACTGCCTTTGGCACCAACCACCAGGTCAATGTCTTTAGCATTGTTATCCAGTTTCTCACCGATTTGTGTGGAGGCTAAAAGTAAAATTGTCAATATACCCGTACCAAAGGCAATGAGCATAATATTTAATGCGGAGGATAATGGTTTAGACCATAGACTTTTCCAGCTGATTTTTAATGGGCTCATTTTAGTTCGTAAGTATTGGTAAATGCATCTTTAACTCTTTTATCATGGGTAGCTACAATTAATGTGGCCTGATTTAAGCCGGATTGTTGCAGCAATAGTTCAAGCACAGCCTGCGCATTTTTATCGTCCAGACTGGAAGTCGGCTCATCAGCAATTAATAGAGCTGGTTTATTGATTACCGCCCTTGCGATAGAAACTCTTTGCAGTTGCCCCTGACTTAATTCACTGGGGTAACTGTTTTTCTTATCCGCTATGCCTAATGAGGTTAAGACTTCGTTTACTCTTTTCAGATTTTCGGGAAGACGGGCAAAACTCTGGGCCATAACCAGGTTTTCTGCAATAGTCAGACTTTTGATTAAATGAGGACGCTGAAAGATGATCCCTATATTTCTTCCTCTAAACTGATCGAGTTCGCGGGAGGACAGGGAATAGATTGAGGTACCATCCATATTTACTGCGCCGGCAGCTGGTTTTAATATCCCGGTTAGGATGTGCAGCAGTGTCGTTTTTCCGCTGCCCGATTCCCCTAAGAGTAACCATTGTTCGCCATTATTGATTTCCCAGTCTTTAAAGCTAATGCGGTGGGCATTGCCGTAACTGTGTGAAACTGATTTGATGGATATCATTTATAGGAGTCTGTTTAATTTTAACAAAAGTACTATATGCAAGTTTATTGCATATAGAATATGTGTAAAGAGTTTGCTACTGCATTTGAATAGGTAAACGCGCTGTTTTAAGGATTGTTATCTCCTGGTAAATATAAATGCAATTATATTGCATTTATATTGTTTATTCTATATTTGCAACTTGATTGCATTAAATATACACATAAAATGAAGACTAAACTATTACCTGTAACTGTACTCAGCGGATTTCTTGGAAGTGGGAAAACCACTTTGTTAAATCATATTCTCCATAACAAACAAAACTTACGGGTGGCGTTGATAGTCAATGATATGGGCGAAATAAATATTGATGCGAATGCGGTTCACCGGGAAAATATGTTATCCCGGACGGAAGAGAAATTGGTAGAAATGAGTAATGGTTGTATTTGCTGCACGCTGCGGGAAGATTTGATTGCTGAGGTAGAGAAGCTTGCGAAAGAAGACCGGTTTGATTACCTGATTATTGAAAGTACAGGGATTTCTGAGCCTGTCCCGGTGGCACAAACTTTCAGTTATGTGGATCTTGCCATGAATATTGACTTAAGTAAGTTTAGTAAACTGGATACAATGGTAACTGTGGTAGACTGTTTTAATTTTAAGAAAGATTTTGGGACGAATGAATTACTGGTAGACAGGGGATGGGTGGATGATACCGCAGACAGGCGGACTATTGTCAATTTGTTAACGGATCAGATTGAGTTTGCGAATGTGATTATCCTGAATAAAACAGACCTGGTTTCTGCGGAAGATTTATTGCTGTTGAAAGCTGTGATCCGGAAATTGAATCCTTCGGCCAGATTAATTGATACTTCTTTTAGCAAGGTTGATTTGAAAGAAATACTAAATACTGGTTTGTTTGATTTTGATGAGGCTTCACAAGGGGCTGGCTGGATTAAAGAGCTAAATGCAGAACATCTGCCCGAAACTGAAGAATATGGGATCAGCAGCACGGTATTCCGTTCTTCCAAACCTTTTCATCCAGAACGTTTATGGGATTACCTGACTAAACAGTTTCCTCCGAATGTGATCAGAACGAAAGGGTTGTTTTGGTTAGCGCCTATGCCAGACCGTGCTTTGAACTTTTCACAGGCGGGCGGATCACTGCGGATTGAGAGTGCTGGAACATGGTGGGCGAGTATGTTGCCATCTGAAAGATTGAATTACCAGGATTTTACGGAGAATAAAAAGGAAATTGAGAACCGCTGGGATGTGAATTATGGTGACCGGATGAATGAATTGGTATTTATTGCGCAGGATCTTCAGAAAGAGCAATTACACCAGGACTTAAATACTTGTTTGCTGACTGTAGAAGAAGAGCTTCAGCGGAAGAACAAAGAAGTATTTGCTAATCCTTTTGAAAAAGTAATTCAGTAATTATTGTTCAGTAGCCTGCGTTCGTAATAAATTGGTTACGGGCTTATGTTATTAATGCAATATAGTTGCAATTGTGTTGCGTTAGTATTATATTTGATCTTCATTATTTAGTTAATAGGTAAGCACCTGTAACGGGATTCATCACCCTGTTACGGTGCTTTTAAATTTTAATATCGGATCGTACGCGTATATTAGGGGTTTAATCAATTCTCTAAATCGTTATGATCAAAAAGATATGCTGCTTACTATCTTTATTTCTGGTTTTTACTTTAAATAGTTTTTCACAGCAATTTAAAGTGGCTTATTCCCCTGCTTCATTAAATCGGCCCTTTACAGGAAAGGTTTTCCTCTACTTATCAAAAAATAATCCTGAACCCTTAACTGCATCTATTGGTATTGAAACATTAAATTGTTTTGCTGTAGAGGTTAAAGGGATCAAACCAGGGGAAAGTATTGTTATTGACGATCTGGCAACCGCTTATCCTGTGCTCCCTTCAGAAATGGAGCGTGGAACTTACTATGTTCAGGCAGTATGGGACTTAAATTTGGGTGGAAGAGCTATTGCAGCGAGCCCTGGGAATATCTTTAGTCAACCACAAAAAATAGTAATAGGTAAAGACTTAAAGCAGTCTTTTACGTTATTGGCCGATCAGGTGGTTCCTGAACTTGTATTTCAGGAAACGGAATTTATTAAAGAGTTTAAGGCTCCTTCCAGGTTATTGAGTGATTTTTATCAGAAGAAATTTACTTTAGATGCAGCTGTTCAGTTGCCTGCTGAATATTATAAAAATCCTTCGGCTAAATTTCCTGTACTGTTTGTGGTGACCGGTTTTGGAGCTGATCATCACTATATGTCTGTACAGGGTAAATTGCCTTCAGTAATTGGTACTACACCTGTTATCCGGGTATTTTTGGATGGCAATTGTGCTTTAGGACATTCTGCTTATGCGAATAGTGATAATAATGGCCCCTGGGGAGATGCATTAACTCAGGAATTTATTCCATTGCTGGAAAAGAAGTACCGCTGCAATGGAGCAAGGATGTTGACGGGGCATAGCAGTGGTGGCTGGTCTGTTTTATGGTTACAAACACATTATCCGAAGCTGTTTTTAGCTACCGCTTCCAGCAGTCCTGATTATGTGGATTTCCGTAAGTTTCTGAATGTGAACTTATATAAAGATAGTAATCTGTTTTATGATGCTAAGGGGCAGATCAATCCGGGTGGAACGGTGGCTGGCAGATTCCCTTTTTCTTATTTGAAAGAAATGTACCAGGTGGAAAATGTGATTTCAAGGGGGGAACAGCAACATTCTTTTGAAGCTGTATTTAGTAAAAAAGGGAATGATGGATTACCGGAGTCAATTTGTGATCCTCAAACGGGGGTGATCAATCAGCATACTGTTGAAAATTGGAAAAAGTATGATATTTCTTTATACCTGAGAGAGAACTGGAAAGATTTAAGTAAAGACCTGAATGGAAAAATACGAATATCGATAGGGGATGAGGATAATTTTATGCTGAATTATCCAGTCAGATTAATGAATGATGAAATGAAAGCGGTACAGGCAGATTTGCTTTTTAAGTATTATCCTGGAGATCATTTTACGGTGAAGACAGCAGGATATATGGCTGATTTATCTGGTTTCCTCGAGGGGAAATATAAGCAATGGCTGCTTCAGACAAGCAAATAATAAAGAAGGTCTGATCAGATTTTTATTCATTCAGACCTTCCTTTTTTGCTCCGGGTTAGTAATTCTCCAGGAAATCTTCTCCCTTTTGCGTAATTGTTGCAGAGGGATGGGCGCTATCCGGATGAATAAGGATATAACCCAGACGCTCCAGCTCTTCATAAGCTTCTTCCATTCCTCCAAGAATAGAAGAGCTTACTTGTTGTTCCACTGTTTCCAGTATTCTTTTGATTTCTTCATTTTCCATACTTAAATTTAACAATTTTTAGGATAAGGTGTTTGGTAATTTTAACACTGTTCGTAAAATATATTTATTTTTGTGTCCATGAAAACATACCCCAATTCATTATTCCTCTTTCTTTCCTTGTTTCTTTTCGCCTGTCATTCTGATACTAAACAACAAATAGCTAAAACTGCAAAGGACACTGTAATCGGTGCTGAGCAATCAACAACTCCTGTGAAATCTTCTCCGGCAGATGCTAAAACGATTCTTTCACGTAAAGAAGTTCCTGTGTTATGTTACCATCAGATCAGGGACTGGAAAGCTTCAGATTCCCAAAGAGCACATGACGATATTATTCCCCCTGCTAATTTTAGAGATCATATGAAAATGCTGGCAGATAGTGGTTATCATACTATTTTACCTGATCAACTGTATGATTATTTAAATTATGGTACTAAACTGCCTTCAAAACCGATCATGATTTCTTTTGATGATACGGATCTGGATCAATATACTGTCGGTGCTGCGGAATTAAAGAAGCATGGCTTTAAAGGCGTGTTTTTTATTATGACTGTATCTATCGGCAGACCAAGATATATGAGCAAAGCGCAGATTAAAGAGCTGTCGGATGATGGACATGTGATAGCCAGTCATACCTGGAACCACAAGAATTTTGCGCAGTTTACTGATGAAGACTGGGATATCCAGATCGATAAGCCTACGCAGACTTTAGAGAAAATTACAGGGAAAAAGGTGGAGTACTTCGCTTATCCTTATGGAGTTTTCAAAGCAGCTAACCTGCACAAATTAAAAGAGCATGGGTTTAAGGCGGCGTTCATTTTGTCTACGCCAATGGACGAGGTGAATCCGATTTATACGATCAGAAGGATTATTGATCCGGGACGTTATACAGCGAGGAATCTGTACAATAGTTTACAGAAAAGCTTTAATAAAAAAAAGGTAGTTACGCCTGCTTCTTAACCAGGTTACAGTATAAATGTAAAAAGGGGTAGCTGAAATTTCAGTTACCCCTTTTTTATATAATCAGATTACAAGCTTATTTATACAATTCAGCTCTGATCTGTGCTACGTCTTCACTGTTGATATAATCATCATAGCTCATCATTTTATCAATTGATCCATTAGGTGTCAATTCGATAACTCTGGTTGCTACTGATTCAGTTAATGCATGATCTCGTGAGGTAAATAAAACAGTTCCTTTGAAATCTTTAAGTCCGTTGTTCAATGCGGTGATTGACTCCAGATCCAGGTGATTCGTTGGCTCATCAAATAATAACAAGTTAGCTTGTCTTAGCATCATCTGAGAGAACATACAACGCATTTTCTCACCACCTGACAGTACTTTACAGTTCTTTAATACTTCTTCTCCAGAGAACAGCATTCTGCCAAGGAAGCTTCTTACAAACTGCTCGTCTTTGTCTGTATCAGAGTATTCTCTTAACCAGTCAACCAGGTTCATATCTTTTCCTTCGAAATAAGAAGAGTTATCATTAGGAATATCAGCAGTATTGATAGTTACACCATATTTGAATTCTCCGGTATAGTTTTTATCACGACCTGTTAATACGTTGTAAAAAGCAGTAGTTGCTAAACTGTTCTGAGAAACAACAGCGATTTTATCGCCTTTATTCACCATGAAGTTTACGCCTTTAAACAAGACTTCTCCATGACTGGTTAGTGAAAGGTTTTCTACCTGAAGGATCTGATCACCAGCTTCTCTGCCACCTACGTTGTTAAACATAATTGCAGGGTATTTACGGCTGGATGGTTTAATCTCAGTCAGGTCAATTTTATCAAGGGCTTTCTTACGGGAAGTAGCCTGTTTTGATTTGGAAGCATTCGCACTGAAACGCTGGATAAATTCCTGTAGTTCCTTTACTTTTTCTTCTAATTTTTTGTTTTGATCACCACGTTGTTTTAAGGCAAGCTGACTTGACTCATACCAGAATGTATAGTTACCAGAGTAAGTAGTCATTTTGCTAAAGTCAATATCCACGATATGCGTACATACAGCATCTAAAAAGTGTCTATCGTGAGATACAACCAATACTGTGCTCTGATAGTCAGCCAGGAAGTTTTCTAACCAGGCGATAGTTTCTATATCCAGGTCATTCGTTGGCTCATCCAGTAACAGAATGTCAGGGTTACCAAAAAGGGCTTGTGCAAGTAACACACGTACTTTTTGTTTACCGTCTAATTCAGTGATTTGTTTGTGGTGGAATTCTTCTTTAATTCCAAGATTGCTTAACATGGTTGCTGCATTGCTTTCCATATTCCAGCCGTCCATTTCTGCGAACCTGTTTTCCAGTTCACCTGCACGCTCACCGTCTTTGTCAGAGAAATCTTCTTTCAAATAGATGGCATCTTTCTCCTTCATGATGTCATATAATTCTTTATGACCGATCATAACGGTTTCAATAACTGTGAAATCATCATATTCATGGTGATTTTGTTTTAAAACCGCCATACGTTCTCCA
Organism: Pedobacter cryoconitis; assembly: GCF_014200595.1. NCBI lineage: Bacteria > Pseudomonadati > Bacteroidota > Sphingobacteriia > Sphingobacteriales > Sphingobacteriaceae > Pedobacter > Pedobacter cryoconitis. Next base: position 188,907 of record NZ_JACHCG010000001.1, read on the forward strand.
GGCGTAAAAGCTACGCTGCCCGAGGTCTGATTAACTTCACCAGACAGGATTTTTAAGAAAGTTGATTTACCCGCGCCATTAGCTCCAATTACACCGTAACAGTTGCCAGGAGTGAATTTTAGGTTAACATCTTCAAATAGGGTACGTTTTCCGTAACGCAGGGATAAATTAGAAACTGAAATCATATTGCACAAAAATAAGCCGCAAAGGTAACGATAATTTAATAAAATGTTTTGTCTGGTATGGTATTGAATGTCTGAATTACATAGATTTATTGTAATATTCACCTGATGAAGCAGGAGCCTGTTAAAATTGTTAAATTTGCACCAATTATGGAAAGCGAAATAAATATACTTAGTTCTATTATACAGCGCAGACGGAGCATTTTCCCGCCAAGTTATACACAGGAAGAAATTCCTGAAGCACTGATTACCCAGGTACTGGAAAGTGCAAATTATGCGCCTACACATAAATTAACGCAGCCGTGGAGGTTTATTGTTTACCGGAATGAAGGAAAACGTAAGCTGGGAATGGAGCTTGCGCGTTTGTATAAGCAGGGGACGCCTGAGGCACAGTTCCTGCAAAAGAAATATGATGGGATCATCGAGAAAGCAGTGCAGTCAAGTTGTGTTATTGTGTTAAATGCGCAATTGCACCCTGATATTATTCCGGAATGGGAAGAAATCGCTGCTTTTGCGTGTGCGGTGCAGAATATGGCATTAACAGCAGAAGCGTTGAAGATTGGTGCGTATTGGAGTTCACCGGGGATGATTACTCAAATGGATGAGTATTTAGAACTGGCTCCGAATGAGAAATGTTTTGGGTTGTTTTATATGGGTTTTCATAATGAAGAACCGCGTACACCAAAACGTACGCCAATGGAAGAAAAAGTAAGATGGATCAATGGGTAAGATGGAAGGATTAAAAGCGAAATTATATCAATCTTGTATGGATTTTATCATGCAAAGGATCAATACTGCGGAAACTGCTTTAGAGCAGGCGCAAGAAGCAAGTAATGATGATACAAAGAGCAGTGCGGGTGATAAGTTTGAGACTACAAGGGAAATGATGCAGCAGGATATTGGCAGAAATAAAAGTTTGTTAATGGATGCAAAGCAGAACCTGGCTTTGTTGTCTTCTTTAGAAGAGGCTGTTCATAGCGATGTGGTTAGAAATGGAGCGTTGGTTTATACTTCTAACGGGATATTTTATATCAGTATTAGTGCAGGGCAGTTGAAAGTTGATGGCCAGCAGGTGTTTGCGATTTCAGCAGTTTCTCCGATTGGGCAGTTACTGGTAGGTAAGAAGGTTGGCGAGTCTTTTAGTTTTAACAAGAACGAGTATACGATTAAACAGATAGATTAGTTTTAATTTTTTTATGATAAAATATCCGTTATCAATTTGATAACGGATATTTTATCATAATGATTTGGGAAGGTTTTATCTGCATTTGGCAGGTTTAACAAATGTAAGTCTGTTAGATTTTCCACAAGGATTGACTGCCTCTACTTCGATTACGTGCTTTTCTGAGCAATCCCAATAAATTGAAAATGAATAATCTCCAACTCTTCTCAAAACACCATCGACATACCAATAGTAACTTACGTCTGGTAAGTTATTTACTTGAACATTTACCTGTTGCCTTGAAGATTGAAGTGGCCAGAATTTGTAATTGAAAACATGCTGATAAATTTCACCTGGTGCACTGGTACATGTAGATATACATGTACGGTTTATATTTGCTTCACTTTGTCCAGTTGTGTTTAAATCATTTAGTGCCTTAGCATCTGCTTCTGCTTGTGAATATCCAGCCCATTTTCTAGCTGGTATCGTATATGTAAATGGTTCTGAAGTGTACCCAGGGCCACAATTATTTTTATAGAAAACGCCTGTTTTTTCGCTGCTAAAGTAAGTAGTAGGTGGGTGTATTGGTGGGTTAATTGTTAAAGTAAACTGTTGTCTGGTGTCATAAGATCTACCTGTGTTATCATCTATTATTTTAACTGTAAAATAATAGGTTGCGGTAATGGGATAGGAAAAGCCATTATGGACTGTCATGGTCAGTTTAGTAGGATTTTTTGTACTAGCATTCCAAAGATTTGTTCCTTGTACATAGCTTGGATTTGCAGAAGTTCCAATACTTTCAAAAGGAGATGCTGTTGTAGTTTCTGTAGGGTTAAAAAGAGGGTAGTTAAGACAATGGGAAGTAGCAGTCTCACCGGAAATTGTTAACTCAATCGTTGATCCGGTGTAGGATACAGATGGTCCAGTTAATGTTTGTGTATACCCGGTTAAACACAAAACAGTAAGTAATAGTAATAAGTAAATTTTTCTCATTTGATCTTTAGTAATTAAAAATTTGGTAATGTGTGTCTCTTGGATCCAATATCAATTGCTATTTGTTTATTATCTTTTAGTTTGATTTTAAATCATAATAAAAGAAATTTATAATTATAATTGCAAATATAAATTAATATATTTGAAAATATGAAATTAATTAAGAAATCAAATGTTTTTAAATTTATTTTTTATTTATTACTAATAGTTTTATATTGCTAATAGCTGGTTTTCAGTTAATTTGATATAATTTTTAAGTTTATTTATTTTTTTATTACGGTAATTTTATTTTGTTGAAATGTTTTTTTGTGTTGATTCTTGTTGTTCTTCTTTTTTATGGAGATTGTTGGGGACAGAATAGTGAAATTAAGGGAAGGATTATCGATGGTCAAACTGGGCTTAAGATTGAATACGCTGACATATTTTTTTATAAAGATTCCTTAAAAATCTTACGTGCTAATTCAGATACAGCTGGGGTATTTGCAATTCCTCTTAGTTTACTTAATCTATGCACAAGGGTTGTTATATCAGGATTAAACTACAAATCTTTGATCGTTTATGATTTGAAAAATCTAAGAAGTAAACGGGGAAATGAGGTTTTCGAGTTGCAACCGCTTAATAATATGTTGAAAACTGTTGAGATAAAGTCAACGAAAAAATATCGGGATACCGTTAGGATTGATTTATCTAATGAAAATTTTGACCGTTCAAAAATGGTTGAAGAATTATTTTATACTTCTGGTCTTTCGGTTGATAGTAAAAGTCAATTGTGGTATAAAGGAAATATAGTTTCTGGGATTAAAGTTAATGGAAAAGATTTTTTTGGAAAAAATAATATGGGTATTTATAAAATCTTACCCGCATTAACTATGAAGAATATTGAAATCATATCTACGAATATTGATTCTGTTACTAATACAATCATTACAAAACCTGACATAAAATTAAATTTTACACTCAAAGAAAAGTATAACAAAGGAAAGTTTGGTAACGTAAACATATCAGCTGGGAGCTCTGAAAGATACTTATTCCAAGGTAATTTATATTTATATAATAAAAATGAACAGTTTTCTTTTTTTATGAATTCTAATAATGTGAATGCTAATGACAATATAATTAATGAACCAGTTGTGAATTTTTCGACTAATACTAATAATGTAAAGTATAAATCCGGGAAGGTTACTTATGAAAGAACGTTTAAGAAACTTATTCTTTCTACATCTGTAAAAGGAGCTTTAACAGATAAAGATTATAAGGCTTTAACCGAAAGAGAGGAGGAAACTATATCTCAAAACTCAAAAACGTCAAGTAGCTTGAGGGATAAAATGTTCCTTTTAGATGAAACACTATTGGGAATAGAATATAAAATGGATTCTCTGAGTACATTTTCTTTCCATCAATCTCTTAATTACAAAAACAATAACATTTTAGATTCAACTGAGTATGATATTCAAAAAGCTGAAATCAGAACATTGTCTCAGATGTATAAGAGAAATGAGAAGGGAACGCTTCAATTAATTACAAATTTCAAATATAACTGGAGATCATTTAGTAAAAAAGGAAGAACAATAGGATTTCGATATCTTTATAAGATAAATAACTATAAAACAACAGAGTCTAATGATATTTTGAGTGTAAGTGGAGTTCTGCCAGGTCGATACTTCATTAATGGAAACCGAAATGTATTCAGCAAAGCTTTGTCCATAGAATCCACTTTAACTGAGCCTATGGGGGATAACTCTTATTTCAGTTTTATTTCAGCTTTTAAAAGAAATATACTGGATTATCATTCAAATGTTGAGAGTGATACTACAATTAATTTCCTTCGCGACCCCATTAAGATAAATAATAAATATATTGATTTTGGAGGTAAGTATCATAAATCTTTTAAAAAGATAAATTTCGATGCATCTGTTGGTATTAATATTAATTTAAGACAAGTTGAGGTGGTTGGTATTTCAAATAATAGAGTTTTTACTAATTTGATAGCCAAAATGAATGTCAATTATGCAATAAACAGTAAAAAGAATTTGTCTTTTTCTTATAATCAATCAGTTGATGAACAATCGGTTAATAATTTAACTGGTATTAATTCATCCTTTGGTCTAGTAAGTCAGTTTAAAGGCAATCCGTATTTGAAGTCAGAGGTTAGAAAAAGAATAGAAGTAATATATAATCTAAAGAAATCCGATTCCTTGGATCTTTCTTTTTCGGGAGGATTTGATTTATATAAAAATAAATTGGGGTACATTGTAAATAGTTCTTCTTCAGTTATCCAGGAAACTCAGGTTGATAATATTGGCAATGCAATAACTACAGATCTATCATTTTCCTTAAATCGTTATTTTTCAAATGGACGAACTTTAAATTACTTTATAAAATTAAATTATGAGGAGAGTCCAGTTGTCACTAATCAAGAACTATTAGTAAATAGAAGTTATGTTGTGAATCAATCCCTATCTTATAATAATAGGTTAATTACATCTGTTTTGTCTCAATCATCAACATTAAGTGCTTCATTTACTAAATATTATACTGATGTTTATAGTTCTAATTCTCTCAATATAACTCTGTCTAGTAAATTATCAGCGAACATTTTTAATATAAAAGCGAATCTTTTCCCTTTGATCAATCTGAGTAAAAATATAAATTCCAGTATAGCTTTTGCAACAAATTTTGAATTATCAAAAGATATTTTTAAGAAGCTTGGTACATGCTGGATTCAAGTGTATGATGTTTTTAACACGTTTAAATATAATAATGACTTTCTTGGTCCAACTTATAAACAGACATTAAAATATTCCAATTTGCAACGATATATTCTCGTTGGTGTAAGTTTCAAATTTAATAGTATGAAATAGTTTTTAGGAATTTGAACTATTGAGAAATAAAATTTAAGTGGGCAATTAATTTGTTGACTGGAAAAGCTCGATTTATAACATTACAAATTGGGCTTTTCCAGTCAACAAATTAATTGTTAAAAGCTATTTTTAATGCTATTGCTTAATGTTTTTGGTGTCCAGTAACCACTAGCGATAATCCTTCTGATCGTAAACAGCGGATCTTTTTCATCACGTTTGGTAGATAGAATAAATGCACTCTTGAATCCTCTTTTTTTCAATTCAGGAATAGCCTCCGGATTCCATAAACCAAATGGGTAAGCGAAATGGTGAATGTTTTTACCAGTAATTTCCTGTAATGTCTTAGTCGGTTTATCAATCTGGATTTCCCAGTCTTTACCTTGATACTTTTTCACGTTATGGTGATCCCAGGTATGAGAACCAATATCATTTCCTTTATCTGAAAGATCTTTAACTTGTGCTTTGCTCATGTAATTTGGTCTGCCCAAAGAAACAGTCATGACGAAGAAAGCACCTTTGAAACCATATTTTCTCATTGTAGGCTCAGCAATTGTATACTGATCCAGATCGGTGTCATCAAAAGTCAGTAAAATTGGTTTTGATGGCAACGGTGTACCATTATTCAGATAGTCATATAATTGATCAAGCAGGATCGTGTGATAACCACTATCTGCCAACATTTTCATATGGCCTTTAAATACATCTATTGGAATAATATAATCTTTAGCTGCTTTGGAATCTTTAGGTCGCCAATCACGAATCTGATGATAACATAATACAGGAACTTGTTTACGCGCCAGGATTGTTTTGGCATCAGCAACTTTGATCTTTGATATATCTACGGCTTTATTTGGGGCAGCAGGTTCGTTGGAAGTTTTGGTTACAGTAACAGCAGAACTGTCTTTAGTTTCTTCTTTTTTGTTTTGAGATTTGGACTGGCAGCCGGCGCTTAAAAATAGTGCAGCAGCAGTTAAGGATAGGATGTAATGTTTCATTCAGAGATTTTATGTGTTGTTTGCTAAATTAGGAAATCAACTGACAATTTTATTATTAAAAGCAAAAAAGGCCAGACAATATTGTCTGGCCTTTTTTGTGTAAAAAGTTGTGTAGAGTATCTACATACTATAAGTAGAACTGAACACCGATTTTTGGAGCGAAGAAGTTTGCGCCAATGTTGAAATCTTTGTTTCCACCGATTTTATCACCGTTGTCATTTTTCAAAGTATTGTCGTTGTAGCTAATACCTTTAACAGAGAATTCGATACCGAATTTTTTGCTTGGGAAGAATGCAAAACCTGGAGATAGAGCAACACCTACATTATTATATTTAGATGTTTTTGCATAGTTATTTCCGTCGTTGTCACCAACTTTAGTATTACCAAATGCCATAGGAACAGATAATTGTCCGAAGAATTTAAATTGCTCATTGATACCTTTGTAGTAACGTGCGAATGGAGCAACTACAAATGCTTGTTTTTTTGTAGTGAAACCTGCAACATTACCAAGTGCATCTGTATGAATTTTAGAAGACTCAAAACCTACGCCAGTACCAATTGCTAAATTATCAGTTACGAAGTAACCTACACTTGGAACGATATTAAAGATTGTGTTTGTTTTGCTTGCACCATTTGGTTTGTTTGAATCAAATTCAACGTTACCACCTAACATGAATTTACCTTTTTCAGTTTGAGCTTGAGTTGTGAATGCTAATGCTGAAACTGCGATTAATGATAATAATAATTTTTTCATTTTGTTGCTTTTTAATTTATACAAAGCCAGAATTTTTGTTTTTAGTATCTGACTATGTTTGTCATATAGTCAATACCGGTGCCAAAGAAATGTTTAGCATACAATCTGGAAATGCGGTTTTTTGTAAATGCTTATCGGATAGTAAGATAAAATGTTTTAGGTTTCCCTTTATTATTTTGTGATGACAATTAACAAAATGCTCACATTAAATTAACATTAAAATTAGCAAGACAGTTTGACTTTCTTTGTTAGAATGTCAGTTTTTTTAATGCCATTTCTGTCAGTTTTTGGGTCAGATTCACTTTGCTCTGGCACGAATGTGGCACGTATTATTAAATAAATAACCAACAAAACCTCTTTCTGATAAAAAAAAACTAAATTCATTAAACCTTTATGTCTGTTTAAAACGTTATTTAATTATGAGACTATTAATAGAGCGCAAACCGATAAAAGTATATCCTGATCCAAAACGTGTAATAGCCAGGTTTTTTTTTAATGGTGAGGATAGGGCTAAAGAAGTAATCAAGCGGGTTTTAACCCTATCAGACCAGGAAGTATTTGGGTTGATTTCTCCTATTTTACAGGAGTATTCCAAAAGACACCGGAATATTACCAAAATTCTTGCGCGTCATTGCAAACAGATTAAGCACACCATAGAGGAAATGGAGATCGATTATGAATCACTGAGTAAATATCAGCGGCTTTTATTAGGATCCTATTTCACACACGAATATTCTATAGAATCTGCTGCCTTTTTTAATCCATCTGTTGTAGAAGATCCTGATCAGTCAGAATTAGTAGAGGGAGAGAAAAGGTTAATCATCAGTTTCAGAGCAGTAGGAGAAGGTCATATATCTTCTGTTGTCTTCAGAAGAGCTTTAATAGACTCTAATGGAAATATAACCGTAAATCCTTCCGGAAATTATATTGATGAGGCAGAAGTAGTGCGCAATGCGGTATACAATAAAAAACTCTTTTTCAAAAGAGCTGCGGATGCCATGATTGATCTCAATATCCTGGATGAGGTAGGCTTGAAATTAGAAGAGAAGTTCGATTACGCCATTTTAAGAAGAGTAATCGTCGATTCCAAAAATCTTCAGACCGATGATTTAAAGAAACTGGAATATGATAAGATACTCTGGCTTTCTGATACTTATCATGAGATTAGTTTTTCAAGAGATACTGATATCTCAGACCGTGTTATTTTTCCTATCTCGGAATTTGAACGTAAAGGGATAGAGGATGCACGGTTTGTCAGATTTATTAGAGAAGATGGATCGGTGATCTATTACGCAACATATACTGCATTTGATGGCGCTATGATCTTACCTAAACTCTTACAAACAACAGATTTTTACGACTTTAAAGTGAGTCCACTCCATGGGGCAGGTGCACAGAATAAAAACTTAGCCTTGTTTCCAAGAAAAATTAATGGCAAATACGCCATGATGTCAAGAATTGACGGATGGAACAACTATCTGATGTATTCAGATAAACTTACCGTATGGGATCATCCTGTAAAATTGCAGCAGCCTCAGTTTCCATGGGAATTTATTCAGATTGGGAATTGCGGATCTCCAATAGAAACAGAAGCTGGCTGGTTAGTGATTACACACGGGGTAGGGCCAATGCGCCGCTATTGTCTGGGTGCAAGCTTATTAGACCTGGAAGACCCTTCTATAGAGATTGGCAGGCTTACAGAGCCTCTGGTTATCCCTAATAATGATGAAAGAGAAGGATATGTCCCGAATGTATTATATTCATGTGGCTCAATCATTCACAATGGCGAATTGATCATCCCTTACGGATTATCAGATTACTGCTCTTCGTTTGCTTCGGTTAAAATTGAGTTGTTGCTCGCCAAGCTATTAAGCTCAGCGAGTGAAAGTAAAACACTGGATGATGATAGAGATGAAAGTAAACGTGAAGAAAAGTTATAAAATTTGCTGGTAGAGGCTAAGGTAGTCCTCTACCATTTTCTCTTTGGAAAACTTACGTTTCGCCCATTTGTGGCAATCCATTCTTTTCAATTTAGAGATTTTAGCTACCGCAGCAACTGCTTCCTCCACATTCTCTACCAGGAAACCTGTTTTTCCATGTTCGATGAGTTCTGGCATGGAGCCTTTATTAAAAGCAATAACAGGAGTTCCACACAGCATCGCTTCTGCTACACTTAAACCGAAAGGTTCAGCGAAATTAATTGGATGAAGCAATGCTAAGGCACCTTTCAAAAGTTCGTTGCGCTGATCAGGGCCGGCAGAACCTAAAAATACAATCTCTTCATTTAAATAAGGCTCAACCGCTTCTTTATAATAACGTTCATCCTGAATAATCCCGGCGATTAAAAGTCTTTTTTTACTCTTTATAGCAATCTGTATAGCTTCAGCCGTTCCTTTATCCGGATGAATCCTTCCGAAGAACAAAAGGTAATCATCTGGAGTGTCATTAAACTGAAAATCCTGCGTAACTAAACCATTGTATACTGTACCCAAATAATTGAGCGATGGATGACGGTTTGCATTGCTGATAGAAACATAATGGTTATGCCGGTTATATTTCTGGTAAACCTTCACAATTTTTTCTGATGAAAAACCATGAATAGTAGTTAACACCGGAGTTCTGATTAACCCGGAATAACTTAAAGGCAGGAAGTCAAAATGATTGTGAATTAAATCAAAATCATCTGACTGCTCCATCAGGTTACTGATATGAAGGCACTCAATAACTTTTGCATCCTGATGGCGATCTTCCTCATAACCTGTCTTCACCACACTTCTTAATTCGGCTGAGGTGATAGAATCGCCAGTGGCAAATAAAATAACCTCAATTCCGGCATCATGCAAACCTTCCGTTAAATTAGATGCCATTTGCTCCCAGGGGCCATAATGACGGGGCGGAGTTCTCCAGGCGACGGGTGATAATACAGCAACTTTCATTAAATAGCCTCCTGTTTAGCAAGTATAGAATCTGGTTTAACACTGTATTCATACTCGAATTCAAGTGATTTCAAGATTACCAGATGGGATATCCAATAAGCTAATGTACTCTCAGCCCCCTGATTTCTATTGACACCATAATTCTGCAATCCGTCACCGCAACCCTTGGTTTCATAATCGTACAGTGGCAATCTTAGACTATTTTCTCCTAAAAACCACTGATAGCTTAAATACATCTGACGGATATATTTCAGGTCATGCGTAATCTCATAAGCCTTGAAATACAAGAGCACGATAGCCATGGTTTCTATGGCCTGCTGATCATACTGTGCCATCTCCTTAGTGTCTTTGAATAACCAGCCATCATTACCGACAGGGTTCAAATAACCTTTATCCAATGTTTTAGAAGTCAGGAATTCCATACTTTCGAGTCCGATAGCCAGAGAATCCTGATCATGTGTGGTTTCATAATGACAAAGTAATGCTAAAGGTAAAATGGCATTGTCATAGGTCATCTTCTCCTCAAACCAGTTCCACTGATCTGCCCGGTGTGCCTGATAAGAAGCTTTTAAAGGAATGGCCAGTTTATTCAGCTCGTTTTTAATATGTTCATCATTCGGGTGAGCTTTTAAGAAACTGCTTAAACCAATCATGGTATTTGCCAATCCTCTTAAGTGTTTAAGCTTGGCAAAATGAGGGATAGATTTGATGAATAATTCGGTCGCAAACTCTCTGTAAGAATTATTTGGCGCGTTATTAATCAGATAACCCAATGCCCAGATTGTCCTGCCAAAGGAATCCTCAGAACCAACTTCATCCAGATACTCTCTTTTAAAGCTCAGGAAATTTCTGAAATTTCCATCGTCACACTGCATGTATTGAATATAACTCAGGTAAACAGGTAGCAATTCCAGCGCTGTTTTACTCTTGTTTTGCTGCCAGGCCAGGATGACCATAATCAATGCGCGTGCATTGTCATCCAGACAATAACCTTCTTTCAAATTAGGAATGCCATACTTAGCATGTTGAACAATTCCGGTATCGTCTGTTAAGCGTTTGATATGTGCCATGCTAAATGCAGGCATCATATCCGGATCTATAATAGGTTTAATTTCTTCTTTTGCCTGGTTTGCATTTGATATCGCCTCATTTAAGGTTTCAATAAATACGTTACCAGTACTTGGCCAGCGCAGGTGTAACCCATAGTTATAAGCGTTTTCTTTGAGTTCTTTAAGTTGCTGCTGATTGGCAAAGAGGTCATTGACAATCCCTGCCAGGGCATCTGAATCTTTGAAATCAAACAGTTTTCCGCGGTTTTCTGCTAATAATTCCTGTGCGTGCCAGTAGGGAGTAGAGATAACTGCCGCGCCCGCGCCTATTGCATAAGATAGGGTACCACTTGTAATTTGCGCCTCGTTCAGATAAGGAGTAATATACATATCTGCCGCGGTGAGGTAATCATATAATTCATCTTCTGAGACAAACTTATTAATGAAGATCAGATGATTTTCAACATTTAGTTTTTTCGCCAGACGTTTCAGGCTGTCTCTGTATTCTTCTCCGGAATTTCTGATTACACCGGGATGTGTAGTTCCTAAGATCGCATATAACACATCCGGATTTTTAGCGGCTATTTTAGGCAACGCCTCAATTACTGTTTCAAGTCCCTTATTCCGGCTAATCAACCCAAATGTGAACAATACTTTCCTGTTTTTGAAAGCAGGGGAGTTCTTGATCTCGTTTTCAATTTTCGGCTCCAGATCAGGTACCCCATGTTCAATAAGCTTTATTTTATCTTCTGCTATGCCGTATATACTGGTCAGAAAATGTACTGCCCTGTTACTCATCACCACAATTTTCGATGAATACTTTGCAATTTCCCTGATGATGGTCAATTGCATATAAGACGGATCTTTAAGGATGGTATGGAGAATGGTAATGAGGGGTTTTTGTAGACGGGCAATCAGCGGTAAGATATATACGCCATTATCACCCCCGTAAATGCCAAATTCATGTTCTAATATACAAACGTCGGTTAAGCTTGTATTGATATAATCGGCTGCTCTGATATAATCTTTTTGATTCTCTTGTCTGATGATAAACTGAACTTCCGGAGGATATTCGTAAGTAGTCAAATCTTCAGTATCTGTCATTGCCACAACAAAGCTGTCTTTGGAAACAGCTTCTGTATGGTGACCGATTGCTTTTAAAAGATTATTGTTGAATGTAGCGATACCACATTCGCGCGGAGGATAAGTCGATATATAAGCTATTTTCATCTTTAAGGTTATTGAGCCATTGTAAACAATAGGTTTTTGAATTAATGGTTATAAAAAAGAGCTATATGACACGGATTGCTGAACAAAAATTATTGAATAATGGCTTTTGTTCAATTTTCGCTTTTAATTGGAACGTATTTGTCTTATAAAAGATAAGTTCAAGCCCTTTCTTTTGTATAAAGCGAAATTTTGCGTTATTGTTTTAAATATTTCCTGCTAATGAGCAGATTAAACAATAGTGTGACACCAAGTGCTACAATGCAGCCAGTTACTACACATGAAACCCTTTCTAAAGCTACATACCAGTGTTTTTCCTGTTCTTCCTGAAGTGTGATAATGACTACAGCGGCTAAAGCGCTTTTTAAGGTATTGGTCATGCGAAGGGCGATGCCAATAAAGATAGTTAATGCGACACCCAGGCATAAGATTACCAGGTTCGAAGTATGTAGTGGATAGAGACAAATACCCGCAACACAGCCAATCATATTGGCTTTCATGCGGTCATAAGCAAGTGTATTGCTGTTGTCAGGAGATAGAGATACGGCTACAGAAACCAGTGACCAGTAAAATGGGTATTGAGGGAAATAGCTGTAGAGTGCGTAACAAATGATAATTCCAGTCAGACATTTTAATAAATAGATGAAATTAGTAGCATATGCTTCCTTGTGAATCTCTATTTTGTCCATTTTACTATTCAGCTGCTTAAATCAATTGAGATTGCAATTTAGCAAAAAAAACATGCTGATCAGCTATTTCTTAAATCGCCTGATGGCGATAACGAGCTGACCAGCATGTTTAGTTGGTTGTGTATTAAGAAGCAGGTGTTTCCTTCTTATTATTCAGAAATACAAACTTGTTATCAAACATATCCAGTTTTATTTTACTGTCTTTATCAATTTTTCCAGCCAGTATTTCTTTAGATAGCTCATTCAACACACGTTTCTGAATGACTCTTTTTAAAGGACGGGCCCCAAACTGCGGATCATAACCCAGTTCTGCCAGCCAGTCCAATGCTTCAGGGGTCGCTTCAATTTCAACACCCATTTCAGCAAGTGTATCCTGAACATGTCTGAACTGTAGTTCTGCGATATTTCTTACCTCACTACGGTTTAAAGGAGTAAACATGATCAATTCATCAATCCTGTTCAGGAACTCAGGTCTGATCGTCTGCTTCAATAATTCAAACAGTTCATTCTTGGTTTTCGCAATCACCTCATCTCTATTTGCATCATCCAGCTCCTTAAAGTTCTCTTGTATCAAATGAGAACCAATATTAGAAGTCATGATGATAATCGTATTCTTGAAGTTAACGAGTCTTCCTTTATTATCTGTTAAACGTCCGTCATCGAGTACTTGCAGTAAAATGTTAAACACATCAGGGTGTGCTTTTTCAATTTCATCCAGCAATACAACCGAGTAAGGTTTACGGCGAACAGCTTCAGTAAGCTGGCCACCTTCATCATAACCCACATATCCCGGAGGCGCCCCAATTAACCTGGAAACAGAATGTCTTTCCTGATATTCACTCATATCAATTCTTGTTAACGCGTTATCATCGTTGAACAGGAATTCTGCCAGTGCTTTAGCTAACTCTGTTTTACCGACACCGGTTGTACCTAAGAAAATAAATGACCCAATAGGCTTACGTTTATCCTGTAAACCAGCACGGGAGCGGCGTATGGCATCAGATATGGCTTCAATCGCTTCATCCTGTCCTGCTACACGTTTATGCAGCTCATCTTCCAGGTTTAAAAGTTTTTCACGCTCACTGGATACTAATTTCGTTACCGGAATTCCTGTCCAGCGGGCTACAACACCTGCAATATCATCAGCAGTAACTTCTTCTTTCAGCATACGGCCTTCACCCTGCTGACTTTCCAATACTACTTTTAATTTTTCTACTTTATCCTGCGCCTCTTTGATTTTACCATAACGGATCTCCGCAACCTTTCCGTAATCACCCGCACGTTCTGCCTGATCAGCTTCCAGTTTATAGTTTTCTATCTGCTCCAACTCGGTATTAATGCCGTCAACGACATCTTTCTCTCCTTGCCATTTTGCTTTCAGTTCATCCCGTTCAGCAGAAAGATTAGCGATTTCTTCTCCAAGAGATTTTACTTTTTTATCATCATTTTCTCTTCTGATTGCTTCTCTTTCAATTTCCAGCTGCATAATCTTACGATCCAGCTCATCTACATTTTCTGGTACACTGTCCATCTCTAAACGCAGTTTAGAAGCGGCTTCATCCATTAAGTCAATTGCTTTATCCGGAAGGAAACGGTCACTGATATAGCGTTGTGAGAGTTCGACTGCGGCAATAATTGCCTCATCACGGATTCTCACCTTATGGTGTGTTTCATATCTTTCTTTTAATCCTCTTAAAATAGAAATTGCATCCTGGGTATCAGGTTCATCAACGACTACTTTTTGGAAACGGCGTTCCAGCGCTTTATCTTTTTCCAGATATTTCTGATACTCGTTTAACGTTGTTGCTCCGATTGCACGCAATTCACCACGGGCTAATGCAGGTTTTAGAATATTTGCAGCATCCATTGCACCTTCACCACCACCAGCGCCTACAAGTGTATGTATCTCATCAATAAACAGGATGATATCACCTTCACTTTGCGTCACTTCTTTCACCACAGCTTTCAGACGTTCTTCAAATTCTCCTTTATATTTTGCACCAGCAATCAGTGACCCCATATCCAGTGAATACACTGTTTTTGTTTTCAGGTTTTCTGGTACATCACCTTTGATAATCCGGAAGGCAATACCTTCTGCGATGGCAGTTTTACCTACACCGGGCTCACCAATTAAAATCGGGTTATTTTTAGTCCTTCTGGAAAGAATTTGAATCACACGGCGAATTTCTTCATCACGGCCGATTACAGGATCGAGTTTTCCGGATTCTGCATATTCATTTAAGTTCCTTGCGTATTTATTTAAAGCATTATAACTTGCTTCAGCATTCTGATCAGTTACTCTGTTGTCACCACGCAAAGCAGCAATAGCTTTTTTGAGGTCTTTTTCAGTTACACCCTGATCTTTTAAAAGTTTAGAGGTATTATCATTGACAGATAAGATACCCAGTAAAAGATGTTCTACTGAGACAAATTCATCCTTAAATTCTTTCAGATAAGTCTGCGCTTTTTGAAGGGCCGAATTTGCACCAGAGGATAAATATCCATTGCTGCCACTTACCTTAGGGAATTTTGCAATCTGCTCATCCAAATTTATGTTGAGCGTATTTAAATTAACATTTAGCTTCTTTAAAACATAAGAAACTACATTTTCATCAACAGTAAGCAACCCTTTTAGCAAATGGGCCGTTTCAATAGCCTGTTGCTGATTGCCCTGGGCTATTTCGGAAGCCTGTTGAACTGCTTCCTGGGCTTTTATAGTAAAGTTGTTGAAGTTCATGCAAATGTCCGAACAAAATAAATGCCATAGTACAGGATCTGTGAAGTTCGGAAATTATGTCGCTAAAAGATATTTATTACTGAATAAATGACTGGTTTTTAACGTTTTGTACTGAATTTTTGTCTGATTTTAAAAATAATTGCGATGTGTTTTCTGATTTGTCTGCAATTTGGAAGGACAGACCAGTATTCAGGAAACATAGTGAATTTAAATTTTGAATGAGTTTCTTTGCATCAGAATTATTACGAATACAAATAAAAAAACGATACGAATACAATATAATGGAAAAAAACTTACTCAAAGGCGCCTTATTAGTAGGACTTGGTGCCTCAAGTTACGGTGCGTTGGCAACAGTGGTTAAGATGGCTTATGAGCATGGGTTCAATACTGCGGAGGTGACAACTTCTCAGTTTACAATTGGATTTACGGGAATGCTTTTATTAAATATATTAATCAAGAATAAATCAAAAGCAAAAGAAGATGCGCAGCAGGAGAAAGGATCAATTTTAAAATTAATGCTGGGTGGTACTTCTTTAGGGCTGACCAGTGTGTTTTATTATTTTGCAGTCAAATTTATTCCTGTATCTGTAGGGATTGTTTTATTAATGCAATCTGTTTGGATGGGGCTATTACTGGAAGCTGTACTGGATAAAAAAATGCCTTCACGCAGAAAAATAGTAGCGACCGTTATTGTTTTGATGGGAACGGCACTGGCCACCAATATCTTTTCGGATGTACATAATCTGGACTGGAGAGGGGTAGCCTGGGGATTGGCAGCTGGAACATCTTACACCATATCTTTATATTCTTCTAATAGTATCGCGACACATATGCGTCCTTTGAAAAGGAGTTTGTGGTTGCTTGCTGGTGGGTTAATTGCTATTATTCTGATTTTCTGTACAAATTCTTATTCGAATTTTAACTTCGGTATTTTCTGGCCATGGGGTTTATTTCTTGCTTTTTTCGGAACCATTCTTCCTCCGCTGCTTTTTACCAGTGGAATGCCGCATACCGGGATCAGCCTGGGAACAATTGTAGCTTCTGTAGAACTTCCGGTTTCAGTGATGTTCGCTTATATTTTGTTAAGGGAACCTGTTAATTTATTGCAATGGACTGGAATTTTGATGATCATTAGTGCCATTGTATTGATGAATGTACAGAATCTGAAAAAGAAACCTTTACACAGCTCTTAAGCTCCTCCGCAAAAAAAATATTATTCATTCTTAAAAGAAAGACTACGATTTGAAACGATTTACAATTGTGTTTTTCCTTCTTTTTTCATTTACTGCATTTGGACAGACCTTAACTGTTTGTTCGTGGAATTTAAAAGATTTTGGAAAATCAAAGACCGATATACAAATAGATTTTATAGCACAAACACTGAGAAATTGTGATGTAATAGCCATTCAGGAAGTGGTAGCCGGGCCGGGTGGGCCAATGGCGGTTGCGCGTTTAAGTGATGCGCTGAACCGTACAGGAACCAAGTGGGATTATACCATCAGCCATGGTACCTCGAGTGACAGATATAGCAAAGAACGTTATGCTTTTATCTGGAAAACCAGCAGAACCGGGAAAATAGGGGAGGCCTGGCTGGAGAAAAAATATAACCTTGAAATTACCAGGGAACCTTATTTCGCAAGGTTCAAACTCGGTAAAAAGCAGTTTACACTGGTCACCATGCATGCGATTCCAAAAGCAAAGCAACCAGAAACTGAGATTAAGTATTTAAAGTATCTGCCGGAAAATTACCCTTCTGATGTATTGATCTTTTGCGGTGATTTCAATTTACCAGAATCGCATTCGGTTTTTAATCCATTGAAGGGAATGGGATATCCACCTGCATTCACCAATCAAAAAACTTCATTAAAACAGAAATGTATCAATGGTAATTGTCTTGCTTCCGCTTATGATAACTTTTTCTATAATCAGGCGAAGATTAATTGTATCAATGCAGGCATCATTCCTTTTTATACAGCATTCGATGATCTGAAGGAAGCAAGAAGGGTTTCTGATCACGTGCCTGTGTTTATGAAGTTTTCGCTTTTGTAAAATAGAAGGATAGTCTAACATCGGTTAGTGATCTATGTTGGAAGGGTGTTGGAAGGGTCGTATACCCTTCCAACACCCTTCCAACATAGATCTCTTCTACATCTTTAACTTATCACGCTCAATTGACCGATTAATGTTATTACTTTGTAACAAAATCTGTTTAAATGAATAAAGTTACGCCTAAGATCGATCAGGATATTAAAGTTACAGTTGATGCCATTGTTTTTGGATATAATCAGGAAAACGGTATCTCTGTACTGCTGATTAAGCGTAAAATCGAACCTTTTCTAAATGAGTGGGCACTTCCAGGTGGATTTGTGCTGAATCATGAAACGCTGGAAGAAGCAGTGGAAAGGGAATTACTCGAAGAAGCAGGGGTCTCTATAAATTATCTCGAACAACTCTTCACTTTCGGCAAACCATCACGTGACCCGCGGATGCGCATTATTTCTGTAGCTTATTTTGGTTTGGTTAAATCTTCAGACTTCAGCTTGTTTGCTTCCACAGATGCGTCTGAAGCGGCCTGGTTTAATATCTATGATCTTCCACCATTAGCTTTTGATCATAAAGAAGTGGTTGAAAAAGCTATTGCCCGTTTAAGAGCAAAAATCACCTATGAGCCAATCGGCTTTGAACTGCTAGATCCTAAATTTCTTTTCTCTAACCTGGAACAATTATATATGGAATTGTTAGGCCATGATATTGACCGCCGCAATTTTAAACGTAAAGTAATGTCTTTAGGCCTGGTTATTGAACTGGATGAAAAGGCCCCGGCTTTAAGTGCCGGACGGCCAGGAAAACTTTACTCTTTTGACAAAGAAAAATATAAGCAGCTTAAAGTTAATGGTTTCGATCTCAATAAACTCCTTTAATATCAGTTGTTTATGAGTTTTTAATTTAATTTGTGTTAAAATAACGCAAATTAAATTTGCATAAGAAATAATAAAGACTTTAATTTGTGTCATTATAACGCAAATAGATATGAAAGTATTAAATTTATCAACCGGATTTAAACCCTTCAATTCCTCTTTAGAGGAAATAGATGCTAAAAGCTTTTTATTTAGCGGTGGGGAAGTACACATCAAGTTACAAGGTAAGGCAGAAGAAGTGATGATTTCTGCGAGACTTAATAATTCTGATGACGTCATGAAGTTGTTGCTTGCTGTGGATGCATTACGCCGCAACGGCAGTAAAAATATCAGCGTATTGATTCCCTATTTGCCTTATGCCCGTCAGGATAGGGTAATGGTAGGAGGTGAGCCTTTATCAATTAAGGTGATGTGTAACCTGATTAACAGCTGCGGCTTTGATAAGGTGTATATCTTTGATGTACACTCAGAAGTATCTCTTGCCTTACTGGACAATTGTGAACTGATCACTAATTCAAGTCTGGCTAAAAAAGTACTTCATAACCATAGTGACTACCTGCTGGTTTCTCCTGATGCTGGTGCACTGAAAAAAATCTATAAACTAGCCGAAGCTTTACAATACACCAGTGATATCATTTTATGTAATAAAGTTAGAGATGTCAGCAACGGAAAAATCAAACAGATCACAGTTGATCAGGATGACCTTGGTGGTAAAGCTTGTTTTATCATAGATGACATTTGTGATGGTGGTGCCACTTTTATAGGGGTAGCTAAAGAATTAAAGAAACGCAATGCTGGTAAAGTCAGCCTGATTGTTTCTCATGGTATTATGTCTCATGGAGAAACGGAGCTTGCGGAGTGGATAGATCATATCTATACAACAGACTCTATTAAAGATAGTGAATCAACATTGATCAGCAGAATTCCATTAGCTGATCTGATCGAATTATAACTTAAAGAAATTAAAGATGAATAATATCCTCTTACAAACCGATGTTTACAAAATGGGCCATATGGAGCAATATGCTCCAGGATGTAATAAAGTATATTCTTATTTGACTGCAAGAAGTGATAAGAATTTTAATGAAACCGTGTTTTTCGGACTTCAATATTATATCAAACAATATCTGTCTGAACCAATTACCAAAGAAATGGGTGAGGAGTTTCTGACTTACCGCAAACTGATTTTGGGAAGCAATTCTCCAGAAGTAGAAAGTAAAATCAGGGCGCTGTGTGCATTAGGTTACTTGCCAATAGAAATTAAAGCCGTTGAAGAAGGTACGATTATGCCTGTTCAAAATGTGCTGATGACGATCACTAATACGCATCCTGATTTTTATTGGGTAGTTGGATTTATGGAAAGTTTACTGCTAAAATTATGGTACACAATTACCGTGGCTACTTGCAGCCATCAGTACCGTAAAATTGTAACGCGTTATTTCAATGAAACCGATGAGGTTGAAATGGAAGGTGCAAAAGATTTCCAGGTGCATGATTTTGGATACCGTGGAGACGCTTCAGAAGAAGGTGCAGCAATTAGTGGGGTTGCACATTTATTATCGTTCCTGGGCAGCGATAATGTACCTGCTTTGCCTTGTGCGGTTGAATATTATAACGCTGATATCAATGGGGCTCCGATTATGCTTTCTGTACCAGCCAGTGAACACAGTGTAATGTGCTCTTTTGGCAGAGAAGATGAAATTGGTGCTTTCCGTCATATGCTGGAGTTATATCCAACAGGAATTGTATCTATTGTTTCTGATACTTTTGATGTTTATAAAGTATTAACGGAATTTGCTGAAATCCTGAAAGAAGATATTCTGAAAAGAGATGGTAAAGTTGTCTTCAGACCAGATAGTGGAAATCCTGAATACATTATTTGTGGAAATCCTGAGGCAGAACCTGGAACTAATGAGTGGAAAGGTGCCATTCGTTTATTGGATGAAAAATTTGGTTCTTCTTTAAATAGCAAGGGATACAAAGTCTTAAATCCAAAAGTAGGGTTGATTTATGGTGATGGGATGTATCTGGAAAGATATATCAGAACGCTTGACCGTTTAAAAGAGATGGGCTATGCGGCCAGTAACCTGGTTATTGGTGTCGGTGGTATTTTGAGAAACCATAGCCGTGATACTTTAGGTTTCGCTATCAAAGCAACTTATGTAGAAGTTGACGGGGAACCAAGAGAAATTGAGAAAGATCCGATCACTGACCATAAAAAGAAATCGTTGAAAGGAATGCTTTGCCTGAAAAAAGAAGGTAATGAATATCTGACTAAGGATCAGTGCAGCGCAGCCGAAGAAGCTGATTCTTTATTGCAGGTGGTATACAGAGATGGTAAATTGATGAAAGAAACCAGTTTAGCTGCGATAAGAGAACTGGTTAAAGCACAAGAAGAGGTTTTAACCGGTCAATTATAATCTGCTATTACATAAAAAAGAGCAAATAACTTATTCAGCTATTTGCTCTTTCTGTAACATCCCATGAACTCAATGGGATGTTTTTATTTTAATATCTCGCTTAAACGTTCAGTCTGATGATCTGCAAGTTTCTTTAAAGGCCCCGCAGCCAGCATTTTCATCATCATATTCAGGTCTGCTGAAATGATATGTGTAGCTGTTGTTGTACCATCACCATTATCCGCAACTGTCCATTTCAATTCTAAGTCGAAAGGAGCTTTCTCAGAAGGAATTGCAATCAATTCCTGATTTTCCACTCTGCTGGAAATCTTAATTGCCAGCTTAGCCATATTTTGAATGGTAAAACTAGCATCGTCTGCTGTAGAAGTCCAGTTGTAAATGTTTTCAGGCATTAACTGCTGATGATTGTTCATATCGGCTAAAAAAGCGTAAACTTTAGCTACCGGTTGGTTTACTGTGGTGGCACTTTCAATAACGGTCATTTTATACTGGATTTTGGTCAAAATTCTGTCCCCACTCTGATGGGTTTCTGCGCCATTGGTTAAGGATATCCACATCACTTTGTGCGATAAAACTATTCTCGGCAGCGTACTGTATCAAGGTATTGTAGTTAGATAACGTTGCAAAACGACATTTAGCCTCTTTAAAGTTTTCTTCCGCTATGTCAAAGCCATAGGTGAAGATAGAAACTAAACCTGCAACAGACAAACCAGCATTTTTTAATGCATGTACCGCCTGTAAACTACTTTTACCAGTAGAAACTAAATCTTCTACTACAACTACGCGCTGACCTTCAATGATTTCTCCTTCAATCAGGCTACCCGTTCCATGTTCTTTAGCTTTAGCTCTTACATAAACAAATGGTAATCCTAATTCCTGAGCAACTAATACACCCTGAGGAATACCAGCAGTTGCAACTCCGGCAATTACATCAACAGAACCAAATTCTTCCTGTATCAACTGCGTAAGTTTCTGTCTGATGTATGTTCGAACTGACGGATGGGAGAGCGTTATCCTATTATCACAATAAATTGGGGATTTCCAACCTGAAGCCCATGTGAAAGGGTTATTCGGTTGTAATTTTATTGCTTTAATTTGAAGTAAAAATTCAGCTACCTTTAATTCAATATCACTTTTATTATACATGTTCCAAAATTACTCAAAATAATACCTTTATTCCATAAAGGATTTGTCCTTTTTTTGCCACCGATTGATAATCAATGTGATAATTAGAAACCAGTGGGATTAAAACTAAATAATATTCGATTCCTCTTTGTATCGTACATAATTTTTATACTTTTATTTCATAAATAAGCACACCTAACCAGCTTTTGAAAGCTGACATACTAACGATCATACCAATGAAAAATTACACCATTTACATAAACGATAATACACTGCTAATTGCGAACAAAGTGCCTTCGCACACGGAACCTGTTGAGCTTGTGGAGGAAAACGGATTTAACTTTGAAACTTTCTATGAAGGATTGAGTAAGTTATCCGCAAAACAGTATGTACTGGTTACTGCTGATCCAAAATCACTTTTTAAACAAATGAAAGCTGGCTTAACGGTCATTAAAGCAGCTGGTGGCCTGGTGATGAATGCAAAGGATGAATACCTGTTTATTTTTAGAAATAAAAAGTGGGACTTGCCAAAAGGTAAAGTTGAAAAGGGAGAGGGTATTAAAGATGCCGGAAGACGTGAAGTTGAAGAAGAATGCGGCGTAAAAATCAATACTAACGATGAAAGATTATGCAAAACCTATCATGTTTATGAAATGGGGACCAGGTTAGTCCTGAAAAGAACCAACTGGTATAGCATGACGGTCAAAGGAAGCCCTAAATTGATCCCGCAAAAAGAAGAAGGCATTACTAAAGCAGAATGGCTTACCGCAGCTGACCTTAAACCAGTGCTGAAAAATACTTATCCTTCTATCATTGACGTGCTGAAAGCAGGTAAATTGATCAAAGAGAAAGTATCTAAAGAAAAAATAAAGCTTCCTTAGGAAGAAAAGGCGTTACATCACCATGGTTCCGGAGAATATCCCGGACTATGGTGGAGCTAATGGCCGAATACTCAGGCTTACTCAAAATAAAGATCGTTTCCATTTCTGGCATCATTGTCTGGTTAATCTGCGCAATTGCCCTTTCATATTCAAAATCACCTACAGAACGGATTCCACGAATCATATACGAAGCATTGATTTTTCTGCAAAAATCAACTGTTAAGCCTTCATAAGATTGAACTTCAATATTGTCATAATCTGCAAATACGGCTTTTACGATTTCTTCGCGCACCTGTCCCGATAAAAAGCTTTGTTTAGAACTGTTCAGCCCTATACCCACAACTACTTTATCAAATAATGGTAATGCACGCTTTAAAATATCAGCATGTGCGATGGTTAATGGGTCAAATGATCCCGGGAACAGGGCTATTTTCATAGTCTACGGTGTATAGTTAAAAAAGCTGAAAGAAGAATTACCATAACGGCGTGTCTCTTTATAGCCTGGCTGATCTTTTAATTTTAACAAAGAAGGGTGTTCTACAACTAGTAATCCGTTTTCGGTCAATAACTTATTTTTCGCAACCAATTGTGGAATAAGTGGGATATTCGTCAAATCATAAGGCGGATCTGCAAATATGATCTGATAACTTTTAGTATGCTGTTCCAGGAATTTGAATACATCTGCCTTTTGCAGCGTAATTTCATTCAGCTCATATTTTTCAATAACTGATTTAAGCCAGAAGATACAACCGGAATGCTTATCGACAGCCGTTACTTCTTTTATCCCGCGTGAAGCGAATTCAATACTGATGTTCCCTGTGCCGCTAAATAAATCCAGGACACTGCAACTGTCAAAATCGTAAGTATTATATAAAATATTGAAAAGGGCCTCTTTAGCCATATCTGTAGTAGGTCTTACAGGAAGACTGGCAGGCGCATTCATGCGGATACCTTTTAATTTACCGCCAATTATACGCATAAGTCCAGAGCTAATAAGCTGCTGTAATAGTGAGCAGGCATATCATCTAAGATAGCATGATCAATATCATTAGCAGGAGGAAGGTTAAAATGAATGTGATTGAAATATTTATGCAGACAGGTATGGTAACCATCGTTCTGATGAATAATTCCACTGATTAATACAGGTGTAGTTGCCGGATCTAACTTTAATTCCTGAATCAGCAGAACCAGGTAATAGTTAAATTCTTCTGCATTCTCCATCTGATAGGTATTCTGGAAGCGCATCTTGCCTTCATCCAGTAATAAAGCATTAAAAGAACCAACTGTGAAGTCGAGTAATAAAGAAGTACCTTCTACACTGGTTGCCAATGCCAGAACCGGTGCATTCTGCTCATAACGTGCAGCGCTGGCCAGGAAGGTGTTTAAAGTTTGCTCAGTGAATTTCTCCAGGTTAAACACCGAAGTGAAGCCAAAGCGCGCAAAAGCACGTGTATATAAAGTACCTGATTGATCTTCGCTGAAAAAGTTAGCGTAGGTATTCAGATCGTGTTTACAGAAAAATTCATTCGGAACAGCAATAGTATTTGGCGTATATACAGAAACCTTGATTTCCCTGAATGGTAACTTAAGGTAACTATCATTTTTTAAAATAGCGGCCAGATCAGTGGTGATGTCTTCACACTCCTGCTGATCAAATACGGCTTTTAACTGCTTGCTGTTTTTATCAATTATGGCATATGAAAAACTATCGCCGGTAATTTTCAACAACAAATTACAGGCTGAGGCAGTATTAGGATCAAATTCCGGATCCACTAATAAAATGCTGTTTTTACTATTGTTCATCTTAGCAAAATTAATTCTTTTTTCTATAACCACACCATTGCATATTTGTAAAATGGATAAAGCCTCAATAATTGCCCAGTCTTACCAATTTCAACCCACTGCTGAACAGTTTGTTTTTTGCCAGCAAATGGCTGATTTTTTGTCTGGAGAGCTGGATAACAGGTGTTTCATCCTCAGAGGATATGCCGGTACTGGTAAAACTACATCGGTTGCTGCACTGGTAAAGGTTTTGCCGAAATTTAAGCTCAGATCGGTTTTACTCGCTCCAACGGGGCGTGCTGCGAAGGTGATGACCAGTTATTCGGGCAGAACAGCCTTAACTATTCACAAAAAAATATATAGAAAAAGGTCTGCGGTAGGGCTGGATATGTCATTTCAACTGGCGCCAAATCTTGCAGAAAATACTTTGTTTATTATTGATGAGGCTTCAATGATTGCCGATGAATGGAATACCCAGAATGGATCTTCTTTTTTGAAAGATGTAATGGAGTTTATCTACAATGGTAAAAATTGCGCTGTACTATTTGTTGGTGATACTGCACAGCTGCCCCCGGTAGGTAGCCTGGAATCCCCGGCATTGAATAAAGAGTATGTCGCTCAGAATTTTGGATTAAGGGTCACAGAAACGGAATTGAGAGAGGTGGTAAGGCAAGGAAGAGAATCCGGAATATTGGCGAATGCTTCCATGCTGCGGGATCTGATCAATACCCATATTGAAAATATAGCAGAAGGAAATGGAGAGGAGAAAGTAGCCTTACCACAATTTTTCACGAAAGGATATAAAGATATTTTCAGGATGACAGGAGTGAAACTTGTCGAAGGATTGGAATATGCCTACAGGAAATTCGATATCGAAAATTCTCTGGTAGTTTGCCGTTCTAATAAATCTGCGAATGTTTACAACCAGCAAATCAGAGCAAGATTATTATATCGTGAAGAAGAGCTGACTGGCGGAGATCAGATCATGGTTGTCCGGAATAACTATTTCTGGTTGCCGGATAATGAATCGACTTCTTTTATCGCCAATGGTGATATGGCCAGAATTGTGAGAGTAAGGAACGAAGAAGAACGGTATGGTTTCAGGTTTTCTGAAGTACAGCTTGAATTCCTGGATTACCCCGAAGCAGGCCAGGTTACTTGTAAGGTCATGCTGGATACCTTACAGGCAGAAACGCCTAATTTACCTTATGAAGACAGCAAAAAGTTATTTGAAGGTTTAGTAGAAGATTATGAGCATATTACAAATAAGCGGGAGCGGATGCTGGCGATTAAAGAAGACCCATATTATAACGCGCTGCAAATTAAGTTTGCGTATGCAGTAACCTGCCATAAAGCACAGGGTGGTCAATGGGATGCAGTATTTGTAGACCAGGGATACCTGACCGACGAAATGGTAGATCTTGAGTTTCTGCGCTGGTTATATACTGCCATTACCAGGGCTAAACAGGAATTGTTCCTGGTTAACTTTGCGCAGAACTTATTTAGAGATCCATCCGAAGAGCAGTACTAAATATCAGCAAACAGCTTAGTGTTTTCCGTCTTCAGTGTGAGCAGCTTTTCTAAGAAAAGAAAAGTAAATTGCCGTAGTCGCTATAATTACGCATAAAGCAAGAACAATGAAAGTAACTTCTGTCGTTCCTAAACGTTCCGTATGTGCTGAAATCTCGTGATTTTCTAAAACTGTGGAAATAGTCATATTGTTTTTTTTTGTGAAGGTAATAAATATAAATTATTACCCCGCCATAAATAATGCAATATGGGTATCGCAGCGAACAGGTTGGGCAATAAAATCAACGGTATGTGGCTGATTACGATTTAGTTCACTATACCCAATTTTTCCTCTATTGCTTTTCCAATTGGTGCAATCGGTAAGGTTACTGACTTGTTTGTTTGTAACAAAACTCTCCATTCTCCGGTATATCGTCTTCTTGTAATCTCAAATGAGCCCTTTGGATGTACGATTTTGTAAAGATTGATGGTTGCTATTGGATGTAATATACTGTAAACATCGTCTTCGATATTAATTTTTAAACTTCTCATACGTGGTTGTTAATAAATTGATTCCCATTGATATACGCAGGAACCTTGCCATGATCAGATATCTTAACATGACTGCTACAGGATATTAGTATTAATTTACGCATTTTTGTTACCTATGTTTTTAAGAAAAAATGATTTAGCATAACAACATCACTCAACCGCGTAAATCATTTATAAAACTATAAAGATAAATTGGAATTTTATCAAATGTGATCAACCTATGAATAAGAAATTATACTTTTTTCTTTTGCTCTTATCAAACCTTGTTTTTATCCAGGGTTATGCTCAAAATCAAAAATCTTTTAAAGTTATCCCATTGGGTACCAAGGGTGGACTGGATGAAAGTAATTTATCAGCTTATCTGATTGCACCAATAGGAAGCGAGAACTTTATTGCTGCCGATGCCGGAACAATAAGACACGGATTAGATGTAGCGATCAGCAATCAATTATTTAAAGGGCCTGCCGGTGAGGTCCTGAAAAATAACATTAAAGGTTACCTGGTCTCACATGCACATCTGGATCATATTGCCGGATTGATCATGAACTCTCCTGATGACTCAAAAAAGAATATTTACGCTTTTCCATCTGTTATTGAAGTATTAAGAGACAAGTATTTTACGTGGAAAGCCTGGGCTAACTTTGCGAACGAAGGGGAGATGCCGCGTTTGAGTAAATATACTTATGTACCACTTGAAGCGCAGGTAAAGAAAGAACTGACGGGTACAGAAATGCAGGTGACAGCTTTTCCTTTGAGCCATGGGCCTGGTTATGAAAGTACAGCTTTTTTAATCGGCCATCAGGAGAGTTCTTTATTATACCTGGGGGATACAGGAGCAGATGAAATAGAGAAAAACACGCAATTAGAGAAGCTTTGGAAACAAGTAGCCCCACTGATTCTAAAGAACCAGTTAAAAGCAATATTCATTGAAACATCTTTTTCTGATAAGCAGCCTGAAGATCAATTATTCGGGCATTTAACACCACGTTTGCTGATGGTAGAGTTAACCAAGCTGAGTAAACTCACCGGAGTTGAAGCTTTGCAAAAAGTTTCCATTGTGATTACGCACATTAAAGCATGGGATAAAGAAGAAGCATACCTGGTCAATGAACTGAAACAGAAAAATCAACTGGGGCTGAAGCTTGTTTTTCCGGAACAGGGAAAATACCTGGAGTTTTAATGGTTTCTTCCGCGTTCATCTTCGTTGCCTGTCTCCCGGTTTTTGGCAGGTTTACTTCCAAAACGATAACTCATGCTTAACTGTGCATAACGGTTAATTTGAAAGTTGGTAAACTGCTGTTTGATCCCATTGACATCAGTGGTGAAGGATGTCGCACTGCTTCTGAAAATATCATTGACATTGAAGGTTATATTCAGGTTCTTTTTTAATGCGAGGGCAGTTATGCCCAGATCTAGTTTATAAGAAGTTCCTGATCTGCCGATATGATCAATTTCAGGGAACTGATACCAGAAGCTGGCTGCTATAGCAAAGGTTTTCTCTATATTCAAATAGAAGGTATTATTACTGGCGAGATACAGACCATAACCTCTGATATTTTTGAAGCTGCTATTGCTGGAATTCGCATTGGTATGATAAAATGTAGCCTGGTTATTATTATCCAGCCAGCTGAAAAGTTTTAAAGAATAACTCTCAGCAATACCGTATCTATAAGTTTTAATGAAGTTTAATGGCGTGGTATAAACCAGATTTGTATCCGGCCTTGCAATCGTGACATTTGTAAATCCGTTGTCGGTTACATTTAAAAATAAAGAAGTGGTCAGATTGCTTTTATAGGTATGGGCGAGTTCGAAATTATTATTGTATTCTGGTTGTAAATAAGGATTACCCTGTCCATAACTATAAGCCGTAAATAACGACTTAAACGGATTAAGGCTCCAGAAGGAAGGCCTGTTGATCCGTCTGCCAAGCGTGAAAGAGAAACTATCATCTTTATCCGCTTGATAAGCAATTAATAAAGAAGGGAACAGCTTAACATAACTGTTGTTTGTCGTTTGATTAATTGTATAGGAATAACCTTTGGTTTGCGTAAATTCAGTCCTCAGACCACCCTGATACCTCCATTTACCCATTTCTTTATTCAGACTGGCATACAAGGATTGCGTGTTTTCTGTATAATCAAATTCATTACTCAGGTTTGTATTATAAACCAAATCATTTGTATTCATCTTATTATAATAAAAAGCATTGCTATAGTTATCAATAAAGCTCAGTTTACCACCAAAAGATAATAAGCCATAGTGAGTTGGTAATTCGGCGTCGGCCTTAAAAGTATAAATGTTGATATTTTGCTTATTTGTATCATAATACCGGGTATTGTTTGCTGCATTGGATTGCCCTGGTAAATAACCACTGCTTTCAAAGTCAGAACGATCTGTGCGGTAATAGTTATAATAATCTGCATTTAAGGAAAGCTTTTTTCCGGTGGTATCAAAATTCACAATGGTGTGCATATTAATTGAATTGCTCAAAGCAACAGGATGATAAGTCGCATAGGTTTTTAAGGTTGAATCCAACTTCCCGGAGTTGTTATATATCGGATTGTTCACGTGGTCGGAGCCATCATAAACACCGCGTCCGCCAAGATAAGATAGTCCGATAGTTGTTTTAGGACTCAGTTTATAATCGGCTCCGGCAATTACATTAATATTATGATAAGTGTAATCTCCGGTATCGGTTTGTAACCAGGTTTGTTTGGGATAATACAAGTCGGTTTGAAACCCTTCCAGATGATGATCCTTATCCAGATTCACACTACTGTAAACGGAGAGCTTTTCTGAATTATAGTTCAGATTAGCGCTACCATTCAATGCATAGAAATTACTTGTTCCATAAATAGTTTTCTGGTCATGTATCCAGTGTTTACCATTCAATTGTATGTTTCCTGAATAACCTTGTTTCTTGCTTTGTTTAGTCACAATATTAATCAGGCCAGCATTGCCGTCTGCGTCGAAGTTTGCAGAAGGATTTTTAATCAGCTCTATTTTTGAAATCTGATTGGCAGACATTGATTTCAAATACCGCATCAGATCTAAGCCCGCAAGCTGAATAACTTGTCCATTGATCATTACTTTTAACTGTCCTTTACCCGCACTGGAGATTTCGTTATTGCTGACTTTTACACATGGGATCTGACTGACTGCCGTTAATCCATCGGTTCCGGTAGCAGTAACACTGCTCGAAACATTATAGGTCAGTTTCTCGGTATTATTAATTAAAGCAGCAGGTTTACCAGAACTAATGGCCACTTCATTCAATTGATTATTTAAAGATTGTAACACTATTTTTATAGCGGTGTCGGCAGAAATAAAAAGGTCAATACTGTTTTTTTGAAAACCAATATAATTCGAACTCAGCTGATATTTACCTTTCTTTAAATTCCTGAAAATGAAAATGCCTGAACTATCAGCGGTTACAGTTTGGGTTTTTGAGCGGGTTAAATCTGATAAGATGGCCCCTGTGTAAGGTAGAGGGAGATTTTGCTGGTCATTTACAGTACCTGTAAGTTTATATTGAGCGAAAAGACTGCCATTTAAAAGCAGGAGTAACGTAGCGGTAAGTATAGATTTCAAGAGGTTATATATTTGGATCGGTGAGCGAAAATTAAATATATAAAAAAACAGGAAATTAATTGTTTCTGCTGCCTTTTGATTTTATCATTAATGTAGAGGATTGTAAGATCGGAAACGGAGGGAGATGCTCAGAAATATCAGAAAAAGATAAAGCGGCCAGATCATAGCCGCTTTATCTTTCTTAAGCTGTCCCGGCAGCAATAAAACGGGAAGAGAGCTATGAAATTAAAGTTTTTCTAAACGTGACAAAGAAGTAATACCTTCCAGTTTTAAACCTCTGGTTACCGCAGAAGTTGACGGGTTATATTGGTAGATGTAGTATCCATCTGCCGTTTGTGCTGCTATAGAAACTATTCCATTTTCAACCAGCACATTTTCTATAAAGCTGCCGCTGATACTTTTAGGGATATTCAACTTGGTTTTAGTTTGGTTTACAACATCTACTACATAGTAATCAGCGATATATCCAACGCTATAAGATTTATAGTCTGTAATCTGAGTTTTATCTATGAATTTTACGATGGCTTTTCCGTTACCGATGTAAAATAATCCCATGGCTTCTTCTTTATTTCTGTCTGTTAATTCATAGAAATAGTCTGGATCAATTTGCGAAGCTCCGTTTTTTATACGGTAAATACCGAATGGCTTATTTTTATTCGAAGTTGTCCAGATATTTGGAGATGCGATAAAATAAGAATTACCATTTTCTACGAATGAGTTTGGCATATTTAAAGAATAATGCTCAGGTAAAGTGAACCTTGTATCTTTTGTTACTTTCACGTTATTCATTGCAGGATAATCAAAGGTAGCCAGGTAAGTTGTATCTACCGAAAGATTGTCACCACCATTTGCATTTTGTGTATAGGTAAGGTTCACTTTGTTATCAGTAATCGTAGCTGCATATCCCCAGAAATAGTGATCCTTAAGTAATCCCGGAACATTTATTTTACCGCTGGCAGTAATGGCCATCGTCTCTACATTAAGAATGGCATATTCAAATTGAACCGATCCGTTCGAACTGAACAGGACAAGCGTTTTATCATCTTTCCATTTGTAAAAACTAGCATAATATGCCCAGCTGATTTGCGTAAATGGAATTTCCTTAACAACAGTATTAACTTTATTGTTAGAGGTATACTTTACCAGGTTACCTGCATCGTTCATTCCATAATAAAATCCGTTTCTGGCAGTTATTGTAGTCAGAGTCGTTGCTACTCCTGTTCCTACAAGGGTTGCAGTACCACTTGTTAAAGAGCCTGTCTGCAAAATATATTCAGCAGCAGGTGATCCCGAAGATACTCTCAGACTGTAAGTACTCTGAACTACAGGAGGATTTTCGTCCGTTGTTTTGCTGTCGTTTTTTTTACAAGCAGAAAGTCCTGAAATAAGTACGACAGCTGCAAGTAAAGGGAAAAGTTTATTGACTGTTTTTAACATGATATTGAGTTTGTTTTAAGGATAAAATGGTGTTTGTTTATTGATTATTTAATGAAGTAGCGCAGTTTTACATAAAATGACCTGCCTGGTTTTTGCAATCTGAAATTATCATAAGCGATCACATTGGTAACGTTAAAAGACTCGGCAGAAATATTATACCTGCCATTCTTAAATGAATAAGCCAGGCTTGCATTATGCGTTAATTGACTTGGTATTTTATTATTGGATTCTTTGCTGCCCAGTGATTCCCAGGTTAGATAAAACCAATGTACATATTGAGTTGACCAGTTAAATTGCAGGCGTGAATCTTTACCCAGCAGATCATTTTTACCAATGCCAATGTTGGCATTTCCATATACCCACGGCTGATTAGGTATTTTATCCCTGAAAGTGGCATCTTTAATTGTCGTACTACCGGCCTGAAATTCCTGGTTATTCCTTGCATTCTGGTAAGTTGCATTCACAGAAACCTCCAATAGCTGGCGATAGTTGTAGCTCACTTCACCTTCTACTCCACTAATTTCTGCTTTACCTACGTTCAGATAGTTAGAATATCTGCCAGCAGGTACAGCCATATAAATAAAGTCTTTCGCATTTCTATAGAAATAAGAAGCATCAAAAGCAATTCTATGGTCATTCATCTGGTAATGATAATATAAGCCAACATTGATATTGTCACTTTTCTCCGGCTTTAAGGCCGTATTTGAGACCACATTTATACCGTCACCAAATAACTCATCAGGCTCTTGCAGACGATAAGCATGCTCAAACGAAGCTTTAATCCCTGCATTTTCATTGATTTTAAATCTGGAAGCTAATCCATAACCGAAATTATCCTGATGCGTCCGGCTGTCTGCATTTTCCCATCCGCTGGAGCCCCCTAAAGAAACTGCATTGGGTACAAAAGCACCATATCCGTAGTATTTTACAAATGGTGTAATGGTCAGTTTGTCGTTCCATAAAGTGCGCTGATAAGCAAAGCCCACAATGTTTTTTGTGATCGTATTCGGAGTAGCGAATGGATTATCTTTTAGTCTGCCCAACTCTTCCTTAGCGGAACGGCTGAAATGGCTATAACTATAATTCAGATTAATACTTTGCTGGTCATCAATCTTATAAGCCATGTTTATCCTTCCGATAGCTGTATTATTCTTATAACGGTAGATAGTTTTTACACCTCCGATTTCGCCGGCAATCTCTTCTGGTTTTACAATTCCTCCCCATCCATATTTATAACCTGAAGTATCCGTTACATGTGATTTTGTAGTAGAATAAGAAGCTGTTGCATTTACTGACAAACCCTTTAACAGAAAATCATTTTTCTTGTATTTAAGGCTGGGCAGGAAAAATTGCTCATTATTAGTCGCACCGCCATAAACAATATTCTGACTTGCGCCGGTCTGTATTTCTTTATACAAAGAAGAATAAAGGAAGCCCAGAGACAATTGATCAGCCCATGATTTATTAACTACACCTACGTCCATTTGTCCCATTGTAGACTTATAAGCATCATGGAAACGATAAGCATCTTTTTGAACAACCGCCCCGCCTTCATTGACCTGTATCGGTGCACCATATTCCGGATTGTTACGCATTAAATAATTATTGTCCGAATAATTATGATAACCACTAAAGTTGAAAATCAGTCCGCTTTTATCCGTCGTAAATCTACCTGCAAGCGCAGCGCGGCTCGTATTGAAAGACCCATAACTATAACTCGCATCCAGAAACTTTTTAGTATGCTGATCTGTGACAATATTTATAGCGCCACCTAATGCGTCTGAACCCAGCTCTACAGGGACGACGCCTTTATAAATCTCAATTCTTTCAGCAAGGTTAACAGGAATATTGTTGAGTGACATTGCACTTCCAAAGGTTTCCATTGGAATACCATCCAGAAAAAATTTAACTTGTTTACCAGAAAGGCCATTCATTGTGAATTTGAAATCAGAACCTAATCCGCCCTGTTCTCTGATTTTAATACCAGCACTTCTGTTCAGCACCTGGTTAAGATCAGCTGTAGTATTAGCAAACTTTTTAAGGTCGATCGCATTTACAGCAAACCCCGATTCCTTGATTTCCTGACTTTTTGTTTTACCAGTAATGGCAACATTATCAAGTTCCTGAAAATTCTTCTTTAAATTGAAAGATAAAGAAACTTGCTGTCCGGATTTTAAGGATAATGACTTTGAGCTGGATACATACCCCATGTAAGAAGCGATAATCGTATAATTACCGGGCGATATCCCCTTAAGTTCATAGTATCCGTCGTTGCCAGTAACAGCTCCGGTTTTCGTGTTTTTTAAGAACAGCGTAGCACCTGTGATTACCGATGTACTGTCTTTGACATATCCTGAAATTGTAGCTGGGTTTTGTGCGTATGCAGCGAAGGATAGAGCCGTTATAGCTAATGAAAGTAGAATTTTTCGAAATGACATTATTTTAATATGGGTGTGTTTATACTGTTAGTAGCATAAAAACTACTTTCCCGAAGGTGTAACAGTAAAAAAATATTAAAATAAATTAAGGCACTAATTCAGCTGGTCAGCCCTTAGGATGAAATCGGTGTCTCCTGCTAATTGAAGGCCCTTTTTTAGCGTGCCATTGCTCATATTATAGATCCAGATATAATTGCCATTTAACGTAGAATTTACCGCGATGTAGGCAAGATTGTCTTTGACAATTACACATTCTCTTCTTGTCCCTTTATCCAGAGGAAGATCAAGTTTTTTTATCTCTTTTTTTAGCAGGTCGAGCACATAAAATTCGAAATGCGCTGTACTGTAATGATCACTCAGACCTTTAAATAAGTCCTTTCTTTCACTTCTGATAATAGCTTTATGGTTACCAAGATACCAGATTCCATAAGCATGGTTTTGAATTACAGAACCAGAAATATTAAAAAAGTATGATTTATCTATAGTTTCCTGTCCTGCATTGATCCGGAATATTCCTGTAGGCAATTCCGGGCGGTTGCCTAATGCAATTCCAGGACAGGACATAAAGTAATAGTTTCCCTGTTCATCATTGAAAGAATAAGATTGTATCGTATTGGTTCCTCCCGGAGAAGTAGAGCGGGTATCTTTATCCGTTTTGATTAACTGCATTTCCGGATATTTAATAGCGGCCACATAAGTTGTGTCACTGGTGCTGTAATTCGAAGAACTTAATTGCTCATTATAAGTATATCCCAATAACATCTTATCTTTTCTGAGTTCAACAAAGCCAATTGATACCGAAGTGAATTTTCCCGAAGGACGGGCTATATTAATATCGCCTGCTGCGGTCTGTTGCATCTTAGCGGTATTCACACTAATATATTTGACTTGTGTATAATCGCTTTTGTTCAAGCCTGTCAGTAATAAAGTATCATTAGAAATCCAATTACAATTCTCTATAGAAAAGTCTTTCAATGGCATAGCAGCCAAAAGAATCAACTTACTGCCATTCAGTTTATATTTTTCGAAGGATGCCTTTTTTCTGCTTAAGTGATAATAATAACCCTGGTGTACAATAATATCCCTGTCCATTATGTCCCCATCGAGTAAAGCACCTTTATCTTCCGGCCGCACCAATCCGCTGTTTAAAGAATCTGTTTCCAGCAAATATTCTTTTCCATCTTTACCAAGGATATACATACTGTATTTTTTCTTTGACGGACTCAGGTCCTGGTGGTTATTTTGATTACAGGAAACGCAGCAGAAAAGGATCAATAAGCAAGGCAGCAGAAAAGTTTTTACCGGATGATACATTGTATTTTATTAGGAGCGTATTAGATACTAAACTTATTCATCAGCTGTTTTTGAAGTACTGGTGGAAGATCCATCAGATTTCTTTGATTGATCAGGATAAACCTGTCATATCCGGATTTTCCATTCATAGCGATATAGGTTTGCCCTGTCTTAAAGGTCATTTTTCCTTCTCTTCCGCCAATGCTTAATTCAATATCTTTTTTGGGTGAGATAATAATACTTCCGGAGAAATCAATACTACCTGTCTGGTAGTTAATTTTTGCGGTAGATTCTGGTGCCAGCGAAATGCAATAAGCTCTGGAATCAATATGTCTTACTTTTAATAAAGAAGTATTATTTACTGATACTGGTCCTAATGGATCCGAAGGAGTATAGTATAAATGATAACCAGTGAGCGAAGACAGACCGATAACCAAAATAGCAGCAATCATTCTTGTCCAGCGCATAATTCTGGAAGATTTGATCAGGATGAAAGTTGGTTCTTCTTTTATTGCGGGTAATTCAGCTGGTAGAATCTGCTGAATTTCTTCCCACATTTGTGTTTTGATTTCAGCTTTGTTTTCTTGTACAGGAAGTTGCAGCTCCAGATCGGTTTCTTCAGAAAATAGCCATTCCTCCACGAATTTGCTTTCTTGCAGATCGCATTCGCCAAGGTGATATTTTTCGATAAGTTCTTTACTTATTTTCATACAGGCTATTCCTAATACAAACTTAGGCAAAATATAAGATCCTGTTTGAATTAATTAGTGTAATTAGCAAGATTGAGTTTAAGCATATTCGTTGCTTTGGAGATGTGATATTCCACTGCCCTTTCTGAGATTAGCAGGTTAGACGCTATTTCTTTGTTGCCTAAGCCATCCTCTCTGCTCATTTTATAAACTCTTCTGCATTGGCATGGAAGGCGGTCGACCAGGAGATTTACTTTTTCCTTCAGGCTATTGAAAAGAATATGTTCTTCGGTGCAGTTTGTTGACATCGTACAGCTTTGCATTTTCATTCCGATGTGTTTTTCTCTGCTAACCTTATTTCTGATGTACTCAAAAGTCTTGAACTTCGCAGAACGAACAAGATAATGCTCCGCTTTTTCAAGTTCGAGGTTTTCTCTTCTTTCCCAAAGTGATTTGAAAATGTCCTGAACCATTTCTTTTGCAGGCTCCATTTCGCGAATGTTATTGTAACAGATCGCGTAGACTTTTTCCCAA
Organism: Pedobacter cryoconitis; assembly: GCF_014200595.1. Classification (NCBI taxonomy): domain Bacteria; kingdom Pseudomonadati; phylum Bacteroidota; class Sphingobacteriia; order Sphingobacteriales; family Sphingobacteriaceae; genus Pedobacter; species Pedobacter cryoconitis. The sequence goes on from NZ_JACHCG010000001.1 coordinate 225,661, forward strand.
TAAAGCGTGTAAATCCATTCGAAAGTTTCCTTATCGATATGAAGCATGCCTGATGAATTTATATCTTTTATTGTTGCCAAGCCGGAATTGTATAATATGCGCCAAATATAGATTATTTATAATGATTATAAATAAATTAGTTGAATTATCTTTTTAATTAGCTATGCAATTTCCTGGATTTAGCTATTAACAATAATTAACATTCAGGTTAAATAGTGTTAATTATTGAAATTGTTTTTTTTCTTCTGTCTACTTTTAACAGATGAAGCTAATTTTAGTGCAAATATTACTGGTCTTTATAGTAATGATACATTTTTTGTCGGTGAAAGGTCAGTCTCAGCAAATGTTAAAGGGAGTTATATTTGAAGAAGGTACTAAGACAAGAGTGGGAGGGGCATCGGTTCATAATCAAAGAACTGGTTATACGAATCCAACTAATAACTTCGGTTTATTCGATATTTTGGCACAAGAAGGAGATACACTTCAGATTTCTCTGGATGGGTATTTCGATAAGAAGGTCAAAGTAGAAAATTTAAAAGATTTGATTATTTATCTCAGAGCCTCATCAACTCAATTAAAGGAAGTAAAGATAACCGGACAGTCAAGATTACAAGGTTTGCGGGATGCCCAGGCTGATTTCAAAGCTAAAGGGATTTTTTCGAATGGTAAACCATCAGCAGGGATGTTGTCGCCACTGGGAGGCAGCCCGTTAACTTATTTGTACGAAGCTTTTAGCCAGGATGGAAAACGGGCCAGAAGGTTAGGCCAATTCATCGCACGTGAATCTGATTATACCGAGGTAGCCAGCAGGTTCAATAAAGAAAAGATTAAGCTGCTTATTCCGATCAGGGATGAAGATATGGAAGAGTTTAAATCAGCTTACTGGCCCAAAACTGAGGACATCCGGAAATGGGGTGATTATGATCTTCACAATTATATTAAAAAATCTTTTGAGGAATTTAAAAAAACTAAAGGCTATATGTAATTCCATAGGTACCTTTGTCGCATAAAATTTCTAAGGATCATGCGTATCAATCGTTTAATCTCCATTGTTATCTTCGCCACAGCTGCAATTACATTTACAGCCCGTGCTTCAGTTACTATCAAAGACCTGAATTCTATTAAAGTCATACCAAAAGATAGTATCCCCAAATCATTATTTACCGTTGGTATAGGCGGTGGCCTGATCGGCGGTCTGTATGATGGTTTTTATCCTTATAAATCACTTAAAAAACATGGTAATTTTGGGCTTGGCGCTCCCGATAAACTTGATGGTGAGTTGATGATTTTTCAGGGGAAGGTTTATAAAACTCAGCATACCGGTAAAACAGCACTGGTAGATGACCGTGATTCAACTTCATTCTCGATGGTCAACTTTTTTCGTGCCGATAAGAAGCTGAGTCCTCCGGCGGGTATGGATAAAACAGCATTATTTCATTACCTGGATAGTGTGCTGACTAATGTAAACGGGATGTATGCCATTCATATCAGTGGCAAATTCAAAGCGGTGAAAACGAGAGCTTTTCCACCTGTAAAAGCGCATCAGCATACCCCACTCGCTGAAATGTTAGCCTTACAACGGTTTTTTGAATATAAGGATTGTGAAGGAGATCTGATCGGTTACCGTCTGCCTTATTTTATGGATAACACAAATATTTCAGGTTATCATTTTCACTTTCTATCGACTCAGAAAGATGCCGGTGGTCATATCATCGATCTTAAAACTGATAACATTGTGATTGAAATCGAGCAATTGGATAGTTATACTGTACAGCCTCCTGCGACAAAAGATTTCGAACACTTTGACTTTAAAAAGAATAGAGAGGAAGATATTAAAAGTGTAGAGCGCGGAGGAAAGAACTAACAGATTAAAAAGATTAAAATCCGGAGACTAAAAAAAGACCTTTCAATATTGAAAGGTCTTTTTTGTTTTGCTGCGTAATAATTATAGTTATTGAAATGTATAGACATCTTTTGGTTCATCTTTCAGGAAAGATCTGTTATAGCAAGTTTCTGAGTAAACTACTTTACCATCAACAAGCAACTCTAAATTTACATTTCCGCCATCGGTGATAAAACCCTCAAATTTTATTCCGTCACCTTTTTTAACTGTTCTGGTAAACTGTTTGGAAAACGGGGGAATGATCTCAGGTATAATTGTCCATGCCTTATCATTAGGAGTAAAAAGAACGTTTAGAGTTGATTTTACTGTTGGATTAGCAAGGCTTACCCTGTATTCAATATTTACCTCTTTTGAAGCTGGTGCTGGTGTATTGTTTTTTTCTTTTTTACAAGAACCGAAAAGGACAATTAATCCAACACAAAAAACAACTGGAAATTTGGAACGGTTTGCTAACAAAAGTAATGGGTTTCTCATTTGACGTTTTTTAAATGAATGACAATAATATTTAGTAATAAAGTCATTAAACGCAGTTGTATAGTCAAACCCCTATTTAATTAAATATAGTTTGGGGTAATTAATCTTACGGATGCTGAGATTGTAGATGACAGTTAAAAATATTATTAGTAATAATTTTAAGTCACTAACCATCTATAATTACTGAATTATGAAAGAATCAATCATTCCTGAAATCATTGGTAATGCGTTCGAAATTATTAAAAAGATAAATATTGACCCTAAATCAGTTGTCTGTACTTTATTGTTTATTCCTGTTTTTTTAGTCTTAAAACGTTTAGTGGTAAATTATGTAAAGGAATGGAGTGAATATTTAATAGATGGATCGATGTATTTTCTTAGCAGACATATTAAACAATCTCTTGCTTCATCTTTAAGCTTAAAACGATATTGTAAATTGCAATTAGGAAATGAAAGCATAAAATTTCTAAACATTCCATCAAGTTTTGATCTATGCTTAGACATTGACAAAATCTTTGTAAATCTAACTATTAGCTACAATCAGGAACAGGAAAGCGATCTTAATCACCGCGATTTCTTAAAGATTGGCAATCGGATAAAGGTTATGGGAGATCCTGGATCGGGAAAATCATCTTTAATTAAAAAGGTTTTTAGAAATAACTGTCAGTTAGCTATAAAAAGGACAAGAAGAGCAAAACTTCCGGTATTTGTAGAGTTGAAAAATGTAAACCCGGATAAAATAAAGGAAAGTGATTTAGGCAAATGGTTTTTACGACTACATCCGGGAAGAAGTGGCAAAGAACCAAGTTTATAAAATTCAGGATTGTTTTGATAACTATGCCTGCAATAAAGGATTGCTCATACTTTTAGATGGATTGGATGAGGTTTCATCCACAAACTACAATAAAATTTCTGAATGTATAAATGGACTGAGCCGTGTTTTAAATGATCTTAGTGAAAGTAACACTATAGTGCTCACTATGAGAACTCAGTTCCATCAACAAGTGAAAATGGATTTTTCGGTAAACTTTCCGCACAATACCTTTTTAAAACCTTTCACACCATCACATATATATGAATTTCTGTCCAGATGGCGTTTTGATAAGAATACAGAACAAAATATTTCACGTGTTTATAAAGATCTGACAGACGGCCTACCTTAAGAGAGATGTGCAGCAATCCTCTCGTACTGTCAATGTATGTTGCGGAAGATCAGATATCTAAAGGGAATATCTCTCCGGAATCCAGAACACAATTTTATAAAAAGATCACCGAAGAATTGATCTTTAAAAGACGTTTAATGCAAAAGTCAAATATTCCAGGTTCTTATTCTTCTCTTAAAGAGCAAAGAGAACGTATTCTTGGACGGATTGCCTATGAACATTTAATCAACATTAATGAGTCTGGTAATACATTATGCTGGAAAAATGCCATCCGGATAATCAGGGAAATTCTAAATTGTGATGAATTAAGGGCAAATGATGTTTTCAACGAAATTGCAAAAGAAACAGGGCTGATTACAGAAGAGCGGTATCAGGAAACTTTTAGATTCATACATCTTACGTTTTGTGAATTCTTAGCTGCCTTTGAAGTTGCGCAAGGTATTACACTGGGTTGGGATGAACTTCTGAAATATCACAGGAAGTTTTTTAGTATGAATATTGAAGGCAAATTAAGACTCATAGAGGTAATTCCCTTTGCAGTTGGGTTATTGTCCAGGGTAAAACGTGAACAAGCATTATTTGATGTAGCTAAACTCAATGATTCCACATTGATGTCAAGATGTTTTCTGGAGACCAAGCTATATAATCATAAAACCTGGCCTGCATTTATTACCAATTCGCGAAAAAATATTTTAGCATACAAGCAGGGTGATTTTAATGAAAAATGGCTTCAAGATCTGCACGTATTTAATGTGGTGGTTAGAGATGCTAATCTATCGGCAGAAAATATGGGAATCAATCAAAACATTGATTTAAGTGAGTTTTATGAAAGTTTATTAGATCAGGAAAAAATATCATTAAGCCAGGTTCTTTCCTCTTTAGCCAGGCAGGATGCAGCAGCAGTTTTTCGGTTAGCTGAAATAGGAAATATAAATTTGTTAAAAGACTTTCCCTATATCATTATTCAGAATTGTGATCAGCCTCCTTTTTTAGGATTGGTTAAAGAAAAAATAATCGAAAACAACAGCAGTAATGCTGAGGACTGGGCGGCATTGTTAAGCGAAGCTGCCCTGCAAAAAAGATTAATCAGTGACGTGCTGGATGAAATGCGATATAGTGAAGAATTATATAATAAAATCAATGAGGACGATACCTATAACATTTGGTACTATAAAACATTGCTTCCTGAAACATTCTTGACACAGTGTATCACTTTGGCAACTAAAAGTAAGCTGGATACCACTTTAACCAAGGGACTTAATTTACTATTTAAAATAAAATCCCCAAGTGAGAATCCTTACAGGATGTTATCTGCTAATGCTATTTTAAAGATTGCATTTGGTATAGTCCTTATTCTTTCTTTCTATACTTCTTTGTCTAATATGTCTTTAGACTTTTTTATTACTAAAAACTATAGCTGGTTTTCATGTATATGTGGGATTGTATATATATCTACCTGTATTGTAATCAGCTATCGGTTTAATATCTTAAATATGTATAGGTCTGCAATTAATAGGGATATCATTACAGATCAGCTTCCGGATGAGTTGATTTACAGAGTTTTTTCTATGATGGTAATCTCTTTATATAGTTTGATCCGGATTGATAAAAAAGAAAAAGAAACATTGGAGGCCCTGGTTAAACTTAGAGGGAAATCTTAAACAGGACTCCTGTTTCTTGATTAAATAGTTTCTATCTTCTGATGGAAACGTCAATTATATTATATAATTCTTTAACATCATCTAATGATAAATTATTGAATCATAAACTACAAAAACTTGATAGTCTGATACAGGCAACATAATCATACCGGCGTCAAAACATTTCCAGAAGATTTTAGTTATATGATTATTCTACTATCTAAATCTAACTCGATTGGCTGCTGAACAACAACAAAATGTCGTTAAGGGATTTAACGTCGTCAAATTATTACTAATCTTCGGCCTGAGTTTGCTTTTGGCTGGTGAAGGCTATTTTGGTTATCGGCTGCACACACTTTCAAATCAGCAGGAAGAAATTAAAGAAGATTATTCTGATATCAATAATATTACTTTCGGGCTATTTTCAGTTGATCAGTGGCATGACAAGGTAGCGGGTATTATTAACCACCAGGTGCGCCATTTTACCATGACCCCAAAACAAAAGAAGCAACTTCAGGTGGAAGTTGAACAAATCATTCTTGCTTTGATCAATAAAGCAGAGGCAATGGTCAATAAACCACAAAAATCAATAGGTGGAAAATTGAAGAAACTGGCCATTAAAACGTTTGTAAATACCGATAAAATAAAAGCTCAGGTTCCTGAGTTTGCTAAAACTATAATTGCAAAGATAGATAACCCGAAAAGTAAGAAGCAGTTAAGTGCAATGGCTATGGGGAAATTCACAGCTATTGAGAAAACGGATAGTACTACAAAGGCAAATAACGAGGCGATTAGTAAAATGTACCGCAAGTATCATGTTTCTACCCGTGATGAATTTAATGATAGACTTACTGCATCACTGGACAGCATCAGGACAATTACCTATAATTATTCTTTTGGTATGCTGGGTTGCATCCTGATTGTGTTATCGCTGTGGTGGATATTCCGGAAAAAGGTAGAGTTTCATGCTATCCTTTTTGTCATGTCACTGATGTTTGCCTTTGTTCTCCTGGCAGTTGGTTTAACCGCATCAATGATCGAAGTTGACGCCCGTATCAAGTCACTCGATTGTGTATTGTTAGGAGAACATGTAATTTTCAAAAACCAGGTCTTATTCTTTCAAAGTAAAAGCATCCTTGATGTAGTAGAAGTTCTGGTGAAGCAACCTGCTATTGATTCCATACTTGTCGGCATTTTAATCCTTGTTTTCAGTATCCTGTTTCCGATCATGAAATTAAGCTCTACTGGTATTCATTTATTAAGCAAAAGGAAGCTGGCTGAGAATAAATTCATCAAATACTTTGCATTTCAATCGGGTAAATGGAGTATGGCAGACGTGATTGTTATTGCCATATTAATGACTTATATAGGCTTAAATGGTTTATTAGAGAGTCAATTGTCAAGTCTTAATATTCAAAGTGATTTTTTAACCATCCTGACAACAAATAATACGGCTTTGCAGCCAGGTTATATCATATTTATCAGCTTTGTGTTGTATGGTCTTATTTTGTCTACCATTCTGAAATTTATTACGCCGTATGACTCGCATTAAAAAAAATACAACGGTTAAAAAATTTGGCCTGCCCAATGTGATACTTATTATTGGATTAAGTATCCTGCTTTGTGGTGAGGCTTATTTCGGTTACCGCCTGCATACAGATTCAATGGAGCAGGAGCAGATTAAAGAGGATTACAGCATGTCGAATAATATCACATTCGGACTTTTTTCTGTTGATCAGTGGCGTGATAGGATGACAGAAGTTATCAATCACCAGGTGCATGATTTTACGATGACCAGTGAACAAAAAAAGGATTTGCAGGAACAAGTAGAGCAAGAGCTTCACGGTCTCATCACCAAGGCAGTTGCAGAGATCAATAAGCCGCAAAAAACTTTGGGTGGTAAACTGAAAAAACTCGCATTCAATAGCTTTGTGGATGCTGATGACCTGCAAAAACAAGTACCGTCTTTTGCAAAAACAATAATCGATAAAGTGAATAGCCCTGCAAGCCATAAAAGGCTAAAAAGTATTGCCACGAGTAAAGTTGAACAGCTTGCAAATGAAACTTATGATAGTACTGCTGTTGCCAATACTGCGGTTACAAAACACCTGTACAAAAAATATCACGTTTCTAATCCAACTGAATTTAATAAAGAGATTGATTCCCGGTTAGCTGCCATTCGTACTGTTACTTATAATTATGCTTATGCTATGCTGGGCTGCGTTTTGGTTGCTCTTGGCTTGTGGTGGCTGATGAGAAAACACGTACAGTTGCAGACTACACTTTTTGTGATGTCGCTATTATTTGCCTTTATCCTGTTAGCAGTAGGCGTAACTGCATCTATTATAGAAGTAGATGCACGAATCCAGACACTGGATTTTATGCTGCTGGGAGAGAAGGTTACATTTGAGAATCAAGTGTTGTTTTTCCAAAGTAAGAGTATATTGGACATCATAGAGGTGTTGGTGAAACAACCTAAGCCTGATGCCATTGTAGTAGGTGTGTTAATGCTTTTATTCATTATTATTCTTCCCGTTTTAAGAATAACTGCTAAGGGGATTCATCTGTTAAGTGGTAAAAAGCTGGCTGAAAATAAAGTAGTGAAATATTTGACTTTTGAGTCTGGTAAATGGGATATGGCCGATGTGATGGTCGTAGGTATTCTGATGACTTATATAGGCTTGAACGGAATTCTAAAAAGTCAGTTGTCTAATTTGAATATTCATAACAGTTTGTTAACTACTACAACTGTTAATGACACTTCTCTGCAACCCGGATATTTCATCTTTGTGGTTTACGTAGTCTTTGAAACTTTGTTGTCCTATATTCTTAAAAGAATAACAAATGATAATGTGACCGATCAGGAGAGTGATCCTCTGAGTTAAAACATTATCAATGGCAGGGTTCTTTTCTGCCATTGATAATGTTTTTATAATTATCCCTGATTATAAATCTCTTAAACCACCGTCTAATAGCAGCTCAGCGCCCAGCATAAATGCAGAGTCATCAGAAGCCAGGTAAAGTGCAGCGGCTGCTAATTCTTCAGCGCTACCGATACGTTTAACCGGAGTGAAATTACTAAACGATTCCTTCATCGCTTTTGCTTCCTCAGGATTAGTCGTAATTGTATTGAATACAGGCGTATCAACCGGGCCGGGAGTTAAGGCATTTACACGGATTTTACGTTCAAGCAGGTCAGCAGAGAAACTTCTTGCCAGTGAGCGTACAGCAGCTTTGGTTGCTGAGTAAGCTGCATGATTGGGAATACCTTTTCCGTTTACAGTTGAAGATACCAGTACAACTGAGGCTCCGTCTTTTAATACTGGAAGTGCTTTTTGAACAGAGAAGAATGCACCTTTGAAGTTAATGTCGCTTACTTTATCAAATTGCTCTTCAGTAAAGTCTGCCAATGGGCCAAGCACGTATACACCAGCATTAGCGATCAGTATATCTACTTTTCCAAATTTTTCTTCAACCGTCTGGTAGATCCTGGTCAGATCGTTTAAATTGGAAACGTCACCCTGGATACCCAGTCCGTTTGGACCAATTTCCACCAAGGCTTCGTTAATGGTCTGCTGATTACGGCCAGTGATAGCCACTTTAGCACCTTCTTCTGCAAAACGTTTAGCTATTCCTAATCCGATGCCGCTGCTACCCCCGGTAATAACGGCTACTTTATCTTTTAATTTTTGTGACATTTTTTGATATTTTTATATCACAAAGTTGCCGGGAACTCTCTGAAAAAAAGATGAACTATCTTATGAAATACAGGTGAACTAGTTCACTTTTTTTCTGACCTTATCGTTACGGATCCTGGATAAAAATTCCCTGGTCATGTTCAGGTATGATGCTAAAGCATATTGAGGGAGACGTTGCGCGACTTTAGGGAATTTTTCGACGAATTCATTATACCGCTGTTCTGCATTTTGTGTAAGATTGGCGGTGACACGGCGGGCATAGAAAGCAGCGGACTTTTCGGCCATTATACGGAATAACGTTTCCAGTTCATGACTGGATGTTTTCAACTGTTGTTCTGTGTCATAATCGATCTGTAACACAAAGCTATCTTCCAGGGCGACCACAAATTGCGTTGCTGGGGACTGATAGATATAGCTATTGTAATCTGAGATCCACCAATCTTCTATAGCAAACTGGATAGTGTGATCGTTCCCCTTTTCGTCAATTACGTAGGAACGAAATGCACCTTTTAATATATACATCCGATGTTTTGCAATAAAACCCGGCTGGATAACAAACTGTTTCTTACTTACCCTTATTAATTTAAAGGCAGCCAAAAGTCTTTCCAGGTTCTCAGGAGAAAGCTGAATTTTTTTAGATACATTTTCAATAAAGGGGGCGATGTCTTCCATTTTCGATTTTCTTGTGATTGCGATACAAATTACATCATATTGCTTTAAATAACCTTTGTTAACGGGTGAATTTTGACGACTAAATGAATAAGATGTTTAAAAAATAATTCCTTGATTTGCTTACAAGCTTCAGGGGTTTGCATACATGCACGAAATTTAGCTTACCGACCTTTGAATCATGGAAATAAAACAAATAGCATTGGGCAGCCAGGGTTTGGTTGTGCCGTTGATCGGGCTGGGCTGTATGGGCATGACTGGTTTTGAAGAGGCGCATATGTATGGTCCTGCGGATGAGCAGGAAGCCATTTCGACGATCCAACATTCACTTGAATTGGGTGGTAATTTCTTAGATACCGCCGATCTGTACGGACCGCTGAAGAATGAGCAGTTGATCGCTAAAGCGATCGGTGGTAAACGTGATCAGTATATTCTGGCGAGCAAGTTTGGCTGGGAGATCGATGATAACAATAAGGTAACCTGGGCCATCAATGGTAAGAAAGATTATGTGAAGAAATCTTTGGAGCGGTCGCTCAAAAATTTGAATACGGATTACATTGATCTGTATTACCTGCACCGCCTGGATAAAAATACACCGATCGAGGAAACGGTTGAGGCTATGGCTGAGCTGGTTCAAGAAGGTAAGATAGGTTATATCGGTTTGTCGGAAGTTTCTTCTGAAACAGTTAAGCGGGCGCATGCCGTGCACCCGATCACTGCCGTCCAAAGCGAGTATTCTTTATTCGAGCGGACCGTGGAAGAACGTGGGGTTTTGGCGACCTTAAAGGAATTGGGGATTGGTTTTGTAGCTTACTCACCGCTGGGCCGTGGATTTTTATCCGGACAGATCAAAAGCATCGATGACCTGCCTGAGAATGATTTCCGCAGGGCAATCCCGCGTTTCCAGGGTGTACAGTTCGACAAGAATATTGAATTGGTGAAAGCTATAGAAGTAATGGCAGAAGCCAAACACGTCACTTCTTCGCAACTGGCTTTGGCCTGGATCATGAGCAAAGGGATCCTGCCGATCCCGGGAACGAAGCGCCGGAAGTACCTGGAGCAAAACATTGCGGCAACAACTATTGTATTAACTCAGGCAGATCTATTACAATTGGAAAGTATCGTGCCTTTAGGTACTGATACCGGCGCGCCTTATGATGAGTTCAGTATGGGTTTAATTGATTAATTTTGTTTATGAACGCCATTAACACCATATCGGAATTTCACCGTTTGCTGTCCTTAACTGAACCTCGCCACCCGCTGGTGAGCGTAATCAATCTCGCGGAAAGTGTTTTTTTGAAAGATGAGATATGGAAAGGTTTCGTTAACCGTTTTTATTGTGTGGCGCTAAAACGCGAAGCCAAAGGCAAGATCAGGTACGGACAACAGCATTATGATTACGATAAAGGAGTATTGAGTTTTACCGCGCCTAACCAGGTACAACAACTGGAGCTGCAAAATATGGAATGCGGTTCCGGTTATCTTCTGATCTTTCACCCTGACTTCCTGTTACAGCATACGCTGGCGAACAGCATTCATCACTACGGTTTTTTCGATTACGCCGTTAATGAAGCGCTGCACCTGTCGGCTGGGGAAGAAGATGACCTGATCACGATCCTCCATAAAATTGATAAAGAGTGCCAGCATATCGATAAGTATACACAGGAGATCATTCTGACGCAGATCGAGAGCCTGCTAAAATACTCCAACCGCTTTTATGAGCGGCAGTTTTTGACACGCAAGAATAATAATTCAGCGCTGCTGACCAGGTTCGGGCAGTTGATTGATGACTACTTTAACGGCAACGTACAGGGTTTGCTCACTGTACAACATATTGCTGCGCAGATGAACCTGTCACCGAACTACCTGAGTGACCTGCTTCGGGTTCATACCGGGCAGAACACACAGCAGCATATTCATGAGAAACTGATCGCGAAAGCCAAAGAAAAACTTTCCACGACCAGTCTTTCGGTCAGTGAGATCGCCTATGCCCTTGGCTTTGAACACGCGCAATCCTTTAGCACACTTTTCAAAAAGAAGACGAACTTATCGCCATTGGAATTTCGTCAGGCTTTTAAATGATTGCCAGGGACAAACTTGGGTCCGGAAAATATTTATTTCAAAAACATCAAGTACCTATAATGAGAAAATATATAAGGGCTATTCTAATTTTCATCATTTTCTCTAGTCTATTTGGAGGAGCTTATGCTTTTACATCAAGAGATATAAATCCACTATTAAGAGACTATCTGTTTTTTGGAATACTTCCTGTATCAGGTATATCTGTACTTATATTGGGAGGCATGTTAATCTTTGATAATATCAAAGAAAGTTAGCGTAGAAGCAATGTAAAACGTATAAATAAATTATTATAAATAAAAAGGCTCCTGAGTTCATCTCAGGAGCAAAAAATGAGCATATTACTTTTTGTGCCTTACTGACAAAAGTAAATCAATTTTAAGGAGTTATTGTAGAATAAAAAAAAGTATATGGAAACTATAGAATCCCTAAAATGGCGTTATGCCGTTAAAAAATTCAATACGAATAGCGTCTCAACAGCAGACTTAAATCAAATTCTCGGCAGGATCAAAAAAAAATATTATTTTCATTTTTAAGTTGTTAAGCCGCAGTATCCTATTGCTGTTAATGCAGGTAGTGGACTTGTATACCAAGCTAAACACCCGATAAATCCATCGCAAATACTATCGTAAGCTTGATCAAAACATTTTCTAAAAGGTTTTTTGCCCTTATTTGAAATTTCTGGATTGTTTAAAAGAGGGTCATTGTTTTCACGCTCCACTACGGTAACTAATTTTCCTTTTTCGAATGTTTTTGTTGTTTCAAACCCCTCAGATGTTATTATTATTATTCCATTACCATCTGTATCTACTTGGTTTTCAACAATAGCCTGAAAATCGATAAAATTAGAAACAAACATTTTTTTGGCTTTTCTATCCTTAAATGGTATTGAGTACATATCCTTTTTCTCATAAGAGAATTTATATCCAGAATTCTCTATTTTCTCAGTTAGGGAAGAGTTTAACAATTTAAGATAATTTTCTTGCGTTTTGATGTTATTTTCAATACTCATTTTATAATGATTTTGGAGTATTTTAATAGCATCTTCGTCACTGATCTTGCTATTTACATTGGATTGTTTCATGTGATTTGTTTGAATCACACCACTTTCAGGAGAATTTTCATGTTTTCGACAAGAGCTAAGGCATGCTAATACAAGCATTGAACTTAAAAAGATAATTTTTTTCATAGATTTTAAATTTATAATTTGGTTAGATTTAAATATAGTATTAAAATACATTATTTCCTCATATTAGCTAAAAATTTTTATAATTACACTTAATTTAACCCTGGGTAGGTTCAATAGCTATAGTTGTTTTAGTTATATACCCTGTTATCTGTAGTTGTGAATGGTTTTAAATTCCTTGTATATGCCTCAAAATTTCAAGACCATATCTTTACCTAAGGGTTGCTGCTGATATGTTTGCTATGCTGGTTAAAATTGAGCTTGGTCTTGAAGTGTGGCCGGAATTTTTTTTCAGCACAGAGAGTCTGTACCGGTTCGATAATGCAATACCCGTAGCAATGGATGGTAAGGTACTGAAGATCGCAATAAAGCAAGAGGTAAGCATTCACATGAAAGGAAAAAGCTGGCATAGCTCAGGTACCGGAATACAGCGGTTTATGGATAAGAATAATCTGGCTTTGGCAAATGGCTGGGTGATCAACCGGAGAACTCCAGCGGATCTGTGCACCTCTGAAACAATCAACTTAATTAAAGCAATGATGAAACTATACGATATTAGTGTCCCTTAATTAACTTGGCCGGAGATATGGATACCATAGCATTGTCATTATCCCAGTAATAAAATATTCGCTGCTCATACTCGTTTTCGAATACATCAAAAAAACGGATTGAACATTCTTTTTCAACAGTAAGAGCCGGATCACCATTCTCATCATAATTAATTCTAATTGGTAGCATGGGAAGAAAAGAAATCAGTACTTCACCAGGATATGCGACATTAAAGCTATACTGAGTGGAAATAAATTCTTCACCAAATAAATAGCAGTTGAAGAAGTGACAATTACTATAATCCAGTCTGAAACTGTTCCCCATACATCTGCATTAAAAGCGACGAAATTAATTATTTCCATTAGCGTTTAGTATTTAACCAATATAGAGAAGTAAAATCTAAAATCAATATATTTGAATATGGGAATAACTACAATACAATATTTAGAAGCTGATATTATAAAAGTTAAGAAAGATATAACCGTAAATTTAAATCATCATCCGTCAAATAGGGAAGTTCTTGAAGTTTTAAAGCAGCTGTCAGAAGAACATAACTCACCGTTAAAAGTTATTGATATGAGAACTAAATATAATCCATTAGTAATAGAAGTCGATTTATCATGATGACATACGAAGAAATACCAAAATTAGGATCTATGAAGACAATGATTTCCGATGAGGATCGCCGAAAGTTTCAAAATCCCAGTCTTCCAATTTACACCGCATTAAAACCTTCCTCTTTACTCTGTCGTCAATTATATACTGTAGGAGTACTGAATGACATCCATCAGCATAAGTTTTCTGTTTATAAAAGTGGAGCTTTAGACTAGCCTGTATTGGTGTAAATGGTTGAAATAGTAGAAAATCAGTGTGGTGTAAATATAGACAATGTTTACTTGTGTTAGATAGTGGCTCAATTATTTTAAATAATGCCTTTAAAACAGAAAGGAGCGACATTTAGTCACTCCTAACTTTTAAACTCGTGGAGCCGAAGGGGTTCGAACCCTTGTCCAGTTGCGTGGCAAATTATGCCTTCTACATGCTTATTTTCCACTCTATTTTCGGGATCAGACGGGCCGGAAACCTACCTTGCCTTTCTCCTTAGGTATTTTATCTTACAACTGTACCATACCTTACAATTGCCAGCGTAATTATTTCGATGCCCCTGATTCCGGCCTAAAAACGCGGCAGCCAGAGGGACAAAAGCTATTTAATTCTAAATTAAGCAGCTAAGGCGTAGTTATTTTCGCCAATCAAAGTGTGAACGTTCACTTTAAAGTGCTCCCCGTACAACGCACTGCATGCTAACATACGTACCTCCGCCCTGTCAAATCCAAAACGGCCCCAATACTTACAAATATTTGTGGTTAACTACTCCTTTTCAAATATCCAGTACAAATTTACGAAATATTATGCCAATTTCTATATAAAAGAGTCATTTAGGCCATTATTCCGGAATCCGTTTAATAATCAGTAGCTTACATTATAGATTGTGACTATTAGCTATAGAGATAATTGATTGTGATTATTTCATCCAATATCATAAATTTATACTGCTCTGCAATTATCGGAGCGCAAGAACGTATTTGATATATAAACTTATAAACATATGGAAAACGAATCAAATGACATCAGTAAATGTCCGTTTCATAACGGCAGTATGAAGCATAACGTTGGGGGTGGAGGTACCCGAAATAACGATTGGTGGCCTAACCAGCTAAAGCTGAGTATTCTGCGTCAGCATTCTTCGTTATCAAATCCAATGGGTGAAGATTTTAATTACTCCGAAGCTTTCAAAAGCCTCGATCTTGCAGCAGTGAAAACAGACCTTCATGCGCTAATGACAGATTCGCAAGACTGGTGGCCGGCAGACTTCGGGCACTACGGTGGCTTATTTATTCGTATGGCATGGCACAGTGCAGGTACTTATCGTGTTGGCGACGGGCGCGGCGGTGCCGGTGCAGGCTTGCAACGTTTTGCACCCCTTAACAGCTGGCCTGATAATGTAAGTCTCGATAAAGCCCGCAGACTACTTTGGCCAATTAAACAAAAATATGGTAGCAAGATTTCATGGGCAGATCTGATGATCCTCACCGGTAATATAGCATTGGAATCAATGGGCTTTAAAACCTTTGGCTACGCAGGAGGCCGTGAAGACGTATGGGAAGCAGACGAATCCGTTTATTGGGGCTCTGAAACTACCTGGCTAGGTGGTGATCTGCGTTACGCACATGGTTCATCCGGAGTAGAAGAGGGGCATGGAGTACTGGTGTCTGACGATGATGCCGACGGTGATATCCACTCCCGCAACCTGGAAAAACCGCTTGCAGCAGTACAAATGGGATTGATCTATGTAAATCCTGAAGGCCCGGATGGTAACCCTGACCCGGTTGCTGCGGCTAAAGATATCCGTGATACATTTGGCAGGATGGCTATGAACGATGAAGAAACCGTCGCACTTATAGCTGGCGGCCATAGCTTCGGTAAAACCCATGGTGCGGCATCTGCTGATCATGTAGGCAAAGAACCCGAAGCTGTTGACACAGAAATGCAGGGCTTAGGCTGGAGCAACAGTTACGGTTCAGGTAAAGGCGCCGATACGATTACCAGCGGACTGGAAGTTACCTGGACTAAAACACCTACTCAGTGGAGCAATAACTTTTTTGAAAACCTGTTTGGCTTTGAATGGCAACTGTCTAAAAGTCCTGCCGGAGCGCACCAATGGGTTGCTAAAAATGCAGAAGCTATTATCCCCGATGCATTTGACGGCTCAAAAAAGCACCTGCCTACTATGCTGACTACAGATCTTGCCTTAAGGCTTGATCCGGCCTATGAAAAAATATCAAGACGCTTCTTTGAAAACCCAGATGAATTTGCAGATGCATTTTCACGTGCATGGTATAAATTAACACACCGTGATATGGGACCGATTGCACGTTATCTTGGCCCTGATGTGCCACAGGAAGAATTACTCTGGCAAGATCCTGTTCCAGCAGTTGACCACGTATTGATCAATGAAAGTGA
Source organism: Pedobacter cryoconitis (assembly GCF_014200595.1). Taxonomy (NCBI): domain Bacteria; kingdom Pseudomonadati; phylum Bacteroidota; class Sphingobacteriia; order Sphingobacteriales; family Sphingobacteriaceae; genus Pedobacter; species Pedobacter cryoconitis. Next base: position 242,046 of record NZ_JACHCG010000001.1, read on the forward strand.
TATCGCAGCATTGAAAGTAAAAGTATTGCAATCAGGATTAAGTGTATCAGAACTTGTTTCTACGGCATGGGCATCGGCTTCCACTTTCCGTGGTTCTGATAAGCGCGGTGGTGCTAATGGAGGCCGTATCCGTCTGGCTCCACAAAAATACTGGCAAGTGAATAATCCGTCACAATTGCAAAAAGTATTAGACGTATTAGAAGGTATTCAAAAGGAATTCAATGGTGCACAGGGAGATGGTAAAAAAGTTTCACTGGCAGATTTGATCGTACTGGCCGGTTGTGCTGGTGTTGAAAAAGCAGCTTCAGGACATGGAATAACAGTTCCTTTTACACCTGGTCGTACAGATGCTTCACAAGAACAAACTGATGTGGAATCATTCGGCTACCTGGAACCTGCTGCTGACGGTTTCCGTAATTACCGGAAAACAAAAGTTCCTGTTTCTACTGAAGAACTGTTGATAGATAAAGCTCATTTGCTTACACTTACAGCACCTGAACTAACGGTGCTGGTAGGAGGTTTACGTGCTTTAAATGCCAATTTTGATGGATCAAATAATGGTGTTTTTACCTCACGTCCAGGACAGCTTACCAATGATTTCTTTGTCAATCTGCTCGATATGAGTACAGTTTGGAAAGCAGTATCAGGAGATAAGGAACTTTACGAAGGCAGCGATCGTACTACTGGTGAGACCAAATGGAAAGGTACCCGTGCAGACCTTGTTTTTGGTTCTAATTCGGAATTAAGGGCCGTTGCAGAAATATACGGAAGTGCGGATGCTCAGGAGAAATTTACAAAAGACTTTGTAGCCGCATGGATTAAAGTAATGAATCTGGACAGGTTCGATTTAAAGTAATCATCTGATATTCTAAAATAAAGGCACCAGATTACGGTGCCTTTATTTTATCGAAAAAATCTTATAAAAATTATGAATTAAAACACGTAATGACAACAAACAACAATATGATGCCGGATATTCGTTACTGCGAAGTTGATGGTATTATAATACATTACTATGAACAAGGCGAAGGGCTTGTAATCTTACTTTTACCAGGATGGCCTCAAACGGCTTATGCCTGGAGGAAGATGATTCCGCTGCTTTCAGTAAATTATCGTGTAATCGCATTGGAACTTCCAGGAATGGGAAATTCGAATCCCCTGCCCAAAGCAGATACCTTAACAGCAGCCAGGTATATCAGCAAATTCTGTCAGCAGTTGGAAATCAATAAATTTCACTTAGTCGGGCACGATGTAGGTGCCTGGGTAGCAGCAACATTCGCACTTGAATTTCAAGATCAGCTCAGCTCACTAACTATTATGGATGCAGGAATTCCCGGATTGATTCCTGATGAAATCTTCCAGCCGGAAAATGCCGCTAAAATATGGCAGTTTTATTTTCATGCAGTTACTGATATACCAGAGTTTTTGATCGAAGGAAAAGAAGAAGCTTACCTGGATTGGTATTTTACGACAAAATCTGGTGTTAAAGATGCGATCACAAAATCGGATCTGGCTTACTATGTGAAAGCTTACCAGGGCCGCGAAAGATTAGCTAATGGATTTGCCTACTACCGCGCATTTCCGATAAGTGCGGAGTTTAACCGTAATCACCCAACTGTACTGCAAATTCCTGTACTGGCTATAGGTGGCGCAAAAGCACAAGGGGAAAATGTTGGCAGAACCATGCAGAAAATCTCTGAAAAGAAAATTCGCTCCGTAGTCATGCCTGATACCGGACATTATATTCCGGAAGAACAACCGATCGCTGCCTCAGATCTGTTAATGACATTTATAAAAGAGATTTAATAAAAAATCAACAATACAATTAATGCCAGTTTATAAATTGGCATTAATTGTATCGATAACAAGTCCTTATCCAGCCTTTTCTACATATCCCTTCAAATTCTTGCCGATAATTTCATTCCATCCACCAGCAAAACTTTCCTTAGCAAAAGAAGGATTGTTTTGAGGAAATGTTTCTAATCCCTCATGCGTAAGTTTTAACCTGGTTTTCTCTCCTTCTGGAAACAGTTCAAAAGTAACCAGTGAATCACCCTCATAATCTTTATACCTCCAGCTATAGCTGAGTTTTTGATAAGGTATAACTTCCACTATTTTACAAATGTGAGTGTACATGATATTTTTATCACCCGCGTCAAATGTAAATTCAAAACCTTTTTCCGGACTAAACTCTTCCAGATCAAAATACCATTGCTTCATCTCATTTTTATCAGTAATGGCTTTCCAGACTTTTTCTACAGGTGCATTATAAGTCCTTTCAATTTCAAATGGTTGATTTTTCATACTATTGATTTTTAGATTTGGTTTTAATTTTAGCTGATTTAACAATAGGAGTGGAGGGACTTTGAGAAGTAATAGATTCTTCTACATCTTTCGCTAAGAATGTTTCCAGTGCGTCTAATTTTGATGTCCAGAATACTTTATACTGTTCAATCCATTCCGCAACTTCGTTCAATTTCTCTAACCTTGCCTCACATATCCTTTCCCTGCCTTGCTGTTTAATATTGATCAAACCACACTCCATTAGTATTTTTATATGCTTTGAAATTGCAGGGCGGCTAATTTCAAAGTTGCCAGCTACTGTATTCAGATTTAAAGATTGAGTTGCAATCATATTCAAAATCTCTCTGCGTGTAGGATCAGCAATCGCCTGAAAAACATCTCTTCTCATTTGGTCTGGCTAATTGTGTAGCCGTTCGGTTACAAATATAAATGAAACCTTTTGGTTACGGAAATTATTTAAAAGAAAATATATAGCTAGTAAATATATTAATATGTAAAAATGTCAAGATATCTCGGTATCAAACTATCAATGTATCATTATGTGGAAGGGTACTATCAATTAATAACTTATGGCAATATTTTAATGCTTATTTGATACTCAATCTCTATTTTTTTTCTTATGTTGCTACTACAACCAATGTATGAACCGACAAACTGACCTATCCGCAATCGAACAATCAACTGATGAAAACCGGGAGCCGTCCAGGATCTCCAAACAACGGCTTAAAGCTATTTTTGGAGGTTCAATAGGGAACCTGGTAGAATGGTACGACTGGTATGCCTACTCCGCATTTTCCATTTACTTTTCTTCCTCTTTTTTTCCCTCGGGTAATTTAACTGCCCAACTGATGAATACGACAGGGATTTTTGCGCTTGGCTTTTTGATGCGCCCAATCGGCGGATGGATGTTTGGCCGTATTGCTGATAAAGCAGGACGTAAACAAAGTATGACATTATCCGTGTTACTGATGTCTCTGGGGTCATTACTGATTGCATTAACACCAACTTACAAAACAATAGGATTGGTGGCCCCGTTACTGCTGCTGACCGCCAGATTATTACAAGGACTTAGCGTTGGGGGTGAATACGGAGTCTCTGCAACCTACTTAAGCGAAATGGCCTCTAAAAACCGCCGTGGATTTTATTCCAGCTTCCAGTATGTTACACTGATCGGAGGACAGCTGATTGCGTTAGGTATACAGATCATCCTTCAAAGAGTACTCACAGAAGATCAGTTAACTTCCTGGGGATGGCGCATCCCTTTCGTCGTTGGAGCTATACTTTCTGTTGTAGCCCTTTACCTTCGTAAAAATCTGCATGAAACAAAAGCTTTTGAAGCCCGCAAGAGTAAAAAAGATAGCGGAACGATCAGAGAATTACTCAAACACCCTAAAGCTATACTAACTGTGGTAGGAATGACACTGGGAGGAACCCTCGCATTTTATACCTACACCACCTATATGCAGAAATTCCTGGTCAATACCGTTCATCTTTCCAAAGGGGACGCCACACTTTTATCTTTCTTCTCCCTGCTCATCTTTGCCTTGTTACAACCGGTTTTCGGTACTCTTTCTGACCGTATTGGCCGTAAGCCACTTCTCATTGGCTTTGGCACACTGGGAACTATTTTTACCGTTCCTCTGCTCACCACATTGAGCAATACAACTTCACAATGGAGTGCTTTTTTCCTGTTACTGGCAGGTTTAATTATTGTGAGTGGATACACCAGTATTAATGCAATTGTAAAAGCAGAATTGTTTCCGGCACAAATCAGAGCATTGGGCGTTGGTTTACCTTATGGAATTACAGTAGCCATATTTGGAGGAACAGTTGAATATTTAGCCTTATGGTCCAAAAAAATAGGGCATGAACCCTATTTTTACTGGTATATCACCGCCTGTATATTTTTCTCTCTCGTGGTTTACGTGTTTATGAGAGATTCTAAAGAGACTTCAAAATTGAATGAAGATCCGGAAAACTAAAACAAACTAGAACTTGTAAGTTACCCCAGCTCCAAAAATCTGTTTGACCTGCAACGCTTTTTTATCTCTGTTTACCCCATTGTCAACATAAGGTATTTTAGTTTTATCATCATAGATCAACTGTACACCCGCATTTACGGTCACAAACTTGTTCACCTTCATGAAAAGATTTGCAGTATAATCCGTGTAAATGTTCCCTGGTTTATCCAGATAATCAGCATACAGCTTTAAAGTGTTTTCCAGACTAATATTCTCCACCAGGTTTACTTTATAATAAGCATCTAACGAAGCGCCAAACTGGAATTTGCTCTTTTTACCGGGATCAACACCAAAAGCGCCAGCATCAGAAAGTGTCTGGTCAGTGACCATAATAATACGCGCAGCAGCAGGCGAAATGTTAATCCTGAAATTATCTGAGCGCTTATAAGCAAAACCAGGCCCAAAGGTCAGGTAAGCCGGGGCAAAAATATTTGAAATCAAGGTTTGAGGCGTTGTCGAATAATTATAACCCTTTGCAAACTGCGTCTGGAAATTCGCATAGAAAGTATATAGCCAATATTGAGAAGCCTTGCGCCCCAATAAACTATTTAAAATAATCCTGTCATCATTTTTACGGGTACCAACATCTTGCTGTTTACTCAACCCATAGCCTAAAATAACTTTGTTATCCCAGCTCCAGACATCCTTTTTATAATTGAAATCATAATTGAACAGTATATTTCCTGCTATCGAGTTCACCCCGCCAGATGACCAGTTAGAAAAAGAACTTTGATTAATTAATAACGTGTTTTCCCCATGAATAGTCCACCTTTTTGTCGTGTCAACTTTTGGGGCAACCTGTGCATAGCCCATCAGGCTGATCACGGTCAATGCTAAGGAAAGGATAAGTATTTTCATAAGTGGATTTTATGTGTATAGATGTATTAAATATCACCATTTAATATTATTTATCCCAACCAACTCCTTTTCTGAACAAACTGCACAGCGAATTATCAAAGTTTCGTTAAAAAACGTTAAATTAACTGAAGCAAAGGCGCAGAACGATACAGTCAATCCAATTTTTGCTTATTTTTGTTATACTTTAAATTTAAGGTCATGAAAAGGAATTTAGTCATTATTTCAAGCCTGTTGTTCGGTGCTCTTTACGCTGGAACAGCAAGCGCGCAACAGTCAGGGTTAGCTCCGGATCAAAACCCGCGGTATAAAGAAAGCCAGGAAAAATATTTTAAGGTTGCAGACTCTCTGACGAGTAAACAGGGGACTACTGTTCAGAATACTTACAAAGCATATGACTGGTATGAAGCTAAACTGGAACGCCGTCGTCAGCGCCGTGAATGGAGACATGAAGAAAGAATGAATGGTTACTACGGTGACTTCTATCCTTCATTAAGCTTCGGCAGCAGCTATTATCCATATGGCGGTTATAACTATGGGGGCTATTACGGCGGACGTAGCAATTTCTGGTTCGGCTGGTAACAAAATCCAGAAAATACGATCTAACAATTATAAAAAAACAGAATAACACAGATGAAATTCAATAGATTATTAACGGTTACAGCGCTTGCCGCTTCAGGAATGATGATTGCATCATGCTCATCCAGACAAGTAACACGAGTGAGTACAGATCAAACTATAGACATTAGTGGATCATGGAATAACAGTGATTCCAGACTGGCAGCAGATGAACTGACTAAGAACATTCTGAATGCAAGCTGGATCGGCACGCATCTGGATGAACATCAAGGCAAAAAACCAGTAGTAATTGTTGGATTTGTTCAGAATAAAAGTCATGAGCATATTGATGCAGAAACTTTTGTAAAAGACATCGAAAGCTCTTTCATTCAAACACAAAGAGTACGTTTAGTACAAGGCGGTAAAAAACGTGAAGAATTACGTGCAGAAAAAGCGGATCAGCAAACGAACTCTTCTAACTCAACTATCAAAAAGTTTGGTTTAGAAAACGGTGCTGATTATATCCTTCAGGGATCGATTAACTCTATCGTAGATGCACACAAACGTCAGAAAGTAGTTTATTACCAGGTAAATCTTGAACTGACTAATATTCAGACTAATGAAGTGGTTTGGATCGGTGAGAAGAAAATAGCCAAATACGTTAAAAACTAATCCCGTAATTTCTCCTTGTCCTGAAGATCATTCCATGATGTTCAGGACAATTTATAACAAATATGACAACCATTCGTACGTATACTCTTCGGGCATCAGTTGTAGGATTGATGCTTTTTTTATTTGGTTGCGCAAGTTATAACGACCGTATTACCCCGTATTATAAAAACATTTCTACAGGGAATTACAAAGAGGCACAAATTGAACTCGACAAAAACAGCCTGATCCAAAAACCAAGAAATAAATTGCTTTTTTTAATGGAAAAGGGGAGAGTAAGCCACTTGCTTGGAGATTATGAAAACAGTAACCGGTACTTTAACGAAGCCGATCAAATGCTTGAAATAGGTTTGACTGGTACCCTGGATGCAACTGTCGGCGTATTGGTCAACCCAATGACACAACGTTATAAAGGAGAAGATTTCGAGAAATTCATGATCCATTACTATAAGGCACTTAACTATTTGTATCTGCATAACACAGATGAAGCAGTTGTAGAAGCCAGAAGGATCAGTTTGCAAGCACAGGAACAAGGAGATAAATTCAATAATAAAGACAAGCGTTACGCTCAGGATGCTTTTTCTTTAATGCTGCAAGGCATGATTTACGAGAGTAATAAAGACATCAATAATGCTTTTATCTCTTACCGGAATGCCGTTGAAATTTATCAGAAAAGCCCGGATAAGACCTATTACGGTACACAAATGCCTTTAGGACTACAACAAGATGTAATCAGAACAGCTTATTTGAACGGATTTACTTCAGAAGCTGTACAATTTGAAACCGCATTTGGCATTAAATATAAACCAGAGAAAGCACCAGAAGGCGGTGAACTGATCTTCTTTTGGGAGAATGGTTTAGCACCTGTTAAAAAACAAGAAGACTTATTCTTTACTTTAACCAGGGGTGATGGTGGTAATCTGTTTTTCAGCAATGCAGCGGGTGGTCTACTGATCCCATTTGTTTATAGTGGTGACCGTGATAAATTGAATATTAAGGCCGTAGAGAGTTTAAGAGCTTCCTTCCCTAAATATGTTGCACAACCTTCTTATTACGCTTCAGCAGTGCTTAAGAATACGCAGGGCGATGTAACGCTTGAAAAAGCAGAAGATATCAATGAACTCGCTTTCAGAACGCTTCAACAGCGTACACTGAATGAAATGAGTAAAGTACTTTCCAGATTAGCGGTTAAGAAAATAGCAGAATACGCTTTACGCGAAAGTGCAAAAAGAGAAGGCCAGAAAAACAATACCTTATTAGAAGGCCTTGGTTATGGTATGCAGCTTTATAGCTTACTTTCTGAGAAGGCAGATACCCGTAACTGGCAATCTCTGCCAGGTAGTATTTCTTATGCCCGTATCCCTTTAAAAACGGGCGAAAACGAAATTACGTTAACACTTAAAAACGCGCAGGGAGGAGATGAAACCAAAACCATTAAAATCAATGGCAATGGGGGAATTCAGTTCTATAATTATTCAACATTACGCTAAGTATTTGATCCACTGGTTGATTTGTGGATCAAATACTTATATTTGTAAGGTATGATGCATAGAACAACTTCAGCTTTGATGACGAAGGTATCCCGATGGATGCTCGTTGTTTTAATGCTGATCAGTGTATTTATCATCTCCGGCAGATCCGGACGCAGTCCAATAACTATCTCAAAAGTTACTACAAGTAAATTAGCAGGTCAACATACCCGTGCAATTCGCAGCAACGTAGTTTTTTACCGGAGCTTTATTCAAAAAATACGTACTGTAAATTTTCAGCGTATCTTTTTATCTTGTTCCAACAGCATGTTACTATTCCTCAAAGACAGGCTGATACAAATACAAATCAATACAAATCTCATTGTCTTGTTGCATATCCTTCCTATAGGATGTTTTTTGGTCAGAAGAGTTATTAATTATACTCCAGAACAAGCCGAACCTTTTCTTTATTCAGCTTAAACAATAACACCAGAAAATTTCATTCCTTTTTATTTATTGAATATGAAACGCATCAAGAAAGTATTGCGCTTTGCCAGTATGGTCATGCTGATTAGTTTAGCGTGTTTTGGATTGGGGATTAGCGGGCCTGCGCCAGTCCCTTCAGGCAGAGAAAAACATCCCTCAGAAAATGTAGAAACTAAAGACGAGAAAGACCAGGAACTAAAACCTTAATTCAATAACATATTTCTTAATTTTGATCTTATGACAGTCTTATATAAAATAGAGGGTCCAAACGAATCTGAATTCTCCGCAATAGGTGAATTATGGGAAGCTTCTGTTCGCGCTACCCATTATTTTTTAAATGAACAGGACATTATCTTCTTTAAATCATTGTTATTAAACGAGTACCTTAAGCTGGTTGAATTATTTTGCATCAGGGATACCAATGGTTCTATTCTTGGTTTTATGGGTATAGAAAGCGATAAACTGGAAATGCTGTTTGTTCATCCGCAGGCAATGGGAAAGGGGATAGGGAAAATGTTACTGGAACATGCCGTACAAACCCTTCACGTTACTAAAGTCGACGTCAATGAAGATAATCAGCAGGCAGTAGGGTTTTATCAGAAAATGGGATTCAAAACCATCAGTCGTTCTGCTTTAGATGGTATGGGGAAACCATTTCCTATACTGCACATGACACTATAAAAGAAAAGCCCTGTAAATTAAATTTACAGGGCTTCTTTTATATCAAAATTATTAGTTCGTTTTACCAGGATATTGTTTCAAAGCTAACGCTAAGCAATCCATTGCTTTGTTTAAATCATCGGTATTCAATACATAAGCCATTCTCACTTCATCTTTACCCGAGCCGGGGCTGGAGTAAAAACCAGTTGCAGGAGCCATCATGACCGTTTCGCCATTGTTGTCGAAACTTTCCAGCATCCATTGACAAAATACGTCTGCATCATCAATAGGGAATTTAGCTACTACATAAAAAGCGCCACCCGGATTAGGACAGAAAACGCCATCAATAGCATTCAATCTCGCTACTAAAGTATCTCTGCGTAAAGTATATTCCTTGTTTACTTCTTCAAAATAACTATCAGGTGTATCAACAGCAGCAGTTCCAGCAATTTGTTCTACCATTCCAGGGCTTAATCTTGCTTGCGCAAACTTCAATCCTGACTTGATTACTTCCTTGTTTTTAGTGATTAAGCAACCTAAACGTGCACCACAAGCACTGTATCTTTTCGAAACAGTATCCATAATCACTACATTTTCCTCTAAACCATCCAGGTGCATTGGAGAAATGAATTCTCTGCCATCATAGCAGAACTCACGGTAAGCCTCATCAGAGAATAAGAATAAATCATACTTTAAGCATAATTCTTTCAAAGCCTGAAGCTCTTCTCTTGAATACAGATACCCTGTTGGATTATTCGGGTTACAGATAATGATCGCTTTAGTTTTAGCAGTGATCAGCTTTTCAAATTCTGCGATCGCTGGTAAAGCAAAACCATTCTCAATATAAGATAGAATCGGTTTTACAACCACATTACTCATGCAGGCAAATCCATTATAATTTGCATAAAAAGGTTCAGGGATGATAATTTCGTCCCCTTCATTTACACAAGTCTGCATAGCGATCGTGATCGCCTCAGATCCGCCTACAGTAACTAAGATATCTTCAGGAGTGATATTGTACCCCAGTTTATTATAATATTCAGTAAGTTTTGTTCTGTAACTTAATGTTCCTTCAGAAGGCGTATAAGCCCAAACATCGAAATCAATATTTTTAATCGCATTCAGCATGCCTTCTGGTGTGGCAATGTCCGGCTGTCCGATATTTAAATGATAAACTTTTTTACCGTCCTTTTTTGCCTGATCTGCAAATGGGGTTAGTTTTCTAATAGGCGATGCGGGCATTTGTATCCCTTTTTCTGAAATATGTGGCATGGGTCAAAAATAAAAAACCTCGTTGATTTAACGAGGTTTTATTGATAATAATATTTTTCTTCGGATTATTTTCCTGCTACTGTTTCTCCTTTAATGTATAACACTTTAGTAGGTGTTTTTGCATTAGAGTTGATCGTAATGCTTTTGCTGAAAGGCAATGGTGAACCAGCAGGCGTATAAGTAACTTTAATCAGGCCAGACTCTCCTTTTTTAATAGGAGTTTGTGTGTAAGTTGGTACAGTACAACCGCAAGTAGTCTCTACTTTTGTCAAAATAAGAGGCTCATCACCAACATTTACAAACTTAAATTCTACAGAAACAGGGCTTGTCAAAGGAATTTTTCCAAAATCATGCGTCTCTTTTTCGAATTTAAATTCAGCTGGTTTGCTTTGTGCAAATGAAGTAACGGTAACACCTAAGACAAAGGTTAATAGTATAATTAGCTTTTTCATATTTAAATCTTTTGAACAAATTTAATGTTTTCATTAACATTTCAAAGTCAAAAGCTAATATATATATTACACTCGGGTAAGGGACGGAAAATAGAAAATACGTATCTTTGCCCAATAAACTTTTGTGCTTATGATGCTAAATAACAAACTTACGACGAACCCCATCGATGCCTCAGAATTAAGTTTTGACGACTTCAAGACCATAGTAATCGATGATTACAGGATTGCATTCGAGAGCAGACAGGCTAGTTTACTAGGCCGTAAAGAGGTTTTAACAGGTAAGGCTAAGTTTGGCATTTTTGGTGACGGAAAAGAACTTCCACAGATTGCAATGGCCAAAGCTTTTAAAAATGGCGATTGGCGTTCTGGTTATTACCGCGATCAGACTTTTGCTTTTGCTACTGGTATATGTACCATTAAAGAGTTTTTTGCTCAATTATATGCTAATCCAAGTGTAGAAGCAGACCCGGCATCTGCGGGCCGTCAAATGAACTGCCATTTTTCCACCCGTTCACTTAACGAAGACGGTTCATGGAAAAACTTAACAGAAATGAAGAATTCTTCTTCTGATATTGCGCCAACAGGCGGCCAGATGGCACGTTTGGTAGGTTTAGCATATGCTTCCAAATTATACAGACAGAATCCGGAATTAAATTACCTGAAAAACTTCTCCGTTAACGGAAATGAAGTTGGCTTTGGTACTATCGGAAATGCTTCTACTTCTGAAGGCGTATTTTTTGAGGCCATCAATGCAGCAGGGGTTTTACAGATTCCAATGGCGATGTCAGTTTGGGATGATGCTTACGGAATTTCTGTTCCTGCGAAATATCAGACTACTAAAGAAGATATCTCAGAGATTTTAAAAGGTTTTCAGCGTGATGAAAATAACGCAGGTTATGAAATATATAAAGTAAGAGGCTGGGATTATCCTGCCCTTTGTGAAACCTATCAGCAGGCTATTCAAATCTGCCGTGAAGAACACGTACCTGTTTTAATCCACGTAACAGAAGTTACGCAACCACAGGGGCACTCTACTTCAGGCTCTCATGAACGCTACAAAGACAAAGCAAGATTAGAGTGGGAAAAGGAATTTGACTGTATCCGTCAAATGCGTCTCTGGATGCTTGAATCTGCTATTGTAACCGAAGAAGAGCTGGCTGTATTAGAAGATACCGCTAAAAAACTGGTTCGTGAAGCACAGAAAGAAGCATGGAATGAATTCCTTGGGGATATCAAAACAGAAAAAGATCAGGTAATCAGTCTGATCAATAACCTTTCTGACTCAAACCAGGCCTTATCAAAAATTGCAGGTACATTGGGCGGAACACCAGATGCACAACGTAAAGAAGTTATTTCTTCTGCAAGAAAAGCACTTCGCTTAACCTTAAGTCAGCCTTCTGAAGCAAGAAACCAGTTATTAAGCTGGTATCAGAAAGAAAAAGAGAATAACGAAGAACGCTATAACTCCAAACTGTTTACTGACGGCAAGGAAAGTCCTTCTTTAGTGAATATAGTACCAGCCTCTTACCAGGACAATAGTAAAATGGTAGACGGCCGTGAATTACTGAATGCTTGTTTTGATGCTAACTTTGCCCGCGATCAGCGCTTAGTTGCATTTGGAGAAGACTTAGGGAACATTGGTGATGTGAATCAAGGCTTTGCAGGTTTACAGGCTAAATACGGTGAATTAAGAATTACCGATACAGGGATCAGAGAAATGACTATTGCAGGTCAGGGAATCGGGTTGGCTTTGCGTGGTTTAAGACCAATTGCAGAGATTCAATACCTGGATTACCTGTTATATGCATTGAATGTTTTGAGTGATGACCTTGCAAGTTTATCTTACCGTACCAAAGGCGGACAAAAAGCACCGGTCATTATCAGGACCCGCGGACACCGTTTAGAAGGGGTATGGCATTCAGGGTCGCCAATCGGTATGATTTTAGGTTCTTTACGCGGTTTACACCTCTGTGTGCCCCGTAATATGACTCAGGCTGCGGGAATGTACAATACATTGTTCAGGGCAGATGAACCGGCTTTAATGATTGAATGTCTGAATGGTTACCGCTTAAAAGAAATGTTGCCTGATAACGTAGGGGAATATACAGTGCCTTTAGGAAAAGCTGAAATTGTAAGAGAAGGAACAGATATTACTGTGGTATCTTACGGTTCAACGCTGAGGATTGTAGAAGAAGCAGCTGAGGAACTGGCAGCTTACGGGATCTCTGTAGAGATTATTGACCCTCAAACCTTGCTTCCTTTTGACACAGATCATTTATGCGCGTCTTCTTTACAGAAAACGAATAAATTATTAGTGGTAGACGAAGATGTTCCGGGTGGTGGAACAGCTTATATCCTGCAACAGATTTTAGAGAATCAGGGTGGATATTACCATTTAGATGCACAACCGCAAACTTTATCTGCGAAAGCTCACCGTCCTCCATATGGATCTGACGGAGATTATTTCACTAAACCATCAGTAGATGATGTAGTAGAAACAATTTACCAGATGATGCATGCACACAACGAAGCAAAATATCCTGCAATTTTCTAACTCAGGACTTCATATTTCATGACAAAGCCTGGTTCCGTTGAGGAACCAGGCTTTGTTGTTTATAGCCTTTTCTAAGGCTGAACAGCCTTTAAAACATTAATAGGGCCATAGCCTAGTTTTGAATCTTTATTTGGATATAACTTGGCAGATTCTACCATTCTTTGTAGTACCTGCTTATCATTCCATGATGGATGCGCGGACCAAACCAGTGCAGCGATACCAGCATTAATTGCTGTAGCTGCCGAAGAAGATCCTGAGAAACCATATTTACCTGGTGTATCATGATAAACTGCTACCGCGTTATTTACGCCTGCTGAAGTTGCCGTAGTGGTTGTAAAATAAACCTTATCACCTTCATGACACTCTTTACAACTCACCAGGCTTCCTGATGTACTGTAATCAGTACCTGTAACCGCAACTGTTTCGCTCATAGAAGCGGGAAATATAACTCCCACACTTTTAGGGATATCAATCACGAAGAAACCTAAATCAATTGGTTTAATAGAGGTTCCGGCAGCAGCAAAGATCAATTTGCCCTTACTTTTAGCATATTTCACTGCATCAGCTAAAACCGATACATTGAAGATCCAGCCATTGGACATCGAAATAACCTTTACATTATTATCATCAGCTAATTTGGTTAAGGCGCTGGCTACACCTTGTTGCTGTTTAGAACTCCATAAAGCCACAAAATCAGTTCCTCTGTAGCTGACCAGATTACAATTATAAGCAATCCCAACAGGCAGGTTTACTTTTTTAGGCGCAGCAATTAAAGAAGCCATACCCGTACCATGATCAGCACTCATATCGTCTTTGTTCGCATATACCCCATCATTTGAACTGGAATTTCCTTTAAATGTACCAAAAAGTGTAATCGTTCTTCCTGCACCAAACTCCTGAGAGCTGAATGCAGTTTGAGATTGATAAATCCCGTTATCAATTAGGCCAATAGTGATACCTTTTCCAGTACTTACTTTCCACGCATCAGGGATTTTCTGATCTCCATAACTTTTAGGGATTAAAGGTTCACCGCTGCCCTGAATAAACCAGCCCGGAAGTTCAGCAGGATCTCCGCCACCAGAGCTCAGACTTTCTGTGGCAATAGTTGATCTGCTTTTTAACAGGAACCTGTTATAATCAGCAGGTTCCACATAACGGATGGCCTTAGATTTGCGTAACTCCTGAAGCGTACTTAAATTCCCTATTTTAACCACCATATTGGTCAGTACAGGGCTTTCATATTGCAGAACGTTCTCTTTGGCCTCAGCGGTCTTTACCTGCTGTAAAATGCCGCTTTTGATGCCATCAATATTTACTCCCGCTTTCTTTGCTTCTGATACACTGATGTTTGCCATTTGCGCTTCAGTATTAAAACTCTCTGTAACCGTATTGGACGATTGTGGATTTCCATAACCCACAGACAGCAGGCTATCCCCGTGGATCACTGCGCTGTATAACAGTTCATCACTCTGTTCATTCCATTTAAAATCGCCGGTTTTCTGTAAACTGGACTGGATTACGGCATTAATTTCCTGTACGGAATAAAGTTTGTCTTTTGGGTGGAGCGCATCCTGACTGTTGTTGGTCAGGTTATCCTTACGACAGGATACCAAAACGACTAAAAATGTGGCGCATAAAATTGCCACGCTGTTTTTGTTTTTCATAGTAAATTGTTTTTATAGGTTAGATGGTATTCAATAGATGTATGTAAAGTAGAAATAATTAATCATTTAATTTAAATTAGGATAGTTTTAGTGAAAGATTTAACACAAAAAAAACGCCCTGTTATTTTTTAGATAACAGGGCGTCCGGATAAACAGGTTTTTAACTTATAACCTGCTCGATTTATTTCTTAATAACTGGTCGGCAAGCACTAAAGCTGCCATCGCCTCAACGATTACAACTGCTCTTGGCACAACACAAGGATCGTGTCTGCCTTTTCCTTTAATCTCTGCGGCCTCACCAGCAGCATTTACCGTTTGCTGGTTATGCATAATGGTTGCTACAGGTTTAAAAGCTACTGTAAAGTTGATTTCCATTCCGTTAGAAATTCCTCCTTGTATACCACCAGAGAAATTAGTTAATGTTTTTGGTGCATGTGCCCCGTCAGTCAGGAAGATATCATTGTGTGCTGATCCCCTCATCTCACTTCCTGAAAATCCTGAGCCATATTCAAAACCATGTACCGCATTGATGCTTAACATTGCTTTACCCAAATCGGCATGCAGCTTATCAAAAACCGGCTCTCCTAATCCCGGAGGGCAATTGTGAATGATACAGCTGATTTTTCCGCCAACCGTGTCACCATCTTTTCTGACGCTGTCAATAAACTCAATCATCTCATTGGCAGTTGCCGGATCTGCGCAGCGCACGATATTTTCTTCGCGCTGTGCCAGTAATTCAGCAATCGGCAATGCTGCTAAATTAGGTGCATTGATAGTACCTACAGCAGAGACATGCGCAAAAATACCAATTCCGTAATGTTGAAGTAATAGCTTGGCAATAGCACCTGCTGCTACACGGGCAGCTGTTTCCCTTGCAGAAGAACGTCCACCTCCGCGGTGATCACGGATACCATATTTGGCGTCATAAGTATAATCAGCATGCGAAGGACGATAAACAGTCTTATTGTGCTCATAGTCTTTGGAACGGTGGTCCTCATTCGGAATTAAAAGCGCAATGGGCGTACCGGTACTTTGTCCTTCGAAAATACCCGATAAAATTTTTACCGTATCGCTCTCTTTACGCTGTGTAGTTATCTTTGATTGTCCTGGACGGCGTTTATCCAATTCTGACTGAATAAATTCCAGATCAATAGGCAATCCAGCAGGACAGCCATCTACGATAACGCCAATAGCCTCGCCATGTGATTCTCCAAAAGTTGAAATCCTGAATAAGTGTCCGAAGGTATTACCTGCCATATTTTTAATTTTTTTTTAAACTATTCTATCAGGCTAATTCCTGAACTGTGAAACCTGCTTTTTCCAAATGTTTCCAGAAATCAGGATAGGACTTCTCTACCACCTGAAAATCTTCAATCTCTACTTCTTTAATCAGCAAACTTAACGGCGCAAATGCCATCGCCATCCGGTGATCATCATAAGTTGCGAAAGTTACCTTTTCCGGGAAGTTTAAGCCTTCACAGTTTAAGGTATACACCTCATTATCTTCATTTAAAGTAACGCCAATTTTGGCCAGTTCATTCTGTAAAGCCAGAATCCTGTTCGTTTCTTTAATTTTAAGCGTTTCCAGGCCAGTAAAAGCAAGGTTTAATCCCTTAGCAGCAGCACAAACAATGATAGTCTGCGCCAGATCGGGACAGTCTTTTAAGTTTAGGACCGCTGTAGTTTGTGGTTCGTTTTGAGTAGCCTTTAAAGCTATACCATCTGCCGTTCTTTGTGTATTTACACCAAGGCCAACCATGATTTCCTGGATTTTACTGTCTCCCTGCAAGCTTTCCTCTTTCAGGTTAGGCAGTTCAATAGCTGCCTGATCTGCCAGTGCAGCAATGCTGTACCAGTAAGATGCAGCGCTCCAGTCAGGTTCTACAGTTAGTGTTGCCGCCTGGTATTGTTGCGGGCCTATATAAATATTATCGCCCTTCCAGCTATGTGAAACCCCTGCTGAAGCTAATAAAGCCAGCGTCATTTCAACATAAGGTCTGGAAGTTAATCCACCCTCGATATTCAGCGAAAGGCCAGCAAGTAATTTTGGTGCAATAATCAGCAAGGCTGATAAATACTGACTGCTTACATTTCCTTTGATAGAAACCTCGGCACGCACATTATTTAAACCTCCGTTGATTGACAAAGGGGGGAAGCCCTCATTTTTAGCATAAGTGATATCCGCACCCAGACTTTTTAAAGCGTCTACTAAGATACCAATCGGGCGTTCCTGCATTCTGGCAGAGCCTGTAAGCAAAAATTGCTGCGGAATTGTAGACAAATAAGCCGTTAAAAAGCGCATTGCAGTGCCGGCGTGGCCAACATCTACCGTTCTTCTTCCTTCAGGTTCAGTTGTATTCAGCTCCGTCAAAATTCTGTTCAAAGTCACCGTATCAGCAGCATCAGAAAGGTTATTCACCTTAACTAAGCCTTTACTGATTGCAGCAATGATTAATGCCCTGTTGCTCTCACTTTTTGAACCCGTGAGGTTTATCGTAGCCTGGATATCTTTTTGTCCCTTAAAGGAAACAAGTGCATTCTTCTTCATTGGAGCATTTCGTGTTAATATTCTGTATTCAGAATTTTCGGTAGCTTTTCCTAATCTGCGACTAAGAAAAGCTTTTGAAAATTCAGCTGATTAATGTTTTGCAGCAGCGGCAGTAGCTTCAACGATTTCTTCTTCAGTTTTGCCTTCGTTCATGATTGCAGTTTGTTTTCTGATAGACTCACCGTGAACTAATTCTAAGAATTTCTCTGTAAAACCAAGGTCTAATTTAAGTGCTTTAGCAAAAGCAGTTCCTTTTTTAAGGATTTCATCCCAACGGTTAACTTGTAAGATGGTTACTTTGCTATCTCTTTTATACTGACCGATTTTTTCAACGATAGTCATACGCTCACTTAATTTCTGAAGTAAAACATCATCGATTTTATCGATTTGCTTACGTAATTCAGCTAATTTATCAGCAAAAGCTTCGTTGTTGGATTCTGGATCACGTAAACTTAATTTAGCGACCAGTTCTTCCAAAGCAGCAGGCGTAACTTGTTGTTTTGCATCAGTCCATGCTACAGAAGGGTCAATATGTGACTCAATCATTAATCCTTGCATATCGAGATCTAATGCTTTTTGAGAGATGTAAGGGATCAGTTCGCGATTTCCACAGATATGAGAAGGGTCATTGATAATTGGCAATTCAGGGCAAAGCGTTTTCAACTGAATCGCAAGTTCCCACATTGGTTCGTTACGGAAAGAGCTTTTCTCGTAAGAAGAGAAACCACGGTGAATTGCACCTAATTTAGTGATACCTGCATTGTTGATACGCTCTAAAGCACCAATCCATAAAGAGATATCAGGATTTACAGGGTTTTTAATTAATACAGGGATGTCAACACCTTTTAAAGCATCGGCAATTTCCTGTACTGTGAAAGGGTTAGCCGTTGATCTTGCGCCGATCCATAAGATATCTACGCCAGCTGCCAATGCTTCTTCCACATGTTTAGCGTTTGCTACTTCTACAGCTGTAGGTAATCCGGTTTCAGCTTTAGCTTTTTTCAACCATTCTAAACCGATACTTCCAATTCCTTCGAATTCTCCCGGACGGGTACGTGGTTTCCAGATACCAGCTCTTAATACAGACACTTTACCAGTTGCCGCTAATAAATGTGCAGTAGATAACAATTGATCTTCAGTTTCTGCACTACATGGTCCAGAGATGATAAGCGGCTCGTTTTTGACGTTGATCCAGCTCGATAATGGCTGAATGTTTAAGTTTAATTTCATGATGAGGGGGATTTAATGTGGTATGTGTTAAATATTTTAAATGCTGATTTGTGAGTTGTTAAACGATATCGTTCTTTAGATATTCGCCCATTATATTAAAGTTTACTGTGTATTTCAGTGCTTTACGGATAGCGACGTCATATTTTTCGCTGTCTGTCCATTCCATATCGACATAGAAATAATACTCACTCCTTTTACCTAAAACAGGCATAGACTGGATCTTGCTTAAATTCACACTTTGTTCTGCGAATATATTCAGCACTTTGGAAAGTGCCCCTACATGGTTACCAACCTGGAAACAGATGGAGGATTTATTAATTTCAGTCAAATCTTCAGTTTTATCGTTTTGAAGGATCAGGAAACGGGTGTAATTCTTTTTATTCGATTCAATTCTTCTTTCTATAATATTCAGGCCATAAAGTTCGGCAGCCAGTGTATTTGCAATCGCAACAGTATCAGTTAATTGCTCATCTCTGATTTTTTTGGCGCAAGCAGCTGTATCTACACTTTCCACTACTTTAAGGTGTGGAAATTCGTCAAAGAAATCAATGCACTGACGAATAGCAATAGGGTGAGAGGTTACGTATTTTACGTCTTCCAATTTCACTCCCGGCAGGGCCATTAAGTGCAGTTGTATCGGAAGGTAAACCTCTCCGGTCACTGCAAAATTATATTCTCTGATCAGCGTGTAGTTTGGTAAAAGGCTACCGGCGATAGAGTTTTCAATAGCCATCACTACATAGTCAACTTCCCGTGCTTCAAGCACTTCGCATGTTTGTTTAAAGGAATTGCATTCGACAGTTTTAATGTCATTACCAAAGAATTTGAAAGCAGCTTCTTCATGAAAGGAGGCTTTAATACCTTGTATTGCTACTCTTGTTACTTTTTTCATTTTTATAATCTCCTGCGTTAATTTTTGCTTTAAACAAAAAAAGTCCCGGCAGGATGCCGGGACTTTTCATATACAATTTATGTTGATTTTTTTGATTGCATATCAGTCCCGGCTCTTACTAAAATAGTAGAAGTAGCTAAACCAATATGTAGTGATGTTTCTCATTTTTTTCTTTGGTGGACTCTGAAAAAAGAATCCTTTATTTTTAATCTTTGTTTTTTCAAATGTAGCAACAAAATTTAATTTGTCAAATTTAATTTAAAAAAAATTATTAATGGTGTCCTAATGCTGTTGAATCGGCAATTTCTCCCGCTGCTCAGCCTCTTTTAACTCTTGTTGCATCACTTTTGCGATCTGCGTACTGCCATCATGGCTCCATCCCGGAGGATTAAATACGTAACCAAGTTTGTTTTTAAAGCCCGGTGCTCGTTTCACATCTGCTGTCATGGCTTTAAATTCATGAAAGACAATATTCACAGGCCCGGTATCTTCAGGCTGATGTGTTAAACCATAAACAACCTTATCTTCAGGAAGTTCTTCCTGAAAAGTTCCGAACATCCTGTCCCAGATAATCAGCACCATACCCATGTTTTTATCCAGATAGCGGATATTACTGGCATGATGTACCCTGTGGTGAGACGGGGTAACCAGGAAGTATTCCAGGATCGGATGTAATTTTCCGACCGCCTGTGTATGCACCATATTTCCATACAATTGCGTAACCAGGTAGGCAAAAAGGATGTCTATCGCCGAGAAACCCATAAATGCCAGCGGCAAATAAAAGAATACCCGGTATAGCGGCTCAAAAACTGTAGACCGGAATCCTGTGGTCAGGTTAAACAGGGGTGAGGAATGATGTGTCACATGCATCGCCCAGAAAAACCTGATATAATGACCTGAAGTATGTAATACCCAATACAACAGGTCTTGTGCAAGTACCAGCACTACCCAGTAAACGAAAATATTTTTGATTTCGAACAGGCGGAACTGATAACAGTAATTCAGTAAAAAGAACGTAGCAGTTTTAGTCGATATATTGATTAAAAAGGCCAGGCCCATCAGGTATACGTTTGTCCACGTATCTCTTTTAGCATATAACTTCCTGTCGTGCATGTAACTGATGTACATTTCCACAATGGAAATAACAATCAGCAGGCCGAACAAGAGGGAGAGCGTTATATTTCTAGGATCATTTAGCATAAGTTAAATTGTAATATTCCAAACTTTCGACGATGTCGCTTTCTGAAACTCTACAGTTGTAAGTACATTTTCCAATGCTTTGCAATAATGAAAACAGCACATTACCATGTTCATTTTTCTTATCGCTCTGCATTAATACAGAAAGTTGGGCGAACGATTTTTCTTTAATTTTATAAGCAGGGTATACTTTGGAAATATACTGACGTATTTCTTCCAGTTCTTCTGCGGTAAGGGTACTGTTTTTATGAGAAAGATAAGCTTCACATATCATTCCGATAGCAATTGCCTCTCCATGAGTTAATGGCTTTTTATCTTTGCTCAAAGAATAGCTCTCTACAGCATGACCGATGGTATGACCAAAGTTTAAGATCTTGCGTAAGCCCTTTTCCTGCGGATCAGCGGTTACGACCTCGTTTTTGATCTCTACCGAACGGTGTATAGCCGCGGTTGTTATGTTTTTATAGTCAGCAGCCTTTAACTGATGATAGTATTCCTGATCTACAATTAATCCGTGTTTAATCATTTCCGCGAATCCTGAAAGCAATTCCCTTTGTGGTAATGTCTTCAAAAATTCTGCTTCAATAAATACGGCTTGTGGTAAACTGAAAGTACCGACCATGTTTTTTACGTTATCGATGTCAATACCAGTTTTTCCACCAACAGAAGCGTCAACCTGCGAAAGCAATGTCGTAGGGATATTGATAAAATCTACCCCGCGTTTGTACGTAGAGGCTACAAAACCACCCATATCCGTAATCACACCACCACCAAGGTTAATAACCAGGCATTTTCGGTCTGCGCCAAAATCGAGTAAAGTTTTCCAGATACCGATACAAAAATCAATGTTTTTGTTCTCTTCTCCCGGATCAGTCTCGATCAGGTCAAATCCACTAAAATCATCCAGCATCTCTCTGAATACAGGCAAACAAAGTTCGGCTGTATTCCGGTCTGCGAAAACAAATATATTGCTGTACTTTCCGTTTTCGATGATTTCTGCTAAGGGTGCTAACCTGGTATCAAAATATATATTGTGACCAGCACTTTCCAGTTTATTCATTATACTATTTTAATTTGGTTACCCATAAAATCAACAACATCACCAATACGTACTTTTAAACGCTTCCGGTAATCCACATTGCCGTTATACTTCACCAGACCATCTTCTACTACTGTTTGCGCTTCGCCGCCACTTTGAACAAGTCCGGTAGCTTTTAGCAAAGAAATAAGGGGAATAAATTCGCCTTCTAATTTAAATTCTATCATTGTACTGCAAATTTACAATTATTTATAAAGGGTTTTGCAAATGATAGTCCCGGAATTTATATTTTTGCGTCCGTTTGACTAATACATCAATCCAAATGCAAGTATCCCCAGGGAAAAAACTAAATTTTGACAATACGGAGATAGCTTTTCGTAATAAATCGAAATCAGAACTAAACAGCGCTTACTGGTTATTCAAAATAATGAGTAGCAATTTTTTGACCCAGGTGGGCCCGCCTGTGACAAATTTATTTTTAAACATCGGCTTACCGATTCAGGGTATTATCAAATCTACCATCTTCAAGCAGTTTTGCGGAGGAGAGACCATTGCAGAGTGTGAGCGTACTATCGGTTTGCTGGCGGAGGGAAAAGTAGGTACAATCTTAGATTATTCTGTAGAGGGAGAAGAAGAGGAACACGTATTTGATTTTACCTGTGCAGAGATTATCAGAACGATCGACCGGGCTGCGGGAGACAAACGTGTACCAATTACTGTGTTTAAAGTGACAGGTATCGGTCGTTTCGCTTTACTGGAGAAATTAGATGCTAAAGCCGAGCTTTCAGCAGAAGAGAAAGCCGAATTTGAAAAAGTGAAACGTCGTTGTGAGCGAATTTGCAGGACAGCATTTGAAAAAAATGTGCCTGTCATGATTGATGCAGAAGAAACCTGGATTCAGGACACGATCGATGCATTAGCTTTAGATATGATGATCTTATTCAATAAAGAGAAACTGATCGTTTACAATACTTATCAGTTATATCGTCATGATAAACTTGCACATTTAAAAGCTGATCATCTGGTAGCTAATGAAGCAGGATTTATTTTAGGTGCTAAAATTGTTCGTGGTGCTTATATGGAAAAAGAACGTAAAAGAGCAGCCGAAAGAGGTTATCCTTCTCCGATTCAGCCAGATAAAGAAACTACAGACAGAGATTATAACGCAGCTATTACTTACTGCGCAGATCATGTTGAGCAGATTGGTGTGGTTTGTGGTACGCACAACGAGGATAGTTGTAAATTATTAGCAGAGTTGCTGGATACCAACCAAATTAGCCATAGTCACCCGCATGTTTATTTCGCCCAGTTATTGGGAATGAGTGATAACCTGAGTTTCAATTTATCTGATGCAGGATATAATGTAGCTAAATATGTTCCTTACGGGCCAGTTAAAGCCGTTATGCCGTATTTATTCAGACGTGCACAAGAAAATACCTCTGTTGCCGGACAAACCAGCAGAGAACTTGGTTTGATTGCGAGAGAAAAGCAAAGAAGAAACGGGTAATTTCCTTAAATCATCATTAAAAACCGTCTTGTATTAATTTATAAGGCGGTTTTGTTGTTAAAGGGTAGTAGTCTGAATAGGGTGTTAACAAGAATTCTTCAAACACTAAAAACCCCTGCTCACGTGAAGTAAACAGGGGTTTGGAATAATTGGTGTGTTTTGGGGGTATTTTTTTGCTTAATGCTTTTGTTGTTGCATAGCTTGACTAGCGTCAATGCCTAATCCGCTTGCAATCGCCATCCCTAAACCTATATCAGCTCTGAACCAATGGCAAAGTTGCAGGTTGATGATTTGATCTCTTCTGGGGCCGCTAATACCGCTCATCGCGCCAACAATATTGCTGATTAAATTTTTACGATCTGCATCACTCATTACTTTACGGTATAAATCACCCGGTTGTGTGTAATGATCATTATCACCAGGGCCTTCGTTTCTATCAAACCAATCTGCCACGTTAGATTCTAATTCCCAAGCTGGTTCTTTATAACTTTCATCAGGAATTACATCACCAAAGCTGTTTGGATAGTAATTAGGCTCTTCATTTCCGTTATCATCTACACGCATCTGTCCGTCACGGTGATAGTTATTGACCATGAAAGGGCATGCATTTACAGGGATCTGCTCATAATTTACGCCTAAACGATGACGGTGTGCATCTGCGTAAGATAATATACGGCCTTGCAGCATCTTATCAGGAGAGAAACCAATTCCGTCAACCAGGTTAGAAGGAGCAAAAGCTGCCTGTTCTACATGGGCGAAATAATTTCTTGGAACTTGATTCAATTCAATTTCACCTACTTCTATCAATGGAAATTCACCGTGCGGCCATACTTTAGAAAGATCGAATGGGTTCCATCTGAAGGTTTTTGCCTCTTCTTCTGTCATCACCTGGATTTTCATTGTCCATTTTGGGAATTCTTTGTTGTCAATTGCTTCTACTAAATCACGTTGCGAGTGATCCATATCCTGTGTACGCATCGCATCAGCTTCAGGGCCTGTAAAGTTTTTAATTCCCTGTTGTGTTTTAAAATGGAATTTAACCCATACACGTTCGTTATCTGCATTGATCATCGAATACGTATGGCTGCCAAATCCATCCATATGGCGATAAGAGAACGGTGTACCTCTGTCAGACATCAGGATCATGACCTGGTGAAGGCTTTCAGGGTTCAATGACCAGAAATCCCACATCATTGTCGGGCTTTTCAGGTTAGTTCTTGGTTCGCGTTTCTGGGTATGAATGAAGTCACTGAATTTTTTCGGGTCTTTGATAAAGAAGACAGGCGTATTATTGCCTACTAAATCCCAGTTACCATCTTCTGTGTAAAATTTAAGGGCAAAGCCGCGTGGATCTCTTTCAGAGTCAGCACTTCCTTTTTCGCCACCTACGGTAGAGAAGCGTAAAAACATTTTACAGGTATTGCCAATCTGATTGAAAATCTTTGCTTTTGTATACTTTGATATATCATGGGTGATCGTCAATGTACCATATGCACCTGTTCCTTTGGCATGTACCACTCTTTCGGGGATACGTTCCCGGTTAAAGTGGGCCATTTTTTCATGTAAGACAAAGTCTTGTAATAATAAAGGGCCTCTTCTGCCTACAGACTGACTATTTTCATGTTCAGCATAAGGTCTGCCGGATGCGGTAGTTAATTTGCGCGTTGGTTTGTTCGTTTCTTCCATGGTTATTTCGTTTTACCTGGCTAAAAGTAGCTAGTATTGTTACGGTATCCCAACACCTAATTTCTATACTGATATAGAGTTTATCTATTAAGGTTTATAAGTATTATCAATATCAGCTATTTAACTTTGAAGGGCTGTCTGCCCATCATTAAATCACCGAATAATAAAAAATCACTTGCCAGGCTAAATAATGGGTACTTAAAGGTGGCGGGTTTATTTTTCTCAAAAAAGAAGTGTCCTGCCCACGCAAAGCCGTAGCCGACAACTGGTATCAATGCGAAGAAGACAAAGGCGTGGAAAAGCATGGCTGTAATAAAGCAGAGGCCGATAAGCGCTGTTCCTATAAAGTGTAATACTCTGTTTGTGGTATTCTGATGTTCTTGCAGGTAAAATGGGTAAAACTCTTTTAATGTTTTGTATTTATGATCGGGCATTTGTTGATTATTGTTCATCTATATTAATATACCATTACTTTTTAAGAATGCACCAAGGTTTTCTGGTTTTTCTGTCATGAGTAAGGTTTGTAATCCTGCTTTCTTCGCACCTTCCAGATGACCGGGGGTATCGTCTATAAATAACGTCTCTGCGGGATTAAGATTGTTTTCCTGAATAACCTGTTCAAATATTTCTACGTGTGGTTTACGGAATTTCATCAGTTGAGAGTAATAGGCTTTCTCAAACAGGTGATCATTGTTGGGCACATTATGTTCTTTTTGGAGATAATCCATGATGTAGTCATAATGGATCTGGTTGGTATTGCTCAAAAGAAAAGTCCGGTAGTTTTTCTTTGCTTCCAGTAATACTTTGTGGGTTTCAGGGAGCACACCGATCAATAAACTGTTCCATGCGGCATCAATTTGCTGGTCTGTTAATGCTGAATTTTGTGCAATTTCTCTGATTCCGTCTCTAAATTGAGCAGGAGTGATGGCTCCGGTCTCTAATTCATTAAATATTTTATGATGACCTGAATGCCCGAAAAATGTTTCTATATTTGGTATACCTATTTGTGCCAGAGAGTTTTGTGTGATTCTAAAGTCAATTTCAAAGATGACATTTCCGTAATCGAAGATTATATTCTTAATTTTTTGCATAAAGTATTTTTAAAATTCGATACAAATATGTAACATTGCACTCGCAAAATCTAATAGATTTTACGCGGGCCATTAGCTCAGCTGGTTAGAGTAGAAGACTCATAATCTTTTGGTCGATGGTTCGAGCCCATCATGGCCCACTGCTTAAAAAGCCGTTTCTATGCAATAGAAACGGCTTTTTTGTTTCTAAACGTAGGTGTTTTTAGCCTTCAGCACTGGTTTTGGCTTCGTCCATAAGTCAGGTTCAACAAGGGTTTTTGTTTAACTGCACGCAAAAGTGTAACGTAACTTGTGTGCCAAGCAACCATTTTTATGGCAACTGTTAGTGCTAAAATTTATTCCCATCACTCTAGGATTGATGGAACGTTTAATGTTAAAATTTGTGTTTACCACAAAAAGGAAAGAAAATTCTTCGATACCACCCACTATCTCTCCCAGAAACAATTGACAGCAGATTTTACAATTAAAGACAAGTTTATTCTAAAAGTCATCGATGATGAACTTTTAGAATACAGGTCCACAATAAGTAATCTTGGGATTAAGTTAGATTCGCTCTCTTGCGAGGCTCTAAGAGATTATTTGAGTAAAAAAGGAAAAAATATTGATTTTATAGCATTCAGCCGAGAACATATAGCGGTGTTAAGATCCGAGAAACGAAATGGTTCTGCAAATAATTTTCGCACCGTTGTTAATAGCCTTTGCTGGATATACCAATTAAAATGACCCCTGAAGACCTGTGCAAATTGACCCCTCAGAGTTAACCTTAAAAAAGGTAAAAGTTGTTGTACAGATTGGCTCTTTAAATGTAAGCTAACACTACAGCACAGGTTCCATTTGCTGCATCTCTTTCCATCTATGGGGTAAAAGATCCTGGATTTCTGCTGCCGGATGATGGTTGATTTTTTTAAGTATGTCTACCATCCAGATCATTGGGTTTATCCCGTGTAATTTGCAGGTTCCCATGAAAGAATATAGCATTGCGCTTCTTTGTGCGCCATCATGTGATCCACTGAACATATAGTTTTTTCTGCCCAGGGCAATAGGTCTGATACTTGACTCAATTGGGTTGTTATCAATATTTAACAACCCATTATCCATGTATACCGCTAAGCGCTTATACCTTTTCATCGTGTAGGCGAATGCCTTATGGATCGCACTTTTCTCATTTAACTGCCCGGCATTTTCTTCCAGCTAACGGTCAAAGCCAGTCCAGATCGGTTTTGCAAGTTCCTGCCTAACTTCTTTACGTTCACTGGTGCTTTTATATTTGATTTCACGCTCGATGTCATAAAGACGGGTAAAGATATCCATTGCATAGGCTGCCCTTTTTGGATCATTCTTTTCTGCCTCCAGAAAATAACGCCTTGCATGTGCCATGCAGCACAGCAAAGTGATATCCTTTTTTGCAGCGAGCGTTTCATAGCAGGCGTACCCATCGGATTGGAGGTATCCTTTGAAATTGCATAACAGTGCCTGTGGCACTTCCTGATTACGCCCAGGCTGATATTCAAAGAATACCAGATTAGCTGGCGGAGCCTGCGCTGCCCAGAAATACCCCCGGTGAGTGGTTCCCTTTTTACTCTTATCCATCACTTTCATGGTGGTTTCATCAATCATCAGGTAATTGCTGTCCAGCACTTCCTGTTTGAGTTTTTCGTAAAGCGGATGTAGCAGTGTGCAGGTTTTTGCGATCCAGTCTAGTAAGGTAGAATGTGCCAGCTTGATGCCGGAACGATCAAAACGGGTCATTTGACGGTACACCGGCAAATGATCACAGTATTTTTCGATGATCAAAGTAGCCAGAAAAGAGGCATCAGCCATACAGTTTTTGATCACCTCATCAGGTAGCGGCGCAATAATGATCTTGCTGGTCAATCCCGGATCACCTGCAGGTGTAGGCAGCAGATATTTATAACGGATGATTTTTTTGGCCGTTAGCCGTGCAAGACTAAGAATAGGTCTTCCTTCGTTTTCCACTCGGAGATAGTCATGAATTGTGTAAAAGGTTGGTAGTTAGATAAACTAACCCCTTTCTTAACTAATGCTCCCAAATCATTTAGCTGCCATTGCGTAACTTCTCTGGCAGCTATTGCTTTGTCAATAGAGCAATAAAAAATTCCTTGTCCTGGAGTGTTTGCACGTCCAAACGATTTAATGTCATGATCATTTCTTATAGATAAATCAGATAAGTTTTGAAATTTTTCATCATTTAATTGTGAATTCTTTCTAGCTCTAAACAGTGATGTTCCCTTTTTTAAGGACAATCCTTCAAAAGGAATCGTACCAAATGTCTTGCTTATTAACGGAAACAGCGTTTTGGGATCTTGTTTACTTAAATCAAGACCTTTAAAGTATTTAACCGAGTTCAATATTTTATCTGGAGAATCAAAAGGATGAATTAGCTTGCTCAAATTAGGTTTTTAATCTTGTTAGATAAATAATATCCTCCTGTTCTTGGGGCACCTCTAAATTCAATTATTCCTACTTCCCTCGCTGTTCTAAGATATCTCTCGACAGTAGGCTTAGACTTACCTCTTTTTGTTGCTATATCAAGAGTATTCATTCCTTCCTTTTGAGAAATAAGCTTAGTTAGTCTTGCAACTTCTATAATAACACCATCAGTTACACCATCAATTACACCATCATCTACACCATCATTGACAAGTTTGCTAACCCCACGTATTACACCATCATTTAGACCATCATTTAGACCATCATTTAGACCATCATTTAGACCATCATCTAATCCAATTGGTGTATTACCTCTTTTACTTGCTAATGCTCTTGGCCCATAAAATGTAAGTGATACTCCATCCTCATTATCTTTCCATATGGGGCTTTTTAAGCCTTCTTTTTCACATTCTTCCAATACTTTTAATGTACCTCTCCCGAGTTTATCAATTAGACCTCTTAAAAAGACTATATGGGCAATGTCAGGGTTAACAGGATGTGACCTGTGACTTGTTTTAAGTAATCTTACAGTAAGGTCATCGGGAAGATGTCCACTGTTTGATATCACTACACTGTCGGGATAAATGCTAATAGAAACTCCACTTGACACACTGCTGTAATCTCTGTGCATTAGTGCATTAATTATCCCTTCTTGAAGTGCTTTTTCAGGAAATTTGAAATCTACACGTTTCCACTGATTTTTATCAAAAACACTCCTAATTCCTAAATTCCCAATGTATTTTTCCAGTTTCGATTGAATCAAAAATAGATTGCCTTCTAATAACTCATCCCTTAAAAGTTGATTATCAGTTTTTCCATCTACATACTCAGTTAATCGAACTCTAATTTGAGGAAAGAATCTAGCAGGCTGTTTGCCAAAAAGTACAACACATGCGTTGGTAAACGATCCATTCTGATATAAGCTATAATTTGCAAGAAAATCTAGAACGTCATCTCCTTGGAATGAGCTACGGTGGTTTTCTCTCGATTCCCTAATGGTTGATTGAATTAATTTCTGATCCAAATCATTTACAGTCACTCCAATAGTAATCTGACGCTCCCAGTGTAACTCTGAGTTTTGGCGTCCATGAATAAGTTTGGATATCTCTTTTGAAGTAGCCTTTTGAGTATTTAAACCTTTTCTGTAATAGATATTACCATCAAAAATGTAAGGCTGTTTAGAACCACCATAAACTTTAATCATAATAAGTTCTGATCGACCAAGAGATTCAACATTTATAGTGATTGGAGCTTCTGGAATAATTGAATTAAGAAGGTAGACCTTTAGGTCTTCTACAACTTTTAAAGCATTAGAAATACCTTTAATAGTTCCAGAATTATTCAATCCAATTATCACCCGCCCTCCTTTACCATTAAGGAAGCTGCAAATTACTTTAGCAATATTCTCTTTTTGAACAGACTCTTTAAAATCTAGTTGTTCGTGTTCCCCTTCAAGAATTATATTTTTGATAAGTTGTTCGTCTTTCATTCTGATCCTTTTAATTTTTCTAAATCAGCTCTAAACCTAGCTTCATTTCCAAATAGACTGTTTACAAAAGGTGCTCCATCTAATGGGTACTTATGAAATTCCTGAGCCCATAAACGTTGTTCCTTAGGTAATCCATCACCAATTGCAATGTTATACATATCTATAACAAGCAAATCATCCATTACAGGTGTTCTTTTTGTAAGTTTAAAGCCATTTCTATCGCCATTTTCTTCAAACATAAACTCTTTAAGAAGTTGCTTAGCAAATGCGACATCATGATGTGCTAAGAAGCCACGAGGCTTATTAAGCCTAACCGCTTCTTGAAATTCTTTATGGGTTATTCCTGACCCATACATTGGGAAAATAATACCAAAAAAGAAATCACATTCTGCAACAGCCACCAGGCATGATTCTTCTGGAGTTTTTCCAGGAACTGGATATACTGTGCCGATGTGCGAGCATATGACCTCATAACCGAAACCAATTAAAGTTGAACATAACTGCTCTAAATCCGATTTGAAATGGTAAACAGTCGAGCTTACCATGATTTTAATTTTTTCTTTCTTTCTTTTAGCCATGAAATGAAGTAGCGTTATGTCATCTCTCTCGCAATTCTTCCGTCTTTAACAATTTGTTCAATACAAAGATAAGATAAAAGAATACCTGTAAGTTAGTTGTAATCAGAAAGGAAAATAAATAATAGTAAATACTTTCAATGCTCAAACATATTGGAAGTAACTCATAAAATCAAACGATTGATTTAAAGCCGTTACGTTCTCCCTCATGGGTTTTGTGGTGCTTCACTTCGTGCCATCATATATCTATCTTAGATAAATAAAATGGTTAACCAATACTTCTAGTTTTATTTACATTTGAACATCTAAATAGATTATCAAAATGAAAAGAATATTATTCTCAATCTTGGTTAGTGTCTCTGTAATTAGCGTCAAAGCGCAATCTGTCACTTGACTACCCTTATTAGATATGTTAGTTATCCGTTGGATAAGGTCACTGATCAAATTATTTCCGGAAAAGGCTGGGAACTCACCCAATCAGGAAATCAAGATAGTACGGTGACTTTAATCTTTGAGGGTGATGGTGAAAAATCCACCATAGTGATAAAGAGGTTCAAAGACTATGAAAATGAGGTTTTCTTTATTTGCGGTAAAAGTTCTTATGATATTTTGAATAAATCTCTACTTGCTCTCAACCCAACCTTTATAAATTCAAAGGTTAACAAGCAAGGTAATCTAGTAAAAACTTATGGTTATGATGTGACTATTGCCCCTAAATCACTATTTTCTTTTCACGTTTATAACAAAGGCAGTTTGCTATTGATGGATATTTTGGAGCATCCAAAGCATTATAAACAGCAGGATGAAAATAGCGATCTTCGTTCTAATAATTATGACGAAGGAGATTCTGGATTTGGAGAAACACTACTAGCATTAAGAAAATTTACCAACCTAATTATGCCACAGGATGATGGTCAAAATTCCGGAAAAATTGCAGTGAGGATAAAGATTAGCAAAAGTGGGACTGTGATAGATGCAACCCCCGGTGTAAAAGGAACAACTTTATATGATAGAGAATTATGGCAAAAATGTAAAGATGCCATGGTGAATGCTCGATTAACACAGTCAGGATCTGCTCCCGATGTTCAGATAGGTATAGTTCTTTTCAACTTTAAAGGGAACTAAAAAAAACACAAATGCTGATAGGTTCAAATAAAATCTTTCTTTTAGTTCAATTTATCGTACTCGTCACTTATTTTGAACGGCTACGAACTGGTAGTTTGGACAGGTTGAGGCTAATTGTTAATCTTAGTTAAGAAGTAACTATTCTTTGCAACCCCCGACAGCCAATTAGGCGGCCACTTTGCTCCGGAATAGGGGGCTATTTCATGTTTCTCCGTAACTTTTAGTGAACATTTTTGGATTGCCAAGGTCAGTTTGGTAAA
This sequence comes from Pedobacter cryoconitis, assembly GCF_014200595.1. NCBI lineage: Bacteria > Pseudomonadati > Bacteroidota > Sphingobacteriia > Sphingobacteriales > Sphingobacteriaceae > Pedobacter > Pedobacter cryoconitis. Next base: position 274,100 of record NZ_JACHCG010000001.1, read on the forward strand.
AGATGGTATATCTAAAGGCTATCTATCCAGTTCTGCAACCTATTAGCATTTATGATGGACTGATGCTCATGGATCAGCGGGAACCGGCAAACCACAAAATTGTGTACCACATTTATCCCAAATTTGTTTTTGAGTAGCCCTTCCCGCAATTGTTCCTTGATTAAGGCCCGTTCATAGGACTTTACCATTGCCCTGTTTTTTCTACCTATCGAAGTTACATCCTGATTGGTTCTGAACACATCAATGTAATTATTCTTACACTGGAAATTATAAAGTTCACCGTTTCTTTCAGTAACCACATCAAATTCCTTATAGTCGATTCTTTTGAAGTCAAGGATCTTGAACCCAGCAGATCCAAGCACCGTTCCTATTTTCCTTTCGAAAACAAAGCCACTGTGTATCTGGAAACGTTTTTTTCTCCTGAGCTGGCCATTGATCAACCTGTAGAAGAATCGTGTAAGTAGTGAAAGAGTTGTATGATAACTCCCATCCCAGAATCTGAAGGGGGCATAGTCATTGTGTAGTTCATTAAAGGTTTGATAACCTAGCAAAAGATCGAGGTTTTTATAACGATCGCTTAGGTCTTTAAACAAACTTTCGCCAATTTCAACCGCATAGCCGTCTTTGCAGAATGGCATCAGCTCAGCAAGCAATCCCCTGAGCTCCGGCACTGCCTTTACTTCATTGATCTTAAAGCCCCTATAGATATGTTCCATAAGGTCAAGGTCATTTCCAATTTCTTCGAAACTGAATATTGAATTTTCTGGTGCTTTTTTCTGGTAGGCAGGATCCAGCTCTTCCCTGCCATAGGCAATGTATTCTTCGACAGACATTGGATCAGGTTCCAAAGTACCCTGCTCAAGATTGATATGGTGATGGTTGGGCTGCATCATCCCATTTTTAGCTGTAACCTGATGATCGGTATAACATCTGTCAAGCAACAACTGAAAATGGGCAGTCGAAATGTTCTTGAGATTTTTTTCCACCAATGGCAATAAAGCACTCAGCAGGTTTGGACTGCTGATCTTTGTACTACCCTTGCTGTATTTAGCTACGATGATTTCCAATACCACCAAATAGGTCCTGATGCCCTGGAAATAATTATCTGCCTCATATACATCCCTCAACAAGGGATATTGGAACCCGACGCGAAAAGATTCTGATTCAGCGAACTCATTGTACCCTTGGATCATTCGAGCCAACTCACTGAACCTCGCAGAGAACTCAGCCCCATACTGCCGGCGAAAGAATTCAACCTGTAACAGAAGAGCAGGACTATTTGCGTAAAAGCTCAACCCATAAAACCGGCTTAGTTCAGCCGGCGAGAGATTGTACTTACAGTTGCAGAGTTCATCTGTCTGCATGATAAATTCTCTGAGTTGGGGAATCAGTGAACCTGCGTCAAAAGTCGAAATTGACGTGGTAAATTGTTCATACTGGGATTGCATCCCTTTAATAAAGAAACTTCTTAATTCGTCATTTTCCAGTATGCGGATGTGTTTTAATGTAAGTTTGGCAAACATTTTTTGTAATTGAAACAACAGTTGTAACTGCAAAGATAAACAACTTGATATATAACCCTTATACTGGGGTTCCCCTGAAAGTGGTTCTCCTTCATTTTTGGTGAAAACAATAAAAAGGAATCATAATATGATTAGATCCGTAGCCACAAAACGGCTGATTAGAGCGTCAAAAAATATTCTTTTATAATCGCATATGAACTGCTTCACCAAAAGTGACGAGAACCTGTTTCATCGGAATATGTGTCAATTTTGCGATTGTATTTATCAAATCTGAGGATCACTTTATAGTTCCGGACACTTCTGGATTTCTGGTAAGATCTAATGTGGATTATGGTCCTGCTTTTCAATTTAGCCTCCCTATTTCGGACGAGCTATTTATTCTCGGATGATCAGTGCAATGGGAGACTATCCAACATCGTTGGTAGAAATTAATGATAAGGAAAGTGAAGTAGTTTTTAGAATTAACTCAGATCTGGCAAACTATGCCTACAAAACCATCGCTTGTAAGAATGATTTTTTTTTTAAAAAATCATCCAGAGAATTGGTCAAATCGGACTTCTTGGTCAATATTTTTCCAATAGTACTTTAGGATCCCCAGAATCAGATCATGACTGAAATTCTTACTAATTACCGTTGCTTACTATTTTGAGAATGCGTTGCGGGCGTTGTTGTCTTATATGTTTTTCCGTTCTGTTCGATTTTAATCAGAATCTTTTTGAGATTTTCACTGATTTCTGTAAGCTTTTTCTCTGATACATCTGATTTATTACGATCTAAATAAAAGTTCACCATAACTATGATAAATCCACTTAGTCCGACTGATAAGACAAAATTCAGTGATTTTAATATATAAGGGCCAATCTTAGCCGGATGCCAAGTCCCTTCGATTACCATACTTTTAAAATGGTGCATATACCAGACGATTAATTTCTCCAAAATTGATGGAGATCCGTCTAAACTGGAATATTGCATGTGTGGAAGAACAGTTTTCGCGGGAAGCGATTCGATTATAAAGGAACTAGGTGTTATTTACAAGGATGAGCCAAGGTCAGTGAATTTAAATGCCCCGCCGGGAGCGTATGTACCTGTCTTAACAAGCGAAAAACCGGATGAGCTACAATATTATTTATGGAGCGTTTTAGCAAAATATAACGAGACAGGTAAGCCTGATCCTAAGGTAAGAACCTTCAATGCGAGATCAGATAAGTTATTTACCTCATCAATGTGGAGTAAGCTAATAGATAGGCAAACATGTGTATTTAACACAACTGGTTTCTACGAATGGCAAAAGCTTGAAAAGGATAACCCAAAAACGCCAAAACAAATTCATTTTATCAAGGAGCAAGGCAAAAATTTAACATTCATGGCCGGCATTTATGATGTATGGTTAAATCGATCTACTGGAGAGCTTGTTCCAAATTGTGCTATGATAACCCATGATGCTAATAAGTACATGCTAAATATTCATGATCGAATGCCCGCTTTTATTGAGTGGACGAAAGTCAAATATTGGTTGGATCTTTCTCTGCCTGCTACTGAAAAATTAAAACTCATTGACCCTGTGAATGACGATTTTTTGGAATCCTTTAAAATGAAATCAGTTGGGAATTTAGAAGAATTTCAAAAGATTAGCCTATTTTGTGATTAAAGATTAACCTCAAAATTCTGTATTATTTACGTGTGGTTGACTGGCGCATTGAAGAAAAAGAAGGTATATTTCGATAATTAATTATTAAAAGACTTTCTATGAAATACTACAAAGTAGTAAATGCACTCTCTTCCGAAATTACGATTGATACATCCGTTGTTAATTATAATCTAACACTTACAAATACTGCAAGATATAAGCCATTTTTAGATTTGGTGACAGATTTTTCTGCCTTGTATGATACACCTCTGGATTTCGTTTATTCGATAAACAATAATCTCTCGATTCATGGAAATTTGTATTTACAAAATCTTCCCAAAGCTACTAATCGCAGATTTGAATTGTATTCCCTAACACACAAAGAAGAACATCAAAACTTTTATATTTCGGAGGATGTCCTAATAGAGCTTGTAGAAAGTCTGGATTTCATAGGCATAAACTTATTTGATGAAGGGAATTATTTATGGGAAACCATCTTCGAAAAGGTGCGGGTTAACAAATTTCAGTCCAAAGTAAGTAGAGGAAAATCATTCTTTCTGTTTGATAATTTAGAAGATTGCCAGAATTATATTCAGAATCATAAAGGTGGTGGGGTTATAGCCAATGTTGAAATTATAAGTGGCGCCGTTCCGTTTAAAGGGGACATGAATCTTCTAGATTCAATGTCCAATCATCTAACGCTTAAAAAGGCTGAAAATATAGCCGAGAAGTATTGGGCAGGATCCCGATCAGCTAGTCCAGTATATGAATACCTTTTTCAAGGTGTTTGCAAAATGAGTCCAAGGTAAATTCCAGTTCTAAAGTTGAAGAAATTGAAGTTTAAATAAAAATCATAGATTTGGCTTTGTCGAACAGAAATGGCGATGTTAGCACAACATATTTGGAGTCAAGAAGGATCAAAATATGCTACGTAATAAAGAATTAATACGAGCTGTTCAGGCGTTTTTTTAGTTTTTAAAGTTTGGATTATGAAAGGAAAAATCCATAAAAGTGGGTGTGTTAAAATTTAATTTTACCACAGGTACCGTCGAAATGCAAAAATTCATTGAGCAGGGTGATCAGGAGTAATTAAATCCTACGAATCTCTTTTTATATTCACTTGATTCTCACCTCTTAAAATATCAAAATGGATGCCTGACTTCCCAGGAGCAATTTAACTCGATATTAAGTTTCCAATTTTAAATCTAAATTTCGTTAGCTTAAACCAGAAGTTTTAAGCTAACGAAATTTTGTATATGACCGTTAGCCTTACTTATGCTATGTGATTCGGCTAGAAATCAGAATTCGCAGCTTTATTAAAGATTTATGTAACTCATAATTAGATGATAAAGTGACGGTAAGGTATAGAACCACTTTAGCTCGAAACCAGATGGTCAGTTTGTAGCGGAATAGCTCGGCAGTTTAAATCCGGAATATGTGACACTTTTGTCGGGTTACCCACACATATAAAGTGATTAAAACCATTTTCTAATCCAATCAAAGCCATTTCTAACGTTGATTAATCATAAGGATAATTCTCTTTAATGCTTAATATGTCTTTAACAGAATTAGTAATAACAAGATTAATGGGAAATTCAGCGAATTGGTTGTGCCTGAAAGCATGATCCGCTGTACTGGCAAGATTTGCTGTGTTTGCATTGGTAAGGTATACGCCTGAAACACGGGTTGCTTTTTTATTCTTTAATGAACCAAAAAAGCCATTACCTGACAGCTCTAATTTTTCATCTCTGTTATTCGGATCTGTTGACCAGGTAGATGCCATCGAGCCATAAAGTGATTCTTGCAATTCTATAAGATCAAGACTGATTGATTGCTTATTTACACAAATAATATATGGGGCATTAAATTTTCCATAACGACCAGCTTTTCTTTCCAATGCCGTTTTTATATCAGAACTATCGTTACCAATTTGTGTAATGATAGGGAAGGAACCTATAGCACGCGATTGGACGCCTCGTTTATGTGCAACTTTTGGAAGCAATGTCAACCTGATTCTCACTTTATCATCTTCATACAATAAAACAGGTAAACTTCCAAACCCCAGTTTTTCCATTTGTTCTGTGTAGGCATCTGGATCGATCTCTCCAATCAACTTATTGAAATGGTTGATAATTAATTTATTACTTGGTTGACTCTGGTCTTTAAATATAATTTCCTTTAAGCTAAGGAGGAAATTAGTGGCATCAATTTTATTTAGGCCATCTAAAAGCTCATTTTCACGTCTTTTCTGTCCTTTTTCATTCTGAGAAAGCATTGTGATGTACTTTACTTCAATGTAAAAGTGCTCGTTGCCCTTTTCAGCTTTAAAGTCTGGTTTCTTATCTGTCTCAGGAATTTCCGGGTGAACCGTTAATTTATAACCAAGAGCAGTAAACAGTGTGAAGATGTATAATTCATAAAAGGTGTCGTCGAACGTAACTTTAAACCTTGATCTCATTTCTTCCTTCTCTTCTTCAGGATACTTCTCAAACCAACTTTCAACCAAATCACGTACAACACCAACATCTTTTCTTGCACTGTCGTTATAATAAGTATATGAATTTGAATTGTTTCTGGCTGGGCCTAATAAAGTCCGCTGTTTTTGATCAAAGAGAGTCATAATCTATTGTGTTTAATTAAATAAAAAGGTCGGTGTAAGCTAAATATGCTAAATAATTCTCATAAAGATATTCTTGCGCAGTAGTTTTAATGGAAAGTAATGAAAATTGAATATCTTGAAAAATTAAATGCACATCTCTTGCTGCATAAAAATGAGCACAAAATATAGAATCCGTTAAGTATGAATATATCTAAATTAAACCTCTTTACAAGGCAAACAGATGCGACAGCAGTCGAACAGGGATTCCATTATCAAAAATTAAAGACTCTCAAAAGCTGGCTTGCAAATAGAATACAGGAAAAAGATGAGGATATTTTCTGCGATTATGAAGAAGACATATTTCAGCGGGATATTTATGCCGGAACAGCAAAATTTAGACAGATAAAGTTATACTCTACAAACTTTACATTCTCTAAAGTAGAAGTGAAAAAGTGCATTGCGCATTTCTTTATGCTCTTTGTAAAGGGCAACTATTTATTTGATGAGGTGACATTTCTATTTGAAACGAATTCCAAAATTGGCCGTAAAATCAAAGGTAATGATGCCGACTTACTATTAGAGTGGTATCAAAATCAGGATAATATGAGTGAGGAATTACTGCAAAGATGCAGGCTTAAGGTTAAAGTTATTCTTGATGAATACATCAATGAAGTGTATGAAAAGCGTATGGATTCTATCTCTAAACCTGATTTACAGGCCGCAAAGGCGATTTACGATCAACTTTCTGATGAGACCTGGAATCGATTTGTCAAATCAATAAGATGGCAATTTGATGAAATCGATCAATCTCAGGCAATACCCGAAACTGTAGCGGAAATTGAATCACTTATTAAACAGCTTCCTTTGCCAATAGATAAGACAAAAACAAGTACCTATATTTCAGTTCTTCATTATGAAATAGCACAGAAAAGTTTAAATCCTGACGAAGAATCAAGTAAAATAAACAATCAACTTTTAGATATTTTATTATTAGGCACAGGAAATAAAGATCAGCAATGGTATGCTAATACCTTCGACAAATGGAAAGATGTAAAAAAGGTAGATCGGTTTAACATTGGCGTTTTCTTCGAGCTGATTAGTGCTGTTAGACATTGCAGATGGGAAATGGGAAAGACTGAGCATTTAGAAATTTGGTTGCCGATTTTGGTTCTGTACATAGAGCATCGTGATATAATTGTAAGCTGTAAGCGTAAAGCGATATACGAATTTTTGTTCCTTTTGTTGTCGCCAGACCTTGAAGAAGGAACTACCAAATATGATTTTGAGGGTCAAGAAGACTTAATCCTGTTTTACTTTGAAAATATTGATCATAGATTATCTATCAGTTCTATTGAGGAAGACATTACGTTAATGCAACTTCTCGAACTACAAGTTTTAAATGATACTGTTGAACTAACACTTGAGGATTTGAAAGGGTGGAAGAACAACATCCTAAACACTATAGATCAACAGCAACTGACTACAACAAGTATAGACGATAGATGCCAGCTTTTGGAACTTAAAGGTAGTTTCCATTACCACACAGAAAACCAAAGGCCTCTAAAGGATAGAATGCAACAAGGATTGGATCACTATAGGCAAATTATACCTCTTCTACCAGAATGCCAGTCTTATTCGATAACCACGCTTTCAGAAATTATGAATCAGATTCTTAAACAGTGTATAAAAGCCGGTAGAAGTGATGAAGAACTGGAAGAAATTGAAGCTTTTTTAAACGAAATTGAAGATCATGCTAAGAAGACAAGTAATCAAAGCACATCTGCGCAAACTTTAGCAGATCGGGCTGCTGCATATATTGAAAAACCTTCGGTAAAAGGTTTTGTAAAGGCCCTTGAAAGCCTGCACCGTGCGAAAGATATGCTTCAATTGAAAGATACCAAAGAAAATTACATTATTGTAATGCTTAGTATTTCAGAAGTTTATTTAGCTCTTGGGTTAAACATGGCTTCCAAACAGTATGCGTTAGCTGCGGTTTGGGCTTGTTTTCATTTTGGCGATGCAACGGCTCTTAATCGAATTAGTGATGGCTACGCATATGTATTTAGAGCTGATTATAACCAAGGAGCATGGATGAGCGCATTGGATGATTTCCGTCAATATATAAAAGTCAGAATTGAATTTAATTCTAACGCTATGAATATTGAGGATGACGTTATCTATAGGAATATTCTAATCGACTTAGCCGTAATTCTCGCTAGTTCGCCAGCTTTACATCCTGAATTAAGAGTTTTTATTGAAAATCAAAAAAAAGAGTTGGGTTGGATTTATACAGATGAGTTACCACCACTTTTGTTACCTCTTGAGAGCGCGCTCTCAGGTGACGACAAAATAAAAACGATTTTGAGAGGTAAGATAGCTGGCGTACCTCTAAGTGATCTTGGCAAGGAACGAGAGATTCTGTTCAAATCAATGGATATTGACTGGTTTATTAAATTCGAGAACACGGCACAGCTAAATGCAATTGGAGAAGAATTTTGTGCTACACTCCAAATATTTTTAAGCGAAATAAAAGCTTTTGGTAAAGATTTTAAATTTCATAATAAATCTATACAGGTTAAAATTTTTGAATCGGCTGATTATAGCGAAGGGATGCGATCAGACTCGGGTAACGCTGGTTGGTTCATTACTGGCATACCGGCTTTTGAAAGTTCTGATAAACAGAAAATGCGCTTCCATTACAGTTGGATTGGGGCAAATCTAACAACACTTTTGCTGAAAAACAGTCTACTAACCCGTGAGGAATTTAATATACTTGTTAAGTCCTTATATGAAAATAGGAAGTTAGCCGATAAAATCCAATCAATGAATATCTACCAAAAATTATATTTTAATTTATTGAAACCTGAAGACTTCAATAGTTCTCAAAGACAGCATTTTTCCAAACCAAACTTAGATTCTGATTATAACTTACTGATGAATACGCTTAAAGATTCTTGATTGGATTTCGATCTATTTTAATAGATTTTTTAGTCTGGAAGTATAATACCTGGAAATTCCTGTTTGATGGTTTTAATTATCCTGTCAAATTCTTTGGATTTAAGTTTCCCTATTCGTGTTCTACGTTAAAAATTTCACCTGTCTTTTGGTTCAATGTTGTCTTCTCATTTTAGTTGTGTAAGTGGTAGAGACGGAAAAGGATTTGCATTTGATTCACAATGCGTTTTTGGATTTCCATATATCTGAAAGAAATAGATACAATTGTCAAGGTATTAGGAAATAATGTTTAAGGAGATCAAATTATAGGAACTGCCTTTATCTTGAATACCAAAGGAAAGAGGCAGATTGTAACATGTAGGCACAACGTGGATAGCATAAGTGACTTGAGATTTGATAGAAGGTCAAATATTCACAGAGTTCGAAATTCATTATCATGCTGATTCTCGTATAGATTGTGTATTATTTGATTGTGATTGATTACCCAATGTAGTTTTTTATTACAAAAGGAAGCACATCTATTAGAAGAGGTCATAAAAATGGGCTTTCCCACGACTCCGCAATGTGGGGACGCCAACCTAATGGTACATAAAGGTGAGGTTAATGGGATCATCGTTGACTATCAAATTATGGGAAAAAGAGTGTTTTCTCTGCAAAAACATCTTCAGGAAATTCTGGAAGCCCCCTACTTAATGAATTTGGTGAAGTTATTATTATCGTCGATAATGAGTTATTTGACAAAGACGTTACATACACAAGGAAAAACCACCTTACTATGCCGCGGTACTGATTAAAATCATCAAGTAAATCCCGGGATATGGTTAGCCCTAAGCTGGTCATCAAAGGTTACAACTCTGTCATGGCAGTAATATAAATGTCATCCCTAAATCGAACATGCATAATATTTTTAGTTCTGAATACTTGTTTTAATCATTTGTACATATTACTTAAATATCAAATGCTTTTAGAAGATTATTACTCGTCAATAAGTCCATCGAGCCATCTTCGTCGCGTTTTCAAATTGGTCCCTGACCGCTTATAAATGAAAGGCTTGGTCTCAAACTCTGCATTTACCAATCTGAAGATATTTAGGTTATCTGCATCGATCTGCAAACTGGATTCACGAATATCCACAGACGTATCATACGCCGGTATGGGATTATAACCATAATAAGCTGCACTGATTGAATCTAATATTGCCGACTTCTCTTCCGGTTGGCCCAAATCGTGGACAATTACATGATACGACACATATTCTTTTTCATCTGCTGGCTCATAGATTCTGGAGGTTGTTTCAATCCGATAGCTTTCTGGCAGCTCGATTTGAGCAATCCTAGCAGCATGATGAAAAAGCACGACATTAGAACCCTTCTTCCCGGACTGTGTTGAATTATAGATGATACCATCAAAAGCAGGCTCTATAGCTTCTGCAAGAAACTCAGCTATAACTTGTGTCGTCAAATAATTACTGTTCTCGTGAATTGGCAGCACCGGTTGAGCACACTGCCAGGCAAGCCAGCGTAGGAACGTTACCTTTTCCCGTGTGGACAAATAATCAGGATCAAAGATACTGCCTTCAGCCCGGACAGAACGTAATGCTGTTAAATCTAGAAGCCGAAGGGGGTGAAGCAAATCAAACCTGCCAACAACTATCCAACTCCCAACGGGTGGTCGGACTTCGGCCATCGCAAGACCCGGACTGGTCGCTCCATAAAAAACGGCGATGCCTGAAGCATTCATTCTACCTGAACGGGCATTACATGAATTTGGGGTTCCGATCTGCTGATCGGGATGTTCAAGTGCTGAAAGCATATCCATTTCATTTTGGAATACCCGTGAACGATATAAATCCTTCAATTCCTCTTCTGGTCCAGCTATGCAAACTAAGGGCCTGCCCAGGCGCGCTCTGAATTTTTCAATCCCCTCGAATACTCTGGCTAAATAACTAAAAGCCTTTTTGCTGAAAAACCTAGACCGGGTTTTAATGATCTGTTCGAACTCCGCCCAGTCTTTTTGCCAATGATCATCTGAAATTTCTTTCAGTTCATATAGTGCATCTTGGCTATACTCTTGTTCGATGAAATCGGTATCCTTATCAAAATAACGCTGATTTAAGATTTCCTGTACATCTTGTGCCGCATCATATGGTACACCACCTATATCTTCTAACAGGAAAGGTAGATTTTCACCTTCTCGCTCCCAGTGATAGGTTGATTCTGGATCGGAAAACTGCGCCCGGTACTGTTCTTCTGACGGCTCGGCTGCCGTGCGATCAAAATGCAGTTCGAATGCATGTTCGACACGGTCGGCCATTTGTTCCAAGTTATATGACTTCCTTTTACCTTTGCAATATTTGCACTTGGCGGTAACGCCCGTGCGCCTGATCATACCACTAAGATAAATGTCGGTTACACATTTGTAACACAAATATTCTTGATCCGGATTGTACATTTCATATGGTTTTCCAAGTAGTCTATTAAATTAATTCCACGAAATAATATTTCCTGAGGAATTCATGCCGGAAAATTAGCCTAAATATTAGGTAAATGAAAATGCTTTACGCCAGAAGTTCCAAAGTGGATCTTGAAAAATAATATAAAGATCGCGATACAACACGGAAGCTAACATTTAGGTACAACTTATTATTAAGTGAATTACTTGTACAAACACTATATTTGTTTTAAGCAGAATAATTTATGATACCAAAAACTCCACCCACTGTTCAAAAGCTAATTGACGATTTTAATAAGTCATTCACATCGCTGGAATACAGCAATGGCAAATCTCTTACTCTTTTCGATGAGAAGAGTGGTGCTTATTATATCGCCTGTCATTTACAAACAAAAGATATTATTGGCAAAGCAGACTTTAATGCTACAATAGATGAAGCCGATGACGAAGAAGGTTTGTATAAGTTAAATAGAGATATAACTGAGAATCAGCCTGCATATGGAGTAATGTGTGCTGATGCAAAGGCTGGTAGGTCGTTTGAAGATATAGTGGTTGAATTCGACAAGTCATATTCACCTTCACTACCTTTAAAGATTTATGGAGGGCAGCACAGAATTAACGCGGTGCAATCCGCAAAGGATATTAAACCTGATACATACCACGGCTTTAGGGTGTATTTTGGACTTAGCAAAGAGCAAAAAGTTGAGATTGCGACAATTAGTAATACTTCAATAACGGTATCAAATGATCTCTTGGACCGCATGCGTGAGCAACTTTTAGGATCTGAGCTAAGAGATTTCTTTCAAAATGTCGGTTTGCTGGCCCAAAATCAAGATTTCTCTGACAAAAAAGATGCAATAGTTCCAACCGTTAGAGTAGGTCGTTCTTTTGTAGTTAATTACTGGAAGGGAAGAAAGGCTAAGAACACGGATTTCCATATACCTGTTGTTTGTAAAACTGGAGGTGTTGCAGATGAGTACTTTGCTGTGAGGCCTACAGTTAAATGGAACGATCCTGACTTTATTGAGGCAGGCAGGCAGTTAAACATATTGCATAATACTCAAAGACAAAAGATAAATGGTCGAAAAACAGATAATTTTGGACAGTTTGCAAGTAAAGCCATTTCTCTCACGGTTGTTGCTAGCTGGAGCTATGCAGCGGGCTTGTACACAAAAAATCAACCCCTCAAAGACATTCTGTACGGTATTACATCTAGCCTTGGCGTGAATGAGGACCCTTTGAATGCTAAAGCTTTATCTGAAGCAAGGTTAAAAGGTATAGATCCAGATACATACCGGGGTCTAGGTGCGAGAACAAATCCTGATGAAATGGGCCGCATGTTAGAGGTCTTTATAGTGCTAGTAGAAAGAGCTAACGTAAAGAAAATATCTTCTAAGTTAGCAAATGGAGCTATTCAAAGCTATGAAGCAAAGAAGCAGACACACAATGCTAACAAATCATTAGCTAAAATATAGATGTTTGAAGACTATATACAAGATGCATATTCGTTTTATAACTCCGCGTTATTAGCAACAGCCGATCGTGAAGCTAAAATGTATTATCGTGCTTCCGTTTTCTGTTCTGCTAGCTCATTAGAGGCATTCGTTAATTTCATTGGTGATACATTTTTACATAGCGGCAATTTAGATAAACTGGAGGTAGCTTATTTAAATGATAAGACGTTGGAAGTTATTCCTGCGTCCGGTGAAATAAAAGAACGAATTAAATTTAATTCAATTGATAATAAGCTTAAACTGATTATAAAAAAATTTGGGGTTACTATCAATGTAAGTTCGTCTACACAATGGAGTAATTTTATGCATTTTAAGGACCTCAGAGATAGCCTAATACATGCAAAGGATCTTTCTGATGAACGTACTGCAGCTCAATACAAGGAAGCAATAAAGAAAGGGTTGAATGCCAACATCGATATTATGAATTTAATTTCTAAAGCCGTTTTTAAAAGACCCCTGCGAACTAATCTTCTCGACTTGAAACTTTAGCTTTTTATGGTTAATTCATGAAATTTTGTGTAACTCGTATGTAACGTAAGCGTTTTGACAACTAAATAAAAATCATTAAATTAGTGCTTTGTTTGAACAGAAACGGTGATTTTTGCCATAGAACTTATAGGTGGTCTAAAAGACTCATAATCTTTTGGTCGATGGTTCGAGCCCATCATGGCCCACTGCTTAAAAAGCCGCTTTTCTATAAAGAAAAGCGGCTTTTTTCGTTTCTAAACGTAGATTTTTTAGCTTTCAGCACTGGCTTTGGATTCGTCCACAAGGCAAGTTCAACAGGGTTTTTTGTTTAACTGCACGTAAAGTGTAACGTAAATGCGTGCTAAATAACCGTTGTATGGTTACTATCAGCGCTAAAATTTTCCCCCATCATCTGAGAAAAGATGGAACGTTCAATGTCAAAATCTGTGTTTGTCAAAAGAAGGAATTTAAGTATTTTGATACTATTCATTTCGTCGCGCCGAAACAGTTGACGGAGGATTTTAAAATCAAAGAAAAATTTATTCTGAAAATTGTTGAGAGCGAACTTTTAGAATACATACCTACTATCAGTAGTATCGATGGTAAACTTAATTCGTTGTCCTTTCAAGCCTTAAAGGACTATCTTGAAAATAAAGGAAAGGCAATAGATTTTATATCGTTTAGTAAGGAATATATTAAATAACTAAGAGTTAATTTTTATATGAATATGTTCCTTGTTTTAAAGAACTATGATAAAAAAACAGCGATAGGAGTTATTGAAGTTTTTAAAATGAAAACATAGCTCCAAGCTTCAACTCGTAAAAATTATCATTTGCCCCGTTAAATTGAGTTTTGACCTCATTTCCATTTTGTAGGAAAGATGTATCTAACCCTTTATGCGATCTCATTTGCCCGAGTTTGCCACATAATAGAATACTGAAATTGGAATTCAACATGTAATTCAAACCTGCTCTTCCTTCGAATTCGTCTCCATTTGCGTGTTGTTTAAAGCTTATGGGGTGTTTAAATATTTCAATTAAATTCCAGTCAGCTTCGGAGTTATACTTATTTAACCCATAGGATATAGCCCCCAATAGGGACAATCTTTTAGTCAAGGCATAAGAACCGCTTACGCCGATATCAGCACTTTTCCAATTCGCTCTATAAGTACTGTTCAAATCCTGGTAATTTAAGTCAAGGATGTTAAAATTTTGTAGTGAGCTGGCAAAAAACAGTTCGGTGTTCAATTTAAACCTTGCCCTTGCTATGATATTATAAGCGCAACCGATCCGAAAATTATCCATAACACCTTTATTGCTATTAAACGATACTTGATATGTAGCGTCCATCCGGTTGTTTTCTTTATAATCGGCATCAGTGCCGTTTCCGCTGATAACAGTGTTTTTTTGGAAGCTGACAGTTAATGTCAAATGTTCTGCAAGATTATAGCTGGCAGTCAAATAACCGCCTGTAGCTATTATTTTTTCAAAAGTAAGTTCTGATAATATGTTAGGCGATTGTCCTTGTAAATTTCCTGCGATAGACCACTGGAAATTTGTAATATCTAAACTCCCGCCCACTTCAATGCTAAACGGTTTGTTTTGCCCTTTCATTATCATCACATTACAAAACATGATCAGCAAAATAAATAATACTCTTCTGATAATAATATCCGATGCTCTTATTATTCTCACTGATCTCATTTAAATTTCTGTATAAAAGAAAAGTAGCGAGAATTTCCGCTACTTTTCTTTGTTATGTGGTTTATTAAAATTAAAAATTATTAGGGATCTGTCCACCTGGTGGCGGGTTGGGATTTCCGTTATTTAATGATGCTTGAAATTGTAATCTTTCTTGAGGTGTTGCAATGGTATTATCAGTTTTATAAACTGTAGCATCTAATTCTCTATATACATCTGAACGAGCGATATATGGGATATGATATTGGTTTAACCAAAGTCTATCCAAATCAGAAAGGGTAGTTCCTTGATTAATATTAGTACCGTCTTTTTTGGTGTACATTGGTTGATTTACATCATAAACTATAGATGAAGAGCTCGTCAGAGACGAGTAACCCATAACAGAATTAAAATCGTAACTACCAAAATAAGAATAATTGCTAGTGATTGGCTGGAATTGACTGGTACCTGCAGGATTTTTTAAGTTAGAAGTGTTGATATTAACATAATTATCTCTATCAGGCCTTTTCTGCTCATGCATCATGCCAACAGCGTGACAAAGTTCATGAATTATTGTTGCATAATCGCTTCGTTCATATGTTTCGCGGGGATCAAAACTATAAAATACAGCGAAATCAGCCAGATTGATTGTTTGTTTCCCGCCAGCTGGATTACGACCTATTATAGAC
The DNA here is from genome assembly GCF_014200595.1 of Pedobacter cryoconitis. NCBI lineage: Bacteria > Pseudomonadati > Bacteroidota > Sphingobacteriia > Sphingobacteriales > Sphingobacteriaceae > Pedobacter > Pedobacter cryoconitis. The sequence goes on from NZ_JACHCG010000001.1 coordinate 289,605, forward strand.
GACTCACTTACATCAGAACTTGTGCCTACATAGTTAATCTCTATATACGGGTATGCAAATCCGTACGTTGGATCTACGGTTGGTTGACCGGTAGCATTATAAAATCTAACGTTGGATTTAGATTGAATTTCTAACAATGCTTGTTTTATGTGTGCTCTAATGATTGCAGACTTAGGATTGTTTGTAACACTACTACCATAAGTAAACCGAACCATTGCCCAAAGTCTATAGGGGTCACCGTTAATGCCTAAATTTCTTGGTACTGTACCATCAGCCAGATTAATCGGAAGATTTGTTATCGGATTAAGTGACATTTCGGGACCGGTAATCTTCTTACCACCTTCCGTTTCAAAACTGCCTTTTTCATCCAAATATTTTAGCTGCGCTGGCGTGAGTTGAATGTCTCCATCCAGAAAATAATCATTCCCGCGCTTTTCAACAATAATTCCAGACTTTAAAGTCACGAAATTAGAATTACTTTTTGCATTATCTGAGGCACCCTCACTGCTACGGTTCTTTTTACAAGAGATTGCTGCAATGCAAAAAATAGTTAATAAAATAAAAATGTACTTTTTCATGAGAGAGAATTTAAGAGTATGGATGAAAAATTAATTGCTTTTTTCTTTAGACAGAATTTCTATTAGTTGATAATTTTCGGAATGACCATCTGCTGGTGGAGATACTAAATGTGTGACTTGAACCTTTAAAGAATATTTATAACCCTCTTCATAAGTAAATCCCGCTATCCTTTCCTTATAAATTAGAACGGTATCCGCAGTACCTTTTTCAGTCACCTTCAACATAGGCAACGCTCCTTCAGTTGGGGAAGCCGGAGGAGGGGGGCCGGAGTATGCTAATGTCGGCGCAACATTAAAAATCGCAATTCTTGTTGTATCAGTATCTTTTTTGCAGCTAATTAAACCTGTGAAGAAGATTGAAATTAGAAACATCAGATAGTATTTCTGTAAATTTTTTTTCATTTTGGGAGTTTTTAGTAAATGATATAATAAAGTTATTAATATTCCCAATAATTGTAATACTATAATTGTAACTATTATGTTACATTATAGCGGCAATTGCCAACTTACTCATTGCAATTTGCATATTTCTCACAATTTCGTGAAAAATGTATAACTTTAAGGTAACTTAATCCAGGTACCTATGCCGATCGAGCATAATATTGATTTTTCAAAAGCCAGCTTTAAAGATTTTGAAGTAATATCAAATTTAAATGCTTTTGAAAGAGCCGGGGTTTTTCGTGATTTTACGGACTACATGAAAGAACATGGTCAGATGAATTACCGATTTGTAACCTCGGGAGGTTGTGGCCCTGAAATATGGGTACAATCACCATTTAATGAAAAACCCCAACGTTGTGTGAGTCTGGTGAGTAATGATTATGACATCAATGGTCAGATTCGCGAAATAGGCGATTTAGGTGATAACCTTTTACTCCTTTACAAAACAATTTAAAGTTTTAACAATAAGAATGCTCATTAGTTTTAATATTTGAGCAACTTGTTTTCTTCTTTTGTTGCGCAGCTTAAGGCCATTCTACTGGTTTATAGGTTTAGAGACACGACTGTTCTCTATGGAATCGGGTTACGTTGAAGCAAGTATTGATGTTATGCTACAATTCGGTGATGAGACAATCCGGAGTGAGCGTTGCAAGGATCGCATTCGTGTCGTGCATGCGCTATCCGGCGATATACTGCTCTAGTAATGTAATCGGTATAGGAGCCTTCCTGTTGATCTCGTCGCCGGCTATTCCTTTCGAATTGAATATTGGCGCCGGCTGTTCAATAATAATCTGTTTAGTTCTTTCCGCTTTTCCTTTAATATTCATTGCTGATTCAAATATAGATCTTATTTATACAATGGATTGTAATTTAAGCGCCCTGCTATAAATCGTTTAGTATTTGTTTTTTATAATCTGATGGTGAAATACCTGTTACTTTTTTAAATATTCTGGTAAAGTATGCCGGATCGTCAAAATTAAGTTCATTTGCAATTTCAGCAACATGCTTTCCCATATCCTGAAGTAAAATCCTGCTTTGTAAAACTGTGACTTCAATGATGAATTTTTTTGCTGATTTGTTTAAAATCTGGTTAGAACATCTATTCAGGTAGTTTTCAGTAATGGCCATTTCCCTGGCGTAGTAGGAAACACTTTTTTCCTGTACAAAATTTCTATAGACCAGCTCCTTAAAACGAAGGGCAATTAAATGGCTCTGTGAAAGAACAAAATGCCGGTCAGATAAGCTTAACAGCTTTTGGAACATCGCTTGCAGTAAAGGGGTAATGACCTGCATGTCCATTTTATTTTCCTGATATTCATGTAATAGAAGATCACTTAATGCTCCAATATATAAACTTGTCTTTTCATTCAGTTTGATAATAGGATTGATATCGAACAATTTAAGCAGATCTTGTCTGGAAAGGATTTCATTTAATATATCGTTCTCAAAGACTACAATTGTTCCCTCCGGATCAGCAGATACTTCATTCATTCCAACTACATGGCCCGCACCAACAAAAACAACTGCCGGAGCTTCAATACATTGCATCTCTGTACCCAGTTGTTTTTTAATGAAACCACTTTTAAGATAAATAACATAGTTATAATCCGGCCGGAAGAGTGTGGTTGGTGTTTTTAAGAATTTAGAATGGTTTTGATAATCGTATACCTGTACCATTGCGTTCTTAAACTGCACAGTAGAATAGGTATTTACAAAACGGCTGATATATTCAGAGGATGATATGTGTTTAATTCCTTTAGTCTTTGGGGCATCCATTGGCAACAGCTCTAGAAGTATAAGACAAAAGTAGACAATTGGAAACTACAAACCGGTTTGGATGGGTATTGAATGCACGAAAAGTACCAGTATTTTTCGGGTTTGCTCATCAGGCGCGATTGTAATGAGGGTAGTTTTGCACGGACGAAAAATTAATCCGCAATGAAATTTAAAACCCAGCTTATTCTAATACCAATTTTATGTATATCAACTTTATTGTTTGGCGTTTTTACCAGTAACGGACAAAGTTACACCCAGAATGAAAACGTAAAACAACTTTCTTTAGAAGAAGCACTTACACTTGCCGGAGCAAAGAATAAATGGATAGACATTGATAAAACGGAAGAATTAGCTGCCCAAGCCGATAAAAAAGATGCCAGACTAATGGCGCTCCCGCAGTTTGAAGCAAAAGCATCCTATCTTCGCTATTCAAATCTATCTGTATATGAAGATGGTTTAAGTGAACGCAATTCTGCTCCAAGGTATCCAACACCAAACGAGGCCAGCTTAGGATTGGAAGGCATTTTTAATGTATATAGTGGGGGGAGAATCAAAGCCATACAAGAGCAGCAATCTGTTAAAACTAATATAGCTTCTTTGAATATAAAAGAACGATCTGGCAGTATTAAATTACAGGCAACTTCTTATTATCTGGGACTAATCAGGTTATATGACCTTAAAAGGTTTACTACCGATCAGCTTAAGCGGGCAGAGCTTCGCCTGAAGAATATTAAAACACTTTACAAAAATCAAAAAGTAACGAAAAGTGATGTATTAAGAGCAGAGGTGATGCTGTCAAATGTTCAGCTTGATTTAGCTTCAACGGAAAATGATATCAGGATCTCGGGTCAAAAGCTGGCCGTTCTGCTGAATCTGCCGCAATCTACCCTTATCCTTCCCAAAGATTCTGCCGCCATGATTAAACCGTCTGCCGATGAATTAGAAGCTTTAGTAAAAACCAAAGGTGAGGGGGCATTTAATATATTAAGATCGGATCAATCGATAGCGTTAAATCAATCTATCCTCAAACTAACCAGGAGCTATAATATGCCAACTTTAAACCTTGTGACGGCCTATGGTTTCAACTATCCGAATTTTCTTTTTAAACCGGCAGTGGATCAAATGTATGCTATCGGTTTCGTTGGAATAAAAGCGCAGTACAGTATTTCTTCTTTGTACCAGAATAAGCACAAAGTTGCAGCAGTAAAATGGCGTTTAAATAGGGCCGAAAAAGAAAAAGAAGCTCAGCTGGACGATAAACTTCAGGAAATTGAAAGTTATTATATTAAATATAGCGAAGCTCTAAACCGGATCGGGGTGAATCAAAAGTCTATTCAGCAGGCTAAATCCAACTATGAAATCATGAGCACCAAATACTTTAACCAGCTGGCACTGCTGACTGACTTGCTGGATGCTGATAACCTGTTTCAGGGTTCAAGGTTCAATTTGGTCAATTCACAGGTAGAAGCGATGATGATCTATTACCGGATGCTTTATTCCACAGGAAGACTTTAAAACAGAAGGACAAAATTTAAGAACTATTAGTGATTATAAAAATGGAAAGAAAAAGACCTCATGCAGGTAATATCGCACTCTCAATTGTGGCAGTACTGGTCGTTGTGATGGGTATATTTTACGCAGCCAGTTATTTATTGCGAATGCAAAAATATGAAGAAACCAATGATGCACAGGTGGAAGCAAATATCAATCCGGTTTCCGCAAGGGCGGGAGGGTATATTAAAAAAGTTTGGTTTAATGAACATCTCCCTGTTCAAGCCGGGGATACATTAATCACAATTGAGGATAGTGAATATAAAGCCAGGTTACAAGAGGCGCAGGCCGCAGTTGATGATGCCCATGCACAGCTTAAAATGTTGGATGCCAGTGTGTATGCAGCAGAAGTAGCTACAACAGTCAATAAAGACCAGATTGAAGGTGCTAAAGCCCGGCAATGGCAAAGTCAGCAGGACATCAACAGATATAAGAACCTGGTAAAAGCCGAAGCCGTAACGGGCGCTGAATTCGAGCAGGTAAAAGCTCATTATGATGTAGCTGTAAGTGATTTTAACGCTTCAAAAAGTAGCTTGACAACGAGCAAAGCCAGAATTCTGGAACTTAAATCGAAGACAGATCTGCTATTGGCTGATTTAAAGAAAAAAGAAGCTCAGCTGAAACTGGCCCGCATTAACCTTTCTTATACCGTAATCACAGCTCCGTATAGTGGGAGATTGGGAAGAAAAACTGTATTGACCGGCCAGCAGATACAACCAGGACAACCTCTGGTCTATATTATCAATGAAAAAGAAAAATGGGTTACTGCTAACTTTCTGGAAACCCAGGTTGGGGGAATGCACATCGGCCAGGCGGTAGATATCAGTGTAGATGCGCTCGATGGCACACACTACAGCGGGACTATTGAGGCGATATCGGGATCTACCGGCTCTAAATTTTCCTTGCTTCCTCCAGATAACTCAAGCGGGAACTTTGTAAAGATCGTTCAACGCATTCCAGTTAAAATTAAGCTCAACCAAGGCGATATTGATGCCGTTAAAGTGGGGATGAATGTAATCGTATCTATTCAGAAACAAAGAAAATCATGAGGGGGCCTCAATACTTCAAGAGCTGGATCAACGATTGGAACTGGGGTGTCCGTATCGCCCTGTTCCTGATCCTGATGTCTTCGCTGGTTCAATTCGGGGTATTTGCGATGACCCAGAATTACCTGATCTCTTTGCTGGGATTTCAAAGTGAAGATTTGTCGTTTGGCATGCAGATATGTTATGTTGGTATATTGGGCATACTCCCTATACAGTTCCGATTTTTGCGCTATTTCGAAACGAGAAATTACCTGATCGTAAACATAACAGCAGGAATCCTGCTCAGTCTGGCTTGTCTGTTCATCAGGGACGTTAATGTGTTTTTCGTTGTCCGGTTCTTACAAGGTATTGTAGTTTGTAACATCGCAGGCTGTATGGTCGTGTTGATTTATTCCAGACTTAAAACAGAACATATGCAGGCCATTGGATCCTCAGTATTTTACGGGTCTATTTTCAGCAATGGGGTAATTATAGGTATCGCGGCTGCCATGGTAGTAAATAGTTCAGACTGGACCCAGGTGTATGTTTATTCCATCATTTTTCAGCTGGCCACCCTGGTTATTGTATTGCTTGCATTAAAATCAACCTCAGGTCATAAAAAATATCCGCTCTACCAAATAGACTGGATTGGCTTTGTGCTGCTCATTGCTGCAGCAGGTTCCCTGACTTATACCATGGTTTATGGCTCAAAATATTATTGGTTTGAGGACAGAAGAATTGTAATTTCTTCTCTGGCTGCGGCTTCTGGCACAGTGTGCTTTCTTTTCAGACAATATCTGATCAGAAGACCCTTAATTGATTTGAGTATTTTTAAATCGCGCAATTTTGTAATTGGGTTGGTGATACTCGCTATTTATTATGGTTTCAAGGATTCTATCAATCTCATATACAGTTATACAGGCGGTGTTCTTGGTTGGAGCCCTTATCGATTAATGATCTTAGGGCTTTGTAATGTAAGTGGTATTATCCTGTTTATGATTTTTTCAGGGCAGTTGATCATCAGGAACCGCCATTCTACTAAAGGGTTTTTAATTGCGGGGTTTAGCATCATGATCATATATCACCTATGGATGTATTTTGTATTCACTCCGGACCTTTCTTTTCCAGATTTAATTATCCCAGTGTTCCTTCAGGGAGCATCGGCAGGATTGATTTTCGTTCCGGTAGTTATTTTCATCCTGTCTTCTGCACCGAAACATACGGGGACTACTGGCATTTTTGTTGCCGCATGTACCCGCTTCAATGCCACCCTTCAATCTATTGCAGGATTTTACAACTTGCAGCTTTTTTTTAATAAAAATTATAAAACGGGCATTCTAAACCGCGTGAGTTTTCTTGATTTTGCAACCAGTGAACGACTAAACAGTTATGTACAAATGTTCAGTTCCAAAGGTTATACCACGGAGCAGGCAACTTCCCTTGCTTACAGTTCTTTGGGACGGGCAGTAGACCTTCAGGCACAGATATTAGGTTATCGGGCCATATTTTTGACTATTGCTATCGTGCTGTCCATTGTCTTGTTTTTAATTGCTGTGACACCTTCACTCAATAAAACGGTGCTGCATTATAGTAAGCGTATGTTTATCTGGGTGTTTCACAAATAGTGGCCGGTTAGCCACAGATTAAATCCAAAGGCAATAGCGTTATTTCTTGAACTTTTCATTCAACAAGCTATCGTTTAAAACTATATTTTTTGAAGGATCACCTTTGTGTAATTTGAAATCACCGTCCATTATTTATAGTTCTTTGATTTTGCGTAATTGGTTTGCTGTATTGCTTGAATATCTTTTGCTGCATCTTTATTGAAAATAAGCATTTTCAAATTAAAAGTCTGCTTAGTTTCTGTGTCTTTACCTGACATAGCCAAAATCGATATGCCTTTAGAATAATCAATTTGAATATATCGGTCTTTAGTGGTCCGTTCATAAAAAACATCTTCAGTAGTTGCTGGCCTAAAACCAGGCGTGGAAATCAATTTTTTCTAAATCTAAGCCCGCTTTATTTTGAATAATAGCTGAACGCACTTTCTTTTGAGAACAAGAAAATATAAATATACTCAGCAACACAAAGCAATAATTTTTCATAGTATTTACGTTTAAAACCTATCTCCATAGGGCGACACAATAATGAGATAGCTTAAACTCTGTTAATTTATATTAACAGAAAACATTTATTTAAAGAGATTGAATATCCAAACCTCTGCCTTCCCGGTAATCTGCTTAAAAATCCGGCTGTTATCTTTGTTGTTGGCTTAATAGCCTATCAAAATATGCTCTGTACACATGCTATATTTAAAAAGAGTTGCTGACAAATTCACCTTTTTCTAAAACTATCTGGTTTCCCCAGCTGGTAATTATTTCCAGCACTGGTATAAATGTTTTTCCAAAATCTGTCAGGCTGTAAATAACTTTAATAGGAGGTTTTTTGCCAAATACTTTCCTTAATACTAAGCCGTCCTTTTCTAATTGTTTCAACTGTAAACTCAAGGTCATTTCGGTAACATTTGGTACTTCTTTGCGAAGCTCGCTATAACGCTTTTCAGCATCTTTTAAATGATACAGAATTACCGCTTTCCATTTACCACCTATCAAATCCATCGCAAGACTTATTGTGCATGGATAAACTTTCCCCTTTAGTTTTACATAATCACCAATACATTCTGTTTTCATTTGTCATTTTTTAACCTATCTGTTTGGATAGTTATTGCAAATGTAGTGTGCTAAAAATAATTTTGCAACTATAATTTTTATAGTATAAGATTTCACTTAAATAATAAAAAAATGGTATCGAATTTAAAAGCTAATGAAGCACTGAAACAAGAAGATAAACCGCTTATCACAATAGTTGGTGTTTTGGGCAAACAGGGACGTAGTGCTGCACATACGCTGTTACAGAGTGGGCGTTACCGGGTACGCGGAATTACCCGGCGCGTTGATTCACCAGAGGCAATTTGTTTGGCCGAACAGGGAGCTGAACTTGTGAATTTACCACTTGACCTGGGATATAAAAAAGAATTTGTTGAAGCATTTCGTGGTTCGGATGGTATTTTCATGATGACGCCAAGTATTGTCCCTCCGCAAACTCACGAGATGGAGTTGGGTAAACAGTTAGCAGACGCAGCGGTTGAAGCAGGGGTTCAGCATATTGTCTTTAGCAGTTTGGAAAATATAGACAAGATTACACAAGGGAAAAAGTTTGCTCCTCATTTTACAGATAAGGCTATGATTGAAGAATATATTCGCACGCTTCCAATCACAAGCTCGTTTATCTACATGGCTTTTTTTTATACTAATTTTATGGAGTTTTATACTCCTATAATAGAAGGGGATACACTTGTATTTCCGATTTATTTACCAAAGGATTTCCGTGCGCCATTTGTTGACCCCCTTACCTCCACAGGGCCAGCCATTTTGGAGATTTTTTCTAATCCAGGTCAATATGCCGGTAAGTCCCTGCCAGTAATTGGCGATATTATTTCACCTCAGGAAATAGTAGATACTTTTGTTCGGGTCACAGGCAAGAAAGCTATTTACAGTTCTGCATTCACACGGGATAATCTGCTTCATTATTTCCCGGATTTTGGCTCAAATGAGCTTTTAGTGAAGGAGATTCTGGGTATGGTAGAGTACGCAGTTGACTATGGTTATTTCGGCGAAGATCGTGATTTGTTATGGAGCCGTAAAATAAACCAGAATAGCCTTAATTGGGAACAGTTTCTTCGAAGTACTGGTTGGGAAGGTGAGCAGATTTCTTATTAAAACCAATTAATGGGATAATTTTCAGAAAACTTAAATAGGCTTGGCCATTACCAGATTTCCAAAGTAAACCATTGCATCCGAGCTGTAATCGAAAGGTGCACTCAGGTAAAAATACTTAATAGTCCCCTTTTTAAACATACCAGTGTCCACTACTTTTGATTTATTGATATAGACCCGCATGTTTTCACCTTCTACGGCTATTGCAACATGGATCAGTCCGTTGGCATAATTGTTTAAAGGAAAGCTAAGCGGACTCGAAATTTTGGTGTCGCTGCTGGAATTATTGACTTCCCCATTCCAGAAATGAAGTTGCGATGCGGTAATGGCGTTGCTGTTGTAAGCATCTGAAATATACTCTCTGTTGGAGTTATCCCTCGCAAAGCCAAACTGCATAGCGCCAATATCCTTTGCTGCGGTACTTCTGGTAATCAGGTCAAACTCGATTGTGAAATTACCCGGCATAGCAAGCAAGCTTTCTAAGCGATAAGTTGTTCTTGGAGAAAGGGCAAGCCATTTTCCAGGAACACCTGAAATAGTGGTTACGCTGCCTGTTCCACTTGTTTTCCAGTGTTTGGCCATCCGTCCTGTAGCATCTGCTGAAAAGTTATCAACAAAAAACACGGAGCTTGCGGGAGTAAATGAATAGACTTCTTCGATATTGGGTAAGTTACTTCCTGAATTACCTGTCTGAGAATTACCGGTGCTGGAGGTTTTTGTATTTGCACCTGTATTGCCATTGATCACATCGTCCACTTTTTTATCTACTTTATCCTGAATCTTCTGCTGTATCTTTTTAAAAAACTGGGCATGTGATTGCTGTGTAATTAACGTAGAGGCGATCAGTACGCTATATATTAATATTTTATGTTTCATATCTTATTGGTAAACCTGGTAAGTGATTACTCAAATTTACGTGGTACGGAACTATAAAGATAGCAGCATACCAAACCGATTTGTATCCGGGCCGATCTGCTTTGAATTTAATAAAGCTGGTTTTGTAATTAACTTTCCGGGTATTATAAATTATTTAAGTAACTCATTAAACTTATCTTTTTGTGTTGAGACACCGGAATTTCTAAATCGCCTTCCAGCACCAGGAAGTTGTTCTTCTTTTTGAAAGTCCTTATGTATTGGAGATTGATCAGATAAGACTGGTGCACGCGCATAAATCCTAGCGGAGTAAGCTGATTATCGTATTCCTTGATGGGCTGTGAAACCAGGATGCAAGTTCCGTTATGCAATCTGAAGCGGGTATAACTATTGTCTGCCTCCAGAACCAGAATATCTGCAATCTGGATTACGAAGATCTCTTCAAGGGTTTTCAAAACAATTTTCTTTGCTTGTTTTACTTGCTGATTGTGGTTATAGAAAAAGGTTTCCAACTGTTTATGGTACTGGCTGTCATTAATGTTTCTGAGCGCTTTATCTACTGCAACTATCAGATCGGCTGGCAGGTAGGGTTTTAATAGAAAATCTATCGCACTGAACCGGAAAGCCTGTACAGCATACCCTGCAAAGGCGGTAATAAAAATTACGCTGAATTTCACAGTTGTTTCTTCTGTGGTTGCCTTCAGCCAGTCAAAACAATTTCCATCGGGTAAGTTTACATCGAGAATAAATAGTGTTTGCTGCTGTTGTTTAAAGGACAGATCAGCCTCCGCAAGATTTTTGCATGGATATATATCCAGGTCAGGATAGTTTATTTTCAGGGTTTGCTTTATGAAATCAAGTGCAGCAGGATCATCTTCCAGTAACAGGCAGGAAATTCCCCTATTTTGTATAACGCTCATTTTAGTTATTGAATTTGAAATGTACTGACGTGCCCGGATAATCTATAGCTGTCGAATCTGGGTGTTCTATGGATAACTGAATATATTGCCGCCGCTCTTTATTGAGTTCCGCTATACGCTGTTCCAAAATTGTCATGCCCATTGAGCGGTGAAGGGAATTATTGCTGTAGTCAGGTGTTTTTTGAAAATCGTTTCCGTTATCCCTGATCCAGATATGCAGGCTCCGCAGTTTCAATTCAAAACGTATCAGAATTTTCCCTTGTGGATGATTTTTAACGCCATGTACTACTGCATTTTCTACAAAAGGCTGCAATAGCATGACCGGAATCTCCATCATTTCGGGTTCAACACCTGGCCCTGTTTCTATCCGGTAGCTGAAGGATGAACCATTTGCCAGCTGCTGAAGATGCAGGTAATGTTCCAGTATTTCAATTTCCTGAGCTAAAGGAATAAGATCCCTGTCAGAATTTTCAAGGATTAACCTGATCAGCCTGCTAAAACTTTCCAGGTATTCCATAGAATGTTGCTGGTCTTTGCTGCGGATAAAATGTTGTACAGACTGAAGCGCATTGAAAATAAAATGAGGATTAAGTTGTAGCAAGAGCATTTGCCGTTTAAGCTGTGATTTTTCGAGTGCTTCTTTTACATTGTGATTTTTTATCCGCATATAAAGCAGTATCGAAATGAGCAGCACAATGAGTACTGCCGCCAGAATAAGGTAAGTTTGCTCACGCAACTGTAGTTTCTGTAATAGATTTTCCTTTTGAAGTGCATTGATTTTCCCTTCTTTTTGGGCGGATTCATAAGATGCAGTCAGCTCGGCCACCTTATTATCATAATTTAACCGGGTAAGAGAATCGCTGATACTGTTATACTGCTCCATATACTGCAAAGCTGCGGGAAGCTCATGCATTGTTTTAGACGCATTGTAAAGGTTAAAATAGAGCTGCTTCTTTTCCAGTGGATTAGCTATGGGTAATGCAGTCTTATAGTAACTGATCGCTGCTGAATTTTTACCGGTTTGCGCCAATGCATATCCCAGGTTGTTCAGGGTAATAACCGAAACAGGTTGTTTGAGCTGGGTTCTTATAAGAATGCTTCTTTTACTGGCATTTATAGCTTTTGTCCACTGCTTTTTTTTAAGGAAGTAATTACCCAGATTAGTTTGTAATACAGCCTCCATCGGTAGATCAGTTAATTTTTCGGCAAGCTTAATAGCCGCGCTGAAGCTTTGCAGAGCATTGTTATCTTCGGCTAATTCTACATACACACCGGCAATATTTGATAATGTTTTTAAATGATCCGAATTGCCTTCTTTGTTAATTGACAGAGACTTGAGGTAATACTCCTTTCCTTTAGGCAGATTCTTTAAAATAGCATATAGAGTTCCTATATTAGTATAAACTTTACTGACCGCTAATGGATTTTGCGTGGAATCAAGATAGTTCAGGCTTAAGAAATATGCTTGCAGTGCTTTATCAATATTTCGCTGGCTCAGATTTAAATTACCAGAGGTAGAATAAAGTTTGGCTATAAATTCCTTGTTTTTAGTTTTTCTGTTTTTAGAAATGAGCTGATCAAGCAGGATAGTGGCAGCCTTAAAGTTTTTCTCAGCGACCAGTTTATTTACCGCATTAATCTCTGGATACTCCTGAGGAACATTTGCTTTTGAAAGTATGGGCTCAGAAAAAAGCAAAAGTAATGTAAAGCAAAATTGTAAAGTCCTGGATGACATAGCAGTTTTTTATAATTCAAACCTAATCTAAAAAAACTGATAGCCAAAATTGAAAAGCTGCAAGGGAATTTCAGCGAACAACAAAGCCGCCTTTGAAAACAGCCTTGTTGTGGGAAAGAAGTTATTTGTATTTAATAAATGTTGCCCGGATTTTCTTTTCTTTGATATCGGTGGTAGTGTTAGATGAGAAACCTGTTGCTTTGTTCTCCTTTTTTGTACTTACAGTCCCGCTACCAGAACTGGTTGTAGCCACAACCTCCTCATCCATCGTAAAGATTACGCCATCAGCACCTTTCTGTTTTGCCAGTTCGATGATTTTTGCCTGGGTCTTTTCCAATGAACGAAAACCTTTATCGAGTTCAGTTTTTCCCATAACGGTATATCCCTTTGTGACGTCAGCAATAGCATAGAACTCCTCTACAGTTTGTGTGGGTGTATACGTTTTTCCAAAATATTTCTGCGCGTAGGTATTACTTAAAAAGAGTATTCCAAATAGTAAGATTAAAATTGACTTTTTCATATTTCTAAGGTTATATTTTTAATTATAGTGCAAAGGTGCATTGTTCCTTAATTGGGGAAAGTCAGTTTTCAATTGAAGCGAATAAATTTGAGGGTGAAGTGTTTAATTGCCAGGTTAAACTGATTAATGGGAAAGGATTGACTTTGATTTTTCACAAACAAGATCGGGAATTTGGAACACAAAGGTGTTTGATTATTCATATTTAATGTCCCCAGTTTTGCTCCGCCAGCGGTCTTGGCATAGCGTCAAAAATGGTTTGGCCGGGTTGGTCAATTGGTAATTGATTCAGGCGGCCATAGCGGCGCATATCAATCCAGCGGTGTCCTTCGTAAAATAAAGAATATCTCCGCTGTTTTAAAAGCTCATCAATCAAATCAGCTTTAGTTAAAGCACCGGAGTATGCCGGAAGATTTCCAGCTTTGGTCCGTATGATGTTAAGTGCTTGAACAGCATTTTGGAACTGACCCAGCTGTATCATACATTCTGCATAAATTAACACTAATTCTTCATTGCGGATGATTGATACCGGTGTTAAGTTGGAAGGATATAGGTTTACGTCATATGAACCTGTGATGCCAACCAGGTTAAGTGCAGAACTACGCTGAGCCACTTTACTCAGACGTGTATCACCGGGTTCAGCATCTGTGATGAAAGAATTGTTTGCAACTACAGACACAGCATTGTTCAGGGACTGGTAAAGCGGGTTTAATGCATCGGGAGGTATGCTCCAGTTAAATACTGGCCCGGTTGACAAAGGCCCGTCAATTTTGAAATAAGAAGCATTTAAATTATCCAGGGCACCTTGCCAGTCTTGCTGATAAATAGCGACACGGGTAGCAATGGCACGGTTGAACTGAAGAAATGTCAGGGGCGTATCAAAACCTGTAAAACCTGGAGGCACATTAAACATAAATGTGTTTCCAGCTTGTTTCAGCTGTGTACCCGCGCTATCTAATAATGCTTTTATGGTCGTCAATCCTGCTTCATACGATACAAAAGGGCCTGGCTTTAAGTAATTCGTAAGGTCTGTACGGATTCCGTTTTTTCCTTGCATATTTAAAATATGGAGCATTTCGAAAGCGATAACCGTATTGGAAAAGCCCTGAATGCCCAGTTTTTCCTGGCTGGTAATAGAATTAGTGTTCATTGCTGCCTGTTGTAATATAGCTGCGGTTTTTAACTTAAGTTAAAATCGCTGATTATAATGTTCAAATAATTTTTAAAGGCCAGCGGTAATAAAACAGGGACCTGAATTTTAAATTCAGGTCCCTGTTTTATTCTATATTAATGACTAGCTGAACAGGTTTTTTTCATTTACCTTAGAATCTGATCCTTAATAAAAGTACAGCTCTGGGTGATTGAACCAATCATATCCGGCTTATAGTTCGTCTCGTGTTCCACAAAGAAGTATTTCATTCCAGAAAGCTTAGCCTGTTTAAAAATGTCCTTATAATTGATAGTGCCAGAACCAACTTCTGCATTCAAGGTCGGATCTGACTTATCCATGTCCTTGATATGCCACATTACAAATCTCCCGGGATTGGCCTTAAATAATGCGTATGGCTGAAGACCTGAACGGATAACCCAGTAGATATCCATTTCAAAATTGACTAATTTTTTATCCGTGTTCTTTAGCAGGATGTCCATTCCCGTTTCATTGCCATATTTGATAAACTCAAAATCATGATTATGGTAAGCCAATTTCAGTCCTGCATTTTTGCAGAGCTGACCTGCATAATTGAGCCTTTTAGCCATGGTCCTGTAATCTCCGGCACTGGTTCTGACATCTGGGTTTAGCCACGGAATGGTAACATATTTTAATCCTAAAATTTTAGCCGCATCGATTGCAGCCTTAAGCTCAGCCTGTTCACCTGTCTTAAAATAAGGAGTCATATTAAAGTGACCGCTGATTGGCTTAAGATGATTCTCTTCAAGGATCTTTTTGAGTTCCACTGGTGTCAAGCCCCAAAATTGATCCTTGATACTAAAGCCGTAAAGTTCGACCTGAGTATAACCTGCCAGGGAAACTTTTTGCAAAGTTCCCTTAACATCTTTGGGCAATAGTTCACGAAGAGAATAAAGTTGCAGACCAACGTCTTTTCTTTTTTGGGCATTTGATGCTGATATTCCTGTGAAGAACAGGATTGCAACAAGCAGTAGTCCTGATAGATTTTTCTGTGATTTAAACATATGGTTTTTTTATAAATTATTTTTTTTCAATTCCTTTACTGCATAATCACATGCCCTGGCGGTCAAAGCCATAAATGTCAATGAAGGGTTCTGGCAAGCGATTGAGGGCATACATGAACCATCGGTTACGAATACATTGCTTACTTCATGCATCTGGTTCCATTTGTTCAGCACAGAAGTCTTAGGGTCTTTACCCATTCTTGCTGTTCCCATTTCGTGGATGGCCATTCCCGGAAAACATTCATCATCAAAGGTTTTTACGTTTCTGATTCCTGCCGATTCCAGCATTTCTGCTGCGTCATTGATCATATCTAAACGCATCTTTTTCTCATTTTCCTTGTATTCGCAATCTATTGCCAGCACGGGCTGCCCCCATTTATCTTTTTTAGAATGATCGATGTAAACCTTATTCTCATAGTAGGGTAACATCTCTCCAAAGCCACCCAAACCAATTGTCCATTTGCCGGGACTGGTCATTTTTTTCTTAAAATCTGCACCAAAAGATAGTTCTGCGACATCACTTTGCCAGTTCTCCCGGCTTGCGCCCCCCTGATAACCAAAGCCACGCAGATAATCTCTTTTGTCATTGCCAATATTCTGGTACCGGGGAATGTAAATTCCATTTGCCCTGCGCCCATAAGTGTATTTATCTTCAAAGCCAGTTGCATCACCCGATGCACCACACCTGAAATGATGATCCATCAAGTTATGACCAAGCTGTCCGCTGGCATTTCCCAGGCCGTTTGGATGAGCCTCAGAAGTTGAGTTGAGGAGGATGAAAGTTGAGCCAAGCGTAGAGCCATTCACAAAAACGATCCGTGCATAAAACTCCATCGTTTCTTGTGTCTGTGCATCAATGACCATTACTCCCTTTGCCTTTTTGGTATCCTTATCATAAATAATGTGGTTTACGATCGAATAAGGCCTTAAGGTCAGTTTATTAGTTGCCACCGCAGCAGGCAGGGTAGACGACTGGGTACTGAAATATGCACTAAATGGACAACCGCGGCTGCAAAGATCACGATACTGACAATTGCCTCTGCCATTGTGCGGCACGGTCAGGTTCGCTACACGGCCTATCATCATAATCCGTTCCCTGTTATATTTCTCCTCAATTCTTTTTTTTACCGATTTTTCCACGATGTTCAAATCCATTGGCGGTAAAAAACTTCCATCGGGACATAAGGGCCAGTTTTCTTTTGACCCGCTGATCCCTGCAAATTTTTCAGCATAATCATACCATGGAGCCAGGTCATCATACCGGATAGGCCAGTCTGCCCCATGTCCGTCCTTAGCATTATCCTCGAAGTTCGCCTGG
Organism: Pedobacter cryoconitis; assembly: GCF_014200595.1. NCBI lineage: Bacteria > Pseudomonadati > Bacteroidota > Sphingobacteriia > Sphingobacteriales > Sphingobacteriaceae > Pedobacter > Pedobacter cryoconitis. Next base: position 306,308 of record NZ_JACHCG010000001.1, read on the forward strand.
CCAAACCGGTAACTTTGTCTGCCCCACATCAGGGATTTACCTCCAACATGAAAGCCCCTGTACCAGTCGAACCTCTTATCTTCTGTATAAGGGCACTCCAGGTCGTTTACCCACCACTTCGCATTGGCTTCCTGAAAAGGATAGTCTCTTTTCTGAACAGGATGAGTTCTTTTTTGTTCTTCGGTCAGCCTGCCTGCATGTGTAAATTCCCATGGATTTTTCATGGCAGTATCGTAATCTTTGATGTGCTCTATGTTTTCTCCGCGTTCTAACATAAGTACACGAAGCCCCTTTTCGGTTAATTCTTTTGCAGCCCATCCGCCACTTATCCCTGAGCCCACAACAATTGCATCGTAAGTATTTTCAGCCTTTAAATTTGTATTTATATTCATGATGTGTTGTTTATAATTAACTTTAAGTTGCCCAGGATTTCTGACCGGGTTTCAGTACGGCAGAACCATCATACCTCCCTGGCACCTGCACATACGCCCTCGCTTGTGTACAACCTATTTCTGAAGAAAAATAGCCAAGGAGCGTAAGATCCCGTCCAAGTATAAAAAAGGTTTTCAGCGGGCTTAAACCCTCTGTACTATTGGTACTTTGTTTAATCACCATATCCCTGATTTCTCCAACATAGTGGTTTTTCTCTGTAACGGTCATTGCACTAAAATCCTTTTTATAATCACTTAATGCTTTTTTACGGAACTCCAATAGCCCCTTATAAAAGGCTGACCTTTCCTTTTCCGGGTAACAATCTGTTATCATCATCGGAATAAACCGGCCAAGTCCTGCCAGCTTTGCACCCGCAGAATCCTGTGTGGCAGGGATGACGATATCGGCAAAATCTGCCAGCAATTTCCTGTCTTCAGGTGAAAAACTAACCTGCTCACCCAACTCTGGTTTAACATTACAACTCTCGAACAGAACTCCCATAGTGGTCGCTGAAAGCGCTCCACCCAGCAGGAGCGCAACGTTTTTTAATGCGTCTCTTCTTTTCATTTTATTTAGGTAAGTAATTATCTTTTTGCGGAAAATTCCGTTTGCTCATCCTGGTTGCGGATGGGTCCAATTAAACATTGGGTTTCCTGAATGCATAAGTCACGGCAACACTTAAAAGCAATATCCCTGTAAAGGTCAGTGCTGCGGTAAGGGAAAAGTGGTAGGCGATAAATCCAAGCATTGCGGGGCCAGCAAGCTGTCCTGCATAGCCCATAGTGCTTATCGCAGGAATGGCGGCCGAAGCGGGTATCCCTTTAAGCCTGCCGCCCTCACTAAAAAAGACAGGTACTATGTTTGCTGCACCTGCCCCCAAAAGTACAAAGCCCAGAAGTGTTGTTGGGATCCAGGGGGTGGATACCGCAATAAAAATCCCTAAGGCAGCGATGAGGCCACCACCAACTACTACTGTTTTACCACTAAACCGCTCCACTATGCGATCTCCCAGAAGGCGCATGGCTGCCATTGCAATTGAAAAGGTTGCATAACCAATTCCTGCAAACTCTGCATCTATTCCTCTGCTCTCCTTTAGAAAAAGGGCACTCCAATCGAGCATAGCACCTTCGGACAGAAATACGGCAAAACAAGCTGCGCCAAGAAAAATTACGCTGGAACTGAGCCATCCCGATTTTGTTTTTATTTTACTTTCCTTGTGTGTATTATTTTCTGGTATATCACCCTCCTGTTGTTTGGAAAACAGCAACTGGTATTTCCATAGCAGGATAACTATAAGCAGTATCGAAATCGAAATGGCAGCAGTTAATGGGTTGAGCCCTGCTCTCATCAATAATCCCAGCCCCAGAGAGCCACATAAGCCACCTACACTAAAAAGACCATGAAGGGATGACATTATAGGACGCCCATACCGGTTTTGAACGTGGATACCATGTGAATTCATTGCCACATCAATGACACCGATCCCCCCTCCAAAAACAAAAAGAGCAGCTCCCATTGTCCATGGACTTGGCATCAATAATAATATCGGAAGGAAAATAGCAGCAACCAGTCCTGAAATCAATATAACGATTCGTGTACCATAAAGCTTAGAGAGGTACCCACTCAGGGGCATCATTGAAATTGCACCAGTTCCAAAAAGCAATAAAAGCAGTCCAAGGTTACCATCGTTCAAGTGTAGCCTTTCCTTAGCGAAAGGCACCATAGGTGCCCAGCTTGAGAGTGCAAACCCACACACCAGGAATATATATTGTGTTGCTTTTTTTGCTTTTGTTGTGATCTGGTTATTATCCATGCGGCAAATTAATGCAAATAATTGCAAATTTGCAAATGTTTGCTATTTTTGAGAATTATAACTGGTCTTTAAGAAGACAAGTATTTTATGCAATGGGCTGAAAGAATTATATTTGTTGTGAAATGATCAAAGAAAAACGGTTCGAGCATATAATCTCCAGTTTGAAGAACACAGGTACTGTTAGTTATAGTCAAATGTCTGAGGATCTGTTGGTTTCTGAAGACACTATCCGCAGGGATATTGACTACCTGCACGAAAATGGTCTTTTATCAAAAGTCAGAGGAGGAGCGATACCACGGGATAAGAATCCGCTTTCATTTCAAGACCGTACTGATTTTCAATCTACGGAGAAGGAGATAATCGGCTTGAAGGTTCAGCCTTTACTAAAGGCCGGAATGACTGTGTTTATGGATGGTGGAACCACGGTATGCGCAGTTGCGGAATGTTTACCAGCTAATGCCTCATTAAGAGTTGTAACAAATAATATAGCCCTGGTTCCTTTATTAACGCGATTTCGGAACATAGAGGTCATTGTACTTGGCGGGAACTATGACAGGGATACGCAAACCAATACAGGTGCCAGAACATGTGATGAAGCTGCTGAATTTGTCGTTGATCTTTATCTTATGGGCACCTGCGCAATCTCAAAAGATTTCGGCATAACTTCGGCAAAAAGAGAGGACGGAGCTGTAAAGAAGGCCATGCTGAAAGGTTCAAAAACAGTTGTGGTACTCAGTAATAGCAGAAAAATAGGTACAAACGAATCTTTTGTAGTTTGTGGCTTGCAAGCAATTAATGTGTTAGTAACTGAACTTCCAAGTGATGATCCCAAACTGGATGAATTGCGTTTTAAGAACCTTAAGATTATCTGATTTCAGACTCAGCGTTACCCATTTATCTTTCTTATCTTGATGTTTTTAAAAGATATTCCCTTGTTCCAATCCTGTAGGGCAATACGTCCTTTCAGATGCTTTCCGAATTCCGGAAAATTCTTGAAATTAGTATTAGCAACCGCTTGTCTCCATTTAGTGGAGTTAAAGTCCTCTTTAGCAGTTATTATGCCATTGAGCAAAAATTCAATCTTCCCATTCTGTTGTCTGATTACCGAATGATTCCATTCATTTGGGGGGTTGACCTCGGCAGGATTTAACTGGGGGGAGAAATTATAGAGACAACCAGCACGTTTCATTTCCTTGTCGTAATCATGATGCCCCTTTTCAAGTAGTTGATATTCCGGGCCTGAAGCCCAGGCAGTCGGGATATCGGCACGTTCGACTACGTTGATAAATACCCCGCTATTTCCTTCTTTGGATATCTTCCAGTCAAAGCTGAGTTCATAATTTTCAAAATCCTGATCGGTTACCAGGTCTCCGTGCCTGGCAGCTGTACCAGGAAGACATTTGAGTTCCCCATCCTGAGCTATCCAGCCTGATGAAATATTACCCTGATTATAGAGGTGCCAGCCATTTAAAGTTTTGCCATCGAACAATAATTGATAGCCTTGCTCTTCCTCTTGCTTAGAAAGCTCGTTTTCCTTAGTTTTTGGAGAACTGCATGAAGTAATGATAGCTGCTGTTAATACTGCGACTGTGAATAATGCGGTAATTTTTTTCATAAAAAATACGGTATGACAATTATTTAAATGGACACTCTATTTGCGAATATAAGCAATTTTGCATTTATTTGCAATAAGTTGAAATGTATGAAAATTAAAAATATAATATTCGATTTAGGAGATGTCCTGCTCGACTGGAATCCCAGGTAGCAGCAAAGGAAGTGGGTATTTATGCAATACAGTTCTCAGCTCCACAATCCTTAAAAGGAGCGCTCAGGAACTTTGATATTATTCTGCCTGGATAACGAAAGCTTTTAATTTGTCCATCTTACCCTCACGAAATTGCCAGACGTCGCAATAGGAATAATGCGTAATTTTTCCATCTTTATCTTTCATGCTGATTTTCCCGACTGCGGTAACAAAATCACTTTCTCCAATGATGTGGTCGACTTCGAACTTTGGAGGTTCTGTATATGCTTTTGACATATATTGCCGAACAGCTTCTTTCCCTTTTAAAGTTTCCTCGCCAACAAATGTCCATACTGTATCTTCAGTACAATAAGAAAGAAATCCTTCATAGTCACCTTCAGTAATAGCTGCGTTTGCTTTGATTAAAATATCTTTATTATTTTCAATCATTGATTAATTGTTTTTTAATTATGGGTTCATTTTATTAAAATAGTCATTGATCACTTCATTGTTCGCATTTGCCCTTGTTTCACTCGTTCCAAATGTTAATTCTGTTTTTCCTTGTTTAAGCTGCTCAAATACAGATTCTACAAAATCGCTTACAGCAGGGTGACCATCGTGTATGCCCTTTGCACCCAGATCTGTATTCAGTGCTGGTGGAATCATTTCAATCACTTCAATAGAAGACGGTTTAAGGAGATGGCGCAAGGAAAGAGTGAATGAACGCATAAATGCTTTTGTTGCACAATAAATGGGGATTTTTGAAAGTGGTATGAAGGCTAATCCTGAGGTAACATTAATTATGGTATTCAGAGATTTTAAGTTGATGAACAGGTTTGCTAAATGAACGGGGGCTACAATATTTGTTGTGATTTCATGAGTAGCCTTTTGGTAAAAGTCAGGGTCTGAAATATCCATCCAGTTTTGTACACCAGCATTGTTAACCAGTACATTCAGATCATGATGATTTTCTGCAATCCAATTGTACAGGTCTATGCGATTTGCTTCAATATCCAGATCGCAGACTTTAGTAATTATAGAAGGAAATCTGTCCGCAATTTCTTTTAATGTTGCTTCGCGCCTGCCACAAATAATAACGGTATTGTTTTCTTTAATGAATCGCTCTGCAAGCCCCAGGCCAATACCACTGGCGCCGCCAGTAATTAAGATTTTATTGTTTGATATTTTCATCTTTATTATAGCTTATAAATGATGTACAGTAGACCATTACTAAATATAATAGAATAAATATTCAAATCTTGAAATTTAATTCATATAAACCAAATTTGGTTTATAGCTAAAAGGTAACCTTGATAAATTTTGCGGGGAAAATGGTTTTGGTAACTATATTCGCAATCTTCTTGATCCGGGATCTTTATATTCCTTTTGGAGAAGATATAGTACAGTTAAAAAATTGAGTAAAAAACATGAATACTGAAAATTTATTTTCCTACGGAACTCTACAGCACAAAAGTGTACAGATAGAAAACTACGGCAGAACGCTGGAAGGGCAATTGGATAAGCTAACTGGATATACCCTGTCTATGATTGAAATTACTGATGCAGCAGTAATAGCCTTAAGTGGGGCTGCACATCATCCTATGGTCAAACATACAGGTATTGTAACCGATGTAGTTGATGGGATGGTTTTTGAAATTTCAGCTGATGAACTTAAACGAACAGATGAATATGAAGTTGACGATTATAAAAGGGTACAGGTAATACTGGAATCAGGAAAAAAGGCCTGGGTATATATAAATGCATAGATTACCAGTACTTCAGCTATTTTTGTAAAAATTGATAACCAGGATAATAAGGTTCAGAAAATCTAGTAATAACAACAATATATAATATGAAGAAGCTAATTTTAATAGCGTGTTTATGGGGCAGTTTAACTATTGCCAAAGCCCAGCAACTGAAGTCTCCGGATGGAAAACTGACGATGACTTTTGTACTGGAAAGCGGTGGTAAGCCGAGTTACAGCCTGATTTATAAAAATAAAGATGTAATTAAGCCAAGTAAACTCGGACTGGAACTTAAAGATGATAAAAACTCTTTGCTTTCAGACTTTACTGTAGCCGATACTAAAACTTCCTCTTTTGATGAAAGCTGGAAACCAGTTTGGGGGGAAGTGAAAACTATCCGTAACCACTATAATGAATTAGCAGTTACTTTGAATCAGAAAGAAACTAACAGAGTCATGATTATCCGTTTCAGAATGTTTGATGAAGGTTTGGGATTCCGTTATGAATTTCCGGCACAGAAAAACCTGACTTATTTTGTAATCAAAGAAGAGAAAACCCAGTTTGCAATGGCAGGTGATCATACTGCATTCTGGATCGCTGGAGATTATGATACCCAAGAATATGATTATACGACTTCAAAACTTTCTGAAATAAGAGAACTGGCTGCAAAAAACAGAACAGAAAATCTTTCTCAGACTTCTTTTTCTCCAACTGGTGTTCAGACTTCTTTAATGATGAAAACCAGCAATGGATTATATATCAATTTACATGAAGCTGCGTTGATCAATTATGCGTGTATGCACCTGAATCTGGATGATAAAAACATGATTTTTGAATCGTGGCTTACACCAGATGTTAAAGGAGATAAAGGATATATGCAGGCACCAGCTAATTCGCCATGGCGGACAGTTATGGTAAGTGATGATGCCCGTGATATTCTGGCTTCAAAAATGACTTATAACCTGAATGATCCGGATAAGATAGAAGATACTTCATGGATTAAACCAATCAAATATGTTGGTGTATGGTGGGAAATGATTACCGGAAAGTCTACATGGGCTTATACAGATGAGTATCCTTCAGTACAACTTGGCATTACTGATTATTCAAAAGCTAAACCAAATGGCAAACATGGTGCAAACACGGCTAATGTAAAAAGATACATTGATTTTGCTGCTAAAAATGGTTTTGGTGGTATACTGGTTGAAGGCTGGAATGAAGGTTGGGAAGACTGGTACGGTCACTCAAAGGATTATGTATTTGACTTTGTTACCCCTTATCCTGACTTTAATGTTTCTGAAATAAGAGACTACGCGAAATCTAAAGGTGTAAAAATGATTATGCATCATGAAACTTCAGGTTCAGTGCGCAATTATGAACGTCACATTGATACGGCTTATAAATATATGAAAGCCAATGGTTACGACGCAGTTAAAAGTGGTTATGTAGGTAATATCCTGCCAAGAGGCGAAAATCATTATAGCCAGTGGATTGTAAACCATTATCAATATGCAGTGGAAAAAGCTGCTCAATATAAGATCATGGTTAATGCGCACGAAGCGGTACGCCCAACAGGTATTGCACGTACTTATCCTAACCTGATTGGCAATGAATCTGCAAGAGGTACAGAATACCAGGCTTTTGGAGGATCTAAACCAAATCATGTTACTGTACTTCCATTTACACGTTTAATTGGTGGGCCAATGGATTATACACCAGGGATTTTTGAGATGGACATCAGCAAACTTAACCCAGGTAATCATTCTCATGTAAACAGTACGATTGCGAATCAGCTTGCACTTTATTTAACCATGTACAGTCCGTTGCAGATGGCAGCTGATTTACCTGAGAATTATGAAAGGTTTCCCGATGCTTTTCAGTTTATTAAGGATGTAGCAGTGGATTGGGACGATAGTAAATATCTGGAAGCAGAACCCGGCCAGTATGTAACTGTTGCACGTATGGCAAAGGGAACAGGGCAATGGTTTGCAGGAAGTGTAAATGGTGATAATCCACGTGTATCCAACATCTCTTTCAGCTTCTTGGCACCCGGTAAAACATATGAGGCTACTATTTATGCTGATGCAAAAGACGCACACTATAAGACGAATCCTCAGGCTTATACTATCCGTAAGGTCTTGGTAACCAATAAATCAAAGCTGGCTCAGTTTTGTGCTCCGGGTGGTGGTTATGCGATCAGCTTTAAAATAGCGGATCAGACAACCACTAAAGGATTGAAAAAACTATAGTTTATAACCATCGCTTTACTTGTAAATATCATTAGTATACTTTGCAAGTAAAGCGATGATTTCTGATTTATCAGCTAAATACCGGTCACACAAAAATACGCCGCCCTGGCGTGTTGCAGGATTGAAGAAAAGGAAAGAACTTACTCCAGGATCATCTCCATCATGGCCAATAGTACCGTTCGTATAAAGGTTCCAGAATATACCTTTATTCCGGTTAGCCAAACTAATTCCTTTAGGCGGGTTGTCTTTTGAAAATTGTGGTGTGAACATCGTTTGGTATGACTCTTTGCTTAAAAGGCTTTGATTGCCATGATAATCATTAATCAGGGCTATCAGATATTTGCTCAGGTCGGTTGTGTTTGTTCTGAGCCCACCATCGGGATAGGTGATACATTCATAAAATGGGAATGACGTTTCCAGATCATAATAGTGTCTGGCATATTGAGCTAACTTCTGAGTATTTAAAAACCAACTGGAATTTTGCATTTTAAGTGGTTTTAAGATATATTTTTCTGTAAACTCAGCGTAAGTCATGCCTGATTTGACTTCAATAAGGTAAGCCGCCAGGGCAGATCCAATATTGCTGTAATGAGACGAACTACCCGGTTCGCTGTCAGCAAAGTTGCCCGTGTTATAATATTTTCCATCACCCGAAAGGTAGTCCTGTAAAAATGCTTTGAGTGACGAGCTGTTAACCTTTTTGTGATAGCCCATATCTTGTAATACTTTATATGCCGAAACATCATATGCAGCAAATCCTTCATCAAATTGGTAGGTATCAGGGAAAATTGCAGGATTATCAAGGATGCTGGAACTATGGTTACTCAATTCTCTTACCGTAATACCGGCCGTTGGATAACTGGGGTTTATTACTTTGAAAGGGAGTATGTCGTTGATCTTGGTTTCTAAGTTGAAATAGCCTGACTCCACTGCTTTCATTAAGGCAATCGCAAGAAAAGTTTTACTTACAGAGCCAATAACCTGTATAGTTTGCGCTGAGTATTTGGTTTTTTTTGCCACATCAGCATAGCCAAAATTCTGTTCGTATATGATTTTCTTTGAATCAACCAATACAACAGACATACCAGTTAAACTTTCTTTTTTAACTATTTGAGCTAGTGATGTGGTAAGCGAATCAAATCTGGACTGCCCATGAGCAATCTGTGTGCAAACGCAAAGCAATGTGCTTCCAATAATCAACTGTTTCCATTTTTTCATCCTGATCAATCTTAGCAGGCTCATAGAATTGGCCAGCAGGAAGATACTACAATCCATAATGACTAAAGAAACTTTATTCATTATGGATTGTAGTATTAATATTGATTTATAAATTATTACGAATATTTAACTTCATCAAATGGAACTCTTAACTGAAGAACTAAAAAAACTATTAATCAGCGGCGGTGCCCATGTGAGTGTAAAAGATGCTATAGCAGATATTCCTTTTGAACTGCTTGGCGAAAGGCCATATGGTTTACCTTATAGTATCTGGCAGCTTGTTGAACATATCAGAATTGCCCAGTGGGATATGCTGGAATTTAGTAAAGACGGCAACCATAAATCGCCAAAGTGGCCCGATGAATATTGGCCAAAAGAAAATGCTCCGGCAGATAAAAATAGTTGGGATAAAACTGTGAAACAGATTGATGATGATTTAAAAGCATTTATTGAATTGGTTGAGCAGCGGGATCTATATGAACCTATTCCGCATGGAAGTGGACAAAACATTTTGAGGGAAGCGCTTCAAATTGCCGATCATAATGCCTATCATACTGCTGAAATTATAGTCATCAGGCGTTTATTGGGTATCTGGAAATAAGCTATTAATGATAAAAAATAAGCAGCCTGGTTTATACCAGGCTGTTCAACGCTTCTTTATTAAATCCCTGGAATTCATTCATCCGGTCTTCCTTCACTTTTTGGACCCAGTAAGGGTCTGCTAAGATAGATCTGCCAACTGCTACCAGATCAAATTCATTAGTATCCATTCTTCGGATGAGTTCATCAATAGAGGTTGGCGATGAATTTTCGCCTGTAAAGATTGTTGTAACGTCATTATCCAAACCCACCGAACCAACTGTAATTGTGGCTTTTCCAGTTAGTTTTTTTGCCCATCCTGCCAGGTTGAGATTTGATCCCGCAAACTCAGGCTCCCAAAACCGGCGGGTCGAACAATGGAAAATATCGATGCCTGCATCTGCCAGTGGGGTTAACCAGGAGGCTAACTCCTGCGGATTTTTAGCCAGCTTGCTGTGGAAATCACTGAACCGCCATTGTGATAAGCGGATCATCAGTGCAAAATCTTCTCCAACCTTTTGACGAACTTCTTTTGTTACTTCTATGGCAAAACGACTTCGCTCTGCTAAAGTTTTTCCGCCAAAAAAATCACTTCTTTTATTGGTGTTTTCCCAAAAAAACTGATCTATCAAATAGCCATGCGCTCCCTGGATCTCCACGCTATTAAACCCCATTCTTTTTGCATGCGCTGCGGCACACCCAAAAGCAGTAATCGTATCTGCAATGTCACTATCGGTCATTGCTTTTCCATTGCCTCGTGTTGAAGGCCCTTCAAATGGGGCGGGAGGCAGCCATCCGGAATGATGATTTTCCTGGATTCCTATGTGCCATAGTTGCGGTGCCATTTGTCCGCCGGCCTGGAGTACTCCGTCAATAACCTGCTGCCATCCTGCCAGTGAATCATCCTTATAAAAATCAGGCACATCAGGTTCATTTCCGGCAGATGGACGGTCAATTATCGTTCCTTCAGAGATAATTAAGCCTACTTCTCCTTCAGCTCTTTTTTTATAATAATTTGCAACATCGGCTGTTGGAATCCCGGCAGGAGAAAATGACCTTGTCATTGGTGACATTACAAAACGGTTTCTTGTATTTAATGATTTCAGGCGGAAAGGCCTGAATAAACTTTCAGTGTTCATTTTCGTCTGATTTTTTCTTATTAAGTTTTTCCATCTCTCTATTTAGGGTTTCTTTTTCAGGGAGAGATTTTGTTAGGGTAATCGCCTTTTGATAGTAATCAATTGCCTTAGCTGCTGCGGTATCTTTATGCAAGTAGGCGAGTAAAGCATAATATTCACTATGGCCTGTAAGTTTTAACTTTTCAACTTCTTGTATACCTCTTTCATTTCCATAAACTCTGGCGAGTGCAAAGGTTCTGTTCAGTGCGGTTACCGGAGAATATTCTATCAGGATAAGCTGATTGTATAATTGTAAAATGTGTTCCCATTTATGCTGATCTGTAGGGCTGGTATGCCAATAAGCGATGCCGGCCTCTAAATGGTATTTTGAGATTTCCGTTCCTGAACAAGCATTCACCAGGTAATAATTCCCTTTGTCAATCAGCTCCTGGCTCCATAAACTTTTATCCTGATGCTCATACAAAATAGTCTCTCCTGAATCATTGGCTCTTGCTGCTAACCTGGAACTCTGAAAACACATTAATGCAAGTAACGCATTAGTCTGAGGGGTATTTGTCCATTCGTTTTCTGTCAAAAAGAGGGTAAGTCTGATCGCTTCTGAACAAAGCTCTTTTCTAATGGGCTGGTTGTTGGACTTAGAGAAATAACCTTCATTAAACAAAAGATACAAGGTTCTTAAAACAGTATCAAGTCTGGAAGAAATACTATCTTGTTTTAATGTTCTGATTTGAAAATTATCCTGGCGAAGTACATTTTTTGCTCTGAGTAACCGTTTCTTGATCGTTTCTTTTTTGCTGAGAAAGGCATCTGCAATTTCCTCTATACTGAATCCGCAAAGAATTTGAAGCGCCAGGCAGATTTGTGCTTCGGTAGAATTTCCCGGATTGCAAACTGCGAAAATCATCGCTAGCTGGCTGTCCGAAATACTTTCTTCATTAAAGTCCGGATCGGCCTCCAACTCTTCATGCTTAATTTCTCTTTTTACCTGCGCTTCAAAGATCGCATGTCTTTTCAGGTAATCCTTAGTTTTGTTTTTAGCAACAGCATAGAGCCAGGCTACTGGATTTTCGGGCAGACCATTCAAATCCCAGACCTCAGTTGCTTTTAGAAATGTTTCACTCACAATGTCTTCCGCAACCACTATGTTTCCCAATCCAAAATGGCGGCATAATACTGCTGTCATCCTGGTATATTCTAACCTGAATAGCTGAGGAATAAGCGCTTGATTTCTAGTTACTGACATTAGCTTTACAGTACTTCTCTTACTTCTATACTACCACCCGTTTTGAAGATGGGATTACCTTTTGCAAACTCCACTGCTTCATCAATAGTCTCTGTTTTTACGATGATATAACCACTGATAAATTCTTTGATTTCCGCATAGGGGCCATCGGTTACTACGTTGCCGGGCTTCACTGTTCTGGCATTTACCGTAGATAAGGTATTGCCTTTGTCAGCCAGTTTGTTTTGAGCAGCAATACCAGCCAGCCAGTTCATTCTTTCCTGGATTTGTTCAGGTGATGGCTTTACATTAGAAGCATTATTCAGCCTGAAGATTAATAAGAATTCTTTCATCGTTTGTAAATTTTAAATGTTTTGCAGCTATGACGATTGAATCTTAAAGATGGGGACAAAAAATATTTATTTTTTAAGAATTACGATAGAAGCTATTTCAACGATTCCAACATTCGGGCAAGTTCAGCCGGCATAGTGATCATAGCATCGTGTCCTGTTTTCAGCTCCAGGTACTTCCAATCCTTACTGGTTTTTGTCTCTTCTGCAAATGGCTTGATAGCGCGGAGTTCAGGATTTGTACAGGCAATATAAGTAAGTGGCAGCTGATTTCCATAAGGATGTTTGAGTACTAAGGGCTGCGTGAAAGTTCTAAAAGGTTGATTTGTTAGGCGTTCATTTACCCATGTAACATCATGTGCATCGGTTATTCCAAAAAACTCAGCCGACAAAAATGGAAGACTTAACCCTTTGTCAAATTGCATAGCGGACTTTATAAAGTTCTCCCGGATATCTTTCGGGCTCACGTCCAGTGCGCTTTGTCCATTTTTCATGAGCATGGCATCAAGAAACACTAGTTTTGACAATCTTTCCGGAATAAGATCTGCGACACCTGCAATAACAGCGCCGGCATAACTATGACCTACCAGAATGACATTGTGGAGGTCTTCTGCCAGGATCAGATTGACAATATCTGTAATATGGGTATTCAGATCAACCTTGCTATTCAAAGTATTTTGATGTTCTCCAAGTCCGCTCAATGTTGGGGTATAAACAAGATCTCCATCAGCGCGTAGTTGTTTACTCACTTTTTGCCAGCACCAGCTTCCATGAAATGCACCGTGTACCAGTACAAAAGCGGGTGGATCTTTCATCGGTTGGGCACTGGTCTGGAAAGCGAAAATGACGGAAATTAGCAGGAGGTAAAATGACTTAAGATGAATTAATTTTATTTTCATAATGATTTATTTTGTGAATGTAAATGTCGCTGTGTGCATTTGTTCAGACAATAACTCACCCTAAAGTGAGTATCAATTCTAATTCATTATGTCAAGTAAACTAAAATCCGGAACATCGAATGCCAATAATCTGGTGGTATTAAGCTGTAAATGTGAAGTTAATGAGGTATTGCGAAGTATTAGTACAAGGTGGAAAATGCAGATTTTGCATAGTATTGCCAGAGATACACGCCAGTTTAGCCTGCTCAAAAATGCTTTTCCTTCTTTATCAGATCAGATGTTGGGTAAGCGGCTTTCGGAGTTGGTTGCAGACCAGTTGATTGATAAAGTTGTTGTAGAGGAAAAAGCACCTATGAAGATTATATATACTCCAACCGTAAAGGGCATGGAGCTATTGCAGATAATTGATGATTTACACCATTGGGGGCTTAAATGGTAACCGTAATTTTTTATTTACTGGAAGAATACTTCTTCGGTTTTACGCCCATATGCGCTTCAAACAATCTTGTGAAGTGGCTAAGGTTTGAAAAACCTAAACGATAACCAACCTCCGAAACGGACAAATTTTCTTCTTTAATCAGATAGGCTGCCTTTTTCATTCTGAAACTTTGGTAATAGCTGTAAATACTATTTCCGAAAATCTGTTTAAAAAGCCGCTTTAATTTAGATTCACTCATGCCTGAAAGTCTGACAAGTTCAGCAAGTACAGGAGGGGTATCAATATCCAAAAGAATGCTATCCTTGATCTGGTATACCCTTTTGACATCGGCGGCATTTAGAGTTTGCAGCGTAGTGTCTTGTCTTTTCAATAACTCTGCAAACAATAAATAAATAAGTTCTTCAGCTTTTATTTTGTAATAAAGATCCTGTAATTCTGTTGCAGGATTTGCGGTGACAATATCAGCCCCAACTTCTTGTATTTGTGGTGAAATTATTTCCTCAAATAAAAAAGGCTGATTACCTGAGGTGATGAGCTGCAAAAGTGTATTTCCCATTTTTGGTTTCAGTAATTCTTTTAAATAAGCTGTACTTATTGTGATAATTATTGAATTGATTTTTTTGTTAGCGGGGAGATTTTCAATATTAAAATCGGTAGTTGCAACTTGTACCGAGGGTAATGATTTTGTGCCTGAAGATGGTTGTAACAACCATTTTTTCAACTCTTCTTTTGACTGATAAATATGGTGAAAAGCAATCACCACAAATTTGTTTTCTTCATTACCGATTCCTCTGTCCAGTACCCATTCTTCTTTTAACTCGTATTGCCGTACCAGAATCCGTAATTCAGGATTGATGATAAAGCCCTTAATATACCCGGTGCCCATATTTGGAGGAATATAAGTCACCCCATTTTCCAGTTTATCTCCGATTTCCTTTGTCGGATCTTTTAAAATTCCACCTTTTACAATTGACTTCATAATTGACCGTTTAGAGCTATTATTTGGACAAAAATAGCTATTTTATTTTATCACGGTCAGGTAAATTTGTGTTGTTAACTAAAAAAGACATATGGAACGATTAAAGAAAACGCAGGTATTAATTTTAGGTGGTGGGATTACCGGACTTGCTGCTGCACTCTATTTAGCGCAACAGGGGGTTGATTTTATCCTGATAGAAAAACACAAAGGTACTTCGATCTATCCAAGAGCGAGAACTATTGATGTGAGGACGATGGAGTTATTCAGAGGACTGGGCATCAATGAAGACCTGCGTGAAGGCGGAAAAGCATTGGCGCCGGCCTGGGGCATTATCCGCGGTAACAACCTGGTGGAGGCACTGGAAAATCCGGTGGGAAAAATTACGCCGCAACAGCTAATGGAAGCTCAAAAAGAGATAAAATCCTTCGCAGAAAACTCCCCTGAAACTGTGTGTCGCTGTACACAGGATATTAGCGAAGCTATCCTGTGTGAAACTGCAAAAGAGCAAGGCTTAGCACTTTGTTTTTATCACGAGATGCTATCTTTCGAACCACATGAAAATGAAGTAGCAGTTTTAGTGAAAGACAGAATAACTGGAGAAGAATATACAATTTTGGCAGATTATATGATTGCAGCAGATGGCGCGAACAGTATAGTAAGAAAACAACTGGGTATCCAGGTATCCGGCAATGGTTCCTGGACGGATTTGCTGAATATCTATTTTGAAGCTGATTTAGAGCATTTAGTGAAAGGGCGGGAGTTTAGCCAGTTTCTGATCAATACACCAGAAATAACGGGTTTTCTTCTGACCATTAACAATAAAGATAAGTGGGCATTTCATTTACGTTTCCATCCTGAAAATGGAGAGACCATAGCTGATTATCCAGAAGAAAAACTGATTGCAATTCTTCAGGATATCCTGGGTATTCCGGATCTGAAGATTTCTATACTTAAAGCTTTGCCATGGCAGCTTACTGTAACAATTGCTGACCAGATGCGTGTCAATAGAGTTTTTCTTGCAGGAGATGCTGCACATACTATGACGCCTTATGCAGGCAAAGGTGCAAATGCAGGTATTCAGGATGTGCAGAATCTGGCCTGGAAACTGGCAGCAGTTTTGAGTCATGAGGCAGATGACGCTTTATTGGGTACTTACGATAAGGAACGTCAGCCTGTAGGGGCTTATTATGCGACGCTTTCGGGTGAGCTGGCGGATAAAAATGGGTTGATAAATGATCAGCTGATGGTTACCAAAGCTAAAGATCTGATGGGTTTACCAGATTACGGATATGAGTCGGCAGCCGTTAAAAGAGCAGCTAATTTACCTTTTACCTATTTTATTGGAGAACCAGGAACGCGGATCCCGCACTTATGGCTCAATGAATTACATACCATATCGTCACTTGACTGGGTAAAAGGGCAGTTTGTTGTCATAGCTAATAGCGGCGAAGGCTGGCAAGCTGAATTTGATCAGCTACACCAGCAGTTCAACATCAATATTGAATTAGTTACATTGAACGACGAAACCATATTGGAAAAATGGAAGCAACTTACCCATACAAAGTACGATGAGGCATTATTAATCAGACCTGATGATTTTGTCGCGGCAAAATTAACAGCAGGTAATTTGCTGAGTGTGATGCAGTCAATTTTAAATAAATAGTGCTAAAGGTCAATGCCAGCCAAATAATACTTGTCTTATGATGGTGAAATGGTAATTTTGCCCCGGATATTAATTACGGACCTTACTCAAAAATTATTATGGAAATTATTGCCGCCCAACTAGAAGATATTGATCAGATTATGCACGTTATTGAACAGGCAAAACATATTATGAGGGCAAATGGTAATCACACACAATGGATCAACGGATATCCGTCAAAAGAAATCATAACAGCTGATATTCGTAATCAGCATGCTTTTGTGTGTCTGATCAATATGGAAATAGTGGGTTATTTCTGTTTGATCACAGGCAATGATCCTGATCCGAATTATAAAGTAATTGAGCAGGGTGCCTGGCTCAACAATGCTCCTTATGGGGTAATACATCGATTGGCCTCTTCAGGAACAGCAAAAGGGATTGCAAGAAAAGCCTTTGATTTTGCATTTAGCCGCATCAATAATGTTAGAGTAGATACGAACCATGACAATCTTCCAATGCAGAATTTTTTGAAGAACAGCGGTTTTACCTATTGTGGAATTATTTATGTAAGTGATGGAACTCCAAGAGATGCTTTTCAGAAAACAATAGCTACCGACCAGGCTTAAACCAATGAAAAGGAGTAGAATGAAGAGATTATTGATGATTGCATTCACTTGTATATTTTCTTATGCAACAGGATTCGTCATATTTCCCTATTCCTATTGGATAGATTATTTTGGTATGCCAACTTCCAGGATAATCATGGACATCCTGGTCAACCTGTTATTTTATGCGGCCATAGTGGAGTTGAGTCTCTTTGCCGATAAGAGATTGAATAAGAGGATTTCGTGGATGGTGCGTCCCTTAAAACGTTTACTCGTCCAGGCACTTTATCAAATTCTGGGGGTGTTGCTTATTGTCATTTGTATGGCCTCCATTTATCTGATATTTGCAGATTTTGTAGGTAAGCCTTCGCCTTATATTGGTCTGAGAGAAGCATTTTACACGCTTATTTTAGTGATGTTCTGGGGCTTGATGATCAGTGCGGTGAATACTGGTGATTTTCTGCTGAAAAATTGGAAAGCTGAAGCTTTAAAGGTAGCTGAATTTGAGATCAAGGAAGCCCAAAATAAGCAATTGGCAGCCGAAATAGAGTTACAGGCACTAAAGTTACAACTTGATCCGCATTTTGTTTTCAATAACCTAAGTGTGCTTTCAGAATTGATATTGAAGGATCAGCAGTTAGGACATGAATACACGGAGAATTTTGCGAAAGTTTACCGGTACCTGTTAATCAATTCAAAAAAGAAACTGATCACATTGCGTGAAGAACTCAAATTTCTTGATGCCTATCTTTTTTTGATCAGGAACCGGATGGGAGAGGGATGTGTTTTTCAGTTAAACATTGATGAGTCAAGGCTTAATATGCTGATCCCACCAGTTACGTTGCAACTTTTCATTGAAAATGCCATAAAGTATAACCGTACAGAAGAAGAAAATCCTTTGGTTGTCCGCATTTATTCAAATGATAATGATGAACTTGTCGTATCAAATACATTATTGCCTTTGATAAAAATGCCGGATTCTACAGGACTGGGCTTGAAAAATATCAGGAGCCGTTACGCTTTATTAGGTGAGAGAAAGCCTGTTATAGAAAAAGATACTCAGAATTTTACCATAAAAGTACCTTTGATCAAATGAATGTAATAAAGAATATTCTGATTTTGGAAGATGAGAAGCCCAATTCAGATCGAATACAAAGGCTGATGCTCAAAATAAGACCTGATATTAAAATTCTTGGTGTTTTACCCAGTGTTAAAAAGACGGTAGAATGGTTTTTAGCAAATGAAGGCCCTGATCTGGTACTGATGGATATACAATTAGCAGACGGGGTAAGTTTTGATATCTTCAGCCTGGCAGATATAAAATGCCCGGTAATCTTTACAACAGCCTATGACGAATATGCTGTAAAGGCGTTTAAATACAATAGCATAGACTACCTGCTTAAGCCAATTGAAAAGGATGAACTGGAAGCCGCCTTTATAAAATTTGAAACTTCAATACACCAGTCGTACCAGCAATATCCTTCGATCGAAGAATTGCTCAGTCAGATCCGGCCGAAAGAATACAGGACACGTTTCTTTCTTCCCTACCGTGACGGTTACAGAAAAATCAATGTGGAAGACATTGCTTTTTTTTATTCCCAGCTGAACATTAGTTATGCAAATTTATTTAGCGGAGAGCAAGTTGTAGTACCACAGACCCTGGAAATGCTGGAACAGGAATTGGAACCCAAAAATTTCTTCAGAGTAAACCGTCAGTATATTGTACATGTTAACGCTATTGAAAAGGTGCATAATTTTTTCAATGGTAAGTTAAAGCTTATAGTGAAAAACCATGAACAGGATGTCATTGTGAGCAGAACAAAAGCACCTTTATTCAAAACCTGGTTAGACTATTAATTCCAAAATCATTTCAATATATCCTATCTGCAATTCACCGGACCTTTTCGCTGTTTCACTCAGAAAGTCAAATTAAGGAGCTTGTGTTCATTCTAATTTTGTGTTATTAAGTCATAATAAATAACATAAAAAAATGAAAAACACAAACGCAATGACATTGGCGAACTCAGAGGTTGGAACAATCGGAGTTGCTGATTATAAGCAAAAGAAGTTTGAAGTAGAAGGTCGTATGATAAAGACGCTGTTGATTCTTTTTATTCTGGTAGTATCCACACTACATGTTTCAGCCCAAAAAACAGTAGTACTGGATGCCTTTTCCAAACATGGTATTGATGCTGGTATCCTCAGCCCGGCTAATTTACAGGAGCCAGATGATTACGCCTTCGACTTCAGGCAAACTACGATAGCTGCCAACAAAACAACTGTTACGATAGCCAAATTTGACCCATCCGGTCCAAAAGAGGAACAATGGACTGTAATTTCTGTAAATGGAAAATCTCCATCGAAGGGAGATATCAGTTCCTTTCGGAAAAATAAAGTTAAAGAGGGGGCTTCGGGACAGGCCGATGACGCAAGCTACAAGATTGAAAAAGAATCAGCAGACTATCTGGTGGTTAGTTATAAGCCTAATGCCACAACTGTTTCAAAGGATGCTGCTTTTATGAAAGACTGTAGATTGTACATGACCATTAACCTCAAAAGCTGTAAGCTGGAGCAAGTACAGGCCTTGAATGAAAAGCCGCTGAAAATTAAAATCCTGAATGCTGAAAAGCTTGACCTGATTACAAAATATAGCCATAATGACCAGGCGAAGCGTTATTTTCCGATAAATGAAGATCTTAATATACAAGCTAAATTTATGGGACAGGCAGTAAATGTACAGACAGTCACAGAACGTTCAAACTTTACTAAGAAATAAGGATAGGGTATTTAGTTGAACATGAACTTTGATCCTAAATTCTCCTGAGTTTTTTATAAGCTCAGGAGAATTTTTGTTTATGATCATGTTCCAATGACTTCTTTGCGATGCGCGAGACCCCAGGTCCAGAGTTCGTATAAAACTTTCTTAAGTGACATACCGTGGGTAGTCATCGTATATTCCACCGTTGGAGGGAAAGTATTATGCACATCTCTTTGAATCAATTTGTTCGCTTGTAAACTTTTTAATTCCTTAGATAAGGTTTTATCTGTTATTCCATTTACCTCTCTTGAAATTTCTTTGAATCGTTTAGGCCCGCCGCACAGCGAATACAGGATAAGCAATTTCCATCTGCCATCAACAGCTTCCAGGGCGTCTTTGATAGAAAGCATTGCTTTTGAACAATCATTTTCTAATAACATGGTATTAATTTTAAAGTTACTTCCCCTTTGGATAGCACTATCCAAAGGGGAAGCGCTATCGTTTGGATAGTAAAGGTAGCTACTTTTGTGATTGAAAGAAAATGACATGATAAAGAAAACACCTTTTGATCAGCACAAGCGCCAGAGGCGCATAATTTTAATAACCGTGTGTATCGCTCTCATGGCGGTCATCGCTTCAGTGAGTGGTTTAAATGTTGCTCAGCCCAAGCTCGCAGCAGAGTTCAATGCCTCACAGCATACCATCCTATGGATGATCAATATATATACTATAAGTTTGGCAGCACTGCTGCTGCCCCTGGGAGCGGTTGGAGATCGGATGGGTCGCAAACCCATGTTGCTTGCAGGCCTGGTTATTTTCGGCGCAGCAAGTGTAATGTCCGGCTTAGCCACTTCTTCTATTATTATGCTTGCGGCACGGCTTTTAAGTGGCATTGGTGCTGCAATGATTATGCCGGTCACTCTAGCTGTTATTACTTCGACTTTTCCGAATGAAGAACGTTCAAAGGCTATTGGTGTGTGGACTGGCGTGGCGGGGGGCGGGGGGATTCTGGGGATGTACCTCTCTGCCGTGCTGGTTGACCTGGCCAACTGGCGCTGGCTCTTTGCGCTCCCGATACTATTGGCCATTGTGGCTATTGCGCTGACATTGCGCTTTATTCCTGACTCACGAGAAAAGACGGTGCACAGGTTCGATATTGTTGGTTCACTGTTATCAATAATTGCAATGATCGGAATTGTTTTTACACTCCATGAGGCGCCCGGTCAGGGCTGGGATAATCCGATGACGCTTATAAGCTTAATCATTGGTATAGCAGCTGTCTTTGGTTTTGTGCTATGGGAATTGCGTCAGCAGGAACCCCTTCTTGATATACGCCTTTTTCGCAAACGGGGTCTTTCCAGCGGGTCTGTTTCTTTGCTAACCATCTTTGGAGTGCAGGCCGGAATATTTGTAGTTCTCTTTCCTTATTTTCAAGGAGTTCTAGGTTGGTCCGGTCTTCGCTCCACACTCGCAATGATGCCAATGGCGCTGCTAATGATGCTCGCTTCAGGCTTGGCGCCAGTAGCGGCCGCCCGTATTGGAAGCCGTTCTACTATGGCTGTGGGAGTAATATTTGGCGGTGTGGGGGCAGCTCTTATGGCAACGCTTGTTTCTGTTGACGGTGGCTACCTGTCAGTTCTTCCTGGCATGCTCGCTATGGGATTTGGCATGGGATTAACAATGACCCCTTCTACCGAGGCCATTACTTTAGCGTTGCCTATTGAACGTCAGGGTGTTGCCTCTGCGCTCAATGATGTGACCCGTGAACTGGGCACGGCTCTTGGTGTTGCGCTGCTTGGCGCCCTTGTTACTGCCGGTTATAGTAACGCTATTGATTGCCGGTTGGATCAGATTCCCACTGGCACGGCGGCTTTAGCCCGTGAAGGTATTGCGAATGCTTTGATAGCAGCAGAAGGCACCGGTTCTCAATCTGCAATTCTGATCCGTATTGCCCGGGAGTCTTTTGTTTATGGCTGGCAGCAGGCCATGTGGGCCGGTGCAGGTGTGATGGCAATCTTGTTTGTTTATATTCTTGCACGTGGCCCGCGCGGACAGTAAAATTGGAAAAAGATAAGCATACAATTTAATAGACAGGAAAAATGAATAAGATAGAGATTTTTAAAACAAATATTCAAGAGCAAAGTCAGGCTGAGCAAGTACGCAGTACACTGCTAAACATTTTGCCGGATGCCAGGATTAATTTTGACCT
Source organism: Pedobacter cryoconitis (assembly GCF_014200595.1). Taxonomy (NCBI): domain Bacteria; kingdom Pseudomonadati; phylum Bacteroidota; class Sphingobacteriia; order Sphingobacteriales; family Sphingobacteriaceae; genus Pedobacter; species Pedobacter cryoconitis. The sequence continues at coordinate 328,330 of NZ_JACHCG010000001.1, forward strand.
CGATGATTGCGATAAAATACTTCGGATCGAAAATTTAAACTTTGATCCAGGTATCGTCGTATCAGTTGTCGAAGACCTTGGTTTTTTATGTAAAGTGATGCCCGACCGGGTCTGTAAAGCTGCAGCCAATCCGGCAGAGGAGATGAAAGGATTCTGGGATTCCAGTTTTATTGAACATAAAGCAATGTGGGGTTTTGAACCGACCAATTCTGCGGTCATTGCTAAAGATATGTTTATAGCACAAGGGATTAAAGATGTGCTTATACCAGGTATTGGTTATGGTAGAAATGCACGCGTTTTTATGGAGAACGATATCAAAGTAACAGGGATTGAAATATCTCCCACAGCAATCGAAATGGCAAAAGAATATTATAGTTCCGATATGGAAATCTTCCAGGGATCGGTTACTGATATGCCATTTGATACCCATTTATATGAAGGGATTTTTTGTTACGGACTTGTTTATTTATTGAATCCTGGGCAAAGAAAGAAAATGATCAGTGATTCTTATAATCAATTGAAGCCCGGAGGCTGGATGATCTTTTCTGTAGTTTCTAAAAGTTCCCCGAACTATGGAAAAGGTAAAGAGGTTGGAAAGGATACATTTGAGATTGGGAAAGGTGGGCAGATTTTCTTCTATGATATGGATACAGCCAGGCAGGATTTTGAAAAATACGGGTTAACAGATCTTTTCGAAATTGACGAACCAAACAACACTTCAACAAATAAATCATCCTTTAAGTTTATACTTATTAAGTGTAAAAAATAATCCAGGCGCTGAGGATTAAAAACCCTTCATATAAAAAACATTGAACCGGTGGCCATCCGGGTCTGCAAAGATAAAACCGTAATACTCTTTGCCGAATTCTTCTGGACTGGAAATAATTTCCCCGCCTGCTTTTTTAACCTCTTCTGCCCAACTGTTTACCTGATCTTTACTTTTAGCAGAAAGCGTGAACACAACTTCGTTTCCTTTGTGTGCGTCTGCTATTTTACCTTTTATATTGGTTTCGAGGATCTCTTTTAAAAAAAAGTGAATAACGAAGTCACGTTCCCCAACAAGGAAGCTTGTCAATTCTTTAGAGGGGTGTGAGTTGTTGGATTTAAATCCCAACTCGGTATAGAATTTCGTTGTTCGCTCTAAATCACTTACGGCCAGATTTGACCAGATCATTTTTGGATTCATAATGCTTATCTTTTAATAAACTGTCTTACTAAAGTATAACTTAATATACGAGTTTTCTAGTTCAAAAACGCCAATTAATGGGTGTGTTTGAGACAATTAAAGATAGCTAACGGTTTAACCACTGTTTTAATAAATACTTCAGACAGATCAAATTTAGCCTCAGCTGGAAGTTTGGCAAAAGCAGGAAAAACGAAAATTGCCGGAGTAATCCTCAGAAGATGATCACCTGTCTTCAGGTAAAAGCAAGCAGGCTCCGGAAATACTAAAACCATAATGCTGGAAATTTTAAAATAGAGTTTGACATTTTAAATATTACTTTTAAATAAATTCAATTTATATGTTCAAGTACACGCTCTCAGAAAAAGATATAATAACCTATATGTTATACTATTTATCATCAAATAGAAAAACAAGAAACATGAGTAAAAAAACATTATGGATTTATAGTGGGTGTTTAATAATGATGGCAATTATATGTTATGCAATAGGGGATATAATTGCAAGTATTGTTATTTCCTGGTTGACTATCTTTTTAGTCATTTATACTTTGTTCTTAAGAAATTATCTGATGACTAAGGCCATGAAAGAATTGCAGTAAGAGATATGAAAGACATGATCGGATCTAATATTCAATTAGAAATTAACGAAGACCATTTACACTTTACAGATCAGGCCGGCGAGTATAAATATCTATATTCTGGCTTTATTTTAATTAGTGAATCGAGTTCATATTACTTTATTAAACTGAATAATTCACAGTGTATAATCATACCAAAAATAAATAATGAAATGGAACAAAGTATGAAATCTATGATTGCCAGGTATAGTTTAGCTCATAAATTACAATTAGACATTAAAGTTTAAATATACAAGATGAAGAAATTTAATCAATACGAATAGGTACATTCATATTTACCCTTACATTCTTCCCATTCTGAATACCGGGTTCCCATTTTGGAAGAGATTTAACTACGCGCAATGCTTCCTTGTCAATGGAAGGGTGAACGCTTTGCGCTATTTGAACATCTACAATACTACCATCCCGATCTACAATAAATTTAATGACAACTTTTCCCGGTGAATACTGTACATTTTCAGGCATTATAAATTTTGCAGAAATGAACTTATAAAGCTCTGACATTCCCCCGGGATATTTTGGGAATTTATCCATGGTCACATATTCATAGGTTTCCTTTCCATCTTTTATAAGGTTAAGTTTCTGATACTCCTTCTGTAAAGTTTGCTTACCATTGGCATCCCAACTCATCTCAGATTGCAATTCATCACGCTTATAAAAGTTCTTAGCTTTTTGTTTGCCATTTTTATAATACCAGTTGAATTCTCCGTCCCATACATTGGGATTAAGTGATGAATAGTTCCCTGTCATTTGAAGTTCACCAGTTTTGTAGTAATCAGAGATTTCATATTTCTTTCCTTCCTCAATGGTCTTTGTAACCCGGAAATAGGAACTCAGTTGTTTAGTAGATGGTTTCCAGTCTGAACCCAGATAGGTAGTGTCTGTCTTTTGCCCGAAAGCATTGATACCAATCATTAAGAGTAGAAAGAGAAAGATTTTGAGCATTTTCATGATTTAATAATGGCCAGGCCGAATGTACATTTTTAAATTTTATTGAAAGATATGCAGCTGTTGTTATGGTAATGCAAAACAGTATTTATATTATTGCACTCCTATAAATAAAATAAATATGGCTTCAGGTATTTTTGCGATTTTAGATGATATTGCTTCTTTAATGGACGATGTTGCAGTAACAGCTAAAATAGCTGCCAGAAAAACTGCTGGTATTTTGGGTGATGATTTAGCGGTGAATGCAGAAAAAGCCACTGGTTTTATGGCTTCCCGTGAATTACCTGTCCTTTGGGCAATCACCAAAGGATCATTAGTTAACAAGCTTATAATTGTCCCTATTGCACTAATACTAAATGCGTTTTTTCCTGTTGCTATTAAAGTCATCCTGGTTTTAGGAGGATTTTATCTGGCTTATGAAGGAGTTGAAAAAATAATCGAATACCTTTTCCATCGCTCAAAAGAAGGACATGAAGCACCAGTTACAAGTAAACAAGAAGATAGCGATCCGGAAAAAACAAAGATCAGATCTGCGGTAACAACCGATTTTATTCTATCTGTAGAGATCGTCATTATTGCATTAGGAACTGTTTTACAAGAAAATATAACGGTACAGATTCTGACAGTTTCAATTGTTGCATTATTGGCAACAATTGGTGTCTATGGCATAGTTGCGCTCATTGTAAGAATGGATGATGCTGGTTACAAACTGATCCGGAGTTCCAATGAAAAAGGTTTTCTTGCAAGTCTGGGTCTTTTGCTGGTTAAATCTCTTCCTGTGATTATCAGAATTCTGGCTGTAGTTGGAACCATTGCTTTAATCTTGGTTTCGGGTGGTATTTTTGTTCATAACATTGATTATTTACATCATTTACTTCCAGAAACAGCATCGATAATTAAGGAGTTAGTTATTGGCTTAATGGCAGGAATAATTGCAGTTGCAATTATTACAGGTAGTAAAAAGGTAATTTCATTATTCAGGTAATTCCTCTCGTTTTCTTACAATTTTTACCGGCTGGACTATTTTAATTTTGGTTAACAAATCAGAGGTAATAAAAAAAGAAAGCCATGAAATTACATACCATTTTAGGTGCCACCGGTACCATCGCTACAGAATTAATACCAGTTTTAAAATCACACCAATTGAATATCAGGTTGGTATCCAGGACCCCGCAGCAAATTGAAGGTACGGAATCGATAGCGGCAAACATGCTTAACTATGATCAGGTACTGAAAGCTGTAACTGGCTCAGAAGTCGTTTACCTTATTATCGGTATCACCTACAATGCTGTGATATGGAAAAAGGAATGGCCGGTGATTATGCGCAACGTTATTGATGCGTGTATAGCTACAGGAGCTAAACTGATCTTTTTTGATAATGTATACATGTATGGCAGGGTAAACGGAGCCATGACCGAAAATACACCTTACTTTCCTTCTAGCAAAAAAGGAAGGGTACGTATCGAAATTGCCCGTATGTTATTACAGGAAATGGCTGCCGGAACAATTAAGGCTACCATAGCCAGAGCTGTGGATTTTTACGGCCCCGGGGTTACGGACAAAAGTGCTGCCGGTACACTGGTTTTTAACAATATGAAAAAAGGAAAAACCGCTCAATGGCCTATAAATGCAGACGTACCACGCTCGTATAATTATACTCCTGATGCCGCTGAAGCTCTTTATATCCTCGCAAGCCATGAAAAATCATTCGGACAGGTTTGGCATCTGCCTTCAGTAAGTCCGCTTACCGGAAGACAATTTATTAAACTTGCAGCGAAATACATGAATAGTTCTGATCAGGTGACTGTACTGCCTAAATGGTTGTTAAAAGTAATCGGCTTTTTCAATCCTTTTATGAAAGAAGCATATGAAATGAATTACCAGGACGAATTTCCATTTCAATTCAGCTCGGCCAAGTTTGAAAAAGCTTTCAACTTTACACCGACATCTTATGAAGATGCAGTAAAAGTGACTGCCGAATGGTTTCTGAAAAACTAAGTCCGGGATGCCAGCTAATCCGACGTACTATCAGCTGTATACGCTTTCAAAATTCGTAATGACGGGGCAAAGAACAGACTTCCTGTATGGGCGGTACTAAAATCCAGTATTCTGTCATAATTTCCTGATGGAACTCCTATAAACATGCGCTCTAACATTTTATGGGTGGTACTGAACGTGTTGGCATATGCAATAAAGTATGTGCCAACCTCGTTTTTAGAAGGATTTCCAAAAGGCATATTGTCCCTTACGATCTTCAGTTCGTTGCCTTTTTCATCTTCTATAGCAGCCAGAGCACTATGTGAATTATCGGGCTTTATAGCATCGGGTAACTCAATGTCACTTGTCTTATGCCGCCCGATTACTTTTTCCTGTGCTTCGACAGGCAGCTTTGTCCAGTCCTGCATATTGTGCAGATATTTTTGTATAAAAAGATAACTTCCTCCTTTAAAGGCCGCATCCTCATCACCGACAATGGCAAATAATTCGCGTTGGTCGCCTATAGGATTTTCTGTGCCATCTACAAAGCCCAGAATAGAACGTCCATCCCAATATCTGAAGCCATGTATTTCTTCCAGTGCATCGGCAACGGGGTATAATATTTCTGTTATAGCAGTGAGCATATCAAAGCAAACTGACATATCCGTACCACGTAAATGAAAATGCAGGTCTCCGGGAGTAGCTACGGCTGTATGTTTTGATCCGGTAATTGCTTCGAAAGTTTTCAATTCTTTAGGCAGTGGTGTGGGTAAGGAAAGTTGAATCCAGGCATCATGGCCAATACCCATTACACAGCTTATACGTCCGTCTGGAATTCGTACTGCATAAGAATGATTTAAATTAGCGACCAGCGCACAAAGGTTTTCGAAAGCGGGTTTGATTTCTATATTCGCTTTAAATTTCCAAACAGAGAAGATTGTATTTGTATTCGGGTAGTCAGTGACATTTTGTGATTCTTGCATTATTGCTCTTTTTGTATATTGCTCTGCAAAAATGAAAAAATTAAAGCCGTAAAATGAATAATAATTATTTAAATGCGTACTAATTGAAGGTATTTCCTAATTTAAATTAGCGTTTTAATTACGTCTGAAAAGAATATCATTTGATCATGGATAAAAAAGAGACAGAAACTTTTTGCCCGGCAAGTCAGCAAGACTGGAGAAATTGGTTAAACGAAAACCATAGCTCAAAACAAGCTGTCTGGCTTATTTATTATAAAAAGAAGGCGAATATTCCATCAATTACTTATAGCGATGCGGTTGATCAGGCACTTTGCTTTGGGTGGATCGACAGTACCAGGAAATCTCTTGGCGAGGAAACATTCATGCAGTTTTTTTGCAGGCGAAAACCAAATAGTGTCTGGTCAAAAGTTAATAAAGGAAAGGTGCAGCTATTAATTGATAGCGGATTGATGACTAAGGCGGGGTTTGACAGTATTGAAACTGCAAAACAGAATAATTCGTGGACAATTTTAGACGAGGTAGAAGAAGTTGTGATACCAATAGATCTGATCAGGGAGTTCGAAAGTAAATCAGGATCCGGTGAATATTTTTTGAGCTTAAGCAGGTCTGTAAGAAAAAGTATTTTACAATGGCTTGTTCTGGCCAGACGTCCGGAAACCAGGCAAAAAAGAATTACCGAAATAGCAGAGCTTGCAGCCCAAAAACTGAAACCCAAACAATTCAGGATTTAAATAAAATTAACCCCTCCCTACAAGCAGTAGAGAGGGGTTAATTTTATTTCTTAGCGACTCTGTAAAATCTGCCGCTGTCAGTTATTGCATATAATGCGCCATCTTTACCAACAGCAACCGCCCGAAAGCGTTCTCCTTCGCTCTTCAGTAGGCGCTCTTCACCAACTATCTTATTATTTTTAATGACTAATCTGGCAATATGCATACTGCTCAGACCGCTTACAAATAAGTTACCTTTCCATTCAGGGATCACATTGCTATTGTAAAAGGCAATTCCTGCGGGTGAAACTACAGGATCCCAGTAATAAATAGGTTGTTGAGTTCCGGCTTTTTGCTGAATACCAGCTCCTACTTTTTCACCACTGTATTCTATTCCGTAAGTAACTACAGGCCATCCGTAATTTTTCCCCGGACGAATAATGTTGATTTCATCACCACCTCTTGGCCCGAATTCTGATTCCCATAATTCGCCGGTTGCAGGGTTTATTGCTAAACCTTCAGGATTACGAAGACCATAGGCATAAATTTCAGGTCTCGCATTGGGTGTTTTTGCAAATGGGCCACCTGGAACGGCTTTTCCATTTTTAGTAATATGAATAATCTTTCCGATAGATGCATTCAGCGATTGTGCCTGCATACGGATGTCTGCTCCTGAACGCTCACCAGTACTTACAAATAAGTTTCCATTTTTATCAAATACGATACGGGAGCCGAATTGAAGACTTCCTTTATAGGCAGGTGTGGCACGGTATATGACTTCAATATTTTCTACCTTACTTTCATCTGCCGCTAATTTTCCTTTAGCAATAGCTAGTAAACTGCCTCCTGAAGCCTGTTCCGAATAAGCCCAGTAGATCATTTTATTGGTCGGAAACTGTGGATCAATATTTACATCCAGCAAGCCGCCCTGTCCGTCTGGAACCACTGCTGGTAAACCTGTGATTTTCTTCACTACTTTACCTGCTGTGTTTACGATAGCCATCGTGCCCATCTTTTCGGAAATTAAAAAACGTCCGTCAGGCAATAGGCAAATTCCCCAGGGATGTTCTAAAGTTTTAGTTAACAGGGTAACGGTAAAAGGTGTTTTGGTTTTTACACCAGCAATTCTTGTTTGTCCGGCAAAAGCAGGCTTGTATTTTGAATTGGCGGGCTGGGTTTCTACAGGTGGATTCAGACTACCGGCAGCTTTAGTTTGTGCATAACTGCTTGTACAGGCAAACAGCAGAGGCAGGAGAGTGGCATAAACAGCCGTGGTTCTTTTATAAGATCGCATCATGAGCTAATAAATATGGTTGGGTAAAACTACTTAAATCTACAATTTTTTTACTTCTCTCTCAATTCCTTCGCTACTCCTTTGATAAAAAGATAATTAACAGTTCCGCCAATCACACCACCAACTACCGGTATCAGCCGTCGGCTTGCTTTACTACCTAAGCCCATCAGGATTTTCTCTGCAACTTCTTCCATCACATTTTTGCTGATGGCTAGTTTAGTATCCGCTTTGACTGAGGAGGCAACAATCTTAAAAAAGTCATCAAAACTGATCTTATATTTGCCCGTACTGTGATAAGAAATGGCCAGTGTTACTCTGAACTGCTGAGCAATGATGTTGATCACATCCAGCGGAGTGCCGATTAACATCGTTCCAATACCACCTACACCGGTGATTAAACCAGAGCCGGCTGCCAGCAGTGCACATTGATTGATAAATTTGTCGACACCCATGGTATCCACGCCTTTCTTGATATTCAATTGATCAATCTGGTTGAAGATTTGTTTAAAACCACCTTCAGCAAGCTGCTTAAAGCCTTCCTTCGCGTCTTTCTTTACTTTTCCAAAACTTACATTCTTCAACGATGGTAATTTCATTATTTCTGATTTATAGCAATGTATACACCACTTTCATGCCAGAGCAGAGATTAGCAGATGATGACCTCGTTTTTTTACAAAGCTTCCAGGAATGAAATATAATCCAGCGTACTTTTCTCTATTCTTTCTGTACTAAGTTGATGCTCTGTTCCATAGAAAGCGAAGAGTGGTTTGTAATCAGCTTTCACATAGTCAAAAGTAAGCTCAAATGGAGCTGTCAATTGCTTTAAGGTGTATTTGTACCTACCCAATTCCTGGTAGTCTTCTTCGTTGATACCAACAGAAATGCTTAAGGCGATCTTTTTGTTGCTGAGTTTATAAGGACTTCCATTGCCATATGCCCACCCATGATTTAATACTACATCCAGCCATTTCTTGAAAAATGGTGGACAATTAAACCAATAGAATGGAAATTGAAATATAATTTTGTCATGCGCTTCTAACAGGAGCTGCTCTTGAATAATATCGATCTTTTCATCCGGATATAAATTATGCAGATCACGTACAGTATACTTTTCGGGATATTTATTTAATTCTTCCATCCAACGTTTGTTGACCACTGAATTTTCAGGATCCGGGTGAATGATAATAATCAGAGTTTTCATCTTACAGTTTTTAATGTACCTTATTTAATTTGTCGGGACAAAAGTGAATTTAAAAGAGGGGTTGGTCAATAAGTGGTTAATTAATCAGTTGGTGATCATTTAATCACCATGCATTAAACTGTCCGTTTGCTTACTTTTATGGCTTTAAAAATATAATTAGCTGATGTATCAACGAAAAATTCCAATTGATTATGAATGTGGCCTTAGTGTGGCTATGGAAGTAGTGGGCTCTAAATGGAAATTTTGTTTACTTGATGAAATTGCAAAAGGGACAACGCGTCCCAGGGATCTGGTTAATGCCATCAATGGAATTACCAAAAGGGTCTTGCAAAAACAATTGAGTGAATTGGAATTACATGGGCTCCTGGGAAAAACAATTTATGCAGAAGTTCCATTAAGAGTGGAATACTTTCTAACTGAATCAGGAAGATCTATATTACCTCTGGTTTCGGCTGTCGATAAATGGGGATTAAGTTTTGCACCGCAGCTAAAAAATATAATAGAAAAAGGACAGATAGAAATATAAATTTGAAATCAAATAGTGTCTATAATCTTATTTACACAGAACCAATAACAGTATTTGGTTATATTTATGAGTAACTATTCTAATTATAGAAATCATGGAAATTAAACGTAGTGGCTCGCAGCCTTCAGGTAAAGGTCCCGCAGAATATTTTACCGGATCAGTAAGGATCGATCCATTGATCAGTCCGCCGGAACCATCCCGTGTGGCAATGGCACTTGTAACTTTTGAACCTGGGGCACGCACCGCATGGCATACCCATCCTTTCGGACAAACGTTAATCGTGACTTCAGGATCAGGTTGGGTGCAACGTGAGGGCGGTACAAGAGAAGACATTCATCAAGGCGATGTGGTCTACTTTTTGCCTGCTGAAAAACATTGGCATGGAGCTACTAATACTACTGCGATGAGCCATATAGCCATTCAGGAAAAGCTGGACGGCTCACCAGTCGATTGGATGGAGCAGGTAACCGACGAACAGTACAATAATTAAAGATCAAAAAGAGGAGTTGGATTTCAGCTTATAAAAAAAGCCGCTTAACTAATTAAGCGGCTTTTTATGTTAAAATATGTTGAGCCTAGCTTACTGCTTTCGCTGCATCACGAAGGACTTTAATCGCATCATGTGCAGATTTAATATCTCCAGCTTGTCTGGTTACTGTTTCTAACGCGTCAGCGCTTAATTCTCCTTCTTCCAGAGCCAGTTTGTAAGCTGCTTTAATTGCATCTTCACCTCTTTCAGCTTCTGAAAGGATACTTGCACGGTCGCTGCCGCCAAATAAAGATTTAACATCGATCCAGGCACGGTGTAAAGTACCTGATACACTATTACCAGTTTCTACATCTTCTCCGTAACCTGCTACAATTGCAGTAAGTTCCTGGCTGAATTTGCGGCTTTGCTCACTGTATTTCAGAAATACTGCTTTCAAGTCGATATTTTCATCCTTGATGTCTGCAATTGCTTTTTCAAATCCCGCTACACGGTCATTGTTGATTTCTGTAAGATCGTTTAAAGTTGATATTGTTTTTTCTGATACGCTCATAGTAGTATTTGTTTTTGAATTAGAAGAACAACGTAATGCTGTGTTAGTTTTAAAAAAAATCGATTAACTGTTTTTATGGGTTGAAATAACCCCTGTAATCTTATTAAGATGCTCTATTAATTACTTTGAGTATAATTGCGATTACGGCAATCACTAAAAGCACATGTATTAAGCCACCGGCACCTGGTCCGAAGCCGTTAAAAAAGAATCCGAAAATCCATAATAAGATTAATATTACGGCGACGATGTAAAGTAGATTTCCCATAAGTTTGATTTAATAAGTTTAACCCGTCATAGCGCATTCAGTTCTTTTATTTAGAGGAATAAAGCTGACGGATTGATTAAACATGGGGGCGCACTAAATGTTTTACATTTTTATTTTGAATCGGTTAATATCGATAAACAACTGGACGATATGAACCCAGAAAATGTCTGATTCAAGGTTAAAATAGGCTTATTAATACATTATTATCTGGCTTAATAATGCTTATTGAAATATCTTGGAGTCAATATTTCAATTAAAAGTTATGAAAAAGCAACTAGAGATTACTTTGAGAATTGTGATTATTTTATTAGTTATCTTACTAATTTATCTGGAGTTAGTTTCAGATGCAAAGTGCTGGGTGAGTTAGTTACTCAACAGGCAATGTAAACCAGAAAGTACTGCCCTTACCTAATTCACTTTCAGCTCCGATCTGGCCATTATGTTTTTTAATGATTTCTGAGCAAATATAAAGTCCAAGTCCCAAACCTGTATAGTGGCTTCCAGAACTTTCTGCACGGTAATAACGGTCAAAAACATACCGAAGTTTTTCTGGTGGAATACCCGGGCCTTTGTCAATCACTGATACTTTGACTACGGTATCAGCCTTATCTATTCGGATGCGTATTTCTTTTGATTCAGGAGCATATTTTATCGCATTATTAATAAAATTAGCAACTATCTGTTCTATTCGTACATGATCAGCATAGACCTCTATTTCCATGTCACCTTCAATACTGACTGTATATAGGCCATCTCTGATGATGTCCTGATAACAATCCTTAATCACTTCCGAAAGATTGAAATGCTGCTGACGGATATGAAGCTGACCCTGATTGGCCATGCTGGAATTCAGCAGATCTTCGATAAGCGTATTTACTTTTTCCAAGCCTCTGTTTGCCTGCCCGATCAATTTTGGCAAAGCACCCGCAGGAGGATTATCCTTAATTCTATCCAAAAGCTGAAGAGATCCTCTTAAACTGGTTATCGGTGTCTTAAGCTCGTGACTGGCAATAATGATAAAATCGTCTTTATACTGTTGCAGTAACCTGAGTTCCTGTATATCTGTCGCTGTACCTACCCAAAGCTGCATCAATCCTTGTTGATCCATAATCGGCATTAAGCGGATCAGGTGCCATCTGTAAAGCTCATCTGCCCGTTTTACACGGATTTGAAACTCACCACCATTACCAGTTTTAAGGATAGAACTGAACTGGTCAAAACCAATTTTCAGGTCATCAGGGTGGACTACTGCTTTAAAGCCCAGAGCTCTTGTCTGCTGATCGTTGAACCCGGTATAATCATACCATCGCTGATTATAGAAAACGACATCTCCTTTAATTGTATTTGTCCAGGCAATCTGTGGAATTGTTTCCATCATACTGCGGAACCGGCTTTCACTTTCAGCAAGGGCTTCAGTACGGCGCGTAACCCTTGCTTCCAGCTCCTGATTTAGTTCTAAAAGCTCCTGATTGATAACTTTTAACTTTTCATCAGTGATTAATTTTTCTTTTCGTGCCTGCGTATCATTTAGCGCTCTGTTAATCTTTGTGGATAATGTAAATAGCTTACTTTTAGAAACATAGTCGGTTACTCCAGCCTTAATCAGCTCCACAGCATTCTCCTCTCCAATTGTACCGGAAATAATGATAAATGGAATATGAGGATGTTTATTCTGTTTGATTTGGAATGCCTCAGCCGCATCAAAAGATGGGAGTGAGTAATCCGATAAGATAAGATCGGGATCGAAACTGTTCAGTACGTTTTCAAAAGTTGTACGTGTCTGGACAATTTCAGCCGTAAAGTTCAGTCCTGATTTTTTTAACTCACGTTTAAGCAGATCAGCATCACTTTCGTTATCTTCAAGAATAAGTATTTTAAGATTTAGTGCCATTATCAATACGACATGAAAATTAGAGTAGGGAAATCAGTGTAAATGATGTTAATGTGCTGGCTGGCTTAAAACCATCCAGTATAAACCGATCTCTTTTACCGCATTAAAAAAGTTATCACTGTCAACTGGTTTAACGATATAACTATTTGCACCCAGCGCGAAACATTTTTCAATATCCGGGCCTTCATTGGATGATGTTAACATTACAATAGGGATAGATTTAAGATGCTGATCCGCTTTTAATTTTTCCAGTACTTGTAAACCAGATACCTTAGGCATTTTTAAATCCAGTAAGATAAGTTTGGGAAATTCTTTATCGCTTCTATCTGCATAAGCTCCTTTGCAATAAATAAAATCCAATGCTTCTGCACCATTAATAACATGGTATAGCTTATGGGTAAAGCCACTTTTTTTAAGCGCACGAATAGTTAATGCAGCATCATCAGTACTGTCTTCAACAAATAAAATTTCAACGTTATGATAGCTCATTTCTCTTTTTTTTATGATTTATGCCAGCAGACTAAAATAGAAACACGACCCCTCATCTACTTTTGATTCGGCCCAGACTGTTCCATTATGGCGCTGCACTATTTTTTGCACTATGGCCAGACCTATGCCTGTGCCCTCAAACTCTTCCTGAGAATGCAATCTTTGAAAAACCCCGAAAAGCTTATCATAATATTGCATATCAAATCCAGCTCCGTAGTCTTTTACATAATATACAATGAGATTGTCTTTGGTATAAGCACCGATTTCAATCTTAGTTTGTGTTTTATTTCTGGAATATTTAACAGCATTGGAAATGAGGTTGATCCATACCTGTTTAATCAGAGATTTGTCCCCTTTAGCATTTGGAAGTGTGCCCATTTCAAATTCAGGTATATTTTCATCATCTTCGAACAATAATTCTTCCCGAACCATATTCACCAGACCGGTCATTTGAATATCAGATACAGTAACCTGTTTCCTTCCAAGTTTTGAAAATGCGAGTAAATCATCAATCAGTTCGCCCATCTTTTTTGAATTACTGATGATAGCCTGAAGGATTTTTACTCCATCTGCATCGAATGTTTCCGCATAATCTTCCTTCAGAATTTTCGTATAGCCATTGATCGCTCTGATCGGTGCGCGTAAATCGTGTGATACAGAATAAGAAAAAGATTCTAGTTCTTTGTTCACAGACTCCAATTGTGCCGTACGTTCAATTACTTTTTGCTCTAATTCGTCATTTAATTTACGAATATCATCCTGTGCATTTTTAAGTTCCCTGTTCGCTATACTGAGTTCTTCAGCTCTTTTTTCTTTCTCTTCATTCTGAAAAGCAAGTTCCTTATTGGCGATGATCAGTTCAGCTGCCCGGTTTTCTTTTTCTTCATTCTGAAAAGCAAGCTCCTTATTGGCGATGATCAGCTCTGCTGCCCGGTTTTCTTTTTCTTCGTTCTGAAAAGCAAGCTCTTTATTCGCAATAACCAATTCTGCTGCCCGGTTTTCCTTCTCTTCATTTTGAAAAAGCAACTCCTTGTTCGCAATGATCAGTTCCGCTGCCCGGCTTTCGATTTCCTTGTTTTGAAGGACGATCTCTCTGTTCGCAATGATTAATTCATCAGAATCGTTTTTTTTCATATGCATAACTTGCAAGGTCGTATTTAAAAATATGGTGGAAATAAAATGTAATGAAACCTATTAATTCGGGCAGGAAGGAAAAAACCTTTTATTAGTTTCTAAAGCTACCATAATATTAGCCGGTATTTGTTTAAAACAACATATATATGTTTTTAAGCTATCTCAGGGATTTGCTGCTGCGTAACCTGTTCATCCCTTATATTTTAATTTGATCACAAAGTGATATAACTTTGTAATCAGTTATACCAATGAAATCTGCTGAAAAAATTGAAAGAGATCAAAAACAAGAGGTGCAAGCACTAAAAGATACACTTTACGTACTCGGAGGGAAATGGAAACTCCCAATTATCAATTCCATATGTAATGGCAATAAACGCTTCAGGGAAATAGAAAGAAGTATTCCCGGCATTACGACAAGGATGTTGTCCAGGGAGCTGAAAAATATGGAGCTGAATAACCTGGTGAAAAGAACTGTTGACAGAGATGCAGATATCCAGGTGATTTATGAATCTACAGACTACTGTAAATCATTTGGCCCAATTATCCTGGAGATGATCAAATGGGGGACAGCACACAGGAAAATTATAGCAGGAAAAGATCCGGCCGGTAAATAAGTTTTATCTGTTTTCAAGCCAGCTTAAAAAACCACTCGTCTTTTCTTTACCGATCAGTAACTTATCAGGGCTGGGAATAACCAGGTTAACAAATAGTTTCCTGTCGAAATAATGCTCTACTTCTTTAATCGCACTAAAGTTGATCAGGTACTGTCTGTTTAACCTGAAAAATTGTTTGGATGAAAGTAAGCTCTGTACCTGATCCATAGACTGCGTGATTGCATATTCCTGACCTTGAAAAGTCATCAACGTAGCAGAATCGTTCCTGATATAAATAAAAGCAATAATTTCTGTTTGTATAGTCAGATACTTGTTGTTTTTAAAAACCAGGAAGCTTTTCTTTCCTTCATCCAGGCCAATCTTCTTTAGTAATCCATCTAAATCAGGCTGGGAATGCTGCTGAAAAAAGTTTTTGAAATTCTCTACTTTTTCAAAAGCCGCATTCAACTCTTCCTTAGAAAAAGGCTTCAGTAAATAATCAATTCCATTTGCTTTGATCGCGTCCATTGAATATTCACCATAGGCAGTACAGAAGATGACAGGGCACTGGATTTTAACCGATTTTAAGATTTCGAAAGAAAGACCATCAGAAAGCTGAATATCCATGAAAATAAGATCGGGCTGCTCATGCTCAGAAAAATAACTGACTGCACTCTCAATACTTTGCAGCTGCGCAATAATTGTAGCCGCAGGTCTTAATTTGGAAATCATATTAGCCAATGATTTTGCTGCTTTAAGCTCGTCTTCAATGATGATTATTTTCATAGATAATAGGGAGTTTGATACTGAATAAGGTTTCACTGACCTGTATTTCGATTGCCTTATTTAAAAGATGTGTATAGCGCTGATTAATGTTCTCTAATCCCAGTCCCGTGGAAATTTCGCGGGTAGTTTTCAGCTGAAGCCTGTTTTCAACAACCAGTATATCCTTTTCTGAGTATAATTTGATTTTAAGGGGCTTATCAAAAGATACAATGTTATGCTTGATACAATTTTCAACCAGAAGCTGAAGCGTAAAAGGAGGGATAAGAGACTGCTCATAATCCGGATTGATATCAATAGAAAGATCAATTCCCTCTTCAAAGCGCGCCTTCAACAGGAACACATAAGCATCCAGTATTTCCAGTTCTTCAGCAAGCCTGATCAGGTCAAGTTTACGGCTTTCCAGCGTAAACCGGTAAAAGTTAGAAAGTTTAAGGATAAAATCTACACTATGCTCATCCTCACTCTCCACCATATATTTTAAGGTGTTCAGGCTATTGAACAAGAAATGTGGATTTACCTGCTGTTTAAGCAGTTCATATTGTGCACCAAGATTATCTGCTTTAGTTCTTTCCAGCTCTATACCTACCTGTTGATTTTGATAACTCTGATGTAAAAGATGAAGAAACATATAAAAAGCAATATTGACCAGGATACCCCTCACTTCAAACATTAACATCACCGGGCCAAAATTCAGATGTGATAACAGATATTGCTGGATACAAGCCAGGATAAACATCACTGCGATCCCGAAAAATAAGCCCTTAACCAAACGCATAACAGAAAAACCATTACTTACATCCTTTGAAGAATAAACCGGAAGCGTAAGGATATTATAATACCAGATCAGCACTGCAAACAGAAAGGTTACAGTGGAATCGACCAGTGCTTCATAAGGGTTAAAATGATGTTCGGCAATTTTTGGAACAGACGTTAATATGCCTAATAGAAGAGAGCTAAGCCATATTATTTTATTCGAAATCTTAAATGTTTTCTTATTCATATCGCCACATCAAATATAGTATTTACAACGAAAGTATGATTTGGGAGGGAGATATAATTTATGGATCAAGCTGGAATAGACAATGTTGATCCTGTAATTGGCATAAGCCGGGTTCAAGCTCCAGTTCTAATTTATGCCTTGTTTATTCTGATTTCAAGGCTCATCATCAGCTTGTCCATTTCAACTCTCAATTCGCCGGATTCAACTGAATATTACAAACTGCGGGGGTTGCTGATAGGGTACTTTTATGGAAAAAAAACAAGCAAAATGAAACTTTCAAAACGACACAAAATCATAGCGGTAATGCTAACCATATGCTTAACTATTATCATAATTGTCTCCTTAACTAATGCGCGCGCCATATCTAATCCGCCCGTTACCGGTGAAATTCAGGTTCCACCGGGGGTTAAGCAGATCTTTGAGCGTGCCTGCTACAACTGTCATTCTAACGAAACTCAACTGCAATGGTATGATAAACTACCAATTATTTCTTCTGTAGTAGCCAGGGATGTTACAGAAGCCAGAAAGCATATTAATTTTTCCGAATGGGCCAGCTTATCTCCGGCCGATCAGAAGGTTACACTTTGGGAGATCTGTAATATGGTGAATGCCGGTAAAATGCCGTTAAAATCTTATACCACCTTCCACCCTTCAGCAAAAGTTTCTTCAGCAGAGCTTTCTGTTTTAAAAAGCTATCTCTATACTTTGAAAATCACGCCTGTAGAAGATACCAGCAGAATAAACAGCGCGATTATCCAGTATCGTCAATGGCAAAAGAAGCAAGTTGTTCAGCAGACGGTTCCGGTTTCTGTAAATGGAATCAAGCACATGCCTGAGTACAGAAACTGGCAGGTCATGAGTACGACCTCCCGTTTTGACAATGGAACAATGCGTGTGATGTATGCAAATCCGATCGCAGCTCAGGCCATCAGAGATAAAAATATCAATCCATGGCCGCAAGGCGCTGTGATTGTAAAAGTAGTCTGGGAAAAACTAGAAGATAAAGAAGGAAATATCCGTCCGGGAAAATTTATAAATATCCAATATATGGTTAGGGATAAAGAAAAATTCAGTGCTACAGAAGGGTGGGGCTTTGCAAGATTCGATACACCAGGATTAAAACCTTACGGTACACTGGCAAGCTTTAAAAAATGTATCGCTTGTCACCAGGCCGTAAAGCCAACAGGATTCGTGTTTGATTTATCCACTAAAAAATAACCTGTTAAAAATTAACCTTTTAAATATCAAAATATATGAAAACTTATCTGTTATACTTATTAACCGGATTCCTGCTGATCAGCAATGGTTGCGTACCAGCAGCAAATAAAAAGATTACGATCAGGGCGCTTGAATTCAACAGCGGCAAACTAAAAGTTGTGACCAGTTATGCCAATGAAAAATTAAATATCATGTCTATGCTATATGGTAATGAATCAGCATTAAAGTATAGTATCAAAGGGGATCATGGACATGTAGCTGGTGAAGTTTTTAAACTGGCCACGTTTGAGCAGCAGGATCATGAACTTTGGTATGGCAGTAAAATTAATGGGGCATTGCTCCGGGTTGAAACTATTCGTACCGTACAGCAGAAGGAGGGTATAACCCCTTTATATACCATTGAATATTACGGTACAGCCAAGCCTGATCAACCGGATAAGAATGCCAGGATTAAATTTATCCTTGAACAAAAAGCTTCTTTATTTCCATAAACAGGAATATTTTTTTTATTCGTCTGTTTTTTAGTTAGTTACTGGTATATGGCGTTTTCTTATTAAATAACGATATATGATGACAGATTTATCAATTAAATAATGCTGATACTTTTGTAACATAAAAATGACATGTTTTGATTTTAGAAAAAAATCAATATTTTAGATCAACATATTTATTTTATTTAACCTAAAATCATTACAAAATGAAAAAAATTAAATTAAATTCAGAAAGATTGCGCCTTAAAAAAGAAAAAGTTGCTTCTTTAACTACTGATCAAATGGGTAAAGTTTATGGTGGAATACCAGAAACAACTGCTACAAGAAGATTTTGCTGTGACTTTTCAGATGTGATCTGCCCTGAAGTGCCTTAGGATGTTGCGTTTAATACGTAGCATTAAAATTCTAACTAAACACAATTTTTATTTAACCTAAAATCATTGCCAAATGAAAAAAATTAAATTGAATTCAGAAAGACTTCGTTTGAAGAAAGAAAAAGTTGCTTCATTGACTACAGATCAAATGGGTAAAGTTTATGGTGGATTACCAGTGACAACGCTGACAAGACAATTCTGCTGCCACATCACAGATCCAGTAATCTGCTCTCTTGAACCTTAAACTTTATACTTCAACAAGTCACGTTAAAATTTTAATTAAACACAATTATTTATCTAACCTAAAATCATTGCCAAATGAAAAAAATTAAATTAAACTCAGAAAGACTACGTCTGAAAAAAGAAAAAGTTGCTTCATTGACCACGGAGCAAATGGGTAAAGTTTATGGTGGAATACCAGTTACGACTATTACCAGAAGATTCTGCTGCGACCTGTCAGATTCGATCTGTCCTGTTGAGCCTTAGTCTTAAATTTAAACACATCACGTTTAAATCTTCGCAAAACACAATTTTTATTTAACCTAAAATCATTATCAAATGAAAAAAATTAAATTGAATTCAGAAAGACTACGCCTGAAAAAGGAAAAAGTTGCTTCATTGACTACAGATCAAATGGGTAAAGTTTATGGTGGAATACCATTAACGACTATTACCAGGAAATTCTGCTGCGACTTTACAGATATTTTAATCTGTCCAGTTGAACCTTAGTCTTTTAGATTAAACTAACCATGTTTAAATCTTAACAAAACAGAACTAATTTATTTAACCTAAAATCATTACAAAATGAAAAAAATTAAATTGAATTCAGAAAGACTGCGCCTGAAAAAGGAAAAAGTTGCTTCATTGACAACAGGAGAAATGAGTAAAATTTATGGTGGAGTAATCCCACCAATTACACTTGTTACCAGGAGAATCTGTTGTGAATTTACAGATATAGCAATGTGCGGTGTTGAACCCGTAGGCAATTAAGTTTAAAAACTTAAGGATGAAGAATAGCCAGTTTATAAACTGGCTATTCTTCCGTACTAAACAGTTGACGGCTAATTTTTTTTATGAAAGACGAAATTCAAACTATACTTGATAAAATATATTTATCACTCAAAACCCATGATTATTATCAGCCATCGCTCCTTGACGGAGAAGCAGGATATTGTCTTTTCGACCAGTTTTATATCAGCTATACTGGTATCGATGCGGTAAACCACGCTGACAATGTAGAGGATTTCGAAAATAATCTCCAAACACTTTCTGAAGATTCAATTGGTTGTCCCAGTCCTTTCTTTTCCTCTGGTAAAGCAGGGGTTAACTGGTTTTTTTCCTATTTAAAAGCTAAGGATGTATTAGACGAAGAGAACTGGGAAATACTATGCGATGATGACCCTGAATTATTTGAGCAGGCTATTCTTTACCTGAAAGATGGAAATTATGACTTTCTTCATGGTTCCATCGGAATAGCTTACCATTCATTATATGCGCAAACAAATCAATACACTACATTTCAGGAAACATTTTTTCAGCTGCTGTATAAGCTTGCCTATCAGTCACCAGATAAAATGTTTATTGCCCATTTTGATCTGACCAATCTAGTACCTGTACCCAATAAAATTAACCTGGGTATGGCACACGGTTTAATCAGTGTTTTAAAATTCTGTCTGCAATGTTATCAAAAGAATATCTGTTCTGTAGCTGCTAAAAAACTGGCACTGGATATCGCAGACCTGTTCAGGTCAACTATCAACAGAAATACCAATAACAGCCTGTTCCCTAATATATTGATGCTCGATGAGCCGGCAAAAGGATACAGTCGTGTGGGATGGTGTTATGGAGACTTAAGCATAGGTTTTGTACTCTACCAGGCCGGGGTGGTTTTTGAAGACACTGCCCTGAAAGATTTGGGTACAGAAATACTTATACATACCTCCAAAAGAAGAAGTGAAGAACAAACTATGGTCAGGGACGCCGGGATTTGTCATGGCAGTGCAGGTATAGCTCATGTTTACAATAAAATGTGGCATTACACTAAAAACCCTGTTTTCAAAGAAGCCTGCGACTTTTGGATACAGCAAACATTAGACTTTTCCATCCACCCGGATGGCTATGCAGGTTTCAAATCCTATTCACCAGATGCCAGTGGAAAATATACAAACTCTTATGGATTATTAAATGGAATAAGTGGAATTGGATTGGTACTTCTCAGCTACCTCACCGGAGATTTTAGCTGGGATTACTGCATCATGCTTAATGATTAAATATATGATTAAAAGTTATTCCTTTGTTTTACTGCGCGCTCCATTGCAGAGCCTGAACTTAGCCAATGACTTTTCGGCAAACAGACAAACCCTGCTTCAGGAAGGAATCTATTTATCCTCACCCGAATTCTGGAAAGAACTGTTAAAAGAGAATGATCTTAGCACAAAAGAAAAGGAAAAACTGGAGCTGTCCTTTGCCAAATACTGGCTGCGCAGTTGTAGCAGATGTACACCATATGGTACATTGGCGGGCGTTAAATTGGTAGACATCAAAGCAGAAGAAACTAACCTTCAGCTGGGTCATGCCGATCAGCATATCCGTAGTGTCCGTTTGGATATGAACTATCTTAACGAAATTATCACTTACCTGAACACTGTTCCTGAAATTGTCAGACAGCTTAAGTTCTTTACGAACAATAGCCTATACGAACTCCCGGACAGTTATCGCTATGCAACTTATTCTTTGATAGATACGCAGCGTGTTTACGAGCTCACCTCTATAGAAAAGACAAATTATATAACAGAAATTCTTCTGGCAGCCCAAAAAGGCGCTACACTGGAAAGTCTGGCACAAATACTTAAAAGTCATGAAAATATAAGTCTGGAAGAGGCTGCTGAATTTATTACCGATATGGTTGATTCGCAACTTATCTTATCAGACTTAGAACCCTGTGTTACCGGTAAAGATCCCCTGGATCTGTTAATTGAGCGCTTAGAAACGCTTCATCATGTCGATGAATTACTTGTGAAATTAAAGGAAGGTCAACAGCTGATCAAGAACCCGAAGGCAGGAGTGAGCTACTATAAAGAAATAGAAAATAGCTTAAAAGCACTCGATTTCCCGATAGAAATTCCACCAAATCTATTGCAAACTGATCTTTTCTTTGCTGCAAAAGGGCAGACAATCGATCAAAGTATTATTGACCGTATTCTTAAACAAACCGAAGACTTATACGCGCTGAGCTTGTCGGGCGAAGGCAGGGATCTGAATAACTTTAAAACTAAGTTTTCGGCGCGTTATGAATTTGAAGAAGTCCCGTTATCATTAGCATTAGATGCAGAGCTGGGCATAGGTTATGCCGGGAGTGACCAATCCTCAGCCGGCGAAAACAGGCTGGTTGAAAACCTCATTTTAAAAGGCCCTGTTGCCGGAAAAACTATAAATTTTGACTACATACAGGAATTTGTTCTGCATAAACATAACGACTATCTTCAACATCAAAAAAGCACTATTGAAATAACTGAGGAAGAATTAAAATCATTCAGGCCCAGGATTGCAAACTATAAATTTTCAAACAGCTTACACCTGATGGGAAGTTTGTTGAAATCTGACGGTAAGCTGGATGCAGAAAATTTCATTTTTGAGCTTTTCAGTTTTGGAGGGACTTCTTCAGGTAATCTCCTGTCCAGATTTGCTCATGGAGATCAGCAGCTCTGTGATTTTACAAAGGACATCCTTAAAGAAGAAGAGAAGGAATTCCCGGATCATATTTATGCAGATATTGTACACCTTCCGCAAGCCAGGGTCGGTAATGTATTGCTCAGACCTCTATTGCGTAACTATGAAATACCTTATATCGGGAAATCTGGTTTAACACCAGAAAATCAAATACCTATAGAAGATATCATGGTTTGCGTTAAAAACAATAAAGTACTTTTGAGGAGTAAAAAACATAATAAATATATCCTTCCCAAGCTTACTTCTGCTCATAATTTCTCCACCCGGAGTTTACCCGTTTATAAGTTCTTATGTGACTTGCAAACGCAGGGACAAGCACAACCTGATGCCTGGAACTGGGGCGTATTATCTTCGCTGACTTATCTGCCAAGGGTTGTTTACAAAAATTTAATCGTCAGAAAAGCACGATGGATCCTTAAAAAAGAAGAGTTGCCAGCTATTCCAAAAGAGAGGAATGACTATTTGAGCTATTGCCAGGCACTGAGAACTCAATACCAGATCCCGCAGAAAGTTGCTTATGTGGAACACGACAATAAGCTTTTACTTGACCTGGAACAACAAGCAGGTGCTGACTTGTTTATTCATTATCTGAAACGTTATGAAAGTGTGCAGCTTGAAGAATTCCTGTTTACCAATGAAAACTGTATCGTTTACGACGCAAATGGAAATCCGCATACCAATGAATTGATCATCCCCTTAAAAAGGGAACAAGGCGTTTCAGATCATAGTGTGGTAAAACGTACCGTGAAAATTGACCTGGCCTCTCCAAAGAATGAGATCCAGGTTAAAAGAAAGTTTTCTCCATTTAGTGAGTGGTTGTTTTTCAAAATTTATTGCGGGCCGACAGCAGGTGAAAAAATACTGAAAAACGAACTGCTGGAATTTGTGGAAGACGGTATCGATCAAAACTTATTTGAGAAATTTCATTTCATCCGGTACATCGATGAATCTTTTCACATCCGGGTCAGATTTTACAACTCAGACTTAGCAAAGCAATTGAAAGTTCAGCAACAATTCATGGAAAAACTGGAACCGTTGCTTGCCAATAACCTGATCAGTAAAGTAGTGCTGGATACTTATTCAAGAGAGCTGGAACGTTATGGCGCGCCCATTATAACAGAAGTAGAATCTCTGTTTTTCAATGATAGCCTGGCAGTACTCAAATTTGCCAGACTGCTGGACAGTCCTGAATTAGAAGAATACCGGTTTTTATTTGCACTTAGAGGAGCAGATATGCTTTTAACCGATTTTGGTTATACAACTCTTGAGAAAAAAGAGCTGTTAAAAAGGCTCCAGATGGGGTTTTTCAGAGAATTTGGCAGTGATCCAGGATTACAAAAACAACTGAATGAGAAATATCGCCAAAAACAGAAAAGTATCTTTTTGCATATGAATGCTGATCTGGATGAATTAAATGAGATTGAAGAAGCGGTGGCCGTTTATCAAAAAAGGTCGGCCATGAACAGCGTGGTTTATCAAACTATTCTGCTTAAACAAGGTAACCATACACCTCCCGACGACCTTATGGAAAGCCTCTTGCATATGTATCTGAATCGTTTGCTGGTCAATAATCCGCGGAAACATGAATTGGTTATATATCATTTTCTGGAAAAATATTACAGCTCACAACTGGCTATCTCAACCCATGTACCTAAATTAGCTATTACTCAATAATAAATACAAAGCGCTTCATGAGTTTTCCCTTTTACAAACAATTCGATCTGATGGACTGCGGTCCCACCTGTCTTCGCATGGTAGCTAAACATTACGGGCGCAGTTTTAAAGTGCAAACATTGAGGCAATACTGCGAAATCAACAGAGAAGGAGTATCCCTGTTAGGTATTCATAATGCTGCGGAAAAGATTGGATTTGAGTCCGATGCGATTATAACCAGTTTGAAGGGATTGGGAGAAACCCAATTGCCGGTAATTTTGCACTGGAGACAGAATCACTTTGTGGTACTTCATAAAATAAAGAACGATAAATACTTCATTGTTGACCCTGGAAATGGACATGTCAAACTTAACGCAGAAGACTTTTCCCGGAATTGGATAGATAAGGAAAGTACTGAAGGTATAGCCCTCACCTTAACTCCAACTCCTGAATTTTATGCACATGAAAATGAAGCAGGCAGTGAAGTTCGCTGGTCATTTTTATTTGGCTATTTCAAAACTTACCGCAAGCTGGTTATTCAACTGGTTTTTGGTCTGGCTGCGGGAAGTATATTACAATTGATTGCTCCATTTTTAACGCAATCCATTGTGGATGTCGGAATTAATACCCGTAACCTTAATTTTATCTATATCATTCTTATCGCACAAGGAGCATTGATTATTGGACGTATCAGTGTAGACTTTATCCGGTCATGGATATTATTGCATATCAGTATCCGGGTTAATATTTCTATCCTGACCGACTTCATTATCAAGCTGATGAAGCTCCCAATGGTCTTTTTTGATACCAAGATGACTGGTGATATTATGCAGCGGATGAATGATCAGAAGAAGATAGAAACCTTTTTGACAGGAACGGCATTAACTACCCTGTTTTCTATCTTTAACTTATTGATTTTCTCCGTAGTGATTGCTTATTATAATCTCACTATCTTTTTTGTCTTTCTGATCAGCAGTTCATT
Source organism: Pedobacter cryoconitis (assembly GCF_014200595.1). Lineage (NCBI taxonomy): Bacteria > Pseudomonadati > Bacteroidota > Sphingobacteriia > Sphingobacteriales > Sphingobacteriaceae > Pedobacter > Pedobacter cryoconitis. Next base: position 353,437 of record NZ_JACHCG010000001.1, read on the forward strand.
ATACATGGGCTGGATTGTCCTGTTTCTTAATCGCCGGAAGATACTTAACTATAAAAGTTTTGAAATATCAGCAAAAAACCAGAGCAATGTAGTACAGCTGGTTACCGGGATGCAGGAAATCAAACTCAACAACTGCGAACAGCAGAAACGGTGGGAATGGGAAGATATTCAAGCAAGTCTGTTTAATGTTAATGTAAAAAACCTGGCTTTGAGCCAGTATCAGCAAGGCGGATCAACACTAATTAACGAAGGAAAAAATCTGCTGATCGCATTTTTAAGCGCTAAAGCAGTGATAGACGGAGATATGACGCTGGGTGCTATGGTCGCAGTACAATATATTATTGGACAACTGAACGGGCCCATAGAACAAATGCTTGGTTTCATACAAGGCTTTCAGGATGCGAGGATCAGTTTGGAACGGCTAAATGAAATTTATCAGATGGATGATGAAGAGCAGCCGGATAAAGAATGGAACGACACCCTTCCAGCTCAGAAAGATATCAGTATTGAGCAGTTATCATTTCGTTATCCCGGTACAGGAAATCTGCCCGTACTCCGGAACATTGATCTGAAAATCCCACAAGGCAAAACAACTGCAATTGTAGGGATGAGCGGTAGTGGAAAAACTACAATCCTGAAGTTATTGTTAAGGTTTTATCAACCCGATCATGGTGAAATCAACATTGGAACTGAATCATTGAACAGTATCAGCTATAAAGCATGGCGTGAGGAATGCGGCGTAGTGATGCAGGACGGCTTTATATTTTCTGATACGATTGAACGTAATATTGCTGTAGGTGAAATCCCTGCTGATCCGGTGAAATTGAACCACGCCATCAGAGTAGCTAACATCCAGGATTTTATTGATGGTTTGCCGCGTGGCTTAAATACAATGATCGGTGCCGAAGGTAATGGCGTAAGTCAGGGACAGCTACAGCGGATGTTAATAGCCCGTGCCGTATACAAAGATCCCGAGTATATCTTTTTTGATGAAGCTACTAATTCACTGGACGCTAATAACGAGTGGACGATCATGAATAATCTCAAAGAATTTTTTACGGGAAGAACTGTAATTATCGTAGCCCACCGGTTGAGTACAGTCAGGGATGCTGATAATATCATTGTACTGGATAAGGGGCGTATCATTGAACAAGGGACACACCAGGAATTGAGCCAGTTAAAAGGGGCTTATTATCTGCTTGTCAAAAATCAGCTGGAGTTAGGAACATAATCAACATTTAAAATGCCATCAGTAAAAAAACAAAATAGTCAGCAGGTAGTTCATAGCCCTGCAATTCAAGCAATTATTACCTCAGTTCCTTCGTGGTTACTGCGCTGGGGGATCTTTATGTTTTTTGTGCTCCTGATTTTAATCACAGGACTTTCTGCTTTTATTAAATATCCTGACCTTGTGATCACTACATTGAAAATTGATACTTCAGCCGATCAGAAATTTTATGGACAAATGGCTGTTCCGCAAAATATGCTGACCAAAGTTAAAGAAGGGCAGGAAGTACTGATTAAGTTAAGAAGATATCCTTATCAAACTTATGGTACTATCAGAGGTACTATTAAATACATAGATCCGATTCCTCAGCGGGATAGTATTTTCATTTCAAAGGTTGATTTTAACAATGATTTATCCGCATTGCCGGGACATATATTATTAAAAGATAAAATGATGGCTGATGCAGAAATCATTACGCAAGATGTTACTATCTTGCAGCGACTGAGCAGGAGTATATTTAAAAGCGATAATTAAGGAAATGTGCCAGTAAAACAGAAGATGTCCGGACAAATTACAACGTTAAATCATTACCATTCCATTTGCGATCAACTGGCAAAAGCGGACGAAGACCTTGGCAATATTATCATTGCTTATGGCTATCCACCACTGTGGACCAGGCCGAATACATTTGAAAGCTTGGTCCATATTATCCTGGAGCAGCAAGTTTCTCTGGCATCCGCTTTAGCTGCCTTAAACAAGTTGAAAGAGCGGTTACCAGAACTTACACCTGCAAATATATTGTCCCTGACCAATGAAGAGTTGAAAGCGTGTTACTTTAGCCGGCAAAAAATATTGTATACCAGGTCTTTAGCTGAAGCCCTGTTAAATGGACAAATTGATCTTGAAGAATTAAATCAGCTGGACAATGAAGCAGTGCGTGATGCTTTAACCAAACTAAAAGGCATTGGTAACTGGACCGTAGATGTTTACCTGATGTTTGTACTCGGCCGTGCAGATATTTTTCCTGTTGGAGATCTGGCAGCTGTAAATGCACTGAAAAGGATTAAATTACTTCCACTAAGTACGACTAAGGACGAAATTCTGGACATTTCTGTAAAATGGAAGCCCTACAGGACAGTTGCTAGCATGATGCTCTGGCATTACTACTTAAGTCACAAAGTGTTATAAACGATGAAGAGGGGAAATTGAGAATTTCCTATGAAATATGTTTTGCCTCTTTGTTCTTATCGGGGGGCCAGTGTGATCACAACTGTAGTCAGAATTGTTGTTGAAACCGTATATAATTTGGTTAAGATACATCCAGCCAAGATAATCCAGGAATTATTAAAAGCAGTTGCTTCCATCCTGGGATTAGCATTCCTATGGTTTCTGATCTGGTATTTTATAGTTAAGTTTTTAACCACGATGCTCCTCAAAAACCGGAACGAAGAACAGGAGATGAGTAGCAATGGAACTGCTTATTTCATACTAAAAGGAAGTATTCTTCTCGGAACAACGCGGAGTCTTACCGCTGTATTAAAACTGATACTTCGCATATTTATCCCTAATGCAGAAGTCCATTTTTATCATTAGCTCAGCTCATAGCTGATTCAAAATTGTTCCGTTTATCTGATTTAATATCCTGATATTATGTAGATAACGACTCTTTGGCTGATTAATTGTTATATCAGGTTGTTGACAACGCAAATCTAATCAGGGAAAATGGAGTATTTACAAGGAATTAGTGAGACGGGTACTTATGCCGGCCAACCAACCAGGGCAAAACTTTTAGAAAAAATTACTATTCTTCAATCTGTTCTGGAAAGTACTAGTGCCAGTATTTTCGCTTTCGATAAAAACTTTAATTATACAGCCTTTAATAAATCACATCAGCAGACGGTGAAGACAGGAAGAGGTATTGATCTCAAAATTGGAGATAACTACCTGGATCTGGCCAGGATGAATGGCGGTACAGATGGAGACAAAACCCTGAAAATATTCAAGCGGGTGATGGCAGGTGAAACAGTCGAAGTTGTCGAAGAATTTGGTAATCCGGAATTACACAGGGCATCTTTCAGCATGATCTGTAACCCAATGTATAACGAGCAAGGTCAGGTAAACGGTATGACTGTATTCTGTCAGGATGTTTCAGAACAAGTAGCCTTGCAAAAAGAAGTGGAAGAGAAAAGCCACCTGTTAAATGGAGTACTGGATAACCTGCCAGTTATTATTTATGAAGTTGATTCACAGGGGATATTTACGAGGTCTATCGGTTCGGGATTACAAGCTGTAGGTTTGGAGAACAATGAACTTGTTGGCAAAAATGCTTTTGAATCTTTTCCTGCGGCAGCTGGTGAATTGCAAAAAGCATTAGCCGGTATGCCTGGCCAGTTTATAAGCAAAATTAATTGTGATGGTAAAGAATTCGTTTATCAAAACAATGTTTTCCCGAGTCCTGATCAGCAAGGGGCTATAACTGGCTTTGCTTTAGACATTACCCAGCAATATCATGCCGAAATAGCGCTGTTGCAAGCCAAAGAGAAAGCAGAACAAGCTATGTTAGCTAAACAACAATTTCTTACCAACATGAGTCACGAAATTCGTACACCCATGAATGCAGTAATTGGCATGACTCATTTGCTTTTACAGGAAGACCCGAGGCCCGATCAGCTTGAAAATCTGAATATACTAAAGTTTTCAAGTGAGAGTTTATTAAGTCTTATCAATGATATATTAGATTATAGCAAAATTGAACTCGGTAAAGTTACCCTTGAAAAGATAGATTTCAATTTAGTCGAACTGATCAACAGTATCAGGCAAGCCCATAATCTGCATGCACAGGGGAAAGAAATCTTTTTTAATATCAACATAGATTCAAATCTGCCTGAAATTTTGATCGGAGATCCGGTCAGGTTAACTCAGATATTAAATAATCTGATCAGTAATGCACTGAAATTTACCAATGAAGGTTATGTAATTGTAGACCTTGCACTAAAGAAATTAACGGGCGATCTGGTTGATATCAGTTTTACAATTACCGATACAGGAATTGGTATTGAGCCTGCCCTGAAAGATTATATTTTCGAAAGCTTTACACAAGCCAGTGCGGATATCTCCCGGCGTTTTGGTGGCACAGGACTTGGACTGGCCATTACCAAAAGGTTAATTGAACTAAAAGGCGGTGAAATTTCTGTAGACAGTACTTTAGGTAAGGGATCAACTTTCTTTTTTGATTTGCAGTTTAAAAAAAGCAAGAAGAAATCAGGTTATACCATGCCAGCTTTAGTTTTTGAAAGTCTTGCCGGTTTTAAGGTGTTGCTTGTGGAAGACAATGAGATCAATACCATAGTAGCAGGTAAATTTATGAAGAAATGGGATCTGGAGATCGATTATGCAATTCATGGAGTTGAAGCATTGGAAAAGGTAAAAGAAAATGAGTATGATGTGGTATTGATGGATTTGCAAATGCCAAAAATGGATGGTTATGAAGCCAGTACGGCCATCAGAAATTTACCTGGCAAACGATTTAAAGAATTACCAATTATCGCCTTAACAGCATCTGTTTTGGCCGAAATCAATAAACAGGTAGTGGACGCAGGGATGAATGATTATATCTCTAAACCCTTTAACCCGATGGAACTATATTCAAAAATTGCTAAATATGTCCATAAAAGATAATACAATTGAATAGCTGCATACTGATCAGCAAACAGCTATTCAATTCTCTGTAAGGCTATCAATTTATACCTCGTATTCCTTCTCTACCAGCGACAGGATCAATTCTCTTACAGTTACTCCCCGCTGTGCACCTAATATTTTTAATGCCTTTAAAGAGCTCTTTTTAAGTCTTAAAGGGTAAGTTACTATTTCTTCATCAGGTTGAACAACCTGCTTCTCCTCTTTAGTATTGTTATCTTTTAATGGAGAATTGAATAAGGCAGATACACCTCCTAAGTTTTTGTTATTATCTTCTATATCCCCTAAGTTTTTCTTTGCCATGTGCTTATATTTTAGCTATAATTTCATCTGTCAGATTTGCATAATCTGTTGCAGCATTTGATGCCGGAGCATATTCGAAAATATCTATCCCTTTTAACTGCGCTTCTACCAAGGCTACATTTATACGGATAGAAGTATCAAATAATTTATCATTGAAATATTTTTTGATGCTCTCGGTAATTTGCTCGGTAATAATTCTTCTTGGATTGATTTTAGTGATAAACACACCGCCAATCGTCAGGTTTTCATTGTAATGTTTTCTGACATCAGAAATAATAGAAACCAGGCGGTCAATTCCTCTGTAAGCAAAATACTCAGCCTCTAATGGGATCATTACCGTGTCTGCCGCAACCAATGCATTAACCGTCAGCATACCTAAAGCAGGTGCACAATCGATCAGTATATAATCATACTTTCCTTCTACAGCTTTCAGCAATCTTTTCAGAATAGTTTCTCTTCCAAGCCTGGAAACCAGTTCAATTTCAGCTCCCAGTAAATCTAAAGAAGAGGGGATGATATCCAGGTATTCCGAGATTGATTCAATAGGTAATGCAGTATCATCTTTTATACTATCATAAATAGATACTTTAACATCCCTCAGGCCTAAACCCTCTGTTAAATTTGATTGAGGATCAATATCAATCAATAAAGTTTTCTTTTTTGCACGTGCTAAACCCGCACCAATATTCAGTGTAGAGGTCGTTTTTCCTGTACCACCTTTATGGTTTATAATCGCTATAATCTTCATGTGAATGTGTCTTTATACAATGAGACAATGATACAAAGATGTACTGATATCTAAATGTATTTATGGTTATTTTTTACAGATAAACATTCATTTATTGTTAATCATTTATAAATGAGACTAAAAGAAATTTGAATAGACATAAAGCAAAATTGATGCTAACAGAGAAAAAACAAAGCTGATTTTCATTTTGGTTAAATTTTAACCCGGATTTTTATACTAAAACGGTCTATGATTTTCTTGTTATAATTAGTTTCTTTGTCGTTTAATTGGAATTAGTCTAAATAAATTTGAGAAGATTATTATTTTTAATGTTGATCTCCACTACAAGTTATGCCCAGACCATATCAGGCAGCTTAAATGGAAAAGTGGTAGACACTAAGAACAGGCCGGTACAATATGCATCGGTTTATGTAAATGAAAGAGAAATAAATACCTATACAACTGAAACCGGTATATTCAGTCTGCGGCAAAGTCAATTGGGTGATGAACCAGTGACCCTGCGGATTTCCTTTGTTGGCAAACAAACCATCACTAAAACAATTCCAAAAGAAGCATGGAATACCCCGGAAATTTTCGTGCTGCAAGAACTGAGTTTGACCTTAGAAAATGTAAATGTTTCCTCAGAGCGTAAAAAGAGTGACATTTCGAACTCCGCTATAATTTTTGACCGGCAGGCTATCGAGCAGGTTCAAGCCTACAGTCTGGCTGATATCTTAAACAATCTGCCCGGTAAAAAGATGGCCGCACCCGACCTGCAATACCGTCAGAATATAACATTGCGCTCTGCTGTTTCCGGAGATCCTACACAAGAAGCGAATAACTCTTTGGGTGTAGCCATTTATGTAGATGGCTTCAGGCAAGCGAACGATGCAAATATGCAGACCCGGAATGTAGGTATGCGTGGTCTTACTGGAGGAGCCATTATCAACCATAAAGATCCGGGTACCGGTAATCCGGCCTATGATTCGCCATTTGGAGGCTTGGACATCAGAAATATTCCATCTGATAACATTGAAAGTATAGAAGTTATTTCTGGTGTAGCCTCAGCAAAATATGGTGAAATTACCGACGGTGCTATTATTATTCAGCGAAAAGCAGGTGAAACACCTTATGAATTTACGATGCGGATGAATGGCAGTTCAACCAATTATTCCTTATCCAAAGGATTGAACCTTGGTAAAAAAGCAGGGGCATTAAACATCAGTATGAATTACCTGAATAGTATACAAGACCCGCGTAACAGTGTGAAAAACTATAGAAGAATAAACGGAGGCCTGATGTGGAGCGTAAACATGTTATCAAATCTTCGTAATACACTCTCATTAGATTATTCCTATAAAAAAGATAACTCGAAGGTTGATCCCGATGACAATGAACAACGGGCAACGTTCTCTATGGATCGCAGGTTATCAGTAACTAACAGAACAAGTTTAAGCCTTCGAAGCCCTTATCTGAAAAATATTACCCTGGGAATGAGCTTTGATAAAGGATATAGCAATAGTTATACACAGTCTCAGTTGAACAAGGCTGTAGAGGGGGTGGCAGATAAAGACACAACTGGAACTTATGAAGGTTATTATATACCTGGAAATTATCTCGCTATAGATCATATTATAGGTGAACCTTATAATTTTAGTGCTAATCTGAGCTTGGACAACAACTTTAATACCGGAGCGGTTAAACATACCGTCTCTTTAGGTGGCAATTTTTATGTGGCAGGTAATAGTGGTCAGGGGGTAATTGCAGATCCTAAATTTCCTGGTGCAAACACTGACAGAACAAAAAGTGAACGTCCTTATAATTTCGATCTGCAAAACAATATTTTAAACGCTGGATTTTATTTACAAGATAAAGCGGACTATTTGTTATTCAATCATTTGCTGACAACCAATGCAGGGATCAGGTATGATCTGCAAAATGGTTCCGCAAGTGTTCAACCACGAATTAACCTTTCTTATCAACTGAGTAAAACCTGGTCTTTAAGAGCTGCCTATGGACTTTCTGCAAAGGCACCAGGGATGTCGCAACGTTATCCTGCGCCAACTTATTTTGATATTCCTTTGCTTAATGTATACAATGGTAATGTTAATCAAAGCCTGTACCTGGTTCACACAGAAAGAGTAACCCATGATAACAGTAAGCTGAAACCGTCCTTGTCGAAACAATTAGAACTGGGGGCATCTGCGAATTATTCGTTTTTCACGACTTCTGTATACGGCTATATCAAAAAAAACAGAGATGGATTTACGTCAGAGAAAAATTTTATACAGCTTGTACTTCCAGAATACAGTTATACTCCCGTTGAAGGAGGAAAACCTATTTATCAGGCTACCGGAAATTATAAAAGATATACTGGGTTAACTGATAACGCTATTACCAATAATTCGCAATCTGATAACTATGGTATAGAACTATTTTTCAGCACAAAGAAGATTGCGGCTATACAAACTTCCTTCAATATGAATACCTCCGTTGGTTATAGTTATTATAAGAATCAGGGGTATGAAATTAATGAGGCGGGTATTAGTTTTCAAGAGCAGGGGAGAAAAGCCTGGTATGGTATTTTCAAAGCGAGTGAATTCAGCCAATTAGACATTACCACCAAAATAAGTACAGACACACATATCCCTAAGTTAGGTTTTGTAGTCAGTGTACTCGCTGATATTTACTGGAAAAACAGGAGAAATTCGCTCGGCCGTACTGGTGAGCCCATCGCTTATCTTGATAAAGATGGAGGTTATCATGCTATTGAACAATTTAGTCCTGATAATTATGACTATGGCTTTCTTTCTCCATTTTCAGCAAAAGCCAATAGTTCCCAGTCTCCTCCCTTTGCCTATGTAAATATGAGCCTTCGTATTGCAAAAGAAGTGAAAAAGAAATTCAGGATTTCCGTATACGCCTATAACTTTTTAAACCTGATGCCAAAGTATTATAATCCTATAGCCAATTCTTTTACAACCTATAATAATCCGGTAAATGTTGGCGGAGAAATAGCTTTCAAATTTTAATTTAATATAAATACATACAATGAAACCAGCATGATTTTTCAAATCACATAACGAAGTGGATATAAAATCATGATAGCTTCATAACCATTAAAAAACAATTATATAAAAATGAAAAAAAACAGTTACTATCTGATCTTAATTCTTTTACTGAGTGTGACAGCCTGTAAAAAAGACAATTCCTCAACAAATTCGGATGTAAAGCCGGTTACTATAAATATCAAATTGAGTTATGAAACTGAGCAGACCGACCTTGGTTTGAGCCTGGAAAAGACACAGGTGAAAATAACCAATATTACGACCACACAAGCTTATACCGGGGTTACCGCAGCAGATGGAACCGTTGAATTTAAGAATGTGGCGCCTGGTAATTATGATATTGCCGCAGTGCAGACCATCGCTGCCGCTGATTACAATGCGAAAGCAGGTACTAACCTCACTGAAGCGATTGTTTTTAATGGGACCCTGAGCCGTCAGAGCCTGTCGCAGAATAGCAGCCTGTCTATCGTTTTAAAAACCGGACGTGTTGGTGATCTGGTGATTAAACAAATTTATTATGCTGGTTCACACGTTACTAACGGAGCCCTTTTCCGTGATCAATTCATCGAGATTTACAACAATTCAAATGTAACGCTCTATGCAGATAGCCTGTATTTTGGTCAGACAATCAACGTCAGTACCGCACTTAATAAAATAGACTTTAACAAAGGATATTATTTACCTACAGGACAATACGACTGGACTAAATCTATTCAGATGAATAACAGTAAAGCCAATTCAGATTACGTTTATATGTCTGCGTTATTTATGATTCCCGGAACAGGTAAACAATATCCGATTTTACCAGGAACGAGCATAATCATTGCAGCGAATGCACTCAACCATAAAGTACCCTATACCGGAGCTGACGGAAAAGCAATTGGTGTTAAAGATCCATCGCTGACTGTTGATTTAAGTAAAGCTGATTTTGAAGTATATCTTGGTGATCAGCCTGGCATCAACAGGCTGGCTTCAGATTTAGATAACCCGGCTGTACCTAATGTAACTGTAATAGATGCCGGAGCGAACCGGGATCTTGTATTAGATAACAATGGACGTGATGGAGTAGTTATCTTTAAAAGTGCCATTAGTCCTAAAATATGGGGCAGATTTCCAACTCCGGATGTAGTACAGATCATTGCATCTACAAAAACTTATATCCAGGTTCTGGTTAATGTATTGATTGATGGTGTAGGTTTAAACCAGACTACTGCAATTAACAGAGTACCAAAATATATGAATGATAGCGTTGATGCAGGTGAAACCTATGTCACAAAGGGAGCTTACTCTTCTCAATCAGTAGCCCGTAGAACAAATAAAACTATTAACGGTCGTGTAGTTTTAAAGGATACGAATAACTCTACCAATGATTTCGGTGTATTGAATATGGCAGATGCCTCTAAATCTGCCGCTTCATTTATCAATTAATTCATGAAAGGATTTTTTATAGGATGCTTTTTTATGACCCTGTCTGTTGGAGTTCTTGCACAAAAGCAAGAACCCGCAGACAGTATTTACCTGTTTAAGCAAAGCCTGCTTAAACTCAATGATAGTGAGCAGAACGCCGCATCATTGCTTGCCAATGATGAGCAGAATGTAAGTATAGTTTCTCTGAATTATAAAATGCAAAAAGGCCACTTTCGTACTGCGCAGACTGCCGAAAGCGGTCATGGCATTGCATTCCAATCCAGTGGGATCAAAACCCTGGGAAGGTTTAAAATGGCCGGATATTTTGATTTCGAAAGAACCTGGCAGGATAGCCTGGCCTGGACTATGCAAGGCGTACCCGATGAGGCTACCCCATATTATTTTGCTGCTGGTAAGGCAGGGAAATATGAACGGCTCCATTATAAATTTGGTGGACTGCTGACTTACAGATTAATAAAAGATAAACTTTTTTTAGCTGCGGGTGCAGACTATGATTACAATACAGCCTCACGTTCGGTTGACCCGCGTCCTTCGGTACAAACTTTCCAGTTACTTGTTAATCCGCAGCTTTTATATCAGCAGGGTAACCATGTGATCGGAGCAGAGCTTAACCTGGGTTATGGTAAAGAGAACAATTCTATTTCCTATATGAGTAAACAATATTCTGCTCAGAGTCCGGATTATCCTGACCGTATTAACTATCTGCTGATGGGCTATGGTTATCAAATTCCTTTTGGAGCTGGTAAAATAGAGCGTCAGAACAAGATCAGCGGATTTGGTATAAACTATGCTTATCATACCAATCAGGCCTATATCAATACAGGTATAAATTATACGAAACAAACACAGGATAACCTGAATGCAAAAGATCAATCTGCAAATAACAATAAATACGGAACTTTTATACTCAATAGTTATAACGCCAGATTATTAGCTGGATTGAATACATTCAATTATCAGCATCAACTGCAAGTAACACTGCAACTCCAGGATGGATATGACCATAATTATCTGGAATTATTTGGGTTAAGCAATTATAAATATAACCATCAAAAGATAGTTGTAGAATATACAATATTGAGGAACTCTAATGCAGCTAAAAAGATAGAATTAGGTTTTAACGTGCTTTATAACACCGTTAATAAAAAAGATATCGCATCTGATATTTCTACTGTATTTGGTTATATCCAACCAGGGCTGAGCGGGACTTTATATAATTCTTTCTCAGACAAAAGCAGGCTATCAATAACCCTTTCACCTGGCTTAAGGTTACCCGCAGGCAATGAAATCAATGTACCCGTTACCGATAATGTATTTGCAAATAATATCATTTATCCGGATTATACTTATTACACTTCAACCGCAGGAACCCTTGATTTCAAGGTGAAATATAGCAGTCCCCGTTTAATCAGGAATACTAAAAGCGGCTTAAGCCTGAATGTATTTTATATCAATTCATTATCCGATGGAAAAAGACCAATTACCACAGGTTTTAATCCATCAAAAAACAGATTAGATGTCTCTCTGGGCTTTAATCTTTACTTTTAAACACACATGAAGCGCGTATTATTAATTATAGGTCTTTTTCTGTTGATTTTAACCCAACTATCGTTTGATAGTTTTAACCAGAATGATGGTATCTCAGCAGATTCACTCCGAAACATATACAATCAATCACCTTCCAGCTGGCCAAAACCTTTAATTGATTCCGGTGTAAAATGGCAGGAACTAGGTGTTGTTCCTAATGCTCCAATCAGTGAAGGAAGTCCTTTAACCAAGAATCTGGTCGCATTGGGCAAAGTACTTTTTTATGACCCCAGACTATCAGGATCTAATCAGATCTCCTGTATCAGCTGCCATGCACCCGAAATGAACTGGTCTGATGGCAGACAAGTATCTTTAGGACACGATCAGGCTGCAAACTCCCGCAATGCACCCTCCCTTGAAAATATCTGGTATTTTAAAAACCTGTTCTGGGATGGAAGGGCTAACTCATTGGAAAAACAGTTAGAGGGGCCAATTGGATCAGACATTGAAATGCACCAGGATTTTAAACTGTTACCCGCTAAATTAAGAGCAATCAAAGGATATGCTGCGCTATTTTCTTCTGCTTATGGGGATGCAAAAATCACACAAGAGCGTATAGCCAAGGCGATTGCAGGTTATGAACTTACCTTTACCAGCCGTAAAAGCAGCTTCGATTACTTTTTGGAAGGCAATACCAAAAGAATGACTGATCAGCAAATTCAGGGTTTACACCTGTTTCGTACCAAAGCCCGTTGCATGAACTGTCACAGTGGCCCTTTATTTACGGACGATGATTTTCATAATCTAGGATTAACTTACTATAAACGGGCAAAATACGAAGACCTTGGCCGTTATAATGTGACTAAAAACCCTGAAGACGTTGGCAAGTTCAGGACACCGGGGTTACGTAACGTATTGCGGACGCGTCCATGGTTCCACAATGGCTTATTTGATAATATCGAGGGCGTAATGAATATGTACAATAATGGTATGCCTCAGCCAAAACAAAAACCAGAGGAATTGAATGATCCGCTTTTTCCAAAAACAGATGTACATATCAAAAGATTAAATCTGACAAAAACAGAAAGGGATGCTATTATTTCCTTTTTAGCTGCTATTACTACTGAGCCATGGAGAATAACAACACCCGAATTACCTAAATAGAATTTATACAACTCTTTGTGTTCTGAACTTCTTGTGCAGATAATCAGAAAGAATAATCATAATCACTGCGATCAGGATCAATAACATCCCTAGTACAAGATTTTGTGTAATAGCCTCTTGAAACGCGATTACACCAACTGCAACAGCAACCAAAGGCTCCAAAGCCCCCAATATTGCAGTTACCGTAGAACCCACATACTGCACGGCAAATATCATGGCAACGCATGATATTGCTGTGGTGGGTAAGGCCAGCATAACCAATTCGACAATTGATCTGGTGTCTGGTAATGGCTGTAAACCCACAGTCAATTGTGCTTTAAACAGAAAAAAAACAGCACTGGAAGCCATCACATATAAAGTGAGTTTATATCCCGACATGAATTGTATTCTTGATTTGTTCACTGCTACAATATAAACTGAATACGAAAGTGCTGCAATTAAGATTGCGCCAAGTCCTAATAAATTCAGTGTCATTCCATTATCGCCCTTATACAATAAGGAAACGCCCAAAAAGGCAATTACAATGGCTGCGATAGTGATCAGACTTATCTTTTCTTTAAAGAATACCGCCATTAAAATAGCGACAAAGACCGGATATATAAATAGGATAGTAGAAGCAGTACCTACGCCCAGATAATCATAACCTACCAGTAAATATTGTGCGGATAAAGCATACAATATCCCCAGAATAGCCATCGGGACAATTTCCCTTTTTGCAATTCTGAAGGACTCCTTTTTAAACAGCATAAAGAGCGCAAGCAACAAAGATGCGCAGGCAAAACGATAACACAAAAGGGAATCATGAGGAATCCCTTTGCGCATTAAAGGTAGGGCAAACAACGGTATCAGGCCAAAAGTTGCGGACGAAATACATCCCCAAAAATAGCCCTTGACTTTAGTATTCATTCAAATGTCAGGTTAGAATTTATTGGTGTCGGATTGACGACGAAAGATATAATAATTTTCTGATTATCTTTTCTTCATTGAGGCAATAAAACTTCCTTCGTTAAAACATTAAATAAAAAACTAATTGGAACAATCGTTCTGATTATGTACTTTTGCTCCTGATGGCACGTATTAAAGAATTCGATCCGACAGAGAAATTAGAAAAAGCCCGTGATTTATTCTGGGAAAAGGGTTATCACGCTACCTCTATGCAAGACCTGGTAGGGCAGATGGAGATTAACCGGGGGAGTATGTATGATACTTATGGAGATAAGCACAAGCTATTTATGGAAAGCCTTCAAAGTTATGCGCTGGAAACCTACAGCGAATATAAAAAAGCAGCTCTTGGACAAAAATCTCCATTTAAAGCTATCGGGCAAATTGTGAAAAAGGCATTGGAACGGTCTTTTGATGAAGGTAAAGTCTGTATGGTTGTTAAATCATCTTTTGAAATGGCCCGGCTGGATGCGGAGATCAGAGAACTTTTAAAACAGTTAACCAATGCACTAATTTCAATTTTTGAAGACTTAATCCTGAAAGCACAAAAAGCAGGGGAAATAGACGAGAAAAAGAATGCAAGGCAAGCCGCACAGTTTATTGCAGGCTCATTTGCAGGATTATGGCACATGCAGTCTTTATACGATGACAGAGCAATGATAGAACACATGGCAAAAAATATTATCGGTAGTTTAAGATAATATTTTTTTTTGACTTATAATAGAACGATCGTTCTATTAATACACTATAACAATTAAACAAACAAATATGGAATTAGGCATAAGTATGTTCGGCGATTTACATGTCGACCCGGCAACAGGTAAAATACAATCCACACAAAAACGACTGGCAGAACTGATGGAAGAAATCAAGCTTGCTGACGAAGTTGGCTTGGATATTTTGGGAGTAGGAGAGCATCATCGGCCGGAGTATGCCATACCAAGCCCTGAAATTATATTGGCTGCTGCTGCTGTGGTAACCAAAAATATCAAACTGACCAGTTCTGTAACTGTGCTCAGCTCTTCAGATCCAGTTAAACTTTATCAGAACTTTGCTATGGTAGACTTGCTTTCTGAAGGCCGGGCAGAAATTATGGCGGGAAGAGGAAGTTTCACTGAATCATTTCCATTATTTGGTTATGACTTACAAGATTATAGTGCATTATATGAGGAAAAATTAGACTTGCTACTCAAAATCAATGCAGTGCAAAAGATAAACTGGGAAGGTCGTTTTCGTCCGTCCCTGGTGAACCAGGAGGTATTCCCCAGAGCAACAAATAACAACCTCGCCGTTTGGGTTGCCGCTGGTGGTACACCTGAATCCGTGTTTCGTGCCGGGCGTTTAGGTTTGCCATTGATTTTTGCTATTGTCGCTGGTACACCGCTTGAAAGATTTAAACCCTTATTTGAACTCTATAAAAATACTTACCAGCAATTTGGACATGATATGGCCGAATTTAAAGTTGGTATGTTTTCACACGCTTTATTTGGCGAAGACTCTCAGGCGATCGGAGATTATTACTATCCGCTTTACGCCAGACAAATGGATAGAATCGGACTGAGCAGAGGCTGGTCACTTTTTCAAAGGCACCAATACGACTACGGGCGTACTAAAGCAGGGGCTATGTTTGTCGGAGATGCAGCAGAGACTATAGATAAAATCCTGTATGCGAAAGACCTGTATGGAATTACCCGTTTTATTGCACATCTGGACGTTGGTGCACCCTCTCATAGTCATCTGATGAAAGCTATCGAAATTTACGGAACCCAGATTGCACCTAAAGTACGTGAATTCTCTGGCAACTCCCAAAGTGATCACATTTAACCCATAATACGTAAAGAAACTATTTAAATTTATTTGACCTTTTAATAGCTCAAATGGATATAAGTTTACATTTTTGTTGGAATTTAGTATATAGTGCCTAATTAACTCTCATTTACAATCAGATTAATTCCATAAAAATTGAAACAACTCAACGAAAAACCTGACGATAATAAGCTTAAAAGAGGCTTACAGAACAGGCATATCCAATTAATAGCACTTGGTGGCGCGATAGGAACAGGCTTGTTTTTAGGGATAGGCCCTGCTGCGGTACTTGCGGGCCCTTCCGTGATTTTAGGTTATGCAGTAGCTGGTATCATCGCCTTTTTTATTATGCGCCAACTCGGCGAAATGGTCGTAGAAGAACCCGTATCAGGAAGTTTCAGTCACTTTGCCTATAAATATTGGGGTTCATTTGCGGGCTTTGCTTCCGGCTGGAATTACTGGGTACTCTATATCCTGGTAAGTATGTCCGAATTAACAGCGATCGGGATTTATGTCCATTTCTGGTGGCCATCCATTCCTTTATGGTCGTCAAGTCTTTTCTTTTTTCTAACCATTAATGCGCTTAACCTCACTTCAGTTAAAGTTTATGGCGAAGTAGAATTCTGGTTCTCCATTGTTAAAGTGGTAGCCATCATTGCTATGATCTTTTTTGGCTGTTACTTATTGGTTAGCGGATCTGGCGGAGAACAGGCCAGTATACAAAACCTCTGGAATGACGGCGGATTTTTTGCGAAAGGGCTGTTAAGCTCAGACGGAAAAGGCGGTTATCAAGGTTTGCTTTCTGCAATCGCATTGATTATGTTCTCATTTGGCGGATTAGAACTCATTGGAATTACAGCTGCTGAAGCTGAAAATCCTGAAAAAACTATCCCTAAAGCAACAAATCAGGTTATTTACCGTATCCTTATTTTCTATGTAGGTGCGCTGGTTATACTTTTCTCTTTATCCCCATGGAAAAACATTACCACAGACAGCAGTCCATTTGTAATGGTATTTGAAAGCTTGAAAGGTTTTCAATTCAGCCTGTTAGGAAAGACCTTCTTCTTTACCAGTATTATTGCCAATGTATTGAATATGATTGTTTTAACCGCAGCTTTGTCCGTGTATAACAGTTGTGTCTACAGTAACAGCCGGATGCTTTTTGGACTAGCAGAACAAGGAAATGCCCCTGCTTTTTTATCAAAGCTGAATAAAAATCATGTGCCCTTAAAAGCTATTCTGGTTTCGGGATTATTTGTAGCGATCAGTATTGTTATCAATAAACTGATGCCAGAAAAAGCGCTGGGTATTTTGATGTCGCTGGTCGTTTCCTCACTAATGATTAACTGGCTGATGATTAGTATCACGCACTTAAAATTCAGAAAACAAAAACAAGCTGAACAGGTAAAAACCAAGTTCCCTTCCTTTATCTATCCATTATCCAATTATATCTGCCTGATCTTTTTAGTTGGTATCCTGGTCATCATGTGGATTACAGGAATGAAACTTCCGGTGGAACTTATTCCGGGCTGGCTTATACTTTTATATCTTTGCTATCTGCTCGTTAAGCGTAAAAAACAACAACAAGCTTAAATATTAAAAAGGGGTTCTGAAAATATTCAGAACCCCTTTTTCAATTACATAAGAAACGAACAACTTTTAATTCGTTACAAATACATAAATGCTTTCCAATGTATTGCCATACTGATCTTCGATCCAGATGCGCTGAGAGCCTCTTAAATTGCTAAAACTAGACCCATAAACTTCAATATCGGCACTGCCACCCGCATCAGGAAAGACTATATACTGTTCTCCCTGTATTTTATCTCCACAAAACAGCGAATTCCCACTTTCTGAAACAGGAAGGCCGGTTACCTTAATCAGGTAAGGGCCACCATTTGCACTGATGATATTGGGGCCGCTCATTCCAAAAAAGCGGGCACTTAAGCTTTTCGAAATCACAGGCTTTAACAAACCATGCTTTGCAGGGCTGAAACTTGAAAGTAAAACGAATAACAGCAGGGACAAAATTGTAGTTGTACTTCTTCTCATCATAATTGGTTTAGGTTTTTAAGAATTAATAATTAACTACAAATTAGTTAATATTCGGATAATCCCATATTTTTCTATGTATTAATTAATTGCCATACAGAAGTAATAAAAATAGCTATACTTGTTTTTATAATACCAATCGGTATATATTTGTACTATGAATAAGTCATACACCAAAGCTGAACGTACCCGGAACTTTATCATTGAGAGTACTGCGGTGATATTTAATAAAAAAGGGTATGCCGGGACGTCCTTAACCGACCTGACCAACGCGACCGGCCTGACTAAAGGAAGTATTTATGGCAACTTTGAAAATAAAGAAGAAGTGGCAGTCGCAGTTTTTGATTATAACTGTTCAAGAATCGCCCGGCTAACAAGTCAGGAAGTTAACCAGGCAACCACCTGTTACGATAAACTGATGGCCTATGTCAGAGTTTATCAAACGATTATTAAAGAAACCATGAACAGGGGAGGTTGTCCAGTACTCAATACGGCAACGGAAGCCGATGATACCAACGGATTGTTAAGAAAACGAGCTGCGAACGCGGTGTTAACATGGGAAGGTGATCTGACGACAATTATAAAAAAAGGTATACTAAATGGTGAATTTAAAACAAATACAGATCCGCGTAAAACAGCCTTGTCCATCATTGCACTTATAGAAGGAGGAATTATGATTTCCAAAGTTACCGGTGATGCGACTGCAATGGATCATATACTCAGTACAGTAGAAACCCTTATTGATCAAATTGAGCGTTAATTTTTTTTATCCTAAAATATACCAATCAGTATAATATGAGCCCTTTAAAACGTCAGATTCTGTTAATCACTGTAATTGCAGCAGCAATAATGGAATTAATTGACACCTCGATTGTGAACGTTGCCCTGAATTATATGAGTGGGAATTTAGGGGCAACCTTAGAAGATATCTCCTGGGTAATCACGTCTTACGCAATCGCCAATGTGATTATTATTCCCATGACCAGTTTCTTAGTTAACAACCTGGGCAGGAGAAACTACTATATCGGCTCTATTATCCTGTTCACCTTCTGTTCTTTCATGTGCGGTAATGCCACCGGAATCTGGGAACTTGTTGCCTTCCGCTTTCTGCAAGGTTTAGGAGGAGGGGCTTTACTTTCTGTCTCAGCTGTGGTAGTTTACGAACTGTTTCCGAAAGAAAAACAAGCGACTGCAAGTGCACTATTTGGCATAGGCATTTTTATCGGGCCAACCATCGGTCCAACTTTAGGAGGCTTTATTACCGAAAACTATTCCTGGCCATGGATCTTTTACATTAATATTCCCATTGGTATCGCTGCTGCTATATCCTGTATGTTTCTTTTAGGAGAATCACCTATCAAACAGCAATTAAAAAGGATAGACTGGATCGGTATATTTCTACTGATAGCCGGCGTTGGATCACTGCAAACCGTATTAGAAAGAGGGGAGACCGATGACTGGTTTGCAGCAGGCTATATTATTGTCCTTTCCGTCATTGCCACACTCTCCATCATCGGATTTATAGTATGGGAATTAAGTATTGAAAACCCTATCGTTAACCTGAGGATCCTAAAATACAGATCTTTAAGTATAGCTGCCATTCTGACTTTTATTACAGGAATGGGCATGTATACCTCTATCTATTTAACCCCTGTAGTTGCCCAGCGTTTACTCGGATTTACCCCAACGCAGTCCGGTTTATTACTCCTGCCCGGATCAATCGTAGCTGTTCTGGCACTAATCATTACCGGTAAATTGCTGCAAAAAGGAGTGGCTCCCGCTTTCATGATCCTGTTAGGCTTTCTCTGCTTTATTTACTTCAACTGGTCGATGTCCAGGATCAACCTGGAAACCCCGGCTATTGATATCACCCTGAACTTGATATTCAGAGCTATAGGCATGGCACTGCTCACTGTCCCTTTATCTACACTTGCTGTGTCTTCACTGGAAGCCAAAGACATGCCTCAGGGTACATCTCTCAATAATATGATGCGTCAGCTGGGAGGGTCATTCGGCATCTCTATCATTAACACCTATGTGGCCAGGCGCGTTGCCTTACACCGGATGGATCTGATCACTCACATTAAAGTAGAGAACCCAGTAGCCGTAGAAAGAATTAATACCTATACCCACTTATTCCAGCAGAAAGGTTTCGGACTGCTTGACGCTAAACAAAAGGCCATGCAGCTGATTGAAAATGTAGTCGTCAAACAATCCTTCTTTTCCAGTTACCTCGATGCTTATTTATTAATCGGGCTGTTTTTTGCCATTGTATTGCCCCTGCTCATTTTTGTTGCCAAACGTGATAAAGCAAAACCGCTGGTTATCCCTTCCTCAGATCATTAACAAAAACATAAATAAATAAAAAGATGAAATCAACAAATAATACTATTCTGATTGCTGGCGGAACTGCTGGGATCGGATTTGAAATCGCTAAACTATTAACAGAAAAAGGTAATCATGTGATCATTACCGGCCGCGATCAGAAACGCCTTGACGCAGCAGTAGCTAAACTCGATAATGTGACAGGTATTGTTTTCGATACCACACAAGAAGCAGAAGTTGATCTTTTAGTGGATAGGATTGCCACTGATTTTCCTACCCTGAACGTGGTGATCAATAATGCAGGACTTGCTTATACCTATGACGTATTTGCCGGAAATAAATCATGGGAAAAAGCAGCAGAGGAAATGAATACCAATTATGTTTCCCTGATCCGTCTCACAGAAAAACTATTGCCTCAACTGCTCAAACAAGAAGCTTCCGCACTGGTTAATGTGAGCTCCATTGTGGCTATCGCGCCAGGAATTCGCGTACTGACTTACAGTTCAAGTAAAGCAGCAGTTCATTCCTATACACAAGGATTACGTCTGACTTTAAAAGACACCAGTGTTAAAGTATTCGAATTGATGCCGCCATTAGTAAATACTGAATTCTCTAAAGAAATTGGCGGAGCAGAAAATGGTATCCCACCTTTACAAGTGGCTACAGAATTTGCTGAAGCTTTTGAAAATGATACCTATGAAATACACGTAGGTGCAACGGCGCAGGTTTATGAACTGGCGCGCACTTCGCCTCTGGTTGCTTTAAATGCTGTAAACGGAGTAGAAGCATAATAGAAATATAACAAACAAAGGCCGTTTCTATCCAAATAGAACGGCCTTTGTTTGTTATAAAAAAAGATGTTTATTTACCCTCCTTATTAAATTTAAGCCTGATTCCGGCATTGACATAAAAGTTTCCACCTAATTTATTGATCTGTCCATTGGTAAATAAATTCTTGATGCCACCTTCTTTAAGATCGTAATTTCTTAAAATCATGTAACCACCACCCAGTACAAAATCAAAATGTTTACTCTTCCACTTGGTTTCCAGGCCAGCAGGTAATTCCATATAGTTTAGATAACGTCTGCCAGGCTCAACCGTATTCTCAGTGTCAAAGCTTGTATTTTTAAACCTCACCGCTAACTTTACTTCCATCTTTTTGGTGACATCACGTGCAACGCTGACCTCAGTAGGTATATCAATATTGAATTTAAATCTGCCTTCTGTTTCTAAATGTAACATCAAACCGGGTAAAACTATAGGTGCATTCAGTGCATTCACTACAAAAGCTCCAAATCCATAAGAGAATCCCGGCCGGGGAGTTTTGATAAAAAGTACACCTCCACTGATAAATATATCATGATAATCTACTGCTTTAAGATCCGTATTCACACCGGCAGTTAATAGGCTGACCATCGCCCAGTTATTTCGCATAGAGCGTAAATAAGTTACCCCAAGCATAGTATTGAGTAGTTTCTCCGGCATCAAATCCTGGCTATTGTCTTTACCAGACATTTCGGTATAACCTCCACTCACAATACCCGTCCATTTTTCCAGTTTTTTTGTAGCAGGATCGAATTTAGTAGAAATTGGAAAACTATAATTCAGATCAATCCTTTTTTGAGTTTTCTCGGCATTTTCTACCTGCCCGTTTTTCTGCGTGTATTTACTTTGGGGGACATAGATCGCATTAACATCCAGCGTATTCTCCGGGCCGAATTGGGCCATTGCATTTGTGCCTGTTAAAAGCAGAAGAATGAGAAGTAATCTCTGGAAGAAGTTATTTTTCTTAAACATAAATTTAAACGAATGAGGTATTGAATATTTGTTGAACATTTTTTTCCTGTTTAGTCATAGGACAACCTCTTTGTATTCTACCCTTACGTCTGGATTAAAATTAATTTTCCGCCTTTAAATCAGGCCGGAATGATGCTGCTTCTTCCTACAAGCTGTAGAGAATGTCTACAATTGAAAACAAAGGATCATTTCTAAAGCACTTTAAACAAGGATTTTAATCCCATTTTAATCTGTGGAGCGAAAATTGCTATTGTGCATCTTTAATAACTTGCTCATTACTTAAAGATTAGTGTATTTCAGATGAAAAGAAACCCTTTACCGTACCTCGTATGCTTACTCGCCATGGTATTCAGCACCCACTTTGCACAGGGAGCTGCCCATAGAAAAGACCTGTCAAGTTTCAGGACAGTATTATTCCAAACCGACACCGTTCCTAAGGATTCTGTGAAAAAAGATTCCATCAAAAAGGATACTGCAAAACGTGCCGTAATCCCGATAATTAAAGTTGCTCAGGATACTACACGTAAAAAAGTAATTCAGGACACGACAGTTAAAAAACCTGCTCAGGATACTACCGTTAAAAAGGTAGCTCAGGATACAACTGTTAAACCGATTATTCAGGATACCACTGCTAAAAAAGCAGTTCAGGATACGACCGTTAAACCAGCGGCCCAAGATACAGCCGGCAGCAAATCCGTTCAGGACTCTATCAGTGGTAAAGTTTCTGACAGTGGTGGTCCGCTGATCGGTGTAGTCATTACCGTGAAAGGCGGAAAAGATAAATCCCTTACCGATAGCAAAGGGCAATTTAAGATTGCCGCCGGTGATAATGCAATTCTCTTATTCGCCTATATGGGTTATAAGACCAAACAAGAACCCGTCAATAAACGAAAGACCATCAATGTGGTCATGGCAACAGAATCAAAAGTACTGAGTGAAGTACAAGTTGTTGCGACCGGATATGGAACCGTTAACCGTTCCAAACTGACCAGTTCTGTTTCCAGTATCCAGTCTGACCAGATTAAAAATGATGTAATGCCGACTATTACCCAGGCTATTCAGGGTAAAGCAGGAGGAGTACAGGTTACACAGAAATCAGGCTCACCAGGTGGTGGTTTAAATATCCGGATCAGGGGTACAACATCGATCAACGCTGGTTCTGATCCATTATACGTAGTAGATGGTATCCCGGTGAACAGTACAACGAATTTTACAGGTGGAAGTAACTTCAACTTCGGTGGTGGAACGCAGGGGATCAATATCCTGGCTTCTATAAACCCATCCGATGTACAGTCTGTAGAGATCTTAAAAGATGCAGCCTCTTCTTCTATCTACGGAGCCAGAGCAGCAAACGGTGTTGTTTTGATTACGACTAAAAAAGGTCAGCCGGGTACAAGTACCTTCAGCTTTAACGCTTACGAAGGATTCTCTGAAGTTCCAAACGAGAGAAAATATAAAATGATGAATACTGGTGAATACCAGGATTACATGAAAGACTATTACAAATACCTGCTGGATGCCAATGGCAATCCTACCCCGGTTCCAGCACAAGTATTAGCTAATCCAAATATCAATACAGACTGGCAGAAACAGATTTTCAGAACAGCGCCAACACGTAATTATGAATTATCTGCGCGCGGAGGATCTGAAAAAACACAATACTATACATCCATTGGTTATATGCGCCAGGGAGGTGTGATTCAAAACTCTAACTTCAGCCGTTTAAGTGCAAGGATCAACCTGGATCACCAGCATAGTGATAAATTAAAATTCTCTGCCCGTGTGAATTTAACCAGAGCATTGAATGACCGTGTTCAGGAAGAAAACTCCAAAGAAGGATCTACAAAAACCGGTATTTTTGCACCGCCAAACCTTCCGGTTTACAACCCTGATGGAAGTTACGCTTATGACCAGGTTAAC
Organism: Pedobacter cryoconitis; assembly: GCF_014200595.1. NCBI lineage: Bacteria > Pseudomonadati > Bacteroidota > Sphingobacteriia > Sphingobacteriales > Sphingobacteriaceae > Pedobacter > Pedobacter cryoconitis. The sequence continues at coordinate 377,420 of NZ_JACHCG010000001.1, forward strand.
ACCAGCCGTGAGAATCCAGTAGCCATGTTGTTGCTGCCAGTTAACAACTCAGAAACATTCAGAGTATTGGCAAGTGGTTCAGCAGAATATAAATTTATGCCTGAACTGACTTTAAAAACCAGTTTTGGTGCAGATTTAAGTTATATCGATGAAACCTTCTTTATGCCGCCAAACGGTATCCGTTCTTTTGCGGCACAAGGCGGAATTGGTGCACAAAGAAATACAAGAGATCAATTGTGGATCAATGAAACTACATTGAGCTATCAGAAATCATTCGGTGAACATCATATTGATGCCCTTGCCGGAGCCTCAGTTCAACAATCGCGCGTACAATTTGTAGACGCAAGCCGTTCAAATTTTCCATCTAACGATATCGAGTATATCTCTGCCGGTGGTTTAGTAACAGGTGCAAACTCTTTCCCTGAAGAATGGAGTATCGCTTCTGGTTTTTCAAGAGTGAACTATGATTACAAAGGAAAATATCTTTTAACAGCAAACTTCAGAGTTGATGGATCTTCACGTTTCGGTACAAACAGCCGTTACGCTACTTTCCCATCTTTCGGTGCTGCATGGCGTGCATCAGATGAAGACTTCCTGAAGTCTAACAAAGTAATCAGCAATCTGAAAGTAAGAGCATCCTGGGGTATCACAGGAAACCAGAACATTCCTAACTATGCGAGTTATTCTTTATATAGCGGAAGTAATAACTATATGGGCAATCCTGGTTATTTACCAAATGTATTAGGTGATAAAGACCTGAAATGGGAAACGACCAAACAATTGGATTTTGGAGTAGATGTAGGCTTGTTTAACAACCGTATCTCAATACTTGCAGATTATTACATTAAAAATACTTCTGACCTTTTGGTTGGTGTTGTTGTGCCGACAAGTTCAGGCTTTGCCAACCGTTTTACCAATGTAGGTAAGATTCAGAATAAAGGATTTGAATTTGAATTAACTACACAGAATCTGGTTGGTGCGTTTAAATGGAGTACCTCTTTAAACATGTCCTTTAACAGGAACAAAGTTGTTTCCTTACCAGGCGGAGAGTTAAGCGGTGGTGTTGGTGGATTAAATATTGCCAGAGAAGGATTACCACTTGGTTCATTCTACGGATGGAAAATGTCTGGTGTAAACCCTCAGACTGGTATGATTGATTATATCAAACAAGATGGTAGCCTTGGTGCACCGAATGATCCGAAAGATCGCGGAATCATTGGTAATCCAAATCCTGATTTCTATGGAGGTATCACCAATACATTTACCTATAAAAACTTTGACCTGAGCATTATGGGGCAGTTTTCTTATGGAAATGATGTCTTCAATTATAACCTGGCTTCAGGACTGGATGGAAGTAATAAAACAAGTAACGGTTTCGCAGACTGGAACAGACGCTGGAGAAATCCGGGAGATATTACAGATATCCCAAGACCAACACCTGGAAACTTTGATAACACAGCTATATCTGACCGTTTTGTACAGGATGGATCTTTCTTCAGATTTAGAAATATTACGTTTGGTTATACCTTAAGTGATAAAGTTTCAGAGAAATTGAAGATCAAAAGCTTACGTGTTTACACTACCGTACAAAATGCTTTCGTATTTACTAAATACAAAGGTTACGACCCGGAAGTAAGCTCTAGTCATGGTGGCGCGAATGCTGGTTTGACTTATGGTTATGATTACGGTAGTTATCCGCAGCCAAGAATCTTTACTGCTGGTATCAATTTAACTTTCTAAGAACAACTCTATAAACAGAACATGAAAACGATTTCAAAATATATTTTACTAGCAGCCGTGTCCTTAAGCTTTACGTCCTGTAAAAAATTCCTGGACAGGGAACCTATTGCACAGATTACACCTGATAATATTTTCAATTCACAACAAGGTGCCCAATCGGCAGTAATGGGAATGTACAGAACACAATTGGGAGCGAACTCTTACGGACAATCCCTGATTATTGTTCCTGAATTCTCGGCCAGACACGTGAATCACGTATCCAGCTTTCCTGAATATGTAGACTTTAAAACCAATACGATCCGTATTGATAATCCATGGGTACAGAATATCTGGACAGCAGGTTATGCTGCCATTAATGCGGCAAATAACATTGTGGTGAAAGTAGCTGCAATGCCTGAAGCTGCAATTGCAACTGATAAAAGACAACAATTCATCAGAGAAGCACAATTTATCAGAGCTTTGACTTATTTTAATTTAGTCAGAGCATTTGGAGAGGTTCCTTTAATTGTAACGCCGACCGGAGAAAACGATAACCTGAAAGTACCACGTAATACCGTAGCTGAAGTTTATGCGAAAATCATTGCAGACCTGATAGAAGCTTCTAATTTGCCGAATGTTTATGCGAATATTGCAGAAACTAAAGGCAGAGTAACTGGTAACGCAGCTAAAGCTTTGCTGGCTAAAGTTTATCTATATAATGGTGCTGTAACAAATACTTACGCAGAAGCAGCAAGATTAGCGAAGGATGTGATCGCAACAAGCGGTGCGTCAATGCCAGTTGACTTCGGGTCAGTCTGGACTACAAAAAACACTTCAGAATCAATTTTTGAATTGCAGTTTGATGCACAGGCGACCAACCCGCTGGCCACGGTAAGTAATCCGAATGCTTCTGCTTTATTTTATGCAGAAGGAAAATCGATTGCTGATTTATATGAAGCAGGAGATAAAAGAAGAGACTTTACCATTTACCAGAATACCCCGGCAGATCCGAGGTTTTATATCGGTAAATACAGAATCTTTAACCCGGCTATTCAAAACGTACCGGTGATCCGTATTGCTGAAATCTATCTGATCCACGCAGAGGCCCAGGCCCGCTTAGATGGGGGAGTAAGTGCCGCAAGCTACGATTCTTATAAAAAGGTGCGTGACAGGGCTGGAATCACTACTCCTGACATTTCTACCTTTACTACGCTTGCAGCATTTATAACCGCTGTGCAGAAAGAAAAGAGAAAGGAAATGATGTTTGAAGGAGAAGCGTGGTTTGATTACTGCCGTACTGGTTTAGCATTGACCGATATGATGACTAAAGCAGATCCTAATTACTATTTATACCCTGTTCCTGATGCAGAACGCAGAAATAATCCAACTTTAACCCAAAATAAAGGGTATTAGATTGGTTCACAGGTCAATAAAATGAAAAGAGAGGTTTTTACCTCTCTTTTCATTTGAAAGGGAAATTACTATCGGGCTGAAAACTATGTCATTATATTTTCATACCAGACAGCTAAACTCATAGAATTGTAACTCTTTTAGGAGGTTATTGCTGTTTAAATAGATTTAATGCATATTTAAGAAAGAATTAGCCATTATACTATGTTAGGAGAATTAATCGAAAAGGAGTCAATAGACGTAAGTGAAATTATAGCCGCAGATCAGAACCATATCGAGGAATTAAAAGATAAGCTCAGTGGTGCTCAGCGTTTAGGTAATGAATTCAAATCAAAAGCAGACATTACTTTTAATACAAAATTCGGCCCAAAGACTGTGAATACGACAGTGTGGTCAGTTACAGAGAAATATATTCAGCTGAAAAATGGAATTCATATTCCTTTGACCAGCCTGATTGATATAGATTTTTAAGCGATGACCTGAGTGAGTACACTTCCGCAGTGAACACTTTTGGAAACAGCATCACTCAGGACATCTTTAAATACCAGGAATACTTCGTAAGTTCGATTCTTTCCATGCGCAGGATGCATTGGAAAAGTGTCTTTTAATTCACTTCTGCGTGCGCCACTGTAGCAGGCAAGGAAAAGTCTTCCTTCTTTATTTTAAAGCAGGATCATGATTCTGTCGTTTGGAGAACCTATGCCCGTCATATCTTCGCCCCATTCAAAATTAAGGGCGTTTTTATACAGAGTTACCTTCACATTTTCAGGTTTGACCAGTACTCCAAATTGCTGCTTTAAAAATGAAACCGCCCAGGATTCCCTTTGAAAATTTACCCGTTAAACTTCCCATAATAAATAAATGCTTTTCCATCAATGTAAGCTATTCGCGTTAAAGATTATCCTGATGCGTAAAAAATGTCCGCAATTGTCCGCAGCTGTCTGCAATTGTCCGCAGTTGTCCGTGGGTTAGTCAAAGGGAAAATTATAATTTCATTAATTTTCAACTAGTTAAGGTTTGGTTGTGCCTGAATAGAGATCGGGGTAACACCAGGTTGTAAACGGCCTTTAAGCATACGTACTCTAAGTCATTTCAACTAGTTGTTTTGACTTGGACTTGCCATGCTCTCACGTTACTTTAGCATTGCTCTTACCCTAACGAGTACCCGGGCAGTACTCAGGCAGTACCCGGCCGGTATAGATTTATTATTTAGCTATTTTGAATTTATTTGTCAGTAAGTTAGGTAGGTATTTTTATGCTGTTTTTATGGGGGTTTATAGGGTGTTTTTACGATGTTTCAGCTGTTAAATAGTTGGAATAGTTCCTCCGTCAATTACATATTCAGTTCCTGATAAATAGTTTGCACGTGGAGAGACAAGGAATCCTACAAGCTCAGCAATTTCTTCTGGTTTGGCTGGCCTGCCCATCGGGATACCTCCCAATGAATTCATCACTTGTTGAGTTGCATTTTCTATGGTATCTCCTGAACTTTCCGCTAAGCGCTCCATCATCCTTATAGCCGCTTCTGTCTGTATCCAGCCCGGTGATACGGTTAATACGCGTATACCTTTTGGAGTAACCTCTTTTGATAACCCTTTGCTGTAATTGATCAGTCCGGCTTTAGCGGCTGCATAAGGTAAAGTAGAATCAGGTAATGGTAGTCTTCCCTGTATCGAGGCGATATGTATAATGACTCCTGAGCCCTTTGCTAACATGGAAGGTAACAAACCTCTATCGAGCCTTACAGGAGCCAGTAGATTAGTTTGAAGTGTTTCTAACCAATGCGCGTCTGATAGTGCTGCAAATCCACCGCCAGGGGTTTCTGAGCCACCGAGATTGTTAATCAGGATATCTATTCCACCATATTCCGCTAAGATTGCTGCGGTTACTTTTTTAGTGCCTTCTGACATACTTAAATCCGCGGAGATAAAGTGGAAATCAGGATTGACATCTTCCGGTTTATTTCTTGCAGTGATGATTACTTTCGCTCCTGCAAGAGCTAGTCTTTCTGCAATTGCCTTTCCTGTTCCTTTTGTCCCGCCTGTTACCAGTGCTATCTGACCAGATAATTCGTTGTACATATCCATAATTAATATTTGTTGATGTTATCAAAGGTCGGGTGTCTGATCAGTTGGTACAATTACGGATAAACGAATCGGATAGGGTTAAATTTGTCCGTATTGACAGATTTTGGGCAATACGCTATCTTTAGCGCATGTATCAGAAAAAGATAGCGCAGCACTTTGATTGCGGACTGGATTTAGTAGGGGAGGTCTTATATGGAAAATGGAAAATAAGATTACTTTATTTTATCAATGAAGGACATATCAGGCCCAGTCAGCTGCAAAGAAAAATTCCGGGGGCTTCACGCCGGGTTTTGAATGTTCAGTTAAACGAGCTGGAAAAACACGAGCTGGTTTCGAAGGTTATTTTTCCAGTACTTCCACCGAAAGTTGAGTACAGCTTAACGGCGTTTGGTCAGAGTTTAATTCCTTTAATTCATTCCATAGGGCTATGGGGAGATGAACATGAAGAGAAATTAAGGGGAATACTAACAAAAAGTTAAATACAATTAGTTCAGCTTCTTTCTTTTATCAAAGAGAAACCGGTCATATTGGATAACTGCTTAAATCTTGCTTTAGACCTTTTGTGTATTCTTCTCTTCAATCCACAGTGACATATATTTCGTGCTATTTGCGGTATGGTGCTGTAAAATCTGTCCGAAGAAATTGCGCTTGCGATGAGCCGTTAAATTCAGTGATAAAGTTTGGAGGGATTCAATAAATGCCTGAGTAAAAGTTGATTTTCCATAACGTTCATTAATAATCCTTACCCCGTTTTGTTGTGCCCGGAACCACCAGACCTTGTCCTGATATAACTGAACAGCCCGGTTGATAAAAAGGAAGGGATCATCTGCGATCACTCCGTTCCATTCCAGGTTTCCTTTCATAGCTTCAGCACCTACAGAGGTAGTCACAGCAGGAGTTCCCACCTGCATGGCATCGATAAATTTTCCTTTAACACCTGCGCCAAACTGGATAGGTGCCAGTAATATTTTATGCTTTGCAATTGCTTTCCGGGCATCTTTTGCACGGCCGTGAACATAGAATTTTTCTTTCTCGTTGTGCAATTGCATCACTTTTTGAGAAGCATAAGCACCGTAGATATGAAGTTTAGCTTGTGGTAGCTTTTTCCTAAGCTCAGGCCAAACTTTAGTCTTTAATATCTGAACAGTATTCCAGTTGGGTTCATGAAGAAAATTGCCAATAAACATAAATCCTTCGCGTTCTTCAAATGGTTTCCATTCCTGAATATCTTTTGCAGTCAGTTCTTCTTCTAAAAATGGTAAATAATAAAGTAATGACGGATCTATACGGAACTGCTCTTGCAGAACCTCTATCTCCAGTTCCGAAATCATTAAAGACAGATCACAGCGTAATATCGCGGCGATCTCTCTTTTAGCCAGATCAGTAAACAGTTCCAGCGGACTGTGTGTTTTCATAGCCTGCTGACGGGCATGACGTAAACAATGCAGATCTTCTGTATCCAGTATTCTGATGGCATCAGGACATTCCTGCTGTACTCTCCATCCGTATTGTTCTTCGACCATGAAGCGGTCAAAAAGTACGATGTCAGGACTGGTTTCCTGTAGAAAAGTATTAAAGCTGCTATCATTTAATTTGATTTCCCGCTCGGTTACGCCAATGGCTGGTAAGTCAAAACTAAATTCACTTTTAGAAGCACCAGAAGCAAATATGGCCTCATAGCCCTGAGAAAGAAATAGATTGATTAACTGAATTATTCTTGTACCCGCTGCTGATGAAGTAGGTTCAGGCCATACCAATCCAATAATCAATACACTCTTTTTAGACATTCCTTTAAAATTTATGCAAAAATAGAGGTTTTTAACGCAGATTCTCTAAACAGTCCATTAAACAATATGATTATTCGTAATTTTGTGAACGAAGAATTTTATTAATAACCTCATGCTTGGATTAAAATTATTAACAGACCCGCGTTGGGCTAATATTGCTGAATCAAATTTAGAAGAGATATTGACTGATCATGCCTGGTGTGAGCAGAAAGCAGCAACAAATGCCATTACGCTGATCGCTAATAATTCTGAGCATATGGATTTGGTAGAAGAATTAACAGCTATCGCTATCGAAGAAATGCAGCATTTCCAGATGGTAGTAGAAATTATCAAACAGCGCGGTTATACTTTAGGCCGTGAACGTAAAGATGATTATGTTGGCCGTTTAGTGAAATTCAGCCGCAGAGACGGGAGCCGGAACAATGCTTTTATTGACAGGCTGTTATTTGCCGCAATGATTGAAGCCAGAAGCTGTGAACGTTTCCGGGTGTTATCATTGAATATTAAAGACCAGGAGTTAGCGAAGTTTTACCATGATTTAATGATTTCTGAAGCTGGTCATTATACCACGTTTTTAAACTTTGCCAGAAAATATACGATTGATGTGGATGTCGATAAACGATGGAAAGAGTGGCTGGAATTTGAAGGTGAACTGATTCAGAGTTTTGGGAACAAAGAGGCTATCCACGGCTAAGAAACACCATACGGCTTTTCGTTTATATCTACCTGAATATTAGAAAATTTCATGACCGGTTAAACAGAGATGTTTAACCATTTAAATAAAAATCGTCTTCTTTGGGAAGCTAAAAATATAACCTCAATATGTGCGTTTAAACTGCTTTAAACACAAAACGCACCAATGAATCAATCGATCAAAGACCAACTTAAAGGCAAAAAAATCCTATTTGCAACTGTTCCGGCAGACGGGCATTTTAATCCGCTTACCGGATTAGCAAAATACTTTCAGCAGGCCGGAGCTGACGTACGCTGGTACGCATCAGACACATTCACTAAAAAACTACAACAATTAGCTATTCCGCAATTTCCGTATGTCAAAGCTATAGACACGAATGCTGCCGGTATAGATAATCTGTTTCCGGAAAGAAAGCTGATTGATGATCCTATTAAGAAAGCAAACCTTGATATTATTCATGGCCTGGTTTACCGTTCATCAGAATTTTATGAAGATCTTCAGCAAATACGTGAATCATTCCCTTTTGATTTACTAGTTTCAGATTCTGTGTTTCCAGTGGCTCCCTTAGTTAAACACCTGATGGATATACCCGTTGTCGCAATTGGTATCATGCCTTTAGGGGAAATTTCAGTAGATCTGGCACCCTATGGTATGGGTTTATTACCTCCGCAAAATGAAGAAGAGCAAAAGAAATATGAAGAATTACGCGAACTGGCCAGTAATGTACTTTTCAAAGAATCAATTGATAGCTATGATGCGCTGCTAAAGAGTTATAATATCTCCATCCCTCCGTCAATGCTGGTTAATTTATTGATCAAAACAGCTGATCTGTATTTACAGATTGGTACGCCAGATTTTGAATATATCCGGAGCGATCTCGGAGAAAACATCCATTTTATCGGTGCTTTATTTCCATACACCCAAAAAGACCAGCACGAACCCTGGTTTGACAAACGCTTAAATGAATACAAAAAAGTGGTTCTGGTTACTCAGGGTACTGTCGAAAAGGACGTTGAGAAGCTAATAGTCCCAACACTGGAAGCATTCAAGGATACTGATGTACTTGTGATTGCCACCACAGGTGGAAGTGAAACTGCTAACCTGAGAGAAAAATATCCTCAACACAATTTTATCATCGAAGATTATCTTCCGTTTAATGAAGTTCTTCCTTATACGCATGCCTTTATCACAAATGGAGGATACGGCGGCTCTTTACTTAGCATCAAACATGGAACACCCCTGATCGCGGCGGGTGTACATGAAGCTAAAAATGAAATTTGTGCACGTATAGGTTATTTCAATTACGGTATCAATCTCAACACTGAAAATCCAACTCCGGAACAACTCCGGGCTGCTGTAGAGGAAATTATAATTAATGACCTTTACACAAATAATGTAACTAAGCTGGCCGGAGAGCTCAATAGTTTGAATTCCAATGAGCTGTGTGCTCAGCATGTAGTCAGGTTACTTGATAAAATAGCTGTACTGTAATTTATTAAAATACCCCTCCGTAAATCCAGTGACTTTTCGGAGAGGTATTTTAATTTATGCTTTTGGCTTGGCACCGCCTTGTGCATTCAATGCTTTTAATTTGCTCAGCTGATCTGGTGTAAGAATAGTTTTGTATTGTTCCTGACGATACTGTGCAATTTCTTTAGCCCCACCAGCTTTTTTCTGGTCAGCACCTTTTAATGCATCTTTCCTGGTAATACACTCTGTATTGACCACTAAGATTTTCGCATACTGATCAGCATTCAAACCTAGTTTCGTTTGTAATTCTTTGGAATATGGAATTGCACGCTGTGCTGCGGGAATTGTTGACTTTGCTTTTTGAACTTTAACTGCTGCTTGTGGTTTAACTACAGCCTGTGATTTTGCTGCTGCAACTGGTGTAGCCTGGCTGGCTGTTTGTGCTGAAGCAGTCAATCCTGCGGCAGCAAAGGCAAATGCTAAAAGTAACTTTTTCATAGGTTTTTATTTTTTATATAACAATAATCATTATTAACGATTAATTTAAGCCGATCAATATATGCTGTAATCAATTTGATCTGACCAGCAAAATATCAAACCTGTTAAAAACCTAACCAACTCTACAACATGAAAAAAATAATCTTATCCTTACTTTTAATTACCTCCTGCGTGTTTGCAAAAGCTCAGGAAACAACTGGTGCTGCCTCTAAAGAAGAAACTGAAGTTGCAGCTGTTGTAGAGAAATTAAGAGCAGCTATGATCAGCGGTAACAAAGCCGACCTGGAAAGTGTAGTCTCAGCTGATTTAACCTATGGCCACTCCGGTGGGAAAATTCAGAACAAAGCAGCCTTTGTAGATGACATTACTTCGAAAAGATCAGACTTTAAAACGATTGAATTGACCAAACAATCGATTACTATTCAGAATAATGTAGCCATTGTGCGCCATGTTTTAATCGCGGATACCAATGATGGAGGTAAACCTGCACACATTAGCCTGGGTATAGTTTTAGTGCTGAAGAAAGAGAAAAAAGACTGGAAAATTATCGCAAGACGCGCATTTCACGTGGACTAACTAACTATTGCGAACATGTAAGCTTGTATCCAGTATCTTCTTTTCGAAGTCATGAACCGGATACTTGCTTTCTATTAAATTCAGCAGCATATCAGTTGCAATCTGCCCCATCTCAAAAGCGGGCTGCCGAACTGAAGTCAGCGTTGGGCACATCAGATCAAGCACATCAGAATTACAAAATCCGGCAATAACCATCTCTTGCGGGACTTTAATTTTCAACTCCTTGAATACCACTAGTGCGCCAATACTCAACCGGTCACTGGCTACGAAAATACCATCAGGCTTTTCCTTCAGGTTCATCAATTCTCTGATCGCCGTATCGGTTTCGTCCTGAAACATCCCTCCATGTTCACAATACTTGATATAAGCTTCATTGAAAGGAAGGTTATGCTTCGCTAAAGCTTGTTTATACCCATTTAAGCGCTCTACGCTAATAGACAAATGATCTGAACTTGTTAAATGAGCAATACGCCTGCAACCCTGATTAATCAGATATTCGGTCGCTTCAAATGAACCTTTCTCATTGTTTGCAATGAGCTGATGCGTATTGATCTGATCAGTTACCCGGTCAAAAAATACCATAGGTAAGCCCCGCTGATGTAAATTCTGAAGATAAGAAGTATCTGTAGTTTCAGCAGATAAAGAAACTAGCAAACCATCAACCGATCTGGAAGCTAAATGCTGGATATTCACCTTTTCACGCTCATAAAATTCATGTGTCTGCGTAATGATAACATGATAACCACGGTCATAAGCAATAGACTCAATACCATTGACCACCTGGGCAAAATACTGATTTGCAACTTCACTTAAAGAAACCCCGATAGATTTACTTCTGCGCTCTTTTAAACTTAAGGCAATAGGATTTGGACGGTAATTGATTTTTTGTGCATAATCCAGCACAAGTTTTTTAGTCTCCGGACTGATTTCATGCGTGTCACGCAGTGCTCTGGAAACAGTAGAGGTAGAAAGGCCTAATGCCTTGGCGATATCTTTTAAAGTAAAGGGCTCAAACATGATTCCGTCTCACAGCTGGTAAATCATACAAGTCTACAAATAATTTCTGGTTGTGCCGGGAACGATTGCACAATAATTTATGGCTTTTTGTTTCATTCTGCGCCTAAATCTATGTAGACTTGTTAGTTGTTGCAAACGAAATATAAACCAGATATTTATGAACAAATTCCATTTGATAGTTTCCAGTGTCCTCGTTTTTACCGCTTTAAACGGTCATGCTCAAAGTAAGAAAACTGTAATGCTTGATTCTTACTTCAACAACGAAACTAAAAAAGACAAAGATGGAAAACTCGTTTCCTGGCATTATAAGTGGGACGAGCAAACCAATGGCGGTTTCTCTCTGTGGGGGGCCGAATTCAACAAAGCCGGATTTAAAACTTCCACACTCTATGCAGCACCGACTGCACAAAATCTAAAAGGTTCTGCTGTTTATATTATTGTAGACCCGGATACGGAAAAAGAAAGCAGTGATCCGAAATTTGTTCAGGCAGCGGATGTTAAAACGATTAGTGAATGGGTGAAAAAAGGAGGTGTTCTGGTATTGATGGGGAATGACATCGGCAATGCTGAATTAGATCATTTCAATACACTGGCTAAAGTATTTGGCGTGCAGTTTAATCCTGATAGCCAGGGAAAAGTGACCGGGGAACAGTTTGATATGGGAAAGATCATGGTGCCTGCCGGAGATCCAGTATTCAAAACAGCGAAACAACTGTTTATCAAAGAATTCAGCAGTTTGGCGATAAGCGCTCCTGCAAAATCTATACTGAAAGATAAAGATGGTTATGATGTGGCTGCCTTATCAAAATATGGTAAAGGATCGGTGATTATCATTGGCGACCCATGGTTGTACAATGAATATGTAGATGGAAAAAAACTTCCCGCTGCCTATGATAACCTCAAAGCCGGTACTGATTTAATTCACTGGATTTCGGGCTTGATTCCAGCAGATAATAAATAAACGGGTCTTAAAAAAACTCCTTACAAAGATTAAAATATTACAATGAAAGATATGAAAGTGTTACATGCGGTACATCCGGATGATTTTAAAACATACGATACGGAGAAAATCAGATCAAGATTTTTACTGACTGATTTGAAAGAAGAGAATAAGGCGAATTTCGCCTATACACATTACGACAGAATGATTGTAGGCCTGGTACATCCGGTCGCTGAAACAGTTGTTTTAGGAAACTATTCAAATCTGCGTGCTGATTATTTTCTGGAAAGAAGAGAAATCGGAATCATCAATGTTGGCGGTCCTGGTTCAATTGAAGCGGACGGGAAAACATTTGAAGTGAATAAACTTGATGCTTTATACCTTGGAAAAGGGGTGAAGGAAGTGAAATTCAAAAGTGAAGATGCTGCAAATCCAGCAGTATTTTATTGCTTGTCTACGCCAGCACATCAGGCTTATCCTGTAACATTATTAGTTCACGCAGATGCGGTTTCTACAGAATTGGGTAGCTTAAACACGGCAAATGAACGCAGGATCATTAAATATATTCACAGAGATGGAATTCAAAGCAGTCAATTGGTGATGGGCTTGACTATTCTGGCTAATGGAAGTGTTTGGAATACCATGCCGGCACATACACATGACAGAAGGATGGAAGCTTATTTCTATTTTGATGTAGCCGCAGACCAGCGTGTTTTCCATTTAATGGGTCAGCCGCAAGAAACCCGTCATGTATTAATGGGTAATCATGATGCTATTGTTTCCCCTCCATGGAGTATCCATTCGGGAAGTGGTACACAAAATTATAGTTTTATCTGGGGCATGGGAGGTGAAAACCTTGATTATGCAGATATGGACCCGGTAGCAATTCAAGATATACGTTAATGGAAAATACATTCTCTTTAAAAGGAAAGGTCATCATTGTAACCGGAGGTACCGGGATATTAGGCGGTGCATTTGTAGATGCAGTAGTTGAGGCAGGTGCTTCGGTAGGTATTTTAGGCAGAAATGCTAAAGTTGCTAACGAACGTGCAGATGCAATTAACAAGGGTGGTGGCCAGGCCATAGCTTTAGTAGCCGATGTAATGGACGAAAGTCAGTTATTGGAATGCAGGGCACAGGTACTGGAGAAATTCGGCCGGATCGATGGTTTAGTAAATGCTGCGGGTGGAAATCAGCCTGAAGGTGTTTTACAGCCCGAAGAAGATATCTTTAAGATGAACCTGGATGGAATGAAAAAGGTAATGGACTTAAATTTATGGGGAACAGTTATTCCTACACAGGTTTTCGGAGAATCCATTGCTGCCAGTGGTAAAGGGAGCATTGTAAATATCTCTTCCATGAACTCTAAAAGAGTAATCACTAAAGTTTTAGGTTATAATTTAGGGAAAGCTGGTGTTGATTATTATAACCAGTGGTTTGCCGTTGAACTGGCCAACCGTTATGGCGGGGCAATCCGGATGAATGCGATTGCACCAGGATTTTTCCTGACTGAACAAAACCGCACATTATTAACCAATCCGGATGGCAGTTATACTGACCGCGGCGGGTTAGCGATCAGGCAAACACCATTTAAACGTTTTGGACATCCGGATGAGTTAAAAGGAGCTTTAGTTTGGTTATTAAGTGATGCTTCTCAATTTGTAACCGGAGCTATGATTTGTGTAGATGGCGGTTTCTCTGTATTTGGAGGCGTTTAAAGCATGGGAAAGGTACTGAACTTCGGAGAGTTGTTATTGCGGATTTGTCCGGACGTGGAAGGGGGCTGGTTAAAAGAAAATAACCTGCCTTTTTTTGTGGGTGGTGCAGAGCTGAATGTCGCTACGGCTTTGGCTTTGTGGAAGATACCTTCTGCTTATCTGACGGCGTTACCTGATAATTCCTTAACGGAACAATTGGTAGACTATGTGAAGGGATTAAATATTGATACGTCTGCGATTCAATATACTGGTGAACGGGTAGGTTTATACTATTTGCACCAGGGTAAAGATCTTAAAAATGCAGGGGTGATTTATGACCGCAGTGGTTCTTCTTTCGCAACTTTACAAACAGGGACGATCAACTGGGATGTTGTTTTGAAAGATGTTTCCTGGTTTCATTTTAGTGCCATCTGTCCTGCGGTAAGTTTAGCAGCGGCTGAGGTTTGTCTGGAGGCTTTAAAAGAAGCATCAGCCAGGAATATCACGATTTCAGTTGACCTTAATTACAGAGCTAAACTCTGGAAGTATGGCAAAGAACCTATTGATATTTTACCTGGTTTAGTACAGTATTGCGATGTGGTGATGGGTAATTTATGGGCTGCCGAAAAGATGCTGGGCATTCCTGTTCCTGAAGGCCTGGTTGAAGCAGATCAAAAAGAACTTTATTTAGAACAGTCGGCAGTGAGCTCGAGAGAACTGATTGCCAGATTTCCTGAGTGTAAGGTCGTTGCCAATACTTTCCGCTTTGATGAACAGGAAGGGGTAAGGTATTATTCTACTTTGTTCTCGGAGGATGAATTATTGGTATCAAAGCAATATTCAGCAAAAAATATTATCAATAAGGTAGGCAGTGGTGACTGTTATATGGCAGGTTTGATCTATGGTTTTTACCAGGATCAGCCGGCAGAAGAAATAATTGAGTTTGCAACGGCTGCTGCATTCTCCAAGCTCTTTGTAGCAGGAGATGCGACTACGGTTGAAGCCAATCAGATTAAAGAAAAAGTAAGAAATTATGAAGACTAGAGAACGTTCTTTAAAAGCGATAACTGACCAGGGTTTATTGCCTTTGTTTTTTTACGAAGATGCAGAGGTGAGTTTAGAAATCATCAGAACTTTGTATAAATCCGGAATACGGGTATTGGAATATACAAACAGGGGATTTGCTGCATTGGCGAATTTCCGTTTCCTGATTGATGCGATCGGGATTGAAATGAAAGATCTGCATCTGGGTATTGGAACGATTAAAAATACAGAAGAAGCCAGCGCTTTTATTCAAGCGGGTGCACATTTTATTGTTTGCCCGGTTGTAGATGCTGAAGTGGGTAAATTGGTACATGATGCCGGTTTGTTGTGGATTCCGGGCTGTTTTACGCCAACGGAAATTAATATCGCGCATCAGTTAAATGCAGGGATTATTAAACTTTTCCCGGCAAATGTATTGGGGCCTGTTTATGTATCTTCTGTTAAAGAGGTATTTCCGGGACAGCTTTTTATTCCAACAGGCGGTGTTGAAATTGAAGAAGAAAATATGACTAAATGGTTTAAATCCGGTGTCTGTGCGGTAGGAATGGGAAGCAAACTGATCAGTAAAGAGATCCTGGAAACCAGAGATTATAATGAATTAGCTTCACGTACCAAAAAGACTATTGAAATGGTGAAAGCCACGCGATAAATGGTGAAGCCACCTGATCAGGGTGGTGAAACCAACCGATAAAATCAACCAAACCAACCAAAACCAAATATAATGAAAGAAGCCCGAATGAGCAATTACCGTTGGACGGTCTGTGCCCTGTTGTTTTTTGCTACGACAGTGAATTATCTTGACCGTCAGGTGCTTAGTCTGCTGCATTCGCGGTTAGAGGCAGAGTTTAACTGGACAAACAGTGACTATGCAAATATTACTTCGGCTTTTCAACTGGTGTATGCGATCTCTATGCTTTTTGCAGGCAGGATCGTAGACCGGCTGGGTACTAAATGGGGATATGCGGTTGCTTTGATTGTCTGGTCTTTAGGAGCTATTCTGCATGCTAAAGCTATTCCCGTTGGTCATGGACTGGCCACGATGTTAGGTTTCATCGGGATTACAGGTGTTTCGGTTTCTGTACTGGGCTTTATCTTTTCCAGAGCAGTTTTAGGCTTTGGTGAATCGGGTAATTTTCCTGCTGCCATTAAAGCTACGGCAGAATACTTCCCTAAAAAAGAACGTTCTCTGGCAACGGGGATCTTTAATTCAGGAGCTAATGTAGGCGCGGTATTAGCACCACTTACGGTTCCATGGATTGCGCATACCTGGGGCTGGGAATCTGCATTTTTAATTATTGGTGCGGTAGGGTTTTTATGGCTGATCTTCTGGTTTATTTTTTATGAGAAGCCAGAAAAGCAAAAGCGTTTATCGAAGGCTGAGCTGGATTATATTTTATGTGACCCTGATCAGCAGGCTATTGTCCCATCTCCAACAACCGAGGCAGCTGAGAAAGTATCATGGGTTAAGTTGTTAAAGTACAGACAAACCTGGGCTTTCAGCTTGGGTAAGTTTATGACTGATGGGGTATGGTGGTTCTTTCTGTTCTGGTTGCCGTCTTATTTAAAGGTTCAGTATGGTATGGATGATACGGCAATTATGATTCCTTTAGCGGTGTTATACAGTATGACCATGATCGGAAGTGTTGGTGGAGGATGGTTCCCGATGTACTTTATGAAAAAAGGATATGCACCTTATGATGGCAGGATGAAAGCGATGTTGATCATTGCATTATTTCCTTTAGTTGTATTAGCTGCTCAGCCTTTAGGGCATATCAGTGTATGGATTCCTGTGATTTTGATTGGAATAGGGGCTTCTGCGCATCAGGCATGGTCAGCGAATATCTTTACTACAGTTTCAGACATGTTCCCTAAAAAAGCCATTGGTTCAGTAATTGGGATTGGTGGGATGGCGGGAGGTTTAGGTGGTGTGTTTATGTCTAAGCTGGGCGGTTCACTTTTTGACCATTACAAGGCTTTAGGACACACACAAACTGGTTATACGATTATGTTCACGATTTGTGCGGTTGCTTATATTGTGGCGTGGACAGTGATGAAAATCTTAGTGCCTAAATACAGGCCAATTAATGATTTGTAACGGATTATTCTTTTAAGCCGTTCTGGATATACTCAGTCGGGCTGATCCCAAATTGCTTTTTAAATTCCAGACTAAAGTATTTCCGGTCATTAAAGCCGACGCTGTAAGCGATCTCAGAGATAGATAAACCTCCGGCTTTAAGTAACCTTGCGGCTTGCTTTAACCGGAAAGACTTGATAAAGTCATTGACAGACTGATCGGTTAACGATCTTATTTTCTTGTATAATACAGGCTGGCTCATGCCTATTTCGGTGGCAAGGGCAGGCACACCAAAGTCAGTATCGCTGATATGTTTTTCAATAATCTTAATCAGGTTCGCAAGGAATTGCTGTTCAGTAGTGTTGATAATCAGGTTTTTGGGCTCAAGGGTAATGGTCTGTCCGTATTTTAATTTTAATTTCTCCCGCGCATTTAACAGGTTTTCTAATGTTAATTGCAGCAGCTTGATATTAAAAGGCTTGATGATATAAGCATCTGCTCCGGTTTCCAGCCCGTTGATCTGATGGATATAAGCGGATCTTGCAGTTAACAGGATTACCGGGATGTGGCTGGTTCTTTCATCTGTTTTAACTCTTCTGCAAAATTCAAGGCCATCCATATTTGGCATCATGACATCACTGATAATCAAATCAGGAATTAAATCCGGTGCAGTTTCCCATCCAGCGAGTCCGTCTTCACATTCATGAACCTGGTAAGCCGCGGAGAGCGCATCGCTGAGAAACCTTCTGATTTCTGCATTGTCTTCCGCTAATAGGATTGTGTATTTATTTGTGTGCTGAAGAAAGTCCTCAGCAGGAATACTGTTTGCTTCAGGAACTATAACATGGTTGTTTTTGAGAGATTCGTCATTTGAACTATCATTAAAATCTGCTGCTTTATTGTAATTTACAGCATCGTCATAATAGATATAATCTGAAATCAGGTCTGCTGGTTTAAAGTGATCTTTACCCGTTGGCAGCGCTACAGTAAAACAAGTACGTCCATTTACCCCATTAATATCCGGTGTACTCTCGAAATAGATTTTTCCATGATGCAGCTCTGTAATGCTTTTTGAAAAGGAAAGCCCTAAACCTGTACCCATATTTCCGGCTGGGGCTACCTGGTAAAAGCTGTTAAACAGATCTGCCTGGTTTTCAGGCAGAATGCCTTTTCCACTATTTGTGATTTCAATTTGAACAAGGCCAGTTTCAGTTTTAAGGTGAAGACTGATCTGTCCGTTTGCTGGTGTAAATTTAAAAGCATTGGAAAGCAGGTTAAACAGTACTTTTTCTAATTGTACTTTATCAAAGTATAACTCAATTTCTTTCTGCGTTGCAGAGAAATTATAATTGAGCTGCTGGCTGATTGCCAGGTTTTGGAAGACCAGGAATATTTCATGGCAAAATTTAACCACATTACCCGGACTGACCTGCAATACCATTTTTCCGCTTTCTGCTTTTCTAAAATCAAGTAATTCGGTGGTCAGGCGCATCAAACGGTCTGCATTGTTTTTAATTAAGGAAAGCTCCTGGTGCAATTCTGGCTGCGCGATGGTCTGATCTATGATCTTTTCTAAAGGGCCTACAATTAATGTTAATGGTGTTCTTATCTCATGAGAAATATTCGTAAAGAATTCGAGTTTATGGGCATTGGTCTCTTTTTCATTTTTAAGTACTGCCCTGATTAATAAATAACGCAGCAACAAAACAATGATCCCTGTGGCCAGGGCACCATAAAATAAATAAGCCCACCAGGTTAAATAAAAAGGAGGAAGGACACTGATTTTTAGTGTCTTGGTATTCAGGCTTGGTATGCCGTCATTGTTTGTCCCTTTCACCTGAAAAACATAATCGCCGGGTGGCAGATTGGTATAGGTAGCTGTAGGCGTATTTACAGCGTTCCAGTTCTTTTCAAAACCTTCCAGTTTATAACTGTACTTGTTTTTCTCAGGTTTAACGTAGTTGAGCAAAGCGAAATTGAGTGTAATGGTGTTCTGGTTATGGTGCAATATCAATTCATCAGTCTGGCAGATATTTTGTTTTAACAGCCCGTCTGCTCCATTAATTTCTACGGATTGATTGTCCAGTTTCAAGTCTGTCAGGACAATTGCTGAAGGCTTGGTATTGGTTTGTATCTTATTGGTCAAAAAGCCGGTAAAGCCATTGTAACCACCAAAAAATAATTCTCCATCCGGGCTTTTCAGATAAGCATTTTTATTAAACTCATTTCCAGGTAATCCGTCGCTCGAATTATAGTTTTTAAAGGTTTTAAGTACCGGATTAAACATGGATACCCCGTTACTGGTACTTACCCATAAATTGCCTGCATCATCTTCCATGATGCCGAATACATTGTTATTCGGTAAGCCGTTTTCCTGGGTATAATTGACAAAGCGGTTCCGCTTCTGGTCATAATAACTCAATCCTCCATAATAAGTACCGATCCATATTTCACCATTTTTACGCTGGGTGATGCAATTGATATTACTGGATTTTAAACTTTGTGGCAAGCCCATTTTGAAAGTGACCAGCAGGTTCCGGGCTTTGTTTAACAGGAACAAACCATCTGATGTTCCAATCCAGGTATCCTGGTGCTGATCCCTATACAATACATAAATTGATCTGTCTTTTAGTTTCTGATTGACTAAAGGGAGATTGAGCGGTTTAAATGCAGTTTTTTCAGGATTGGAATAAAGTATACCATTTTTCTGTGTCCCGACCCATAACCTTTGCTGCTGATCTTCGGTAAAGGTATTCATCTCATCTATCAGCGGATCTTTCGGGTTATATAAAAAGCGTTTGAAAGTTTGTGTTTCCGGGTTGAAACGGTTTAATCCACCGCCATGTGTACCTGTCCAGATTGTCCCTTTTTTATCTTCATAGATAGATTTAACCAGGTTTGAGCCTAAGCTGGAAGGGGAGGAAGTATTCAGGTAAGCGGTATACTGACCTGTTTTCCGGTTAAAATAGTTTAATCCCCCACCTTCAGTGCCTATCCACAAGTTTTTCTGCCTGTCTTCTACCAGGGAACTCACTACATTATTACTGATACTGGATTCGTATTTGTTTTTCTGATAACCGATGAAATGCGTAATGTATGGATAGGCAATATTGACCCCGCCAAAGTAAGTCCCGATCCAGATGGATTCATTTTTATCTTTAAACAGACTGTAAACTGAGTTCTGGCTCAAACTCTTTTTATTCTCAGAAGCATTTTGATAGGAAACGCAGGCGTATGTTTTTGGATTCATAATACTGATCCCTTCCAGGCTGCCAATCCATAGGTTTCCAGACTGGTCTGTGATGATTTTGCGCACCACGTTACTAATTAAGCTTCCGGGATCACTGGTATGCTTAAAAGCGACGAATTTGTTAGCAGAGCGATCATAGCGGTTTATGCCACCATTCTGCGTTCCGATCCAGAGGTTTTTATCTTTGTCTTCAACGATGCTGGTGATAAAGTTATCGCTGATCTCACCGGGTTGCCCAGTGTTCTTAAAGTTTTCAAAGTGATAACCGTTTTTTTTAAGGGTAAGCCGGCATAAACCATTTGAGGTTCCGATCCATATAGCGTCCAGATAATCCTGGTAAATAGTTTTAATATTATTTGAAGGAAGCTGGTTTTTAGCAGCATAAAAGGAGCGTGTATAGACCTGCTTGTTTTTACTGTTAAGTAATTTCAAGCCGTATTCTGTTCCTACCCATAAATTTCCCGATTTGTCTTCTGTTATACAGGTTACTTTTTTTCCTTCAGGATTGGTCATCTTGCCGGGGTCACGTACCAATTCAAAAGACTCTTTTTGACTGTTATATTTTTGAAGGCCTGCATCTGAGCCTACCCATAGCGCACCTTTTTGATCCCGGTACAAAGCATTGATGTAATCATTTTTCAGAGAGTTACTGTCTGCGGGGTTATTCAGATATATTTTAAACCGGTAACCATCATAACGGTTTAAACCGCGCCGTGTACCCAGCCAGATAAAGCCATTCTGATCTTGTGCGATGGAAAGTACGGCATTCTGAGAAAGGCCTTTTTCAATATTTAAATGGTCAAATAAAATAGGCTGCTGTGCGCTGAGCTGGCTGCAAACGAAACAAAAAAACAACACTGGGAATAGGAAGTAATTTGGTTTGAAGCGCATGTTTTGGTTTTTTCAGTAAAATAGGTGACAAACAGCCTGATTACGCAATTATAAGCTAAATTATTAGAAATTCACCCCTATAAATTTATAAAATTACCCCCTCCGCATCCCCCTTTGCCTATAAGTTTGCTATAGGATGTTACCACCTTGAATGGCCGGAACGCTCCTGAAAAACCTAACCAAATAAAAATCAATTATGAAGAAATTATACCTTAATTTAAGAAGGTGTAGCTTAATGTTTACTGTGCTTTTATGCGGCGCATTAACTTTGGTCTCACCTTTATCTTTATTTGCGCAAAGCAAAGTAATTTCAGGAACTGTTACTGATGAACAGCGGTTACCTGTGCCGGGTGTTTCTATCCAGGTCAAAGGCACCTCAAAGTCTACACAATCGGATTCCAATGGAAAATATAAAATCCAGGCAGACGGGAATGCTGAAATTGTATTTACAGCAATCGGTTTTACGACACAAACTTTATCGGCTGGCGGTAATGCCATTTTAAATGTAAATCTGCATGGCACAAGCACAGGTTTGAATGAAGTGGTTGTAGTGGGATATGGTACACAAAAGAAAGTTAATGTGATCGGCTCGATTGCAACCATCAGTGCAAAATCATTAGAGAACCGGCCGATTACTAATCTTTCTTCTGGCCTTGCGGGCTTAAGCGCTGGTATTGCAGTGAACCAGAGTTCTGGTAAACCGGGCAGCGATGGGGCGACAATACGGATCAGGGGAGCAGGTACTTTAAACAATAATAATCCTTTAGTGATTATCGACGGAATTGCGGGTACGATGGATGCGGTTAACCTGAATGACGTGGAAAGTATGTCTTTATTAAAAGATGCTGCGGCAGCCTCAATTTATGGTTCACTGGCGGCAAACGGCGTAATCCTGATTACCACCAAAAAAGGGACAAAGAATAAACTCAGTGTCAATTATACCAGCATGTTCTCGGTCGCGACACCTGCCAGCATGCCAAAATTTGTAACTGATTATATTACCCATATGAACCTGGTAAATGAAGGTTATCGCAACCTTGGCCAGACTCCGGTTTATACGGATGCAACTAAAGCGTTATGGGCAGCTGCAAATGCTGATCCGGATGGATTGACTGCACAGGGAATCCCAAATAGAGTTGCTTATCCAAATACAGATTGGGCAAAAGCTATTTTTGAGCATAACCTGGTCCAGCAGCATAATATTTCACTGAATGGTGGAACAGAAAACACACAGTACCTTCTTTCTGCGGGTTATTTAAATAATCCCGGAACGATGGCCAATACCGGAACTGATCGTTTTCAGTTAAGGATTAATTTGCAAACTAAAGTCAATAAGTTCCTGACTTTAGGTACACAGACTTTTGCTTCTTTGCAAAATTTTGGAATGGCCAGTACGGTAAATGCTTTTAATTTTCTTCGTCAGACTACGCCGGGTGTATATCCGGTATACAACGGATTATATGGGTTTCCGGCAGCTGCTGAAGAGTCTGCTACGGCAAATAACATTTCTACTTATTTATATAGCACAGGCGGTAAGGATCAGGAATCCAGGTTTAATACTACTGTATTCGCAAACTTTGACATTTACAAAGGACTGAGTTTCGAAACCCGTTTCAATTACCAGACGCGTTTTGAAGAGAAAAATTCTTTTAGCAACACTTTCGAAAAATGGAATTTTGCGACTAATACCTTAAAGGTTGCGGCCACAACTCCCGATCAGCTGAGTACCTCTTATTATTTCAATAAGAACTATAGCACCACTATTGATAACGTTTTAAGGTATAATACGACGGTTGCTGAAAAGCATGATATTGGAGTTTTATTAGGGTACAACCAGAATTACTTCAATTATTACAATTGGGATGCGACCAAGACTGGTTTGATCGATGCCTCTATTACTACATTGGGTTCCGCGACTACAATGACCTCTATCAATGGGGATGCTTATGATTATTCAATCAGGTCATTCTTTGGCCGTTTGAACTATGCTTACCAGAGCAAGTATTTGCTGGAAGGTGTTTTTCGTTATGATGGATCTTCCAAATTTGCTCCCGATAACAGGTGGGGTTTCTTTCCTGCTTTCTCTGCGGGATGGCGTATTTCTCAGGAGCCGTTCATGAAAAATATGAATGACTATGTAAGTAATCTGAAGCTACGTGCATCATGGGGCAAAACAGGTAACAATGTGATGAATGCTGATGCGTCACTCGGAAATTACGATTATAAAGCTGTTTATGGTTCTACTCCTTATTCTTTTAATGGGTTGCCGGTTAACGGGCTGATCCAGTCAAAGTTTGCCAATGGGGATTTGAGATGGGAAACTACTACGGTAACAAACTTAGGGTTGGACGGATCGCTTTTTAAAGGGGCGGTTAATTTTGAAGTGGATTTATACAACAAGTTTACGGAAGGGATTTTATATGTGCCAACAATCCCGTTAACGGTGGGTACTGCAACTGCGGCGACTAAAAATATAGCAGAGATTTCTAATAAAGGGGTAGAGCTCACTTTGGGTTATAATGGTAAATCCGGTGATTTTAAATATGGGGTGTCTGGAAACTTCGCTTATAACTTTAACCGGGTTAAGAAATATAAAGGTGCTTTACAACAAGGCTATACTACTGATGCAAATGGTAATCAGGTGTATACGTCAAATTTGGGCAGTGTCTCGAATGGTACAATAACGCGTATCCTTGAAGGACAGCAGGCCAATCAGTACTATCTGTATAACGTTTATAAAGGAAATGGTTCTTATAAAAATGCGGACGGAAGTCTGAACATCAACGGAGGGCCTAAGGATGGAATGATCCGCACACCTCAGGATCTTGCCTGGTTGCAAAGTATGGTATCTGCTGGTTATACTTTTCAGCCAACAGGCGGAGCAGCTGGCAAAACTAATATTACTTATGGGGATTTGATTTATGCGGATAACAACGGAGATGGTATTTATGGAAATACTTATGATCAGACTTTCTCTAATGTGTCGGCAACACCAAAATATAACTTCGGTCTGCAACTTAATTTTGCTTACAAAGGTTTTGATTTGTCGATGTTATGGGCAGGTAGTGCAGGTATGAAATACTACTGGAATGCTGCTGGTTACAACAGTTCAATTGTATCGCTTGGTAATGCAGTGAGTACATTAATTGCCAATGACCACTATTATTATAATGCAGCAAATCCGTCAGATCCGGCAAATAACATCAATGCACATTATCCAAGGCTTAAAAATACGACCGATGTTCAGAATTCTGGTGTAGCCAGTGATTTCTATCTGTATAATGCTTCTTATGTGAAGTTGAAAAACTTACAGCTCGGTTATACGCTGTCTTCAAATATTTCAAAAAAGGCAGGGATGAACAGGGTAAGGTTATATGTTTCGGGAGAGAACTTGTTTACAATCACCAAATTCCCGGGGCTTGATCCTGAGCTTGGTGTTTCTGGTGGACAGTATGCAGGCGTAGCTTACCCAACGATGCGTCAGTACACATTAGGTTTAAATGTTACTTTTTAAGGGAGAAAGAAATGAGAAAGATTTTATCAATTATACTAACCCTGGTGGTTTTATCGGGATGTAAAAAAAACTTATTGGAAACCGCGCCTTATTCTGCGGTGGATGCGGAGAAAATGTGGACGACTGATAACCTTACAGATTTGGGGATTACAGGTGTTTACAATGCCTTGCGTTTGGGGATTAATACTTCGGGTGCATCGGGGCTGGAACTTTATCAATTGGATCGTTTTGGGTTTACAGGACAGACCAGTGGTTCGGAAGTACTGATGGCAGGAACAATTACCACAGGTAATTCTATGTTTAGTGATACCTGGAAAAATATGTATGAGGGGATTCAGCGTGCTAATGATGCGATTAAAAATATTCCGTTGAAGTCTCCATCCGCAGATGCGAAAAAGAGCAGGTATATAGCAGAAGCTAAATTTTTAAGAGCTTATTATTATTTCAGGTTAAATCAATTGTACAAAGGTGTACCTATTTATCTGGAGCCATTTTTGGCGGATGAAGCGGTTAAAGGGCGTTCCACTGAAGACGAGGTCTGGACTCAGGTTATCGCCGATTTGACGGCTTGTATTGCCGAGACGAATCTTCCGGACAGGTATACTGCGGGTAATGCTTCTTATGGCCATATTACCAAAGGGGCAGCTTATGCATTACGCGGTAAAGCGTATTTATATCAGCAGAAATGGGCATTGGCTGCTGCTGATTTCAGTAAGGTTAAAGATGCGGGGTATGGTTTATTTAATAATTACACCACCTTATTCAAAACAGCTAATGAACAAAGTAATGAGATGATTTTCTCTATTCAGAATATCGGGCAGGCGAATGCAGGTTCTACGACGCAGTTTTTTTGTGGGACAAGATCTTCTTTTGGGTCTTGCTGGAATACTTACCATGTTTCGCCAAACCTGGTTGATTTATATGAAAATGCGGATGGTTCAAAGTTTAACTGGGAGGCTGTGTTGCCGGGGTATTCTGCCTTGACTGTGGCGCAGCGGGAAGTTTACTTTTTGAGGAATAATTTGACAGCGGCCGAAATTGCCGCGGCAACAACCAGAGGTGCCAAAATGAGCCTTTATTTACCAACTGGTAATGAGGCACGTATTTTACAGGTTTATGCGAATCGTGATCCAAGGTTAGCGGCAAACGTAATTACCCCTTATTCTACTTATGTAGGTGTGTATAGCGGGATCAATGCGACGGTAACTTCGAGATGGCCATACCGTTCAGAGGCTGCTTTAAATGGTGATTTGAGAACCGATACACAGAGCTATTTCTACTATCTGTACCGCAAATTCGTTTATGAAGGAGCTTCGGAGACACTAAACAGGTCTTATGGGCCTACAGATTTTCCCATTTTAAGGTACGCAGATGTACTGCTGATGTGGGCAGAAGCATTAAATCAACTGGGGTCTACGGGTGATGCGATTGCAAAAGTGAATGAGGTGAGAGCAAGAGCGGGCGCGGCTTTACTGCAAATGGGAAATAGCGGATTGCCAACTTACGTAAGTGGTCAGAGTGATTTAACAGAGCGTATCCGTAATGAACGCCGGGTAGAATTCCCGAATGAAGGGATTAATTACTTTGATGAGTTACGCTGGAAGAGCTGGAAAGACAAAGTTTTCTATACTGATAATGGGGTTAAACAGATCTGGGGAAATACAGTCTATCCTTATTCTTTTAAAGGGGATTATATTTATAACTGGCCTGTTCCACAGGTAGAAATAGAACGAAATCCTAATTTGAAACAAAATACTGGCTGGATAAATTAGATGAAGGGATATCAATTAGTTGTCTTGTTGCTGCTGGGGGTAAACCTGGTGGCAACTGGCCAGGAAATCAAGAAACGTAAGCTTATTTTTTCGGATGAATTTAATTTACAGGGGCTTCCTGATAGTACAAAATGGACTTATGAAGTGGGTTTGGTACGGAATAAAGAGCCGCAGTATTATACTTCTAAAAGGTTGGAGAATGCAAGGGTAGAAAATGGAAACTTAGTGATTGAAGCCAGAAGTGAAGATTATAAAGGTTCGGAATATACTTCAGCGAGTTTAATCACTTTGGGTAAAAAGCATTTTAGATATGGTAGGGTAGAAGTGCGGGCCAAAGTTCCTAAAGGTGTGGGGAGCTGGCCCGCTATCTGGATGTTGGGTGAAAACCGGCAGCAGGTAAAATGGCCAAACTGCGGGGAGATTGATATCCTGGAGTATGTAGGTAAGGATTCAACACAAGTTTATGGAACGGTTCATTATGCAGATTCTGCTGCTAAATATCATTATTTGGGTGAAAAGCCGGTAGTAGGAGCACCCAATGAGGATTATCATGTTTATGCGGTAGAATGGGATAAGAAAGGTATTTCCTTTTATTACGATGATTTGAAGTATTTTGTATTTGAATATAAAAAGGCTGCTTATGATCCGGGGAAGATTTTTAAAAAACCTTTTTATCTGCTGTTAAATCTGGCATTGGGCAGGGAAGGAACATTGGGAGGGCCGCTGGATGAACACATTTTACCTTTAAAATATTACGTGGATTATGTCAGGGTTTATAAATAGGGTTGCTGTTCAGTTTAGTTTATGCAGTGCGCTGCTGGTTTGTTTCAGTGGAAGTTTGTCCATTGCTCAGGAGATCCCCGTTCCTTACAGGACAATTATGGGGCGGATCAATGCTGATTTGCAAGGCGGTTCCTCGGCTGCTAAGGTGCAGTCTGATCTTGCTGGTTTAAAAGAAGATGGCGGCTGGCCGGATATCAATTATGCGAATCCGGATTACGACCCTTTGCAAAGGATTAAAGGGATTGCGATTGCTTATAGTGGGGCAAATCATCAATTGTATGGTGATGCAAAGGCATATGATGGTGTGGTCAGATCGCTTCAGCATTGGCTGAAATTGAATCCTAAAAACAAAAACTGGTGGTACAATGATATCTTTTATCCGAAGACAATTGGTGAAATACTGATCCTGATGCGTTATGGGAAAACTCCTTTACCAGCAGCTCTGGAACAGTCTTTAATTACCAGGATGATCCGGAAATTAAAAACTGGAGATGGAGCAAATACTTCGGATGAGGCTTTGCATTATTTGTACCGTGCTTGTTTAACCGGCCGTAAAACTACCTTGGATTCTGCTTCAAAATATTTGTTTGAGCCTGTTTCGATTACGGATGGTAAAGAAGGGTTGCAGGTAGATAACAGCTACTTTCAACATGGAAAACAGCAGGCAATTGGCAGTTATGGGACTGTGTTTGCCAGTAATTCTGTGAATGCAGCTTTCTATTTGAGAGGTACTGCTTATGCAATGCCTGCCGGTCAGCTGACTCTACTGATGACTTATCTGAAGGATACTTTTTTCAGGACTATCCGCGGAAGTTTCTTTGATTTTAATGTGCGTGGCCGGGGGATCAGCAGAAGAGATTCTTTGAAAGGGGTTTTTGGAGGCTTGATCACTAAGATTAAAGTTTTGAACCCGGAAAATACAGCTTATTGGGATGCGGCAGCTAAACGAATGGCGATAGCCGTACCTGCTTCTTATGGGATTATACCGGGTAACAGGGTGTATTGGAAAAGCGGATACGCCTTACATGTCCGTCCTGAATATACTTTTAGCGTGCAGACTGCTTCGTCCAGAACATTAAGAACGGAAAGGGGGAATAATGAAAATATACTGGGCAAGTTTCTGGCCGATGGTGCAACAAATATCCAGGTGCGTGGTGATGAATATGCGAATGTAATGCCGGTTTGGGAATGGGATAAAATTCCGGGAACAACCAGCAGGGATTATTCAAATGATGAAGGAGCTACGATTAAGCAGGATTGGGGGATTCCCGGAACAACTGCTTTTGTTGGTGGGGTGAGCAATGGTTTATATGGTTTGTCTGTTTATACGCAGGATATTGATGGCGTACAGGCTAAAAAGGCATGGTTCTTTTTTGATAAAGAGGTAGTGTGTTTAGGGGCTGGAATCAAAAGTGACGCTTCGGAAGAAGTGAAGACTACTTTAAATCAGAGCTGGTTAAAGGGAGAGGTCATTTTGGATAAAGCGCATGCTGCGCCTGGATGGGTATGGCATGACCATATTGGTTATTTTCTTCCTGAAGGCGGGGGCTTTATTGTGAGTGATAAATTGCAAAAAGGAAGTTGGTACCGGATCAATCAGTCTCAGTCAAAAGAAGAAATAAGCGGGAAAGTGTTTCAGCTTTCTTTAAGTCATGGGGTTAAACCTTTGGCCGGACATTACGAATATATAGTGGTTCCGGGATTAAAGGATGCGGGCGCAATGCGGAGTTATAATTTATCCATGCTCAGAATTTTAAGTAATACATCAGATTTACAGGTTGTAGAACATAAGGGGCTGGATCTTTTACAATTGGTTTTTTATAAAGATGGCGTGTTTTCGGCGGAAGATTTCAGCATTAAGGCTGATAAGGCTTGTACGATTCTGATTCAAGGTTTACATACGGAAAATCCGATTATCAATGTGGCGGATCCTGCGCAGGAAAATACGGTTATACAGCTTGAAGTGAAATTACCCGGATTAAAAGAGGTAAAGAAATTGAATTGTGTTTTACCATTGGGTGCACAACGGGGTGCTACGGTTAGCAACCGTTTAAGTCCCGGACATAATTAAGGACAAATGATTAAGTAAAAAACAAAAAATAAGATGAAGAAGAAAATCAATTTAATTGCAGGACTACTCTTACTGGCGGGATCTGCCTCTTTTGCGCAGAAATCAGGAACACAATTACAAAGCATGAAGCAATTAATTGATGAACAGTTTAATTTTGCTGTAAAACAGTACAAAGTTCTGGACAAGAACATCCCTGCTGGTTTAACGCCACAAAGTTTTGATGCTAAAAATAATAAACTGGTTGCCTACGATATCAAATGGTGGTGCAGCGGTTTTTATAGCGGTTCGTTATGGTATATCTACGAACAGACTAACGATGCCGCGGTGAAAAAGACAGCTGAAAAAGCATTGAAGGTTATTGAGCCGAATCAAAATTACAGTGGTAATCATGATCTTGGTTTTATGATGTTTTGCAGTTTTGGCAATGCTTACCGCCTCACCAAAGATCCTGCTTATAAAACAATTATTGACAGGTCTGCTGCTTCGCTGGCTAAACGTTATCGTCCGGCAATTGAATCTATCCAGTCGTGGGATAAAAATAAATACTGGAAATGTCCGGTGATCATAGACAATATGATGAACCTGGAAATGTTGAATTGGGTGAGTGATAACGGAGGAGATGCGAAGTATAAAGATATTGCTGTTAAACATGCCAATACGACTTTAAAGAATCATTTCAGACCTGATTTTAGCTCTTATCACGTGGTAGATTATGATTTGACAACTGGAAAAGTTAACCGTAAAGCGACGTGGCAGGGAGCAGCTGATTGTTCTGCATGGGCACGCGGGCAAGCCTGGGCATTGTATGGATATACGATGATGTACCGGGATACTAAGGATCAAAAATATCTGGATCAGGCAAAGGGGATTGCTCATTTTATCCTGAACCATCCAAACCTGCCTGCTGATAAAATCCCTTTCTGGGATTTTGATGCCCCAAAAATCCCTTATGCGGAACGTGATGCTTCTGCGGGGGCTATAGCTGCATCGGCTTTGTTAGAGCTGGCTCAGTATACCGCAGAAGGTAAGGAGAAAACGGAATTTCTATCTTCGGCAGAGACGATGATCAGATCTCTGGCAACTCCGGTATACCGTGCTAAATTAGGTGAAAACGGTGGTTTTCTGTTGTTACATAGTACAGGTGCACTTCCTTTGAACAGTGAAATTGATGTACCTTTAGTTTATGCCGATTATTACTTCCTGGAAGCTTTAGGAAGATATAAAAAGTGGTATTTGTAAATGATTAACCCTATAACCTTATGATATTTTTCCGTACAAAAATGATACTATTCTTGTCTTTCCTGGTTGTTTTTTCCACTGCTGCACAGCAGACCGGTAAGGGCAAACCTGCTACTGGAGCACAAGACAGACAAGTTTGGGTCAAAGCATTATATAAGATTTCTTATCCCGTGGTTTATAACCTGGCTAACGAAACATTAAAAAAGAAGATGCCTTTGGAAACAGGGCCTGAATATGCTTTGAACCTTAAAAGTGTGACTTATCTGGAAGCGGTTGGCAGGACAATGGCTGGTATAGCGCCCTGGCTGGCTCTTCCTGATGACCGTACTGAGGAAGGGAAGATGCGTAAAGAGATGCGCACCTTGCTTTTAAAGGGGTTGAAGAATGCAGTAAATCCTAAAAGTCCTGATTATTTGAATTTCAGAACTGAAGGTCAGCCGATTGTAGATGCTGCTTATGTGGCTCAGGCTTTTATTCGTGCGCCAGAAGCTTTGTGGGAACCTTTGGACAAGGAAACTAAAGCTCGCTTTGTAGAGGAGTTTAAGTCTTTGAGAGACCGGAGCGGAGCTTACAATAACTGGCTTTTGTTCTCTGGTTTAACGGAAGGTTTTTTATTGAGTATTGGCGAGCAATATGATCCTGCAAGGGTTCAGTTTGCAGTCAATAAAATGAAAGAGTGGTATGTAGGGGACAGCTGGTATAGTGATGGTGAAAAATTCAGTATGGATTATTATAATTCATATGTAATTCATACGATGCTGGTTGATCTTGAAAAGATTCTGGCTGACCATAAAAAAGCACCGGTAAGTGATTATGATCAGGCGTTAAAAAGAATGGTCAGATATTCGGAGTATCTGGAAAGGATTATTTCTCCGGAGGGTACTTATCCGGCTTATGGACGTTCTGTAACTTACCGGACAGCGGCATTTCAGGCACTGGCCCAGACTGCGTTACTGGAGAAACTTCCAGCTTATGTAAAGCCGGCGCAGGTTCGTTGCGGGTTAACCAAAGTGATCCAGAATATGTTCACAGGAGATCAGAATTTTGATGATAAAGGTTGGCTGGTATTAGGTTTTAATGGCCATCAGCCGGCAATCGCAGATTATTATACTTCTACAGGAAGTTTGTATATGGCAACTTTAGGGTTTTTGACGCTTGGGCTTCCGGCAGATAATGAGTTTTGGACGGGGCCGGCAGCAGCATGGACTTCTTTAAAGGCATGGACGGGACAAGAGGTGGTCAAGGATTATAAAGTAGCGTATTAGTACATAATTAAGCCCTTGATCTTTATCAGATTAAGGGCTTAATATTAGCAATTGTTCAGGGTTTATAAAGCAGGTCAATTAACTGCGTGTCTTTATCTTTTGGTATAGCTTCGGCTTGTTTGAAATAAGCGTCATTTTTGTAGGCTGTACCTGCAAGTGTCAATAATCTGTACAATTCACTTGTGTTGTAGGGTATAATTTGTTTGCGGTCTTTTGCTTTTTGATCCATACCGTATGGAATTAACCAATCCAGTGCTTTGTGTATGCTTCTTCCATCTGAAGTCTGATAGTTCCATACCTCAACGCCAGCATGTTTTCCTAATAGGGCAAGGTTAAACCAGCCATCGTTCAGGTTCATTGTACTGTAGCTATAAGCTTTTGTTCTGGCAAGTTCCAGCGGCTGTTCACCTGCTGGTGTAATCTGCACTGCTATTCTTTCCAGACTTGCAGTTATGGTCTTTTTTGCCAGTTCTTTTTGGTCTGTAAATAAAGCATAAGATACTATCTGCGTATCGTAAATAGTACCGTGATTATTTTTGGATCTATGTTCGTCTTTCCCGTTTTTACTGGTTAACATCCAATCCAGGTATTGTTTATACCAGGTTTTAATGTCTTCAGTTTGTTTGGCTGTGATTGATTTTGAACTGGCCAAAAGTCCCATCCAGTCTGCGAGTTCAACCAGGGAACGACTTTCAATAATACCAATGCCCCTGCCATCGTTT
This sequence comes from Pedobacter cryoconitis, assembly GCF_014200595.1. Taxonomy (NCBI): domain Bacteria; kingdom Pseudomonadati; phylum Bacteroidota; class Sphingobacteriia; order Sphingobacteriales; family Sphingobacteriaceae; genus Pedobacter; species Pedobacter cryoconitis. The sequence goes on from NZ_JACHCG010000001.1 coordinate 409,940, forward strand.
ACGCCCGGTATGGCTTGTGCGTAATTCAGATTGGGGTTCATTTTTGTTTCGGGTGCAATGAACCAGGCATTTAGCAAGTCACTGGCTTTTAAAGCATACTTTTCCTGACCTGTGAAGTAATAGGCAAGGGATAAGAATTGACATTGTTCAGTGAGATTATGCAGAAATACCGCATCGGTTATTTGATGAATAGCAGGATTACGTTCACCGTCTTTTCTGATATAGGGCGTTCCGTCAGCTTTGGAAGGATCAGGCCAGAAATAAGGCGCCTGGCTCATATAGTCGTGTTTTGATCCGCTTGGTGGAGTTGATGATTTATCCATCACAGATTTTGGCTTCGCGGTCAGGAAACCATCGGCCTTACGAACTACCTGATCTACCAGGGGTTTAATTGCTTTATCTTTTTGCTGGTAAGCTTCTTTCTTTGCTTTAAGCTGGTCAGCATTGATTAGAAATAGTTTTGGCGTTTGTGCGAAAGATAACTGTCCATACAGAACAGCGAGGATCATATAAAAAAACTTGTTCTTCATGCGTATAAGATTTAGTCACATTTGGATGCTGTGGAAACCAAATGTAGCTAAATCTTATGCAAACAAATATGCTTTACTTTTCTTCCCGGTGTTCTTCCCGTCGTGCCCTGACTGAACCGTCTTCGCTGGCTCCTAACTTCCAGTAGGAGTAGGCGTATAGTTCACTTTGATCCCAGTGTTGTTCTTTACGCAGAAATTGACGAATGTCTTTTACAGTTGAAAATTCGGCTGCCGCATAGCCAAAACGGGTTGTGTTATGTTGTTGAGGTATTTTTACAGTACGTACGGCATCGGCAAGCAGCGTTTTTTCTCCGGGATGTGCGTTATAAATCCAGTTGATCTGAATGTCTGCGTTGGTTTTTAATTCCTGCTCGTCTTCTTTTGTTGGTATTTCAATATAGGCAACTCCGGTTGCGGTAGCTGGAAGAGTTTCCAGTATAGCGGCAATAACTGGTATTCCGGTTGCATCGGCAGCTAACAGATACCAATCTGCTTTTGGATAAAGTATTGATTCTTTTGCTTTCATCAGGATACCCAGAATATCTCCTGGTTTAGCATGGATTGCCCATGCTGATGCAGGACCGGTTTCTCCGTGTGCAACAAAGTCTATAGTCATTTCCTTCTTTTCCACGTCGATAGCTCTGTGGGTATAAGTTCTGATGACAGGCTTTAAGTGTTCTGGCGCGTGAGACCATTCTCCGGTACTGTAGTTGAAATCAGGGAAATGGATCTCGTTGACTCCTGCGGGAGGGATAAAGATTTTATTATTGATCCCTGGGGTTGTCTCTGCAAAAAGAGGTACATCATCTCCGGTAAGGGTGATGCGGATATAATTAGGGGTGAGATACGCCTTGTTTTTTACGGCTAATACTCCGCGGACAATGGCAGGTAATTCTTTTTTTGTTTCACTCATCGTAGCTTTTCTCTGGTTTACTACGGGTAAAGATATGTTATTTGTAATCTTTCTAAATAAGTAAAGGCAGCTATGACAAAGGGATTACATAAAGGGAAAGAATTACCGCTATAACGAAGTACTATCCAGCAACTAGAAGTGATCTATGTTGGAAGGGTGTTGGAAGGGTTCGACACCCTTCCAACACCCTTCCAACATAGATCACAATACGATCGTGGACAATTGGTGATTTACCTGGTTTCAATTTCAGGAACACCAATCCAGTGCCAGTTCCTTTTAGTAAATCCCGGGGTCAGATCTCCGTCGATATTGAATCTTCTCAAATCAATTAAACGGGTTCCTCTCCAGGATAAAAATATCCTGCGGATTGCTGTAATATCGGTAAGGGTCAGGTTTTGTGCCGGAAGGTTGGATTTACCAGCCGGATCATATTTCGCAATTACTGTATTCACATAGTCAACTGCATTTCCAGTTAACAGGCCGCGGATAGCGAGTTCTGCTCTGATCAGCTGCATTTCGTCAAAATCAGTAACCAGCAGCGGATCTCTTTCTTTAAAATAAGTTAATGACCAGTGTCCTTTAGGGGCTTTTAAAACAGGGTTCCGCGCTTTATCGGCTGTTGTTTTTAATACAGCAACCAATGTCGGATCAACAGCTGCATCTCTGACATTAATACTTAAGGCAGAAAAGAAAGCATTACTTACAGTACCTACTGTATTTAAGAAAGCAAAGTTTTCAGCTGCTGAAAATGATTGATTGATATGGGCTACAGCCAAAGCGTAATTTTGGGTGCTTATGCCTAGTTTAGTCAATAAGGAATGTAATAGTCTTTTTTCCTGATCGTTGGCTATTGGCAATGCTTCTTCCCAATAGCGTTGTGCTTTGGCGTAAGCTTGTTCATGTTTAACCAGCATATGATCTGCATAAACGGCGCGATTTGCTTCACTCACTGTAAAGTAATCCGCCAGCAACATCCAGGCATAACCCGCGTGTAAACGGGCATTGATTAACGCGCCTTGTTTGATTTTCAACTTATCTTCTTCTGAAGGATTTTGCTGTGTGGCGAGTTTGATAGCGTCTTCTGCCCTTGCTCTGTAGTTCTGGACATTTGACCATGCGCTAAAAAGAGAAGGGTTATCCGGGCTCAGTTTATCTTCATCCAGCTCTTTGTAAAAAGGTGAATTAGGTACAGCGGCAGAAGTGATTTCGTCTGCAATTGCACCGGAGGCCACGAGTAAGTCTGAAGAGGCTGTAGCCCCTGCACGCCAGACACCTGCAATGATTGGCCCGTTGACATAAACTCCTTTATCGATACGGCCTAACATTTCCAGGCTGCTGAGTTGTGATTCATCAACGGTACTGTCTGGTGATTTCGGATCATTGACCCATTTATTACAGGATGAAAAGGTTAATGCGATACAAAGTGCCGCTCCGATTCTAAAAATATATCTTTTGTTCTTTAACATAATCTTTTGATAAACAATACTGATTAAAACCCAATATTTAAACTAAATGCATAAGTGCGGGGAGCTGGAACGGCTGTCCAGTCTGAAGACAGGTAACTAATCCCTTTAGTTCTTTTACTTCCACCCTGAGAATCAATCTGAGGTTCAGCGCCGCCGTAGTTTGTAGTTAACCACAGGTTATTTCCTGTTACGGAAACTACACAGCGTTTCAATACCCCTTTTGTATAGCGTTTTGCCCAGTTACCTAAGTCATAAGACATGGTTAAATTGCTTAGTCTGATGAAGTCTGCTTTTTGGATGAAATCACCTCTTACGCCTTCAACTTTTGACAGGGCGGTAGCGGTGGAGATATAATCGGCCGTGCCTGGTGTAAGGGTAGCTAATTGTGATTTTAAAGTTTCTTTGGCTTCATAGTTATTTCCTTGTGAAGCCACATTTCTTGCCGAAATATTATAAACTTTAGCTCCTTTTGAATAGGTGAGAAGTGATTGTATGCGCAGGTTGTTGAATAGTTGCAGGCCAAATCCTAATGACCCGTTGTAAGTAGGGAAAGGTTTACCTAATTCTTGTAGCGGGCCTTCTTTTGCACCTGTATAAACGCCTTTGGCATCAAATACCGGGCCCTGGGAAAGGTTGGAGTAAAAAGCAAATGCTGGCAATCCGGCTCTGATCAGGTTCACCGAACTCAGAATATCTTTATCACCTGAATTGATTACTTTATTAGATTGCTGATTGAAGATGGCATAAATGTCCAGACTGTGTTTTTTATTTGCACTGGTAAAGACTCTGCTATTGTAAGAAATTTCCAGTCCCTGACCTTGTATTTTACCAATGTTTTCAGGATAGTCACCACTTAAGCTGGACGGAAAGCCCAGTGAAGGTAAAAGGGTTGTATAAACGATTGCATCACGGGTATACTGCCTGTAATAGGTAAAGCTTAATTTCTGGTTGAATATTTTTACATCAGTTCCGATTTCAAATTCACCTGTACGTTCTGGTTTGATATCCGGATTTCCTTTCCTTAAAGGTTTTACTATAGTCCCAAAAGAAGAGTTCTCTACCAGGTAAGCGGTTTGTGCATCACCCGGATAAGGTAAGCGGCCTGATTCTCCATAGGCAGCTCTGAATTTCCATTCTTCTACTTTTCCTTTCAAAAAGTCCATGCCAGCTACGTTATAGGCCACACTTACTGTCGGATACCAGATGCTGGCTACGTTTCTTCCGATCATATTGGATACATCGCGTCTAAGCCCGGCATTGATAAATAATTTGTTGTCGTAGCTTAAAAAGGCCTCTCCATATAATCCGTGTGTGCGCTTTTCGAAGGTGTTGTCTGTAGTGCCTAAAATTTCTGCTGCGGAAGCGATATTGCTGATTCCGGGAACAGCGAAGTTACGGACACTGATTCCGGTAACTTTCTCAGATGCTTGTGTAACCTGAGAGAGGAAGGACAGGTTTAATTGCCATTTCGGATTGAATACAAAGTTGCGGGATAATTTAAAGTCCCAGTTCATATTCTGGTTACGGCGGTTACTGATTTGCTTGCTTCCGGTATTGTTTGTGCCTTGCAAGTAGCCGTAAGGAAGATAATTTAAGCCGTCGATACGGTTCAGGTCTAAGCCAACTAAAGTTTCTGCTTTGATTTCAAAAGGAAAGGTATAAGCGAGTTTCAAACTTCCTGTAAAGCGGTCGTTTTCATATTCTTTTTGAATGGCCCGCCAGCTTTCTTCGGCAATAAATGGCCATGGGGTACGGTCGCGCATCAGGTTCCAGATTGCATCGTCACGTCCTGAGGCTGATTGCGGGATACTTAATTTCCCTTTGACGTAACCTGCGGTAAGCGATAGTTTAAAACGGTCTTTTGTAAAGTCATACCCTGTACGCACTGTTTGCCTGTTATCCTGATTTCCAGGAACGATACCTGCATTTTTATTGGTATTTGCAGAAAGGAAAATGCTGTTATTCTCATCAATTTGAGAAGTAACATTGGCGTATAGTTGTTGTTCTGTTCCTTTTCTGAAGAAATCGTTTAAGGGGTCGTTATTGACAAACTGATCATATTTTCTGGCCAGTTCGCTGAATCCTGTGGTATATTTTACATTGACAGCTATTCCTTTTTTACCGTTTAAGCCGCGTTTAGTTTGAATAACTACGACACCGTTTGCAGCTTCAGCACCGTAAGAGGCTGCTGCTGCGGGGCCTTTAATGACGTCGATAGATTCTATATCATTTAAGGGTAAGTCGTTCAATGCGCTCATGGCTTCCTGAGAAGAGTTAATGTCTGAGGTATTGCTACTGCCGTAACGTACACCGTCTATAAAAATCAGTGGATCACGATCCATGCTGAAGGTGGCGGACGAACGGATGTCGAAGCGGATGGGCATGCCTACTTTACCGTTGGTATTGTAAACTTGTGCGCCGCTGATTCTTCCGTTAACAATGTCTGCGAGTGAAGAGGGGTTACTGGTGGCAACAATTCCTGCTGCATTAATGTGATCGATGTTTGTTCCAATTGCTTTTTTACTTCTTGAATTGGCCAAACTGGCGGTAACCATAACTTCTTGCAGTTCAACGCCAGGTTCCAGGGAGATGTTGATTTGCTGACCGTCTTTAATAACCTGGTATTGCTTTTGGAAATCTTTATATCCAATCATTTTCACGATCAGCGTCTCGCCTGATTGCAGTTGTAAAGTGAATTTACCTTGTGCATCTGCCATTACACCTTTTCCGGGGTGTTCTTTTACGGAAATACTTGCCCCTATAATGGTTTCCCCGGTGTTTTTATCGTGTACTGTACCTTTGATGGTCTGTGCCTGAATTGCGCAACAGAGGAGCATGGCTGTTCCTAAACTGGTAAAAAATTTAATCATATGGTGTGTTTAATAGGGTTTGCGCTAATTTGTAATTAGCTGATAATGTTTGATTTAGATCTATTGTTTAGTGTTGGTCTAAATAAGAATTGGCGGGCGCAAAGATAGGAATTACTTTAAAAGTGGCAAGGGATAAGGAGGAATAAATAACTGTATTTCGTTCCCAATTTGGGAACGAAATATTATATTTGCTAAGTATGCGGGTTATAGCAATAAAAACACTGAAAGATTACATTGCCGAGTTTCATCAGGCAGAGCAAGCTTTATTAAGTTGGCATGAAGAAGCAGCCCTGGCTTCATGGAATAATCCCAATGAACTAAAGGCTCAATACAAAAATGCCTCTATACTAAATGAAAAGCGGGTTGTGTTTAATATCCACGGTAATACCTATCGCTTGATCGTTGATATAGAGTACCGTTTAAAAATTGTGTTTGTTGTTTGGTTTGGCTTGCATAAACAATACGATAAAATAAATGCTAAAACAATAAGTTATGTTAAAACCAATTAGAACTGAGGAAGAATACGATAATGCTTTAGCTCATATTTATGAGTTGATGCAAACAGATATTATAGAGGGGTCGGCTGTTTCTGATGAGTTGGAAATCATGAGTTTATTGGTTAAAGATTACGAATCAGTTCATTATCCTGTTGCTTATCCAAATCCAATAGAAGCTATAAAATTTCGTATGGAACAAATGAATTTATCTGAAAATGAATTAAGTGCTTTATTGGGAACCCGTTCAAGAAAGTCTGAGATTTTATCAGGAAAACGAAAATTAAGTTTAGCTATGATACGTAAATTGATTGACATACTGCACATTCCTGCTGAAGTCCTCATTCAGGCATATTAATAACTGTTATTTGATATGGAGAGGTAAATTCAGTAATTATTTTTTAGTCTATTAAATTAGTATACTTTATTGTATATTGGCAAACCTAATCGTCAGTATATCAATATGTCGTCGTCCTCTTCAGAAAATCAAATCACACAAAAGGAAGGAGTTTCCTTCGCTAAAGAAACTTCAACCCTATCTTCTGCTGCGCTTACTGTCCGTGATGGCAGGTATTGGAAGAAAATTGCCGGCCGGTGTTTGTTTGCTTTAGGTTTCATGATTATCGGGCATCTGATCGCTTCATTTTATCCTTTGATCAATCTTATAGATGCTTTTAAGGCTTTCGCTAAAACACTTGATCTGGATGCCGCATTTGGATGGATGTTACTGGCCGGATTTGTAGCGCAAATGGTCGATGGGGCTTTGGGCATGGGATATGGAGTGATTTCTACCACAGTTTTATTGTCTACCGGGCTTAATCCTGCTGCAATTAGTGGAAGTATCCATACGGCAGAAATGTTTTCCAGCGGTGCTTCTGGTTTCAGTCATTACAAGTTTGGAAATATCAATAAAAAGCTTTTTAAGACTTTGTTATTGCCTGGAGTTTTAGGGGCGATTATTGGTGCTGGGTTACTTTCTTTTCTGGGTGAATCTTATGGAAACTGGCTCAGGCCAGCACTATCTGTTTATACTTTGTTTCTTGGATTAAGGATATTATTAAATGCTTTCAGGAAAAAGAATGAATCCAGAAAGGTGAAACATGCTGGCTGGTTAGCAGGGGCTGGTGGTTTTCTGGACTCCTTTGGTGGTGGTGGATGGGGGCCTTTGGTGACCAGTACATTGATTGCAAAGGGTAAAACTCCACGTTATATTATAGGTACGGTCAGTTTAACTGAGTTTTTTGTTACGCTGGCCAGTGCGTTGACTTTCTTCATTATTTTGGGTACGAGCCATATTCAGACTATCGCTGGTTTAATTATCGGAGGACTGATCGCAGCGCCGATTGCAGCAAGGTTTGCGGGGAAATTAAATACGAAGACAATCCTGATTGCAGTTGGAACGCTGGTTATTGTTTCCAGCGTACGTACTATTTACAAAACCGTAGTTGGCTTTTAAAATCCTACTCCTTAGCGGGGTGTTTTAATGGCTGGTGGTCTGCCTCTGTTAAATGTCATTTCACGTAATCAAAGCAAGATATGTGATACAGAATCTTCCAGTTAAATAAAAAGCTTTAATGAATTAAGTTTCCAATGGTTTTTATGGCATTGTTGAGTTGAGGCGTCCAGGGTAATCCGTAGCTGAGCCGCAGACAGTTGTTATACTGGTTTTGCAGCGTAAACATCCTGCCCGGGGCAAAACTTACTTTTCTTTTAATGGTCTGGTCATAAAGTTCTGCCGTATTGATTTTGGGGTTCAGTTCTACCCATAACATGAAGCCGCCTTTGGGCCTGCTGATTTTTGTTCCTTCGGGGAAATACTTCCGGATGGCTTCTCTATAGTGCAAACTGTTACTGCTTAAGGTGTTTCTTAGCTTTTTCAGATGACTTTCGTAACGTCCTTTTTCAAGGAAATCTGCTACTGCTTCTTGTGTAAGGGTTGTGGAAGAAATAGCGGTAGCAAATTTCACACGCCTGATTTGTTCTGTGAATTTGCCCGGGGTAAGCCAGCCGACCCGATATCCGGGGGCCAATGTTTTGGAAACTGAACTACATAGAAGTACCAGGCCACTTTCATCATATGTTTTACAGTTTACTGGTCTGCCGGCGCCAAAATACAGATCGCCATAGAGGTCGTTTTCTATCAATGGTACATCATGATGTGCCAGGAGTCTGACGGCTTCTCTTTTATGCTCCGCTGGCATTGTACCTCCCATAGGATTACTAAAATTACTGATGAACAGGCAAAGTTTGATTTTATTCTTTTGCAGGGCTGTTTTTAAAGCTTCCAGTTCAATACCTGTTTCAGGATGAGTAGGAAGTTCCAGTACTTTTAACCCTAAACTTAGTGCTAATTGCAGAATCCCAAAGTATACCGGGCTTTCTACGGCTATGGTATCTCCTTTTTGTGTCAGTGCAACCATGGCCTGGAACATCGCACCGGTACAGCCTGCGGTGGTTAAAATATCATTTTCTGTAAGTTTTCCTCCCCAGTTTGCCGATAAGCGTGCAATCTGGCGGCGGAGTTTAGGATTGCCTAAAACATGTTCGTAACCTGATCCGTGTGCTGGCAGGGTATGTAATGCATGGCTTAGTGCTTTATTTAATTTGGGTAATGGCAGTAGTTCGGCAGAGGGAACACCAAGGGAAAGCATAATATGGTCAGTGCTGATACTGTCGTAAACGTTGCTGACAATGTTGGAGGTATCTGCGTTGCTAAGTGATAAAGATGGCCTGCTTTGGTTAGGAAGCGCCATGTTTTGGAGTTTATAACTTACATAATAACCTGATTGTGGTACAGAACGGATCAGACTTTTACTTTCCAGCAGGTAGTAGGCTTGTAATGCAGTGCTGATACTTACTTTATAGTGTTGGTGTATAGTCCGGAGTGAAGGGAGTTTGTCTCCTGAAACGAGTACGCCGGCGTAAATCTGATGGGTAATATCCGCGGCAATATTTTCATATAAATAGCTTTTACTGGCTGGATCAGAATTTGTCATCAGTTATAACTGTTATGGTTAAATTAGGTAAAACTGTATCTGTACTGGTTCTGGTAAAATTAGGAAATTTGATTAAAAGATGCATGTCATATGAATAAAGAATCTATTTCCGAAGCTATAGTTCTGGAGGTCGCTGCTACTGACCTTCATTTTAATCAAATCCTTGCTTTACAGCAGGAGAATCTATACAGCGCTATAAGTGCTGCTCAGCAACAGCAGCAGGGTTTCGTGTTTGCGGAGCATAATCTGGCATTGTTAAAAAAGATGGCTGGTCATTTGCCTCAGGTCATCGCAACCTTTAATAACCGGGTAATTGGTTATAATCTGGCCATGCATGTTTCTTTGAGAAATGAATTGTCAAGCCTGATACCGATGTTTAATGAGTTTGAACGTTGTCGTTACCGGGGAGAGTTGTTAGGCAGTTATAACTACATGGTTGGCGGACAGGTGTGTGTGCATCGTGATTTTAGGGGGCAGGGCCTTTTGAACCGTCTATATCAGGAAACTAAAAGTAAAGTGGGAGAGCTGTATCAGTTGTGTGTAACGGAGATCTCCACCAGGAATATTAATTCCTTAAAGGTTCACCAGAGAATGGGGTTCGAAGTGATTGGTACTTACAGGGACGAAAAAGAGCTGTGGAATGTAGTAGCCTGGAACCTTGGGGAATGAGGTGATTTAATGTGGCGTTTTTTCTTAAGAATTTGCTCAAACTTTTTAGTGAATCACTAAAATAAATTTACATTTGCAATCGATGATAAAGATTAAACACCTCCTGGTATTACTTGTTTGTACGGTAACTGCGTTTACATCCTGCAAGAAAAAAGAAACTTATGACCCTGATCCACAGTTCAGGGCAGATACTACAGCAATAAGAGCTTTTGTAGTTGCGAATAAAATTCCTGCAATTAAGGATCCTGCAACCGGGGTATTCTATCAGATTATAACCCCTGGGTCTGGCACTGTTAAAATCAATAACTCTACCACTGTTACGGTAAATTATACAGGCCGTTTCCTGAATGGTAATGTTTTTGATCAGAGCAATGGCACACCAATATCTTTTCCTTTAGGTGGTGTTATTACTGGATGGCAGATTGGAGTACCTTTTATTCAACCTGGTGGTCGTATCCGTTTAATTATTCCTTCTGTGTTAGGTTATGGAAATGTAGATAAAGGGCCTATTCCGGCAAACTCAATATTAGATTTTACGATTGATTTAATAAGTGCTAAATAAGTAATTATAATTATAATATTGAAGGCCACTGTTTATGAAAATAGACAGTGGCTTTTTTATTTTTACACCAGCAGTAGGGGTATTGATTGGTAACGGCGTCTTATGGGTATAAAAAAACAAATAACTCATATCATGATAGTAGAATCAAGTAAAAACGCCCTGTTTATCATTATTGCGGGAGTAATCATTGCATCAATGGTTGTTTTAATTGGTGGCTAAAAGGTACCTGTTAAACCAGTTATTTTAGAATACGCTGAATTTTCATTAAAATTAGGTGGAAATTATGGCGCTATTTAAACGTAAATCACAAATTGACGATGATCTTGGATTTGGTACACAACCAATCCTCGGGGATCAGCGAATGATGAATGCAGATGGGTCTTCGAATATAAGACGCATTGGCCTGCCATTTATCAGAACATCCGATACCTATAACTGGCTGATCTCTATGACCTGGAAGAAATTCCTGTTCATCCTGCTGATTGCTTATCTGCTGGTTAATATACTCTTTGCGTCTTTATATGTTTTAATTGGTATTGAACATCTTAAAGGGGCTGACGGAATTACACCAAGAGATCATTTCTTTGATGCCTTCTTCTTTTCAGCACAGACTATTTCTACTGTGGGTTATGGACATATTAGTCCTGATGGCTTTTTAACGAGCTGCCTCGCGGCATTTGAATCTATGCTGGGTTTGCTGGCTTTTGCACTGGCAACGGGTTTATTATATGGCCGTTTTTCGCGGCCAACTGCTAAAGTTGTTTACAGTGAGAATATGGTGATCGCACCTTATAAGGAAATTAAGGGGCTGATGTTCAGACTGGCTAATTTAAGAAATAACCAGCTGATAGAAATAGAAGTGCAGGTCGTGCTTTCTTATAATGAATTGATCGGAGATCAGAAGAAAAGGCGGTTTTATCCCTTAGAATTGGAAAGATCAAAAATAGGCCTGCTGACAATGAGCTGGACGGTAGTTCATCCTATTGATGAAAATAGTCCGCTATATAATAAAACAGCAGAAGAGTTAGCAGAGGCTGAAGTCGAAATACTGGTTTTATTAAAGGCTTTTGATGATACTTTTTCTCAGACTGTACATACCCGGACTTCCTATAAAGATGAAAATATTATCCATAATGCAAGATTTGTAACTATTTTCTCCAGAGATGACAATGGACAGCTCATGCTGGATCTTTCAAAGATAGGAAGTCTGGAATTATTGGATTAAATTCATAAATTAGTTAAAAAATCTAACCTTATGAAAACTTCTTATCTAATGTATTTATTAGTCATTTTAGCAATACCTTCTTGTAAAATGAAAAAAGCAGCAGTACAACATGTTGCGGCAGCAGATTCCTTTATGCCAATGCAGATCGGGAATAGGTGGGCCCACAGCGCAAGTTCCTACACTGAAATTAAAGATACAGTGCGGATTGACAAAAAACTTTATTATAAATTTTATTCTTTAGTTGGCGGAGATGCCACGGATATCAAGTATCTGAGAATAGATGAGCAAAACCAGTTATTGGAAGGTTATCCTGATCAGCCTGGAGTAGTTTACACACATGCGAAATTTAATGCCAATGTGAATGATGTCTTTTTTACTTTGAATGATAAAAGTACAAATGATTACCAGGTTAAGTTGGTAGAAAAAACCGCTGACAGAAGAACTTTTGAGTTCGATATGGTGAACCAGCCTAATTTAAAAGGCAGTACACACAGGGTGAGCTATCTTAAAGGTGTCGGATTGGATGATGGCTGGAAAAATATAAAAGTAAATGGGAAAATTATTAAGTAATATTTTTTGTCAGGCTATATTAATTGGGTTTTTGCTTTAATATAGCCTTTTTAAAAGCGTGTATTTTTAACACTGGTTTAAAATAAATATCAAAAAAGTTACAGGAATAAATGAATGTTCTGTATATTGTAGTGTTACGATCTACCTAACAATCAACCCTATGAACAAAAATTTGAAAAACTTCACTTTCATTGCGCTGGCCGCAATAGTGATCGCATCGTGTTCTAAAACCAAAGAAACACCTGTAGCCCCTGATCCTCAAACTGAGAAAACTGAAAAGGTATTATCCTATATTCAGAGCCTTGGATTTCCTTCATCAGCTATTGTTGAAAATGGTGATCACTATGTAGTGGAAGAAGATATTATCTTCCCGAAAAACATGGTTATACCTGCTGGTCAGCCAAAAACTGAGCAATATTATACAGGTAGCCTTGTAAATGCGACCAATAAGAGAAATATACGCGTAAAAGTTGATGCTTCTATGACCAGCATGAACGCAGAAGTAACTTCTGCTGTGAATCAATGGAATGGAATTGCTGGTTCTACCGTTAAATTCTCTATAGTAACAAGCGGAACTTATGACATCCTGATCAAAGATGAAAATCTTGGCAATGGTGTTTGCGGCCAGGGAACATTTCCTTCTGGCGGTGCTGCGGGTAACTTAATTAAAATTAACAAGGCATATATTGCCGCAAATAGTTTTGCTCAGCGTCAAAGAACAATTACGCATGAGCTGGGTCACAATATTTCATTGAGACATACAAACTGGTCTGCTATTGGGGAAGGCTCTGCCACAGCTGTACCTGGAGTTGGCGGAACAGATGCACTGTCATTGATGAATGGTGGTCAGTGTAATTCTGGCGCTACCGTATTATCTGTAAAAGATAAACAAGCAACTGTTGCGTTATATCCATAATAATTAACTGAAAAAAAATAACTTAAGATCGTAACTTAGCCGGGACAGATGGCTCTGAAATATAAGAGCATCTGTCCTGTTTAAGAAATTATTACCAAATTTATGAAACTCATATTATTCGCACTGTTTTTCCCTGTTTTTTGCTTTGCCCAGAATGGTCAGAAGAAGTTATCTGATGGTGTGGTGGACAGTGTTCCGGGAACTTCAGTAGTTTTAAAAAACTACGAGGTTATCTTCCAGAAAGTTTATACTTCCAAATTAACGGCTGATGAACTTGGAAATCAGCTTTTTACACTTTTATCTACAACGAAAGGTTTCAGGTTTGATCGTCGTATTTCTCCTGATGGTGATCAGCTTATCGGACGCTTGGTCAAGTATGTTGTAGATGCACAGCGTTATAATGGTTATACTGTTTTTGGAATGGCGGGGATTTTAAGCTACCCTGTGGATGCTTCAGTAGTTGTGAATGTCAAAGATTTTAAATACCGGGTTACTGTTTCTGAATTGAGTTTTAATCATATCGAAACCGCAACCAAGGGCGAATTTAGAGATGTAAAATTAAGCGATTACATTACTAAAAAGAATCGCAGCCGGTTCGCAACTGGTAAATCAGATCTGAAAATTGCCCGGGCTATTGATCAGGATCTTTCGAATAAGTTTGACCTTCAGAAATCTAATTTGTCTGACGATTTCTAAATTGTTCTGCTGTTAAACCTGTTTGTTTCTTGAAGAACCTGCTGAAATAGGCCCGGTCTTCAAAATTCAGCTCATAAGCGATTTCTTTAATCGTCCTTTCACTGCTTATGAGTTTACGCTTTGCTTCAACAATTAAACGGATATGCAAAAGCTGAGTGAGTGTTTTATTCATTTTCTCTTTAAGGATCTGGTTCAGTCTTTTCTCACTGATGCCTAATTGATCAGAATAGAAAGATGCTTTACGCTCTTTTTGATAATAACGCTCCATGAGCAGAATAAATTCATAGACTCTTTTCTGATTGATATCCTGATTCAGAAACGCATGCTGATTCAGGCGGATCAGATTCAGCAGGAATACTTTAAGCAATGATTTCAGCACGAGGTAAGTGCCAAAAGGATTCTGATATTCTTCTGTGATCAGCGGTTGAAGATGGTTAAAACGATTGGCCGTATCTGTATCAAGTTGCAGCATAGTGTACTGCCCCTGCATATTGAATAGATTGAAGATATCCAGTGCATATTCTTTGTCGTCTTCTTCCAGGTAATCGCGTTTAAAAGCTATCAGGTAACCTTGTTTATCCTCAATGGGTATGATTACAGAACGAAAAGGGGGAATTAAATAGACGAACTGGCTTCCAGAGGCAACTTCATTGTCAGGGTTATGTTCTGGACTGAACCAGATTATTTCGAAATACTCTTGCCTGTTTTTACTTTGCATATATTTTTCCGGGCAGTCGCTGAGCGGGAAAATAAGAAATTTAGAAGGATCTATCTGATGTACGAACTTCATAGGATTTGACAGGAAATTCAGGTTATATGCCGTAAAGATAGGGGCTATAACCTGAATTGCTATGGAAAGGGAAGATTAAAGTACATCTGCAAGTGAATGAATTTTAACCTTTTCTCCGGTTTCACGTTCGTAAAGCTCGGGAAGGAAAATACCTAGATTACTCATTTCTTCATGACAATGTTTGAGTAAACCGGCTCCCGCTGCATCAGGATATATCCTGGAACGGGTTTCAAAATCATTTTCCAGCTCATTTTCTTCAAAGTATCCTAACCAGAACCTGCTGCGCATTTCACATCCATAAGGTGTGTCTCTGACAAAGTGCATGAGTTTGGCAACGTACCCGGGCTGGCCTTCGAGTGCTAAACGTGCATGTACTGCTGTTACGCCCAATTCTGCAAAGCGGGAAGTATCCATCACGGTAGCCGGGTCAAGAAATGTAATCCTTAATTTGTGGATTTCCTCGCCGCCCAAACGTTCATGAGCGATATGAGTGCCTCCAATATATTTTCCTGTGCCGCGTTCTCCAATCCAGTCGCTGAATACATGGTCTTGTTTATGCCACCATGAATATTGTTCTGAGTTGTGGACATAACCTACCCACCACTCAATCATTTTTCCTGTAATATTCATCAGGCTTGATCGCGCTGCGACAACCAGCAGACCATCTTCATAACGTTTGTAACCAGCTTCGAAAGGCAGGTAGCCCGGATTTAATAAGTCATTTACTTCTTCTATTCTCATGATATTATTATTTATTTGTTTAAAAATTGATGCTTTGTTTTAAAGATTTTAAGCGTGTATTTCGCGTGAATAAGGAGGGTGATGCCTGTTAACATCGCTATACAAGCGGCAATGACAAAGATGGTTTTAAGGTCAAAGGGCAAGCCGCCTATAAAGGAAGACAGGAATTGACCACCAAATATGGCCATTGAATAATAGCTCAGGTTACGCCCCCGGTTTTGGGGATTGCTGATTTCTAAGGTCACATGGTTCAATAGCGGGATCGTAAAACCGAATCCGATGCCTGTTGCAATTGCTGCACTGATTAAGCCGGTCAGCTGATCTGAAACAGCAAATAACAGTTGTCCGGACATGAAAAAGGCAAATCCTAAAGGCACGGTGTAATTTGTGCTGATTTGTTTAACAACCAGGGGCATGAAACTCGCTGCCAGCACAGCAACTAAAGAGATAAAAGCCATGAAGTACCCGGTTTGAGCTGTTGAAAAATTAAATGTACCGGGCAGATATTGAGGAAGTCCGGAGAAGACGATGAAGAACAGTACCATGGCAATAGCGGTGCTGATCACAATTTTCAGGAGCTCTTTGGGAACAATATCCGGATGATAACCGGGAAGTTTAAAAGGGATTTTAGTTTTTCCGGGAACACTAATGAGTAGTAGTGGCAGGCAGATGAGAGCAGTGAGGTAAAGTAGAAAGGGGAGCTGCCAGCCTTTTTCGCCGAGCAGTCCACCTGCACTCAGAAAAATTACGCCGCCCATTTCAATAGACATACCCTGCCAGGAAATCATCCTGATGCGGGTTTCTCCTTCAAAAAAATCGGCAATCAGACCTGTGCCTGCTGTTTGAACAGCAGCAGTGGCAGCACCAAGAAGTATGCGGTCTGCGATAACAATATAGGGGTTACTTAAAATAGCACCGAGAACACCGAATAGTGCATAGGGCACAAGGCTCCAGCACATCAGCAGGTAAGCTCCTTTTTTGTCTGATATTCTGCCCATGAAAGGAGCAAATAATACAACTCCCAGTGAAGGCAGGGTGATTAGCCATGCAGGGTTATTGGTAAAACCAAGATGTATGGCAGTTTCATTTAAGGAGGGGGCAATAACAGTCCCTGCCATAATGGTCAGACTGCTGGTTAACAAAATAACGAAGATTCCCGTTTTTGATAGTGTTTTCATCATCTTTTAAGGTGTGATTCATGAATAGAATCAACACCACAAAGATCATGGAAGCGTTATGGGCGGTCGTGTATTATCTCCTGATTTTGTTGGACTATTTGGAAACTTGTATCGCTCTTTTTTGAGTTGTACTTTGATTTCTGATGAAAACAATTAACCAGCTCAGGCCAATGAAAGCATAGATACCAAGAATTACAATCGAAAGCGGAGTTACAGAAGCAGTCACGTTTTTACTGGTCATAAACAAGGTCAGGATTGATAGTCCGATTCCCGCGCCAAGAAAATAAGAGGTCGTAGCCAGGCTGGAAGCTAAACCGTAATGCTGACTAGGGATATCCTGAATGGAAAGTACAGACAGGCCAGTGTAACTGATCGTGATTCCCAGGCCTGAAGCAAACGCAGCAGAAAGCAGAATTAAAATTAAAGAGTGACCGGTCATCAGAGATGCTGCCAGCAAAACTGCGCTGATTAACATCATGGTCATTCCAAGAAAGCCTGTGCGGGCTATGTTCAGTCTTTTCATAATTGCAGGTAATGCAAATTTAGCAACCAGTGCAGACAGAATACTGAAGGGAACCAGTAGTAAACCAGATTTGGCAGCACTAAAATCCATGTCTTTTTGAAGCAGCAGTGAAATGATAAACAGGTAACCTGTCCAAAAAGAACCCAATAGAAAAAAGACGCCGTTCGCGGTCACAACTGTTGGGGAACGGAAAATTGATAAATCAATTAAAGGGTCTTTTAAAGTGGTTAAACGGGTAAATAATACCTTCATACAAATTACGATTGCAATTGCTAAAGCGGGTAATAATAAATAGTGTTTTTGAAAATTACCAAGTTCATGTACACCGTAACTCAGCATCAGCAAGGCTGCGACTAATATAAAACCTGAAATAAGATCTGGTGACTTCTTTTGGTCACGTGGACCATCTGCGTCCAGATAATACCAGGAAGTGAAAATAACGAGCGCCAGAATAGGGACGTTAATCAGGAAAACCCAGTGCCAGCCCCAATAGGTGCTAATGATGCCACCCATAGATAAACCGCTGCCTGATCCTATGGCTGCAAAAGAACTGAAAATTCCTATGGCTTTACTGCGCTCATTTTTTTCTGTAAAGGTATGGGTAACAATGGAGAGTGCTGAAGGCATGATCAATGCTGCGGCTAAACCTTGCACGGCACGGTAAAAAGCAAGTATTACAAAGGAGCCTGAAAGTCCGGCGCCCAATGAGGTGAGCAGGAACAGGGCAGCGCCAATCATAAAGATCTTTTTTCTGCCGATTACATCGGATAGTTTTCCTCCGATAATCAGGAAACCTCCATAAAGTAATACGTATAGTGTTTGCAACCATTGTACCTGGTCGTTACTGATATTGAACTGCGCTTGTATAGAGGGAATGGTCAGATTAATAATTGCGATATCGAGTGCTTCTACGAAAATACCCATCGAAGCAATGGTGAGAATAAGGTTCTTTTTTGAAATCATAAATTGGTATTGTTCTTTCAAAGGTATTTATATAGAATAGATTATAGAAATGATAATAAATATTCAGTACAAACGTGTTATTTTTGTATTTTTAAAAGAACAAATTACTTATTTGATCCATGAATTATGACAAATACAGAACAGCCGGAAAAGGTTTCCGTATCCTTAGATGCGAAGGACTATGAAATACTCAGATTACTGGAGGAGAATGCCAAACTTACCGTCAGGGAAATAGCTGGACTTATTCATTTGAGTCCAACGCCAACTCATGAACGAATTAAACGAATGGAAAAGAGCGGAGTGATTAAGCAATATGCGGCTATCCTGAACAGACAATTGGTTGGCAAAGGAATGATTGTTCTTTGCATGATTACTTTGAGAGAACATAATAAGAGATCGGGTGCGGTTTTTATTAAAGCGATGCTTGAGTTTAAGGAAATTGTAGAATGTTATAATATCTCAGGAGATTTTGATTTTATGGTCAAAATAGTAGCGGAAAGTATGGAAGATTACCATAATTTCTTTGTCAATAAGCTGGGAGAAGTGAAAGGTATAGGGCAAACCAAGAGCATTTTCGTCATGGCGGCCGTTAAAGAAACCCATCAGTTGATTTAGCTGATGGGTTTCTTAATTTATTTCAGGTCGGGATATTCTGCTTAACAAGCCTGGTCGATATGGTTAACGAGGTGCCTGTTTTCTGCATAAGATTTTTGCTGATCTTTAAATCCGAATATCATCTTACCCATCGTTAAACTCTGGGGAACAGTGTGCCCGATAAAGACATCATGTTCAATTATATTTTTTAGGACTACTGTATGATTTTTTTTATGCGGAATACCTGAGCCAATAATAAGATCAATAGCTTCAGACTGTTCTGCCAGCGTGATATTATCTGATGAATTGCCTTCTTTCTGATAATCAAGACCAGACAGGCATACGACAAAATCACAATTCATGTTGTTTTTAAGGTATGTTGCCACGTGGTTTGCTTTTTCGATTGGATCGTGAAAACCGATACCACTAATTTCCGGGCCTACTCCGGTAATCCCTATTTTGAATTTACCGAAACTGATAACTTGCCATGGCTTTACAGCCGCAGCGAGTTTAAGATCATTAAATATATAGTTGCAGTTTACCAGGCAAAAGTTCATCTGATCTGATAATTTAGCTAGATGAGCCTCACCATGACCAAGGTCTTGTACTGATGGCATACTGGTATGGTAACCGGCTTTATTCATGGCATCAATTACTGCGTAATGGTGGGTGAGATCATGATCAGACCCTAAAAAATTTCCTGCGTCTAAAATCAGGCCTCCGGTATCCTGGTTGTTCAGCAATTTGTTTAAATTGTTTATACCTCCGGGTTCTTTGGGATCTTTACGTATCTGACCATTCAGCTGACTGCTGTAATAAATAATCACGTTTTTACCAGAAGCATGCAAAGTAGCAGCGGTTTTACTAAGATTAGCAAAGGAGCTGATTGATTTGCTGAGTAGGGTAGCGGTTGCTACAAGGGTTGTGTTTTTGAGAAACGACCTTCGGTTTGACATAGCGTTAAATTTAAGAGCACCATAAACTTAGATAAATTATATTGTCATTTCCAAGTCACAGAAAAAAAATAAAAAATATTGCATTTATAAAAAAATAAACTAATTTTATGACACAAATAACAATACTTAAACAACTTAACTATTCAAGCAGGCTACTTTACATAAAAAAACGCTCACAACAATTCTTTAAATCCGCTCTCAAAATGGATGAATATCTTGGTTCAATAGGCATATTTCCTTTCGGATTTGCGCCTCGAAACTTTGCACAATGTAATGGGCAGCTCTTGTCCATCGCTCAAAATCAAGCCTTATTTTCTTTACTAGGTACCATGTACGGAGGAAATGGTGTACAAAACTTTGCTTTACCGGATTTCAGAGGAAAAGTCCCTATGCACATAGGTAATGGCTTTGTTCAGGGACAGGTTTCTGGCGAAGAGTCTCACACACTTGTGATGAACGAAATTCCTCAGCACAACCATACTTTGGGGTCTGGAAATGTTCGGGCAAAGGCGGGGCTCGGAAATGCCACCGTGTTAACTCCTGAAAACAATTATTATGCTGCAAACCCTGCTTTAGCGGGCCGCTTCAGTAATCAGACTGATACGGGGATGTATAATAATGCACCTTTCAATACCCAGACTATCGGTGCGGGACAGGGACATGAAAACAGGATGCCATTTTTGGTATTGAATTTCTGTATCTGTATATCGGGTATTTTTCCTTCAAGAAACTAAATCAAGTATTTTAAATCTATTGTATTATGGCTACTAGCATGGAACCCTTTGTTGGGGAAATTGGTTTGGTTGGTTTTAATTTTGCACCCAGAGGATGGGCAACCTGTGATGGACAATTAATGTCTATATCTCAAAATACGGCCCTTTTTTCCTTATTGGGTACAACGTATGGGGGAGATGGAAGAACAACTTTCGCACTCCCGAATCTTAAAGGATCAGCTCCAATCGGGGCCGGTCAGGGGCCCGGATTAACTTACCGCAATTTAGGAGAGGTTAGCGGGACAACTTCAGAAACACTGTTGTTAAGTGAAATGCCTGCGCATACCCATGCATTGGGTGCAGGCCTTAAAACGGGGGTGGCACCTAATACTGCAAATGCAGTGGCCAGTTTGCCTGCAACTTCTCCAGGTGCTGATCTGCTTTATTCGCCGACACCGAGCCCTACAGATTATATGGCTCCTCTGGCGGTGAACCTGGATACTCAAACGAATATACTGGGAGGTAATCAACCACATAATAATATGCAGCCTTACCTGGTTGTGATTTTTGTTATCGCCTTACAGGGCATTTTTCCTCCAAGACCTTAAATTATAAAACTATGTCAGCAGCACAACCTTATGTAGGTGAAATAACAATTTTTGGTGGCAATTTTGCTCCTGCGGGATGGGCATTTTGCGATGGCAGCTTACTGGCCATTTCGGAAAATGATATCTTATTCAATTTAATCGGCACTACCTTTGGTGGTGACGGACAGAATACTTTTGCTTTGCCTGATTTAAGAGGCCGTGTACCTGTTCATATGGGTACGAATCCACAATCGGGTACTAATTATGTACTTGGACAGCTTGCAGGAGTAGAGAATGTAACTTTAACTCCCAATCAGCTTCCTCCGCATGCGCATACCGTAACCGGAGAACTGAATATGAAAGTCAGGGCAAATGATCCTGATACACAGACTTCTCCTGTAAATAATGGGATTGCTATTGCCGCGGGAAAGCGCTATTTCAGCCGCACGCCAACAGCATCAGGCATGATGCCACTGGATACTACTATTGTATTATCTGGTGCTGGTAACAGTCAGCCTCATAATAATATGCAGCCATATGTGGTGCTCAATTATATCATTTCATTGTTCGGTATTTATCCATCACAAGGTTAAGGCATATGAAAATAGGTGTACTGCTTCCAAATTCTACGACTTATCCGCTGATCTCTCATAATTTTATGACCGGGTTAAAAGGTAGTTTAGCTGAACTGGCAACTGCGTTGTCTCCTGAACTACTGACGGCAAGTATTGGCTTTGGAACAGATGGGGTGCTGATGCTGAAGGAAGCAGAAATCATGCTGCTGGATGAAAAAGCAGACCTGTTAATTGTTTTTGCAGATCATCCAACAATAGAGTGCCTGTTTCCTTTAATCAATGCGTTAAAAAAACTGCTGATTGTAGTGAACAGTGGTGCTAAATACCCTCCTGTCAAAAAACAACCTTTTGTAATTTATCATACCCTCAATTATGCGCTGCATTGCAGGCTGATTGGTAAAAATGCTGCTAAAGTAAGCAGTAAGGCTGTTGTTGCGACTTCTTATTACGATGGTGGATATAGTCTTTGCCATGCCATTACCAAGGGGTATGCAGATGAAGGAAGTTCAGTTGCTTTTAATTTCGTCAGCAAATTTAATGCTGCGGAATTTGATATGGAGCCACTAACCAGCTTTTTAACTTCAAATCATGACGTTCGCCATATTATGGCTGTTTACAGTGATTTAAGTCCGGTTTTTTATGAAAGACTTGCCATTGAATTTCCGGCAATTCCGTTAAATATTTTCGTTAATCCGGCCATGCTCGAAGAACTTCATTTACCAGAATATGGAATAACCAATAAGGAAATAGTTGTTAGCTCTTATCTGCCATGGGCGGCTCAATCTGCCACAAGCGGAAATGTAGCTTATTGCAATGCTTTTAAAAGTAAAACTGGCCGTGCGCCAGATGCTATTGGTGCATTAGGCTGGGATACGGGGGCATTAATTATAAAATATATCACGGTTTCTTTAGAGAATTCCCTTTTTAATACAAAACAGCTTCTGAATGAACTGCTGGATGCTAAAATAGAGGGAGCTAAAGGAACAATCTACATAGATGGCAATACACATCAGGTGTTTTCACCCGCATACCAGGTCAAACTGGGAGCAGGGAATCAACTGATCATACAAGATACAGTGCCCTTAATTGAGGTACTTCGCGAATGGACTGAAATATACGATGATCCACCTCAGGGATTAGTGTCAGGATGGATTAATACTTATATGTGCTCTTAAATAACTAAGTACAATCTAAATATATATTAACGCTCTTAATCCATCATACCATGGAAATTTTTATTCAAAGGATAATCAAAGGCATAGTCTTGTCTTTGATTATCCTGACCAGCATTAGTTATAATGCTGTTGCACAGACTTGTACATTCGGTAAAGGGGACGTGATCATTACTGGTTACGACCTTCAGGACGGAGGTACACCAGCAGGTCAGGACGACCGGTTCTCTTTTTTATTGTTACGCCAGATACCGGCAGGTACAGACATCTACTTTACTGATTTTGGATGGACTTCTGCAAATGCTTTTCAGGCAGATGTGCAGGCGACAACCGATGGTGTAATTAAATGGACTTCGGATAAAAGCTATCCGGCGGGGACAGAAATTTATGTCTTCTGTAAGTACCAGTTAAAGGCTTTTGACAATACAAATGCCCCGGCAGGAACTGTCACGGGAATAGTTGAGTCAGTAGCCACCAGGGCAAATCCTCCTGGTGGAGATCACCAGTACATGAGCTTAGGTTTATTTTCTGGAGATCAGATTTTTGCTTTTACCGGTAGTGTCGCTGCGCCAACATTACTGGCGGGTATTAGTATGAACCATGACAATGGGGGTGGAGTTAGTGGCTGGGACGCGGCTTTAACCCCGACAACTTTTGCTGCTGACCGTTCTATGCTGCCTGCGGCACTGGCAAGTGGTGCACAGAATTTGTCTCTTATTTTACATGATGATCCGGGAGATCCTGCTTTTGATACGGGATTTACTGCACGTTTCAAAAAAACAGCTGGTGCTGGTACTTTAGCCGGTACCCCTGCTGTAATTTTAGCCCAGCTTAATAATGCTGTTAATTGGGAATTCAAAAGTGACGGTACTTCTTTCTCACCTTTTCTTGCTGGTGAAACATTTACCGTATCCGGCGCTTCATTTACTACGAATCCAACAGATAAACTGAGCCAGTGCGCTGGAACAGGTACTACGTTTACTGCTGTGGCTGCTAACTTTTGTTCTTTGAAATGGCAGTTAAGTACAGATGGGGGAGCAAATTATGCAGATATTACTGATAATGCGATCTATTCGGGATCTGCTACTGCCACACTTACTATTTCAAATGTCAATGGCTTAAATAATAATAAATACAGGCTGAACGCAAATGGCTCTTCAGGTATAGTCAGTTCGACCGGTGCATTGTTAACCTTATCCAGCCAGGTTATTAATTTATCGCCGGTTCTGGCTTCAGGAACTTATAAAACAGCCTATAGTCAACCTGTAACGGTTGCTTCGGGTGGAGGAGCACCTTTTGCTTATACATTAGCTGTTCCGGGAACTTTGCCGGCTGGTTTAACGCTATCTTCGGCTGGGGTTATTTCAGGTACACCAACTGCTGTTGGTACTTTTAATTTTACTGTTAATGTGACTGGTGCCTGTGTAAGTTCAGGTTCACAAGCCTTTTCACTGGTCATTGCACCGAAAGCGGTAACTGCAACTTTTGCTGCGGTAACTAAAGCTTATAATGGAGATGCGGTTGCCAATGTTGTTTTTGATCCGCTTACAGTAGCAAGTGGGGTGGTCGCACCAGATGTGGTCAGTGTAACTTATACTTCAGCAGCTTATAATAATGCGGGTGTAGGAATTAATAAGCCGGTAACTTTAACCGGTCTGGCTTTAACAGGTGCTAACAGTGCATCATATACGTTAAACCCGGTGGTAGTTATAGGTACGATTACAACGGCTACGATTGTTCCTTCGCTGGTGCTGCCAATTACTAAAGTATATGATGGCAATACCACAGCTGCTTTAACCAGTGCTAATTATAGTTTTACTGGTAAGGTAGGCGCGGAGGATGTAGCTTTAAATAATCCAGCTACAGGAACTTATGCGCTAAAGGATATTGGTAACCGTTTGGTCAGTGTTACTGGTTTAACATTAACCGGAGCAAATGCAGCCAATTATACGCTTTCTACAACAAGTGTAAGTGCAACGGGTACAATTACTGCGGCGAGTATCGTTCCATCTTTACTATTACCTATTACGAAGGTATATGATGGAAATACCACAGCCGCGTTAACTGCTGCAAATTATAGTTTTACAGGTAAGGTTGGAACAGAGAATGTAGCTTTAAATAATCCTGCTACAGGAACTTACGCACTTAAAGATGTTGGCAACCGTTTAGTGAGTGTTACTGGTTTAGCACTTACTGGTACAGATGCCGGAAATTATATACTTTCGGCGACTAATGTCAGTGCAACCGGAACAATCACCTCAGCGACCATTGTACCTATATTAGGGGGTATAATTACCAAGGTATACGATGGCAATACCACAGCTGCTTTAACCAATGCTAATTATAGTTTTACAGGTAAGGTTGGTACAGAGAATGTAGCTTTAAATAATCCGGCTACAGGGACTTACGCATTAAAAGATGTTGGCAGCCGTTTAGTCAGTGTTACAGGTTTAACCCTGACGGGGACCGATGCTGGAAATTATATACTTTCGACTACCAATGTCAGTGCAAACGGAACAATCACCTCAGCGACCATTGTACCTGTATTAGCGGGCACAATTACCAAGGTTTATGACGGCACCGTTGCTGCTGCCTTAACGGGTTCGAATTACAGCTTTACAGGAAAAATTGGTGCAGAGGATGTAACACTTAATAATCCGGTAGCCGGAACTTATGATCTGAAAGTTGCAGGTAACAGAACAGTAAGCGTGAACGGAATTGCGCTGACCGGAACTGATGCACTGAATTATACACTTTCTACTACAAGTTTAACTGCTCCGGGTACAATTACCGCAGCGACGATTATACCAGTATTGGCGGGTACGATTACTAAGGTTTATGATGGCAATACTACTGCTGCGTTAACCGGATCGAATTACAGCTTTAGCGGAAATATCGGTGCAGATGATGTAAGCTTAAATAATCCTGTGACAGGCGCTTATGATCTGAAAGATGCAGGCAGCAGAACAGTAAGCGTAAACGGAATTGCGTTAATAGGTGCTGATGCTGCGAATTATACACTTTCCACTACGAGTTTAACTGCTGCGGGTACCATTACCTCAGCGACTATTGTACCTGTATTAGCAGGCACAATTACTAAAGTTTATGATGGCAATACTACAGCTGCTTTAACAAATTCGAATTACAGCTTCACCGGAAAGATCGGTGCGGATGATGTGAGCTTAAATAATCCGGCAGCCGGAACTTATGACCTGAAGATTGCGGGCAGCAGAACAGTAAGCGTGAACGGAATTGCATTAACAGGTGCTGATGCAGCGAATTATACGCTTTCTACCACGAGTTTAACTGCTGCGGGTACCATTACATCAGCGACCATTGTACCTGTATTAGCAGGCACAATTACTAAAGTTTATGATGGCAATACTACAGCTGCTTTAACAAATACGAATTATAGCTTCACTGGAAATATTGGTGCGGATGATGTGAGTTTAAATAATCCGGTAGCCGGAACTTACGACCTGAAAGTTGCAGGTAACAGAACAGTAAGCGTGAACGGAATTGCGTTAACAGGTGCTGATGCTGCGAACTATACACTTTCCACTACAAGTCTGACTGCTCCGGGTACCATTACCGCTGCTACGATTATACCAGTATTAGCAGGTACGATCACTAAGGTTTATGATGGCAATACTAATGCTGCGTTAACCGGATCAAACTACAGCTTCACCGGAAATATCGGTGCAGATGACGTAAGTTTAAATAATCCTGTAACTGGTGCTTATGATTTGAAAGAAGCAGGCAGCAGAACGGTAAGCGTGAGCGGAGTTTCATTAACAGGTGCTGATGCGGCGAACTATACACTTTCCACCACAAGTTTAACAGCTCCGGGTACCATTACCGCTGCTACGATTATACCGGTGTTAGCGGGTACGATTACTAAAGTCTATGACGGCAATACTACAGCTGCATTAACAAGTTCGAACTATAGCTTTACTGGAAAGATTGGTGCGGATGATGTGGCGATAACCAATCCGGCTGCCGGGACTTATGACCTGAAAGAGGCAGGCAATAGAACAGTAAGTGTAAATGGAATTACATTAACAGGTGCTGATGCACTGAATTATACGCTTTCCACCACAAGTTTAACTGCTCCTGGAACGATCACTGCCGCTACGATTATACCAGTGTTAGCAGGAACAATCACGAAGGTTTACGATGGCAATACTGCTGCGGTATTAACTGCTGCCAATTATAGTTTCACAGGTAATATTGGTGCGGATGATGTGAGTTTAAATAACCCTGCCGCAGGAACTTATGACCTGAAAGAAGCTGGTAACAGGACAGTAAGTGTAAATGGAGTTTCATTAACAGGTGCTGATGCTGCGAATTATACGCTTTCTACTACAAGTTTAACTGCTCCGGGTACGATTACTGCTGCTACGATTATACCAGTGTTAGCAGGGACAATCACTAAAGTTTACGATGGAAATACAGCTGCGGTATTAGCTGCTGCCAATTATAGCTTCACAGGTAATATTGGCGCGGATGATGTGAGTTTAAATAATCCTGCCGCCGGAACTTATGACCTGAAAGAAGCAGGCAGCAGAACGGTAAGCGTTAACGGGATTGCATTAACGGGTGCTGATGCTGCGAACTACACGCTTTCTACTACAAGTTTAACTGCTCCGGGTACGATTACCGCAGCGACGATTATACCAGTATTAGCGGGCACGATTACCAAGGTTTATGACGGCAATACTACTGCTGCCCTGGCTGGATCGAATTATAGCTTCACCGGAAATATCGGCGCAGATGATGTAAGCTTAAATAATCCTGTGACAGGTGCTTATGATCTGAAAGAGGCAGGTAACAGAACAGTAAGCGTGAACGGCATTGCATTAACAGGTGCTGATGCGGCGAACTACACGCTTTCCACTACAAATTTAACTGCTCCGGGTACGATCACTTCGGCGACTATTATACCTGTATTAGCGGGCACAATTACCAAGGTTTATGATGGCAATACTACTGCTGCGTTAACCGGACCGAATTACAGCTTTACAGGAAATGTGGGTGCGGATGATGTCGCAATAACCAAGCCGGCAGCCGGAACTTATGACCTGAAAGATGCGGGTAACAGAATAGTAAGCGTGAACGGAATAACATTAACAGGTGCTGATGCGGCGAACTATACGCTTTCCACCACAAGTTTAACTGCTCCGGGTACCATTACCTCAGCGACTATTATACCAGTACTGGCAGGTACAATCACCAAAGTTTATGATGGCAACACGAACGCTGTGTTAACCGGACCGAACTATAGCTTTACTGGAAATATAGGCGCGGATGATGTGAGATTAAATAATCCGGCAGCCGGAACTTATGATCTGAAAGTTGCAGGTAACAGAACAGTAAGCGTGAACGGAATTGCGTTAACAGGTGCTGATGCTGCGAATTATACGCTTTCTACCACAAGCTTAACTGCTCCGGGTACGATCACTGCTGCTACGATTATACCAGTACTGGCAGGTACAATCACTAAAGTTTATGATGGCAATACAGCTGCGGTATTAGCTGCTGCCAATTACAGTTTTACAGGAAATATTGGTGCAGATGATGTAAGCTTGAATAATCCTGTAGCTGGGACCTATGATCTGAAAGAAGCAGGTAACAGAACAGTGAGTGTGAATGGAATTACATTAACCGGAGCTGATGCTGTGAATTATACGCTTTCCACCACAAGCTTAACTGCTCTGGGTACGATTACTGCTGCTACGATTATACCAGTATTAGCGGGTACAATCACCAAGGTTTATGACGGCAATACGACTGCTGCATTAACGGGCGCTAACTATAGCTTCACCGGAAATATTGGTGCTGATCAGGTAGGGATAACAAATCCTGCTGCCGGAACTTACGATCTCAAAGATGTGGGCAATAGAACGGTTAGTGCTGTTGGAATCTCTCTTACAGGAGCAGATGCCGCAAACTATACACTTTCAACAAACAGCCTGACTGCTCCCGGAACCATTACCTCAGCAGCAATTACACCTGTACTCGCTGGTACAATTACCAAAGTTTATGACGGTAATGCGACTGCAACTTTAACGGGCGCTAACTATAGCTTTACAGGTCAGGTATCCGGAGAAAACGTAGCCTTGAATAATCCTGCTGCCGGAACTTATAATAACTCATTGGTTGCAACCGGTAAAACAGTAACTGTGAGCGGAATTACATTGACCGGAACTGATGCAGGTAACTATGTACTGACTACAACAAGTTTGACGAGTACAAATGGGGTTATTACGGCGCAACCGTTAACTATTACAGCCGATAATAAGCAAATGATACAAGGCACTACTGTTCCTGTGTTAACCTTAAGCTACAGCGGATTTGTAAATGGAGAAAATAGCAGTGTATTGACAACGCCTGCTAGTTTAAGTACCCTGGCAACCAATAGCTCAGTGGCAGGGACTTATCCGATTACTGTAAACGGAGCAACAGCAGCTAATTATACGATCACTTTTGTCAATGGAATATTAACGGTAAGCCCGGGCGTACCTACAAGTATCACGTTTGCTACAGTACCGGTATATGAAAACAAACCTGCGGGAGCATTAGCCGGAACTTTAAGCAGTACATCGCTTGATCCGAATGCAATTTTCACTTATTCACTGGTGAGTGGTAGTGGTGATACTGACAATTCATTGTTCGCTATTGCTGGTGATCAGGTAAGAACAAATGCAAGTCTGAGCTTCCAGCAAAAATCAGCTTACAGCATTTTAGTCAGAAGTACAACGCAGTACGGTTTAACATTGGATAAACAGTTTACTATTAACCTGATTGATGTAAACGAGGCACCGGCCTTAAATCCAATTGCTGATTTAACGCAATGTAATACAACCAGCAAACAGACTATTGCTTTAACTGGTATTACTCCAGGGCCGGAAACAAGCCAAACCACCGCACTTACTGTGCGTTCCGATAAACCGGCTATGTTCAGTTACCTGAGTGTAAGCCAGGGTAGTGGTGGAAATGGAACATTGACTTACCGTTTAGCTAACCAGACTGTTTCTGGTACTGTAAATATTACAGTGACTGTAAAAGACAATGGCGGAACAGCAAATGGAGGAGCAGATACTTACAGCAGAACTTTTGTACTGACTATTAATCCATTGCCAGTGCTCAGTATTGTTTCTTCACAGGGGCTGGAAATATCCAAAGGTATAACTACCCAGTTAACAGCAAGTGGCGGAACCAGTTACGTATGGGCTGACGCTGCGGGTATCATCAGCGGACAAAACACGGCGATACTGACCATCAGACCATCACGTACTGCTTCTTACACCGTTACGGCATTAAATGCGACAGGTTGCAGCAGTACTCAGCTGATTACGATTACCGTGCTGGATGATTATAAAACTATTGATGCAACGAATATTTTAACACCTAACGGAGATGGGGTAAACGACAAATTCGTGATCAGGAATATTGATATGTACCCTGATAATGTGGTGAAAATATTTGACCGTGCGGGAAGACTGCTTTATACTAAAAAAGGATATGATAATAGCTGGGATGGAACAATCAGTGGCAATCCTTTAAGTGAAGGCACTTATTTCTATGTATTGGATTTTGGTGACGGCAGAGGCAAGTTTAAAGGCTTCATTACGCTGGTAAGAAACAATTAATAATTAAAGTTATGAAAAGGAATCTAGCAATATGGGGATTGATCACGGGGCTGTTTTTATTTACTGCTAAACAGTCATATGCGCAGTTGAATCCGCTCGCAGCAATGTATTATCAGAATCAATATCTGGGTAATCCTGCAATGGTTGGAATTGATAGCGGGCTGGCTTTTAACCTGGCATACCGTGCACAATGGAATGGTGTACCTGGATCACCTGTTACCCAATCGGTAACAGGTAATTATGGGGTCACTGATAGAATGGGATTGGGAATCAACGTGAGTAATGATAAAATTGGATTGCAGCGCTGGACAAGGGCAGTAGCGTCTTATGCATATCATTTGCCACTCAGTGGAAAGGGGGATCAATTACATTTTGGTTTATCTTTTGGTTTCTCGAATGACAGACTGAATGAAAATCTCGTTAATGGTGATCCGACTGATGTAGGGATCAGTCAGTATAATCAGCGTTCAACTTATGTTGATGGTGATTTTGGGGTTGCGTATACAGCAAACAGGCTTACTTTACAGGGCGCTTTACCTAATCTGAAAAGTGTGTTTCACAAAAATGACCTGAATAATTTAGTAGATCAGTCTACTTTCTATACCGCAGCAAGTTACCGGTTATCATTAAGTGAAGGACAAGAAGGGGTAGATGTTGAACCTAAAGTAGCTTTACGGGGTGTAAAAGGGTACGATGATATATTTGACGCAGGTGCAAATCTTGTTTTTGCCAATAAAAGAGTCAATGTATATGGCCTGTACCACTCTACACAAAGTTTTACTTTCGGTTTAGGGATGCAGTACCAGGGATTGAACCTGAGTGGTTCTTATACCTCTGGTACTTCGGCATTAAGGGGTTACGTTGATGGTAATTTCGAGCTGAGCCTAAGAATCCGCGTGTTTTAGTAGTTTATGATAAAATAAATAAGAAATCAGTAAAATCGCAAATGCGATAAGCGGAGTGAATGACATTGGAATAACTCCGTCAACAGAGAGGTGGGCTATGAGTGCTGACAGGTAGACAATACCTAAGGCAACATAGCCCCATTCTTTTAGACGCGGTGGTAATTTTGGCAGGATCAGGATCAATCCCCCGATAAAAGTACCGATGCCGGCCTCGAGATGAAACCAGTATGGGAGTCCTAAATGTCTTGTGCCTTCAAGCGCCATTGGCGCATTCAAGAAGAAGATTCCGGGTAAAATAAACAGTGCCAGCAGTACTGTCGAGATCCAGTAAATGATTTTAATGCTTTTGATATTCATAATAGGGTTAGATTTATATTGTAAAATTACCATCCGGTCCTGCAAAACAAGCAGGCGTTAAAGACAAAATAAGGGGGGATTTGCGACAATAATAAAAAACACTGTCTTCAAACAAAATATATTCTTTTTTCGTTTTAGTCTACAGTATTCAAACAGAATTTTTGAATACATTTGAACCTTTAAGACATCCTATAGTCTATCCTTTAATGAAAACGCAAAAAGCAGTTCATATCTTAATTAAATTTACGCTGATACTGGTCATTTTTTTTGGCTTAAACGGAAGAGTAATTGCAAGGTATGCTGATGGTTTTTTTCACAAAGGTGCTTCAACTGAAATCGGGAATTTAAAAACTCCTATGTGCAGAGCTAAAGTGATGCATTGCAGATTACTTTGTTTTGAACAGGATTTTCTACCGGTTATATTACCAACTGCCGGATTTAAAATAGATTTGGTACCACCAGTTCTGGTCGTTGTACAGGCTTATCAGGTACTATATACCACAAAAAGCCTGAGTGGCCATGAATTCCGGCTGCTCCCTCTGCGTGCCCCTCCTTATTGTTAAAATAGCTTAACAGGCGGATTCCATTCTTTCCGTTTTTTTTAATTCCAGTTAACGCTGTAAACGTTAATATGGTTATCTTGTATATAGTCAATTTTACTGGCTATGATTCTTTCTATAGACGATATGAACACTTTCAAAACTTCTTTAGCCATTCTGGCTTCCCTGGTTATCTTTTCCTCTTGTGGAAATCATAAAAAAGATAAGACAGCCGATCAGGTTAAACCTTATCCTGTAATTACGCTCTCACCGCAAACAGCCAATATTTATTCTGATTATCCTGCAACTATTCAGGGGATACAGAATATTGAGATACGTCCAAAAATAGATGGATATGTAGCAGATATTTTTGTGGATGAAGGTGCGTCAGTAAAAAAAGGACAACTGTTGTTTAGAATTAATGCCCCGCAATACGAGCAGGATGTGAAAACAACAGAAGCCAATATAAAAATAGCACAGGCAGACGTTAATGCGGCAAGAATGAACGTAGATAAAGTAAAACCATTAGTAGATGGGGATATTGTGAGTCCTTATCAGCTGGAATCAGCAAAATATACACTCGAATCGAAACAGGGAGCTCTTGCACAAGCTAATGCAGCATTGAATAATGCGAAAACAAACCTGAGTTATACTCAGATTTTCAGCCCTGTAGACGGGGTAATTGGTATCCTTCCTTATAAAATCGGAAGTCTGGTAAGCAGTACAACTGCCAATCCGCTGACTACGGTATCAAACATTGAAAGTATTTATGCCTATTTCTCGATTAATGAAAGACAGGGGCTTGACTTTTTCCTTGCCGCCAAAGGGATAACCATGCAGCAGAAATTAGCAACGTTACCTCCGGTTAACCTGGTACTTGCGAATGGAAATGTACTGCCAACTGCTGGAAAAGTGGAAACTGCAAGTGGTTTAATTAATGCCCAAACGGGGTCTATCAATATGAGAGCAACTTTTCCCAACCATGATGGACTGGTACGCAGTGGTAGCAGTGCTGTGGTCAGGATTCCCCGGACAATTAATTCGGCATTACTGGTACCTCAGAAAGCTACTTATCAGATTCAGGGCAAATTATTTGTTTATGTCGTAGATAAATCCAACAAAGTGAACTCTGCAGAAATTACAACTGCGGCCAGTACGGATGATTCTTATGTGATCCAGAAAGGATTAAAAGCAGGTGATAGGGTAGTAGCAGATGGTATTTCAAACCTGAGAGAAGGATTGGAAATTAAACCAACAAAATAATTTAAGAAATATCAGCATATGTTAAAGCTATTTATTGAGCGTCCGGTGTTATCAACCGTGGTTTCTATTATCATAGTTACCCTTGGGATACTGGGCCTTGTTTCGCTCCCGATTTCCCAGTATCCTGATATTGCACCCCCAACTGTACAAGTATCGGCCAACTACAGCGGCGCGAGTGCAGATGTGGTTTTGAAAAGTGTAATTGTACCTCTTGAACAACAGATCAACGGGGTTGAAGATATGGATTATATTACCTCTACTGCCGGTAACGACGGATCGGGAAATATAACCGTAAGTTTTAAAATTGGCAGTGATCCGAACATGGCTGCGGTCAATGTGCAGAATGCTGTTTCCCGCGCTACCCCGTTATTACCTCAGGAAGTAACCAAAGCCGGTGTTACGGTTCAGAAAAAACAAACCAGTACGTTATTGATCTTTTCGGTTTATAGTGATAATCCGGCTTATGATCAGACCTTTCTACAGAATTATGTAGATATCAATATCGTACCTGAAGTGAAAAGGATTCAGGGGGTGGGTGATGCTTCTGCCTCCGGTCAGATGGATTATTCCATGCGGATCTGGCTGAACCCCGAGGTGATGGCTTCTTATGGATTAGTGCCGGCAGATGTGACTGCGGCTTTAGCTGATCAGAATATACAGGCCGCTCCTGGACAGTTTGGTGAAAGCGGAGGACAGGCCTTTCAGTACGTGATTAAATATCCGGGTACGCTGGTAGATACTGCGCAATTTGGAAATATTGTGATCCGTTCCAATGATCGCAGCCGTTTGCTAAGGCTTAAAGATATTGCAAGGATACAGCTCGGTGCTTTAAGTTATTTTAACAGTACACGGACTAATGGGCACCCTGCGGTATCTATTAACGTAGCACAGGTAGCAGGTTCAAATGCACGTGAGGTGATCCAGCAAACGCTTAAAGTAATGGATAAGGCTTCTAAAACTTTTCCTAAGGGCATACATTATGTCGTTTTGCAGAGTGTCGATGACTTCCTGACGGCCTCGATTGAGAAGGTGTTGCATACCTTATTTGAGGCGTTTATATTGGTGTTTGTGGTCGTATTCGTCTTTTTGCAGGATTTCCGGTCTACACTTATTCCAGCTATTTCTGTACCGGTTGCCATTATAGGGACGTTTTTCTTCCTGAAACTATTCGGTTTTACAATTAACTTACTGACACTCTTTGCCCTGATCCTCGCGATTGGCATTGTGGTGGATGATGCGATTGTCGTCGTCGAGGCAGTCCATGCGAAGCTGGACAGTGGTTATACCTCAGCAAAAGAGGCGAGTATTGATGCTTTGAGCGAAATTTCAAGCGCAATCGTTTCTATTACTTTAGTCATGTCTGCTGTGTTTATTCCCGTCAGTTTTATCAGCGGATCATCGGGTGTGTTTTATAAGCAATTTGGACTTACGTTAGCGATTGCGATCATCTTATCAGCAATTAATGCGTTGACGCTTAGTCCTGCATTATGTGCGCTGTTTTTAAAGAGCCATCACGAAAAAGGAAAAGCCAAAATGAGTTTCATGGAGAAATTCTATACCGCTTTTAATACCTCTTTTGAGCGGATGAGCAATAAGTATGCAAATACGATTGCTTTTTTCAGCAATAAGAAATGGATCCCGCTTTCGATATTGGCTTTCTTTATGGTCGCCTTGTTTTTCCTGGCCAAAAATACAGCAACAGGGTTTGTACCGAATGAAGATTTGGGCGCAATTAACTGTAATATCTCGTTGCCGCCAAGTGCTTCGCTGGAAAGGACAGATGTAGTGACCCGTAAAATAGAAAAACTGGCGCATACTATTCCGGAAATCAATAATGTACTGGCTATTACAGGTCGTGGACAGTTGTCTGGAACAGGTAGTAATTATGCAACGGTAGTGATGCGGCTTATTCCATGGGATCAGCGGAAAAGAGATGTACAGGCAATTATCAGTGAACTGATTAAGAAATCGACTGATATTACAGAAGCCGAGGTTAAGTTCTTTGCACCGGCTACTATACAGGGATTTGGAACAACCAATGGTTTTGCATTCCAGTTGCAGGATAGGACTGGTGGAGAAATCCCTGCATTTTACAAAGCAAGCAAAGACTTTTTATCGGCCTTGTCAGAACGACCTGAAATACAGTTTGCAACGACCTCTTTTAATCCTAATTTTCCTCAGTATCTGATGAACATGAATGTGCCAAAGATTAAAGAGGCGGGGCTGAATGTGGTGGATATAACTTCTGCGATGCAAGGATATTTTGGAGGGGTTTACGCGTCAAACTTTAACCAGTTCGGACAACAGTTCCGGGTTATGGTACAATCATCACCAGAATACAGGATGACCCCTGAAAGTTTGAATGGTGTTTTTGTACGCACACCTGATGGACAGATGGTTCCGGTATCAGAGTTTTTTACCTTGACACAAACTTATGGGCCACAGGCGATCACCCGTTTCAATTTATACAATTCAATTAGTATCAACGGAACGCCTAATGCCTCTTATAGTTCGGGGCAGGCAATCGCTGCGATACAGGAGGTTGCTGCGAAAACATTACCTGCTGGTTATAGCTACGAATATTCAGGGATTACAAGGGAAGAGCTTGCCGGAAACAGCCAGACGATTTTTATCTTCCTGCTTTGCTTAATCTTTGTTTATTTACTGCTTAGTGCGCAGTATGAAAGTTATTTATTGCCATTATCTATTCTGCTGACTATACCTGTAGGTACCGCCGGAGCTTTTATGTTTGCCCATTTATTTGGGATCAGTAATAATATTTATGTCCAGATTACCCTGGTCATGCTGATCGGATTACTGGCTAAAAATGCGATTCTGATTGTAGAGTTTGCTGTAGAAAGAAGACGCTCCGGCATGGAGATCGTAGAAGCTGCGGTGAAAGGTGCACAGGCAAGGCTCAGACCGATTTTAATGACTTCGTTCGCCTTTATATTAGGATTGGTTCCTTTAATGCTGGCTACCGGCGCGGGTGCAAATGGTAACCGTTCTATCGGAGTTGGAGCTGTTGGCGGGATGCTGATCGGAACAGTCTTCGGTCTGTTTATTACACCGACTTTATTTATTGTGTTTCAGACGCTTCAGGAGAAGTTGAAGAAGAAACCCGATCACAAATCATTAGAGGCCCTATCTGACAAAAAAGAAATAAATA
This sequence comes from Pedobacter cryoconitis, assembly GCF_014200595.1. NCBI lineage: Bacteria > Pseudomonadati > Bacteroidota > Sphingobacteriia > Sphingobacteriales > Sphingobacteriaceae > Pedobacter > Pedobacter cryoconitis. Next base: position 446,524 of record NZ_JACHCG010000001.1, read on the forward strand.
AATGAAACGATACTTGAAAATTTATCTGCCCGTTTTCGGGTTGATTATTGTGTTATTCGCTTCCTGCAAAGTCACTAAGCCTTATCAAAAACCGGCTGTGGATCTGGAAGGTTTATATAGAGAACATGTAGCTGCGGATACCATCACCATTGCCGATTTACATTGGAAAGAGATGTTTACGGATACTTTATTGCAAAAACTCATTGGGGAAGGCATCCAGCGGAATTTGAATTTACAGGCCGCTTATTCCCGTATCAGACAGTCTAAAGCTTATTTTGAACAAAGTAAACTGGCTTTTTTGCCTTCTTTGAATAGTGATGCCAGTGCAATCGCAACGGGTTCCTCTAATCCGAATCAGGTGAAAAGTATTATTCCTTACCAATATCAGGCGGAATTGACTACAAGCTGGGAAGCTGATTTATGGGGTAAACTGAGCAGCGCCAAGCGGGCTAATTTAGCTTCCTTATTACAGGCTGAGGCGAATGGAAGAGCGGTTCAGACTGAACTGGTCGCCAGTATTGCAACCAGCTATTACCGGTTACTAGCTTTGGATGAGCAATTATTAATTACGCAGCAAAGTTTGAAAAACTGGCAGACGACTGTCGATATCATGAAAAAGCTGAAAACCGCAGATGTGGTAACCGGGGCAGCGGTTGTACAAAGTGAATCGAGTAAATATGCTGTCGCAGTTACGATTCCCGATCTGATGCAATCTATCCGGGAAACTGAAAATGGCCTGAACTTATTGCTGGGTAATGCTCCGGGGCCGGTTGCACGGAGTAAGTTTGATCAGATCCATCCGATTACTTTACTGCAAACGGGTGTTCCTGTACAATTACTAGCTAACAGGCCCGATGTTCAAGCTGCGGAATATGGTTTTAAAAATGCTTTTGAGCTGAGCAATGTGGCGCGTACTTATTTTTATCCTTCACTAACCATTTCGGCGGCTGGGGGGTATACGAGCTTTAGCAGTTTCTTTGGCCCGGGGTCATGGATCAGCAGTTTAACCGGCGGATTAGCGCAGCCTATATTTAATAAAGGAGCAAACAAAACGAGGTTAAAAGTAGCCTTGGAACAGCAGCAACAAGCGGTATTAAGTTTTCAGACGGCTGTATTAACCGCCGGACAGGAGGTTTCGAATGCGATGTACTCCTATCAGAAGGCTTCAGAAAAGAAAATTACCAGGGCGAGTCAGTTAGAGAACCTGGAAAAATCTGTTCAATATACGCAGGCATTGGTGAGGTATGGATCAGCAAACTATACGGAGGTATTGACTGCACAGCAAAGTTTTCTGGCGGCACAATTGAGCCAGGTCAATGATCAGTTACAACAATTACAAGCTACTGTGTCTTTATACAAAGCGTTAGGCGGAGGATGGAAGTAGCCTAGTGCTTCCACCTTTTGTGCGACCACAACCAGTAGGAGGGATCTGTTTTGATCGTTCGCTGAAGGTGAGTGGCAAAACATTTAGTAATTTCCTGGTTACTGGTTTCTTTTGGAGAGTCAGTAATCAGGGAAAAGCTTATTTCCCAGCAGTTATCAGGCTTTCTTTTCATTTCCAGGTAAACGACTACCGCATTTGTGGCAATGGCCAGCTTTTCTGCGCCGTTAAACATGTTCGTAGCCTGATGGAGGAAATCAAATTTTTCCTGTTCACAACTACCGGGAAATTGATCTGCAATGAAAATGGACAGTTGTGGCTTATCCTTTTGTTTCAATAAGTGCCGGAGTGCCTGGTTTGCTGGAATAAGCTGCATGCCGAAACGTCCTCTTACATAATGAACGAGTCTGTTCATCAGTGGATTGGAAAGTGGTTTGTAAATCGCATTCACCGTAAAGGGGAGCTGTGCGGGCAGTATATTCAGGTATTCCCAGTTGCCGTAGTGCCCCAGAACAGCAATGATGTTCCTGTTTTGCTGATGATACCCGGTTAATAATCCTGTATTCACCAATTGCACTTTTTTATCCAGGGCCTGACTGCTGACTGAGAAAAGTTTGATGGTTTCAATGACCATGCAGATCAGGTGTTTATAAAATTCCTTTGCAATTTGCTGGATCTCATGATAAGATTTTGCAGGCAGGGATCTGGAAAGATTTTGCAGAACTACGCTATAGCGATATCTGAATATCCGGTAAGAAATAAAATAAAGAAATCTTCCGATCGTCGGCTCTGCAATGGAATGCGGAAGCAGGCTGATCATATAGATCGGAAAGAAAACAAAAGGATACAGCTGGTTGAAAAGTTTATTCCTCACAAGATTCATGGACAATTTTTAATAGATAAATAACTACGATGATCGCAATGACTAAGGCAATCGATAGAAAGCCGCTGAACATAATACATGGGTGAATATGACCTGTCATAACATTACTAAATTAGGTTGTGAATTTTGGTTGCAGCAAAACAATTGACCAGCCGGGAACAGGCAGTGACGAATAGCTTGTTTGGATGGATCAGTCATTTTCTTGTGGTTTATCTTGTGACAACCTGATTTGATTTTACCCTGACTCCGGATTGAAATAAATAATACTATTTTTATAACCTGATGTACGGATCAGGAAACATTAATTAACAATAGCTATGGATATCATCGCACAGGCAACAGAAGAGATCAATCTCTTTATACAAAATATCGGAGAATGGTTTCGCAGTGATGTGGAAGGAAACAAAGCGGCAGAGGATGCAATACTGAGGAAGTTTGATCCCGGCTTTATCATGATTACGCCCGGTGGTGTAACTGTGGATTTCGAAGAATTATCAGCATGGCTACCTACTGTTTATGGGTTAAAACCCGATATCTCTGTAGAGGTGGCGGACATCAAAGCGCAGTATGTACAAACTGATAGTGTATTGATGACTTACACAGAATATCAATACAGAGAAGAGGGAGATAATAAAAGAATCGCTACTGCTTTATTCGTCAGAGGAGAAGATGGGCAATTGAAATGGTATCATTTGCAGGAAACATGGTCACCTGTAGCAGAAGACTAAACGGTAGTTTTGGACTTCTTGAAATTATCATAAGCCAATTGTAAGGTCTTCCAGAATATTTTATGCTGTGGGAAGACCGCTGTTTTTTTGTTCATATTTTCCTCTGTCATTTTAAAGGGGAAAATATGAACAGGAATTTGTTTTTGTCCGCTGTTACTGGCTTCCACAGCGAGTACATAAACTTCTTTGATTTTATCATCGGTTAAAGGAATGCAGCCTACGGTGAGCTGGTTACCATGAATATAAATAGCTGAGCCAGGGTCTTGCTGACCGCTCCTTAACAGGTCAACTGCATTTGGATAATTAATTCTTAAGGATAAATAGAACCGGCTCTCCGGATTAAACCGGTCAATAAAATAGATTCCCTCCGGAGTCTGCAAATCATCTTTTTTAGTCTTTGGCCCTAAAATTCCTGAATGTGCGCTGAAATCGTAGGTTTTAAATAAGCTGTATTTGGCTTCATTGCTGTTCCTTAACCACACTTCTACTTTGCCTTCGCTTTTATAGGCTTCTATATGTACTTCAAATTTATCCTTAAAACCTTTTTGATGCATTTCCTCTTTTAAAACAGCCCATTTCTGTGTGTAGGCAGTTTTTACCCTTTCAAAAGTGAGTTGCTGTTGTTTGAAATTGTTTTGAGCGGATAAAGGCCGGGACATCATGAATAGTAAAGTAAGTCTGAAAATGATTTTCATAACGGGTTTTGTAATTTTCCCTGTTTCATCAACATATGTAAATGTTTTGCAGCTAAATAAGCAGGTACTTTGCTGCAAATTAAGGAATATGAAACAATTATCAGTGCTATTAATAGCAATGCTGTTTGCGGGTTCTGCATTTGCAGCAAAAGCAGATACCGTATCAGTTTATAGTGAAGCGATGAAAAAAGAAGTTCGCTGTGTTTTTATCGCACCGGATCAAACAAAGGATATCAAAAAATTTCCAGTGGTTTATGTACTGCATGGCTACAGTGGAAATGCAATCAGGACTATCAAACAGGATATTCCTGATCTGGCTGCACAGGCAGATACTTATCAAATGATTTTTGTACTTGCAGATGGTGGATTTGACAGCTGGTACTTTGATAGTCCTGTTAATGCACAATTGCGGTATGAAACTTTCCTGAGTAAAGAGCTTGTAGCGTACACAGATAAAAATTATCCTTCACTGGCCCAAAAAGAAAAAAGGGCCATTTATGGCTGGAGTATGGGAGGGCATGGCGCACTTTTTATTGCCATACGTCATAAAGACTTGTTTGGGGCAGCGGGCAGTATTTGCGGGGCAGTAGATTTCACACCTTTTACGAGTGGTTATGGCATTGAAAAAAGCCTTGGGGTTTATAACAGCCATCAGAAAGACTGGGCAGAGCATACGGTGAATTATAACGTCTCTTCTTTGAAAAATAACGAATTGAAGCTGATAATTGATTGCGGAATTGATGATCCTTTGCTGGAAGTGAACAGAGCTTTACACCAAAAACTGATCAAACTTAAAATAGCACACGATTATATAGAGCGTCCGGGTGCACATGATAAGGCTTACTGGTCAAAAGCGTCGGCTTTCCAATTGCTATTTCTACACAATTATTTCATCCAATCTTAGGTTAATTTATTCATTATGAAAATCATTCAATCGTTATTAATTATGACAACAATAGGTTTATTGACTCAACAAGGTATCGCACAAGAAATTACTAACCCAAAAGGGTTATATGATCCCCGTCCGCATGGCTATTCTCACGTCGCTACCGTACCGGCAAACAGTATATTGGTGTTTGTTGCCGGACAGGCAGGAACAGATAATAAAGGAGAATTGAGTAAGGATTTCAGGACACAGGTTAGGTATACTTTTGAAAACCTGGCCATTGCCTTAAAAAGTAAAGGGCTTCAAATGAAGCATATTGCTAAACTGACTACACTGGTTGTCGATTATGATGCTGATAAACACAAAATACTTATTGAAGAGGGTAAAAAAGTATGGCCTGATGAGCAGTTCCCTGTCAATACGCTGATTCCGGTTTCAAGGCTGGCTTTGGATGGGATGTTAATTGAAATTGATGCTACTGCGGTGAAAAATGAATTTAAATAGGTGTTGTATTGACGTCAAATAAGCATTTAATGGCCGTGTAACCAGCTATATTCCGGATGAAAATACCACCTTTGTATTTCGTAAATACAAGGATGGATTCATTCGTTAAAGCATTAAATAGTTACGCGCCGTTATCTGCGGCGTGTATAGCAGAGCTTGTCAAAATAGTGCGCAATAAAACTATTCCAAAACACGGATTTCTGCTCAGGGAGGGCAGTATTCCCAAAACAGTTGCTTTTATTAAAAAAGGTCTTTTCTCTTACTATTATACAACTGAGGAAGGTACCATCGTCATTAAGAAGTTTTTTGCTGAAAACTCATTTGTTGCTTCCACCTCGGCCATGCTTCAAAAGCAGCCTGGCCTGTTCAATATCTGTGCGCTTGAAGATGCAGAAGTGCTGGAATATGATTTCTCTTCTTTCCGGCAGTTGACCCAAAGATTTCCTGATCTCGCTATGTTCTATATTAAATACATGGAAAAACACTGGATTGTGGAGAAGGAAGTTTTGGAAATTACAATAAAATATCAAAATGCCAGAGAACGTTATCTCAATTTTATGATCAGGTATCCTGGTCTGAACGAGCGGCTTAAACAACATCATGTAGCCTCTTACCTCGGAATTACGCCGACTCAATTAAGCCGTATCAGAAAAGAATTATAGTTTAGGATTCTGGAGGAAGCAATTAATCCTATCTTAGTTCTGTTAAAAAACAATAGTCAAGATGTCAAATATTAAACTGATAATAGAAGAAAGAGCAAGCAATATTGGCAATTTTATGGTAGGCAGGCTTTTACCTTTCCGCGAGAAAAGAATGGTAGGCCCGTTTTCTTTTATTGATCACATGGGCCCGGTGTGTTTAAGTGATCATGAAAACCTGGACGTACCTCCTCATCCGCATATCGGCCTGTCGACATTAACTTATCTTTTTGAAGGCAGTATTATGCATAAAGATAGTTTAGGTAACGAGGTGGAAATTAAACCTGGTCAGGTAAACTGGATGACCGCAGGCAGTGGGATTGTGCATTCGGAACGTACACCGGGTTATTTGCGCCATTCTGATAAAATGTTGCATGGACTTCAGATTTGGGTAGCACTTCCAAAAGATAAGGAAGAAATGGCTCCTGAATTTTATCATATAGAAGAAAATGAAATGCCGGTCTGGAAGTCTGGTGAGGTTTCTTTTAAACTAATAGCGGGAGAGGCCTTTGGTCAAAAATCTCCGGTGCCTGTTTTCAGCCCGCTTTATTTTCTGGAACTGAAGACAACAACCCGGCAGACTGTTAAAATTGGTGAATTTCTTTATGGCGAAAGTGCACTGTATATCCTGGAAGGTGCAATTGAAAGTGAGGGAAATGTTTATGGGCCAAAACAGATCCTGATTGCTAAAGACAGCCAGCTTTGTGAATTTGAAATGCACGAAAATACAACGGTATATATCTTTGGCGGAGAACCATTTCCTGAAGAAAGATTTATTTACTGGAATTTTGTGGCCTCCAGCAGAGAACGGATCGAACAGGCAAAAACCAAATGGCTGGAACAGTCATTCCCTGCGGTTCCGGGAGAAGCTGAGTTCGTTCCTCTTCCGGAACAGGGCAAACAAATCAGGCCTTAGAGTTGTCAATTAAATAAATAACTTCTGATAAACACGGACAAGATGGATATTGAACAGATTAATGAAGAGAAAAAGGGGCTTTTTAAAGCCGTAGAAGATGGTAAAGTAGCAGGGGAAATGACTTATGTATGGGCGGGGCCGGACAAGCTTATTATAGACCATACTGAAGTAAGCCCTGATTTTTCAGGAAAAGGGGTAGGCAAGAAACTGGTATTGGAGGCTGTGCAATATGCAAGGGCTAAACGGGTTAAAATTCTTCCTTTATGTCCCTTTGCAAAAAGTGTTTTTGATAAGAATCCGGATTTACAGGACGTCCTGTTTTAAAAATAATAAAAATGAATACTGAATTTTATACGCAATTATATAAACGTGATATCGTCAGAGTTACTGAGGAACTGAAAAAGTATCCGGATGATCAGTCATTATGGGAAGTATTACCAGGAACGGCTAATTCGGGCGGTAATTTATTACAACATCTGATTGGTAACCTGAAAACCTTTATAGGTAATCCTTTTGGACAGCTTGATTATGAAAGAAACCGGGATGCAGAATTTAACGACCGCTTATTTACCAAAGAAGAGCTGATTGTGGAATTTGATCAATTGTCAACGGTGATTGGGGATGCAATTTCCACCGTGACAGCTCAAGGTTTAAACGCAGCTTATCCTGCGGAAATAAAGCTGGTTAATGAGGAGCAGACTGTTGAGTATGTTTTGATACATCTTTTGGCCCATTTATCTTATCATACCGGTCAGATCAACTATCACAGACGGTATTTTACCACATTGAAGGAATCGGTTTAACAGACAGGCTATTCTTAAAAAGAAGACCTGGATCGTATAAAGGAACACAAAACCTATATACGATTCAGGTCTTTTTAATTAGAAATTAGTGGTTTCGTTTGGTGTTTTAGGTTCAGCACCAAGACTGTCCCTGGTATTTTTCTGTACAGCAATAGCTGCGAAGATTGTTAATACAAATGACATCGCATAAAATCCTTTTTCGCTTAAAGCCAATGTTGCGTTCCACAAACCTATTGATAGTAGTGCAAGTGAAAGCATGGTACAGAACCAGGCTATTCCATAATAAATATTGGTTACCGGAATTCCTTCCAGGCGGTCACGTACACATTTTTGTACGGATATAGCGGCAAAGACGCCTAAAATCAGGATGGTAAAGTAATATCCTTTTTCGTTCAACAACATTGTGGCATTGAAAAGGCCGATGTTATAGGCTGCGAATCCTACCATTAAAGCTACCCAGGAAGCTCCTATAAATGCACTAGATGGTTTTTGGTTCATTGATCGTGAGATGATAATTGTTGATAATTCTAAGTTAATTAAACAAGTATAATTAATTGTCACTATATCTGACAGGTTTAATTATAATAAATTAAAAATGCTAATTTTGGTACAGTCACAAAACGCTTGTTATGAAAATTCTTATAGGTCTGGGAGTGCTGATACTTCTGCTGGTAGTTGTTTATTTTTCAGGCCCTAAGCCTGTTACTCCTGTTTATGTAAATACATTACCAGAAGTGCCGGGTCAGCTTACGGAGCTGGATACCTATATTAATCAAAGGGAAGCAAAGCTCCCTGTAAAAACCGATAATGAGGCGAGAATTGTCTGGGCTGACAGTACACATAAAGCGCAGACTGAATATGTGTTAATCTATCTGCATGGATTCACTGCAAGCCAGGGGGAAGGTGAGCCTGTGCACCGCGAGTTTGCTAAAAAATTCGGATGTAATCTTTACCTGAGCCGGTTGGCAGGGCATGGATTGAAAGGCGCGGACGCCATGCTTGAGTTTACACCAGAAAAACTATGGGCTTCTACATTGGAAGCTTATGCGATTGGTAAAAAACTGGGTAAAAAAGTGATCATCATGGGAACTTCTACCGGAGGTGCACTGGCGCTGAGGTTAGCTGCAAACTTCCCTGAAATTAAGGGAGTAATTCTTTATTCTCCTAATATTGCCATCAATGATGGTTCTGCCTGGTTAACTAATAAGCCCTGGGGACTTCAGCTGATCCGAAAAGTAATGGGCGGTATGTATTCGAAAAAAAGTGCTGATACAGATCCAAAAGTAATTCAGTACTGGTATAGCCAGTATCGTCTGGAAGCTGTTCCGCAATTACAGGAATTTATAGAAACATCTAATACAAAGCAAACCTACCAGCTGGTTAAACAACCGGTATTGATGTTATACTATTATAAAGATGAACAGCACCAGGATAAAACTGTAAGGGTAGATGCAATGTTAAAGATGTTTGATGAATTAGGTACACCTGCTGCGCTTAAAATAAAATCGGCAATTCCTGAAGCCGGTACCCATGTAATTGCTTCTCCATTACTAAGTAAAGGGGTGCAGGCTGTAGAGACGAAGACTTTCAGCTTTGCCACTGACATACTCGGTATGAAGGCTGTTCCAGTTTCCTGAAAATCATAAAGAAATCTGTTTTTTTGACATTAACGTTAAGTTGATGTAAGTTAAATGGTAGTTGGCGTATTAAATTTCTTATTGCAGTTTATTATATAAATATTTATTGAACAATAAATATTTATATAATATTATGAGACTTTTACTGATGTTATTTGCTATAGTTATGTTTATCAGTGCGGGATGCAAACAAACTACCGATTCTTTTACCTTTGATAGTGTAATTGGGCTGGCTTATTCAAATCTGACTACTGTAAATCAGGTTGACACTAGTAATAAAGTTGAAAAGACGAAAAGTTTTAAACTAATTAAACCTAAAAAAGGATATCATAAACCTGATTCCTGTAGTAACAAGGTAAATTGTTATCTTAGGGTAATGTAAACCAAAAAGAAGAACCTTTACCAACCTCGCTGTTTACACCTATACTTCCTCCGTGGCGTTTAATGATCTCTGAACAGATATAAAGGCCTAAACCAAGGCCGGAATATTGTCCTCCCTGGTAATCTGTACGGTAATACCTGTCAAATAGATGAAGTCTTTTTTCTTCAGGAATACCGGGGCCTCCGTCCTTTACAGACACTTTGGTTATCCCATTCTCTTTGGCTATGAATATGTAAATGTTTTTGGAAAGCGGGGCATATTTAACTGCATTATTAACAAAGTTGACCACAACCTGGTCTATTCTGTTTTCATCTGCATAGACTTCAATAGCTGAATCACCCTGTACAATGATTTCATGTTTACCATCTGCTCTCACATGGGTGCAACAAGCGTTTAGCAAGGCAGCTATATTAAATGTAGATTTATTCAATTGGATCTGTCCCTCGTTGAGGCGTGTTACATTTAATAAATCATCAACCAGGCTGGTCACCTTTTCCATACTTCTTGTAGACTGGGCTAACAGAATTGGGAACATGGTAGGTGATGGATTATCTTTCATCCGTGTCAGCAATTGCAAAGCTGCTTTAAGACTGGTTATAGGCGTCTTTAACTCGTGACTTGCAATACTGATAAACTCGTCTTTTTTCAATAATAGTTCTTTAATATTTTCTTCCTGAGTTTTCTCACTGGAAATATCCAGTACAGTTCCAATGAAACGGGTAGCTTCGTTTTGATTATTAAAATAAGCTTTACCTTTTGATTTTATCCAGCGCTGCTTTTGATCTTTTGATCCAAAAGAACGGTATTCAGTGTTAAATTCTCCATCAGCTACACCTTTTAAAGCCTCATCCATTTTTTGTTCCACCATTGCACGGTCTTCAGGAGCAATATGCTCGAGGAAAAATGATTGAGTCACATAATCTGCCGGTGCAAGACCAAACAATTCTTTGCAGCGGTTATCCCAGATCAGTTCATTGGTTAGGGGGTTAAAATCCCATGCGCCTATACCCGCAGACTCAATGGCAAAATGTAATCTTTCTTTACTTTCTTCCAATAGCCGCTCTGCTTCAGCAAGCCCTTCTTCTACTTTCCTTTTATCTGTGATGTCATGTATAGCCAGTAAGATTAGTTTTTCATGGGTATGGGTATCAAATTGTCTGGCAGTGAGCCGCATAATTCTGCGTCCGATCAGATGGAATACATGATCAACTTCAAAAGCTTTAAAATGGCTTTCTTTTGGTAAAATAATCTGTAACTGATTACGCAGGGCAGGGATATCCCACTGTTTATTGCCAAGTTCATATAAAAATACACCTTGGGTTTCCTCTTCTTTTACTTTAAACATGTGGAAGAAACCTTCGGATGCGCGTAATACCTTAAGATCTTTATCCAGGATAAGCAAAGGATCATGTATCGTATTGAAAATCTCCTCCGTATATCTTTTGGAGTTGTTTAATTGTTCATTGCGTTCCAGAAGTTCAGCATTGATTGTTAAGATTTCTTCATTCTTTTTTAACAAATCTTCATTGCTGATTACTATTTTGGAAGATAAACTTTTTAATTCTGTGATATCATAAAAGCTGATGATTGCTCCACCTGCTTTTGTACTGTTTTTCCTGATATAGGGCATCGTCATAATCTGGTAGATTTTACCTTTTTCAGATCTGGCTTCCCGTACGACAGGGTTGTTGTTGAGCATTACTTTTTTGATATCATCTATCCAGCCATCCATCTTAATATTTGTAGTAATATTGCTCAATGGACGTCCAATATCGCTATCGCGGATGTTAATATGTTCTACTGCTGCTGGTGAGAATTTTTTAAGCAGTAAATCGTGGTCTACAAATAATTGCCCATTTGAATTACTACGGAAATAATTATTCAGATCATCGTTTAGTTCTGCGAGTTCTGCATTGGTATGATGTTGTTCTTTGTTAATCGTTTGTAATTCCTCATTTAAGGATTGCAATTCTTCATTCGAACTTTGCATTTCTTCATTGGCAGATAAAAGTTCTTCATTAAAAGATTGTATATTCTCATTTGAAGAAGCAATCCAGTCGTGTGCTACTTCCAGCTGATGTTTTGCTTCTGCAAGCTCATTTTCCAGGTTAGTTACATATTCTGTGGTCAACTGGGAAATGTTATTATCCAATACATGACTTTCTGCGTCTTTCTTATTTTTCTTGTCTAAAAATAAAACCAATAACAATTGTGTTTTTGATTTACTAATGATGAAGGGTTTAATCACCAGATCAACGATATGTTTTACTGGTTCATCTTTAATCTCAAATTCAAGGTTTTTGAGTATGACCCTCTGATTCAGCTTCAGTGATTTATGGGCAGCTGCCTTAAAAGAAATCGCCAGGTGATCAGGTATCAGATCATTCAGATCAAAGTTGAAAAGTTCATTTTTAAGATAAACTGCCGGATCACCAAAAGAGTAAATCACCTTTAAATTTTCATCTGTACAAACGCCTCTGAATCCTGATTCCTCCAGCAGAGCTTTATTGATTTCATCTGTTGCAGCTATTTTTGATAAAGGGGCTATAGCTTTTTTGCTGATTTCCATTGTAGTGTTTTTTATTCCTTCAATAACGGGAGATGGGAATATATCAAATCGGATCGTACTTCCATTTTTATTGCGTTTGAGTATATTCCATTTGTTGCTGATTTCCGAAAAGTTGTTTTGCAGGACTGCAGCACTTTCACTTGGGCCTAAAAATAGGTACCCATCTTTTTTTAAGCCAAAATACATCATCGAGAATACCTTTTTCTGCAAAGAAGCATTCATGTAAATTAATAGATTACGGCAGCTGATCAGATCAATATTACAATACGGAGGGTTTTTAGCCAGATCATGATGCGCGAAAATGAGCATTTTCCTAATTTCTGGTTTAATTTTATAATGTTCTCCTTCACGGTCGAAGAACCTCAACCTGTCAGGTTTGATACCTTTGATGAGGTTTTGGGTGTAAACTCCTTTTGAAGCGAATTCCAAAGAAGATTTGCTAATATCTGTTGCAAATATTTTTACCTCTGTCTGCTGTTGTTTTTTATCTAAATATTCTCTTAGTAATATAGCCAGAGAATAGGCTTCTTCACCAGTTGCACAGCCTGCAACCCATATTTTAATAGTATCACCGGGGTTTTTATTGTTAACTATATCCGTGATTACTTTTTCTTCGATAATTGCAAAGGCATCAGGATCTCTGAAAAAGCAAGTGACCCCAATTAAGAAATCATTTGCCAGCAATTCTATTTCTTCGGGATTTTGCTGCAAGAAAATGTAATATTTTGCTACATCATCCATATGCTGCTGCTCCATTCTCCTTTTGATCCTGCGTAAAATAGTGGGGTGCTTATAATTTGTAAAATCAAAGGGTAGGGTATCTTTGATCAATTTAATGATTTCCAGATGCCCTTTTTCGCTGATCTCTGGCTCTGTGGGAAGGGATAATTCCCGTAGTTCTCCTTTATTTACATAATCCTCGATGACTTTAGGCATGTCTTTGGGAGGTAGTATGTTATCTGCGATTGTACCAGCAATTGCTGCCAGTGGCATTGCCTTATAGGCAGCCGTAGCAGGATCCTGAACGATCACAATGCCACCAGATTTTCTGATAGCTTCTGCTCCTTTTGTCCCATCATTTCCAGTTCCGGATAAGATGACCGCTATGGCTTTATTTCCTTGTTCTTTTGCTAAAGAAATGAAGAAATGATCAATTGTCATATGAGGTCTCGACTTATCTTTTTTATCAGATAAAATAAGCCTGCCATCTTTAATCTGCATAAAATCAGAACTTGGTATCAGATATACCTTATTAGATTCTATTTTAATGTTATTTGTTGCTTCTACAATATGCAGCTTACTGTGCCTGCTGAGCAAATGTGCCATCTGACTTTTAAAATCAGGAGAAAGATGTTGGATAACAATATAAGATACTGCATCTAAAGGGGTATAGTCAAAGAATGAAGAGATTGCTTCAAGACCACCGGCAGATGCACCAATGGCTATAATATATTGCTTATCGGAATTTATAGCCATGGTAGAAAATTATCGGAGAGAACGGGGTTTATATACTCAAATGTAAGCAATAATCATGGTGTATTGTTTAGTTATTTGTGATGTCCGGAGGTTTTAACAACAATTTATCAATTGAATTAACCAGCTTTTAAATAAATTTAGTATCATAGCGAAAAAAAACTTTGGTCACACAACATCCTAAACAACCAGCATCGGCAAAGGAGCACTGGTTGTTATTGAAAAATGGAAATGCAGATGGATTGGAGTCGTTATATAAGCTGTATTCAAATTCTTTATATAATTATGGTTCAAAGTTTAGTCTTGATAAGGATCTGATTAAAGAATGTATACAAGAATTGTTTGTAAATATCTGGACCAGAAGAGATTTTATCAGCAATCCTGCCGATGTCAAAAATTATCTTTTTAAATCGTTCAGACTTTCCGTTTTTAAAAAGATAAGTCTTCTTCAAAAACATCAGGAGTATGTGGAAACAGAAGACTATCCGTTTTCAATCACTTTGAGTATTGAAGATATTCTTGTAGAAGGGGAGAAAAAAGAAGAGCTTAAAAAAAGATTAGAGCCTGCTTTACAAAAGCTTACTGACAGACAAAAAGAGGCCGTCTTTTTAAAGTTTTATGAAAATTTGTCTTATGATGAAATTGCCGGGGTAATGGGGATTTCTGTAAAGGCGACGTATAAGCTAATGGCCAGGTCAATAGGGTTTTTACGAGAGAACCTATCAAAAGATGAATTCTTGATTTTACTGTCTTTATTTTATATGAAATTATTTACCTGATAATCAGTTGTTTGTTGTTTTTGTTGATGAAGTTGTGCCTGGCGTGGGGTAAAAAATGAAATACTGAGCTAATAGGATTGAAAACCTGGATTATGAAGCAATCAAAAAAAGTTAATACTTATCAACTTGAAGATTTTATAGATGATCCGGAGTTTATTTCATGGGTTACCTTACCGGATGATGCACTGAACTTATTCTGGCAGCGGGTGCAGGAGGAATATCCTGAAAGCAAACCATTAATCAGTGACGCCAGGGAGATTATTTTAGCTATGCGTATTCAAAGTGTAAGCATGGACTTAAATGAACAGCAATTGCTATGGAAAAGTATTGAATTGCAAGTCAAAACCAGTCCTGTGAAAAAAGGAAGGTCTTTTTCTCTCTGGTTGGGTGCAGCGGCGGCGGTATTGCTGATCGGGATGATTTCTATCTTATCTTTATTTTATTTTACGAAGTATCAAAAACAGGAAATCAGTACGGTATACGGACAGATCAGGACCTTTAGTTTGCCGGATGGTACCGTAGTTACGCTAAATGCCAATTCTAAATTACAATATTCTAAAAATTGGGATAAGACAGCTATCCGGGAAGTGTGGATAGAAGGGGAGGCCTTTTTTAAAGTGAATCATTTACATCAGTCAGGAATAATAAAAGATGCTGAAAAGTTTATTGTACATGCTCAAAAGCTGAATGTAGAGGTACTGGGTACTTCTTTTAATGTCAACAACAGAAGGAATCTTGTGAAAGTTGCTTTGCTTACAGGAAAGGTCAGACTTGGAGTAGCAGGTATCCAGGATTCGGAGATCAATCTTCAGCCAGGAGAAATGGGTGAATACCTGGGACGTAAAACTGCGCTGGTGAAAACTAAGGTACAGGCATCGGATATTGCCGCATGGAAAAATGGAGAACTGCATTTTGACAATATGCCGCTTTCCAAAGTTTTAACGCTCATTGAAGATAACTATGGTTATCAAACAATTTTAAAAGATAAATCAATTGGTGATAAAAGACTTTCAGGTACTTTCTCTGTGAGCTCGGAAGATGCGCTGTTCAAAGCGATTGCAATCTCACTGGGCATCTCGATAGAAAAGGATGAGTTAAAGCATCAGTTAATTATTAAATAGACTAGCTTTACTGTTTATGAACAGACCGCTTTCTTCATTTTTGAGCATTGGCCTGCGTGTCAGTGTTGTTTTAGTATTTACCCTTTTATTGTTTTCTTGCAGCCAATCCAAAAATGCTGAAAATAAGAACGGTGCCAGCGTCGATAGTACTGGTATTAATGCTGATCAGACAGCCTCGGGCGAAATTAAAAGTGATACGTTGAAAGCCACAGCTTTGCCTGCCGCTATAACTTATAAAGGAAAACCTGTTAAAATTATGGGCTGGAAAGATAAATTAGGGGACAATCTTTTGCTGCTAACCGAAACCGGTGAGTTTGCTTCAGCAGATTCGGCTGAATATGAAGATAACAGAGATGCGGAATTACATGTTTATCATTATGTGAAAACTGGTGCCGATTGGAATAAGGTGGCTACTGTGAATGATCAGATCAGTTCATGCCCGGTAGATATTGTGACCAGATTTATTCCCGGTGCTTTGTTTATTACCGACCTGAATGGTGATGGAATTGCCGAATGTACCTTCGCTTATCATTTAACCTGTACAGGCGGGGTTGACAATAAAGTAATGAAATTGATTATGCTGGAGTATAAAAATAAATATGTGATCAGAGGGACGACTTCAGTAAATGTCGGGGAGGAAATTCCAGGAACGATGAAATATGAAGCAGGGATACCTGAACGTTTTAAAATTTTTATGATTGCCAAATGGAAAGCATTTGAAAGAGAACACTATAACTAATAAAAATGGCCGGAATTTCTTCCGGCCATGATTACACACAGTCTTTATTTATGGCTTGACTTCCGTATAAGGATCAAGCTCTGAATTATATTTCTGTTCTATATCGTCTTTAAAGCGTTTTGCTTTATCAACCCATTCAGGAGCTTTGTCCTGAAGATCGTCAACTATAGATCTGCCAAAGGCATCTTTCTTTGTTATATATTTAATTGCACCGTAAACTGCGGCTCCAATTAACGCTGTTTTTAATAATCCCATTCCTTTTAATTTGTTGATATATCTAAGTAACAGCATTCTATCAGAAATGTTTAGAAAAAGATATTCCATACCTTCTATTATGGAATATCCGCCTTATCTGCATCTGAATAAAAACTACATTATGAAATTACAATCTATTTTTCAGACGCTGTTCCTGTCCTTATTACTTTTTGTAACACAATTTTCTGCGGGTTATGCACAAACCCCTCAGCTTAAAGTTGTAGGAACAACCGATCCGGCTGTACTCAAAGCAGTCCGCCTGAAATCAATGCATATCGAGGTACAGGTTTACGGAAACATTGCAACTACAGTGATGACCATGTCATTTATAAATACCAGTTCCCGTACACTGGAAGGAGAACTTACCTTTCCAATGCCCGGGGGCGTAAGTATAAGCGGGTACGCACTGGACATCAATGGTAAAATGCGGGAAGCAGTACCCGTAGAAAAAGCGCGGGCTACAGAAGTTTTTGAAAGTGTAGAACACCGGAGAATAGACCCTGGATTACTGGAAAAGGTAGAAGGAAATAATTTCCGTACCCGTATTTATCCTTTCCCTGCTGGTGGTTCCAGAACAGTGAAAATCAGTTATGAAGAAGAACTCCATTTTTCCCCTGCACAGCAACTTAGTTATCATTTGCCATTAGCTTATAAAAAAGCAGTTCCTGAATTTTCGTTGAAAGTGAGTGTATTGGAAAGTATTGAAAAACCTTCGATGGTTGAACAGCCTGATGGCAGTTTTAACTTTCAGCGTAAAGACAAAGCTTATATCGCGCAGCTGGAACGAAAGGACTTTCTTCCTGAACATGGATTGCTGATTAATCTGCCTGTTACAGATACTCCGGTTCATGCATTAATGCAAAAAGCCGGGCAGAGTTATTATTTTCTCGCCAATGTGGCGGTAAATGCACCATCACGCACCCACCTGTGGAGTAGTCAGGTCGGGTTGATCTGGGATGTATCTTTAAGCGGTCTGCAAAGAGATCAGGCTAAAGAACTGGCTTTACTCGATGCATTAATCAAAGAAAAAAAGAACTTAACTATAACATTGGGTTTATTGAATAATACTTTCAAAAAAGGTGGTGTATTTGTCATTAAGGACGGAAACTGGAAAGAATTGAGAGAAAAACTGAGACACGTGGTTTATGACGGCGGTACGGATTATAGTCAAATCAATTCAGGATTGCTTAAAGCGGATGAGTATTTGTTTTTTACGGATGGCTTCTCTGGTTTTGGCCATGCTATAGTCTCAATAACTAAGCCTGTATATACAATTAACTCCTCTTTACGTGCTGATTTTAGCTTACTGAAAAATATCAGCGCCAAAACAGGCGGACAGTTTATTAATTTGAATGTACAGTCTGCGGAAGCTGCTTATCAGCAAATGGCAAAAGATGAAATGCAATTTATAGGAATCAAAAATAATCCAGGGATCAGTGAATTGTACCCTGCTTTGCCAGTTGGTGTCAATGGTTATCTGAGTGTCGCTGGGATAGCAGCTTCGGAAGCTGAAGACCTGACGCTGCAATTTGGCTACGGTAAAGACGTAACACTGGAGCGTAAAGTGAAGTTGAGCGCGGCGGTACAAAGTGCCGGGGTAATTGAAGTGAGCAAAATCTGGGCACAGAAAAAGCTCTCCGATATGGACGTGAATTATGAACAGAATAAAGAGAAAATCAGTGCACTGGGCCAGCAGTTTGGAATAGTGACCAGGAATACCAGCTTGTTGGTTTTAGAATCGGTCGATGACTATATCCGGTATGGAATTGAGCCTCCTGCCGAACTAAAAGCAGCTTATGCACAAGGAATGAAAGGCCGGGTGCAGGAAAAAGAAAACCGGAAAGAAGGTTTGATGAAAGAAGCTATTGCCATGGCTGTAGAATTGAAAGCATGGTGGAACAAGGTTTTTAAACCGGAGAAGTTTTTCCCTAAACCTGATAGAAAAACGGTTGCTGGTGATCCAGTACCCACACCTGATCAACCCGCAGAAGCACTGCAAGGACAAGTTTCTGGTATAAGCGTTAGAGGAATGAATGCTCCGCAGAGGGAGAACCGAACCGAATCCAGTCAAATGTTGTATGAAACGGTAGTGGTTTCACCCTCAGCGACCAGCAAACTAAGGCCTCGTGCTTCGGATGCTATTGCAGACAGAGCGGCGGCAGAACAACCTGTGATTATTGTTCCGGAATTCAAAAGTGATAAGGAGTATATGAAAAAGATAAGTGGCAGTACGGATGATGCTTATCAGCAATATCTTTCTATTAGAAAAGATTATCAGACTACGCCTTCGTTTTATCTGGATCTTTCAAATTGGTTTCAGCAGCATCAGGATGCTGACAGGGCATTGCTGATTTTGAGTAACCTGACTGAACTGGATTTAGAGAATGCTGAAATCTATAAAACATTAACCTATAAACTGAGAGAAACGGGCAATGTAAAGGCAGAATTATTTACCAGCCATAAAGTATTGGAATGGCGGCCTATGGATGCGCAAAGTTATCGTGATTATGCACTGGCTCTCGCTGATTGTGGTTACTATCAACGTGCACTGGACACTTTATATACTGTGCTGAATCAAAGCTACAGTATGGATAATGCAAACCGTGACCATGGAATTGAAGAAATTATCCTGGCAGAAATCAATAATCTGGTCAGTCTTTACCGCGGGAAACTGAATACAGGGAAAATAGATAAAAGTCTCATTTTTAATTTTCCGGTTGAGGTGAGGGTGGTCATGAACTGGAACAAAAAAGATACCGATATAGATCTTTGGGTAACAGATCCTAATGGCGAAAAATGTTTTTACGGTAATAACCGGACTAAAGCGGGGGGAAGGTTAAGTGATGACTTTACCAGTGGATATGGGCCTGAGCAGTTTATGATTAAAAAAGCAATTAAGGGGACTTATAAAATTGAAGTAAATTATTATGGGGACAGCCAGTTGAGTATTAGCGGGCCAACTACAATTATGGCTGAGATTTATACGAATTACGGAAATGCAAACCAGAAGCGTAAAATAATTGCATTACAATTATCAGCTGAACAAAAGGGGGGTGTATTTATTGGAGAATTTACTTTTTAATACCAATGGCAGGTAAATCCAGCTAATTGAAGTATACCGTCTGCTGAATGAACGGCAGACGGTATGCTCCTAAATTCAAATTCAATTATTTTTTCAGTGCTTTTAACAATTCTAAAGCTGCTTCTTCCGAAGAACCTGGATTCTGACCAGTAATTAATAAACCGTCTTTTTTTACATAAGGGCCCCAATCAGCACCTTTGCTATAGTCTCCGCCTAGTTTTTTTAATTCGTCTTCTAATAAAAACGGAACAACATCGGTCAGCTGAACCGCATCTTCTTCAGAATTTGAAAAGCCTGTTACTTGTTTACCTTTTACAAAAGGGTCACCATTTCCGGCCTTAACTTTTACTAAAGCTGCTGGTGCATGACAAACCAGTGCTATTGGTTTTTGTTGCTGAAGGAAGGTTTCTATCAATTGAATAGAAGTCTTATCATTCGCAAGATCCCACATTGGCCCGTGGCCTCCCGGATAAAATACAGCATCATAATCAGCTGCATTGATCTCACTTAATTTTACAGTTTGTGCTAATCTGCCTTGCAGTTCAGTATCCTTATCAAAACGATGCGTTGCTTCGGTTTGGAAGTCAGGCAATTCACTTTTAGGGTCAATAGGAGGCTGGCCACCTTTTGGAGATGCCAAAGTTAATTCTGCACCTGCATCTGCCAGTACATAATAAGGTGCTGCAAATTCTTCTACCCAAAAACCGGTTTTTTCACCTGTGTTACCCAATTCACTGTGTGAGGTTAATACAATTAAAACTTTCATAATATTTATTTTAGATTTTTACGACCATTTTACCTTCATTCTTACCTTCAAAAAGATCCATAAAGGCTCCTGGAATATTGTCGAACCCTTCTACAACAGTCTCAGTATACTTTAGTTTATCTTCTTTCAGCCAGCCAGCCAGCTGCGTAATTGCCTGCTGAGACTTCGCCGCAAATTCGGAGACAATAAATCCACGCATCAAGACACTTCTGGTCACCAGGACTGGTTGTAATCTTGGGCCCGTTTGTGCCTCAGTTGTATTGTATAAAGAGATAGCACCACATACCGGTACACGTGCAAATCTGTTCAGGTTTACCATCACAGCATCCGAAATTTCACCACCTACGTTGTCGAAATAAATATCTACGCCATCCGGACATGCTGCCGCAATGGCTGCTGTCATATCTTTAGTCGTTTTGTAATTGATTGCTTCATCAAAGCCAAAACGGTTCTTTAACAGTGCTGTCTTTTCATCAGTTCCAGCTATTCCAACTACCCGGAGACCTAATATTTTACCAATTTGTCCGACAATACTTCCTACCGCACCCGCTGCTCCGGATACAACCAGCGTTTCCCCTGCTTTAGGCTGTCCGATTTCTGTTAGGCCCAGGTAAGCGGTTAAGCCCGTCATACCTAATGCACCCAAATAAGCACTAAGGGGAGCTGCCTCAGGGTCAACTTTTGAAAGTCCTTTTCCAGCAGAAACTTGAAATTCTTTCCAGGCTAAGCCCCCGGAAACAAAATCACCTTTAACAAATCCGGTATGGTTAGATTCAAGAACTTCAGCGATAACGCCGGATTCCATAGGTTTATGGAGTTCAAAGGGTGGAATATATGATTTTGAATCGTTCATCCTGCCTCTCAGATAAGGATCAACAGATACATATAGTGTTTTTAATAAAACTTCATTTTCACCTGGCACTGGCATTGGCTCAGTGATAAATTTAAAGTTGCTAAGCTGAGGTTTGCCAACAGGCCTGCTATTTAAAGTGATTACATTATTCTTCATAACTGGTATTAATTTAATTTGATACTCTTTTGTTCCACGGAATTATAATCCATGGATTATAATTAGGTAAATTTTTTTAAGGACGCATTTTTTCTAAAAGGTCATTTAATAAATCTGCATGTTCATCGCTGATGCCAATAGAAATATTGTTTAAAATCTGCCTGCCTTGTATCCTTAATTTTTCTCCGGCAGGAGTTAGTTTAACATAAACAACCCGTTGATCGGAAAGGTTTCGTTCTTTTTGGATTAATCCTTTTTCCATCAGTTTATTTAACAGGCGGGATACATTGGGCATCCGGTCAATTAAACGGTCTTTGATTAAATTAACGGTTGCGGTATGCTCTGGTTGTCCGTTTAAAATACTCAGCACATTAAATTGCTGTAAAGACAGGCCAGTTGGTTTTAAAGAAACTGAGATCTTGTTTAAAATCCAGTTCGCCGTGAAGATAATATTGGTACTCACTCTTTGTTGAGCATTTAAAAACTGATGTTGTAATTCATCTTCGATCTTCATGGAACAAATATATATACCATGGATGATACTTTGGCTAAAAGCATTTGTTTTTTACATTGTATTGATGTTTGACGGGTAGCAAATCAGTAATTTTAGCTATCAAACTGATAGATTGGAAGATGAGCCAAAATGATTTAATCCTGGATTATGATGGAAATAACGTATGTATTACGATTAAAAGTAAGGTGAGTTTGGCGCACCGGATCTTTTTAATCAGTAGTAACCTGTCATTTTTAGGAATGGCGGTTCTTGCTGTGGTTTTCCGGATGCCGGCGGTTGCTTTTGCAGCGATTATATTTTTTGCCTTTTTTTTACGGTATAGCCTATGGAAGCTTTATGGCAGAGAGCGGTTGACAATCAATAAAAGACTGGTTACTTATCGCCATAGCTGTCTTTTCTTTAAAACTGATTTACAAACCAGGCAGGTTGGTAAAAAAATAACAGTCATCCCTTATGAGTTATATGGCCGGCAATCACCGAAAATGGTCAATGTGATCTTTGAAACTTGTAATGTCAACAATGTACCCGAAAATGTTTATGAGTTTTCTCTGCCTGTCCGGGTAGAGCAGGCAGAGATGATCAGTTATATGCTTAG
This sequence comes from Pedobacter cryoconitis, assembly GCF_014200595.1. Lineage (NCBI taxonomy): Bacteria > Pseudomonadati > Bacteroidota > Sphingobacteriia > Sphingobacteriales > Sphingobacteriaceae > Pedobacter > Pedobacter cryoconitis. Next base: position 468,939 of record NZ_JACHCG010000001.1, read on the forward strand.
TCTTTTATATTTAAATAAAGTGAATTTTGATTTTAACAGGACTAAGCTTTGTCTGAATTAGTTTCCTTTTTCTGCAAGCTTTTTAGCGAATTCCTCCCCGATTTTCCGGCCCCAAACTTGTCCGGCCTGCATTGATTCTTGTGTAATAGCAGGGGTTTTTTCTGCAAATCTTTTGCCTGTTGGCGTTTGATAAAATGCTGTCATGTTATTGATGTCTTCCAGTGATAAATGTTTCTGGTAAACTGGTAAAAGCAGATCTAAAAGTTCTTCAATTCCTATTTTGTGAAAAGACTCTCCAAGACCATCCCAAAGCTCTTGCTTCACTTCTGGTCTTTCTAATTTATAGTTATTGATCATCTGATCAATTACCGTTTTAAAAGTTTGCTCAGATCCGTTGGCGATCATCATTTTTTTGAAACTCTCTCTGTAAGCAGCTTTATCCTGGCTAAATGATAAGGTAGCGGTCAATAAGCTGAGCGCGAATAACAGGACTATTTTCTTCATATTGTTGTTTTTTCGTGCAATGTTAAGAAAAATAACGTTTAATCAGTGCTTTAACTTTATGTTAACAATTTGCTTTTTATCAACAATAATACATCGGTTTTTCGGTAATAATATTATATTTGAAATAAGAGAGAAGCTGTTTTTAAGGTTGGTGGGGGAACGTATTAAAATAAAAAAACTGAACAATTAATATATATGAAACCTAACCAAATACTATATATATGCAACCTGAAGAACCAAATTCAAGAAGAAACTTCATTAAAAAAACGGCTGTGGGACTGGCCGTATTCTCTATTGTCCCGAGATACGTCCTTGGCGGAAATGGATTTATAGCCCCAAGTGACAAACTAACTAAAGCTGTTATTGGTGTCGGTGGAATGGGCCGGAACCATTTTCCTTACGACGGTACGCAAGTAGTTGCAATTTGTGACGTTGATAAAAGGCATCTGGCTTTGTCTTTGCCAATGCTGGATAAAGGCGTAAAAACTTTTAGTGATTACAGGGAGCTGATCAAACTTCCTGAAGTAGATATTGTACATATTGCTACCCCTCCGCACTGGCATGGGATTATGGCTGTTGATGCAGCAAATGCCGGTAAAGATGTTTGGTGTGAAAAGCCGATGACCCATAGTATAGGCGAAGGAAAAAGGGTAATGGAAGCAGTACAGCAGCACGGCAGGATTTTCCGCCTGAATACCTGGTTCCGCTTTAAGGATGATTTTTATGGCATGGGAACCCCTGTAAAACCGATTAAGAAATTGGTTGATAGTGGACTGCTGGGCTGGCCTTTAAAAGTTACAGTAAGCAAGCATACCGGTTTTGACTGGAAATTTTACTGGGTAGGGAAAGATAATTTACCTGTAGAGGCTGTACCCGCAGAGCTGGATTATGAAGCCTGGCTGGGCCCTGCACAATATAAACCCTATAGCACGCATCGTGTACATCAGACTTTCCGGGGATACTGGGATTATGATGGAGGTGGATTAAGTGATATGGGACAACATTATATTGATCCGATACAGTATTTTCTGGGTAAGGATGACACCAGTCCGGTATCCGTAGAAATAGACGCACCGCAACAACATACTGATGCAGTGGGCACCTGGCGCAGAATTACTTATACTTACGCAGACGGCTGCCAGATCATTCTGGATGGCGAAGGAAAAGATACTAATGTACCTTATATCGAGGGCCCAAAGGGAAAACTCTATCCTGGATTTAAATCAGATATTCCTGATTTGGAAAGAAAGCTGGCCAGTTTCCCTGATCCTGCGCCGCAGCTGACTGATTTCACACAAGCGGTTAAAACCAGGCAGCAATTTGCATTAAATGAGCAGAATGGTCACCGGTCTTGTAATATCATTAATATTGGATTGATTGCTTTACGTTTAGGACGATCTCTGAAGTTTGATCCCGTAAAACAGGTATTTATAGACGATGATGCAGCTAACAGGTTAATCAACCCGGTTTTGCGTGCACCATGGACTATTTAAATCATTCATTTCTCTATTTAAAACCTGCTAATTATTCTAGCTCATGATAAAAAAGATATTTTTTATACTGCTGACTGTTGCCCTGTTACAAAACAATGCTTTTGCCCAGGGAAAAACCGACCAGCGCACAACAACAACTCAAATCGCAGATTTATATGCGCAGCTACCAGCTCAGAATGCTGAATTGTTAAACGCTGGAATGCAGGAAATCTCCAATATGGGAGAAGATGGCTATGCAACGATGATCGGCGGAATGGCTGCCCAGGGAAAAGGCAATAATACTTTATTGGAATATGCAGTAGGTGGTTACTCTGCTTATGCGAGCAAAGCCGGCCGTGAAAGTGCAAAAAAGATGAGCATCCGTGCTTATTGTAAAGCTTTAACTAAGTTATCCGATGCTAAAAATAAGGCCTTCATCATTAGTCAGCTGGAATTAGTTGGAGATGATAGCGCAATTTCATGCTTACAAGGATTTTTAAGCGACAACCAGCTTTCAGATCCTGCGGCCAGAGCTTTGGTGAAAATCAATTCTCCGGCTTCTCAAAGTGCCTTATTAGCTGGCCTGGCAAAAGCTGCCGGCCCGGCACAACTGGCTATTGTGAATGCTTTAGGAGATAGCCGTTCTAAAGATGCAGCCGAAGCAATCCATAAACTTGCTGGTGATGGCCAGCCGGAATTAAAGAAAATAGCCTTATATGCACTGGCTAATATTGCTGATCCCTCATCAGCAAAAATAATGACCGGGGCGGCAGAACAAAGTGGGTTTCAATATGAAAATACGAACGCTACTGCCTCTGCACTGCTTTATGCAGAAAATCTGTTAAGAGATGGAAATAACACCTTATCTGGTCAGATCGCTGAATCGTTTTTGAAACAAGCATCAGCAGATAACCAGGTAGGTATCCGCTCTGCGGCGCTTAAAATATTGACAGACAGCCGCAAAGATCAAGGCTCAAATATTTTAATTGAGGCGGTGGGGGACAAAAATAGCCAATACCGTGCTGCGGCATTAAAATTTGCTGCACCATATTTAAATCCTTCATCTACGGTACTTTGGGTTGATAAATTAGAAAAATCTGATGCAATTACCAAAGCGGAAATAATCAATATGCTGGGCGCGAATGAGGCAAAAGATGCTTTACCTGCGATCCTTAAATTATTGAATAGTAATGATCAGCCAGTTAGATACGCAGCTATTAATGCGGCTGCAAATATAGGGCAGAGCCAGGTACTGAATAATTTACTTCAGGTCATGAGTAAAAGCGATGCGGCTACAGCAGCCGTGGTTTCTGACGCGATCAAAAGAATGAAAGGTGACGGGATTACCTCACAATTAGCACAATATATAGCGAAATCAAATCCTGCAATGCAGGTTGCTTTGGTTGATCTGCTGGCATCGCGCGCAGCAAATGACCAGCTCAATACAGTTTCTGGTTTGCTGAAAAGTAAGAATCCGCAGGTCAGACAAGCTGCTTTTACTGGCTTGAAATCGGTAGTGACCAGTGCTGATTTGCCTCAATTGTTCACCTTGCTAAATGAAAATTCTGATCAGACAGCATTAATCAGCCTGCAAGATGCAATTATTGCGGCTAATCGCGGAACAGCAAACAAAGCCGGACAAACAGCTCAGCTATTGCAACAAATGGAAAAAGTTTCGGCTGATAAAAAGCCTCTTTTTTATAAGATGCTGGCAAGTTTAGGTGGGACTAAAGGTCTGGAAACAGTTCAAAATGGCTTTACTACAGGAGATGAACAGCAGCAGAAGCTGGCAATTGGTGCTTTGGCTTTCTGGGCTGATGGAGAAGCTGCCAGACCGCTGATCCGGATTGCAAGGGAAACTAAAAATAGTGAGCAGCTGAACCAGGCAATTGATGGTTACCTGACCTTAGTCAGAAAAGGTGATTATCCTGCGGAACAACGATTATTGTTATTGCGTGAAGCCATGAGCCTGGCAAAAACACCTGCACAGCAACAACAAATCTTAAAAGATACAGAAAATGCTAAATGCTTTAATTCGTTAATTTTTGCGGGTAAATATCTTGATGATCCTGCACTTTCGGCAACTGCTGCTACTACAGTGATGAATATTGCATTAGCAGATAAATCGTATCATGGAGCTTTAGTGCGAAGTTTACTGGATAAAACGATCGCGTCTTTAAAGGGGGCTGACGGTGAATATCAAAAGCAGGCTATCCGTAAATATCTGGCAGAAATGCCTCAGGGTGATGGCTTTGTATCCATGTTTAACGGAAAAGACCTGACGGGCTGGAAAGGTTTAGTAGAAGATCCGATCAAAAGATCTAAAATGGATCCTAAAGACCTGGCTGCTGCACAGGAAAAGGCAAATGTTGAAATGCTGGATAGCTGGCACGTAGTTAATGGCGAACTGCTGTTTATGAGCCATGGAAATAACCTGGCAACGCTTAAAAAGTATGGTGACTTTGAAATGCTGGTGGACTGGAAAATCATTGACGACCATAAACAAAAAGGTGATGCCGGAATTTATCTCCGCGGATCTCCACAAGTACAGATTTGGGATAATGCAAGGGTAAAAGAAGGTGCACAAGTAGGTTCAGGTGGTTTATATAATAACCAGGTGAATGAAAGTAAACCTTTGAAAGTTGCTGATAACAAGCTGGATGAGTGGAATACCTTCCGTATTTTAATGAAAGGCGATCGCGTAACAGTTTATCTGAATGGTGAACTGGTAACAGATAACGTAATCCTTGAAAATTACTGGGACAGAACGCTGCCAATCTTTGCAGAAGAGCAAATTGAGTTACAGGCACATGGTTCGCCGGTAGCTTACCGTGATGTTTATATCCGGGAAATCCCGCGTGCAAAACCTTTTGAATTAAGTTCAGCAGAAAAAAAAGAAGGTTTTAAAATCTTATTCGATGGGACTAACATGCATAACTGGATGGGCAATACAACTGATTATGTAATTGAGGATGGAAATATTGCGATTCGTCCGAAGCCGGGAAAAGGTTCTGGTGGTAATTTATTTACAAAAGACGAGTACAGTAATTTTGTATTCCGCTTTGAGTTTCAACTTACTCCGGGTGCAAATAATGGACTGGGAATCAGGGCGCCCCTTGAAGGAGATGCAGCTTATGAGGGAATGGAATTGCAAATTTTAGACAATGACGCCCCAATTTATAAAGATTTGCATGCTTATCAGTTTCATGGATCAATTTACGGAGCTATTGCTGCAAAAAAAGGATTTCTGAAACCTTTGGGAGAATGGAATTATGAGGAAGTAATTGTGAAAGGCCCTAAAGTTAAAGTAATCTTAAATGGCACGGCTATTTTGGATGCAGATATCACAGATGCCAGGAAAAATGGTACCGTTGACGGACAGAAACATCCGGGGTTAAGCCGTGAGAGCGGTCATATCGGCTTTTTAGGTCATGGTTCTCCGGTACAGTTCAGAAATATAAGAATCAAGGATTTAGGTAAATAACACATTTATGATGGAAGAGCAAAAAGATTCAGCTGCTGATAATTCAAGAAGAGACTTTATTAAAAACTCTGCGATTGCAGCGGCGGCATTTATGATTGTACCCCGCCATGTTTTGGGAGGAAAGGGGTTTTTAGCACCTAGTGATCGTTTATTAGTTGCCGGCGTTGGAGTTGGTGGAAAAGGAGAGAGTAACTTAAGCAATATCTATAAAGGAGGAAAAGCTGACATTGCTTTTCTCTGTGACGTAGACGACAGAAGAGCTGCTAATTCAGTGAAGAGCTTCCCTAAAGCAAAATATTACAAGGATTACAGGGAAATGCTGGATAAAGAAGGCAAAAATATTGATGGCGTAGTGGTTTCTACGCCAGATCATAACCATGCGATGATTGCTATGGCTGCCATGCAATCAGGAAAACATGTGTATGTAGAGAAGCCTTTGGCGCATGATATTTATGAGGCGCGTAAATTAACAGAAGCGGCAGCTCGTTACCGCGTGGTTACACAAATGGGCAACCAGGGTGCATCAGGAGATGGCGTAAGGCAATTGCAGGACTGGTGTGATGATGGAGTAATTGGAAAGGTACATAATGTATATTGCTGGACTGACCGTCCGATATGGCCACAAGGGATTCCCTGGCCTGCTGCGGGTGGTACTCCTGTTCCTAAAGAGCTGGATTGGGATCTTTGGCTGGGTAGTGCACCCAATAAGCCTTATATCGATAAATTAGTCCCTTTTAACTGGCGGGGCTGGTGGGATTACGGAACCGGAGCAATTGGAGATATGGGCTGTCATTTGGTGGAACCACCTTTCAGGGTATTAGGTCTGAGTACACCTATTGATGTGCAATGCAGCGTTGGCAGCATTTATATAGATGAATTTAAACGTGGATATTTCCCGGATAGTTGTCCTCCTTCAAGCCACGTCATTATGACGTTTGAGAAAACTAAAAAGACGAAAGATGATTTGCAGATTCACTGGATGGATGGGGGGATTAAGCCTGCACGTCCTGAAGAACTTGGTGCAAATGAGCCTTTTGGAGCTAACGGAGTTTTATTTGAAGGAACAAAGGGTAAAATGATGTGTGATGTTTATGGATCTAATCCAAGACTTTTACCTTTATCGCGCAATAATGAAGTACATACCAAACAGAGAATAGAAAGAGTAAAAGGTGGCGTAGACGGACACTATTGGCAATGGGTAGAGGCAGCTATTGCCGGTTACGGTAAAATACAGCTGAGTTCTCCTTTTGATATTGCAGGCCCTTTGACTGAAACACTTTTAATTGCCAACCTGGCAATCAGGGGTACTGAAATTCAAAAAGCTAAAGCAACAGGTACCGGGTTTGATTATCCGGGAAGAGATATTAAATTGCTATGGGATAAGCAAAATCTCAGGGTAACGAATTTTGATGAAGTCAATCAATACATCAAAAGAGAATATCGTCAGGGATGGAGTTTAGGCGCTTAATGGAATAAAATAATGACTTTAAATAAAAAGAACCTGCGGGTACTTGTAGTAGGTTGCGGTAACATGGGGGCTTCCCATGCTACCGCTTACCATATTTTAGAAGGGTTTGAAATCTGCGGACTGGTTTCAACAGGAAATAGTAAAGTAGTTTTAAATGAACGGTTAGGGGGTAATTATCCCCTGTTCAGTGATTATGAAGAGGCCTTAAAAGCTACCAGTCCGGATGCGGTCTGTATTGCTACTTATCCGGATACGCATGAGGCATTTGCAGTTAAAGCGATGGAAAATGGGTGTCATGTTTTTATTGAGAAACCACTGGCTGATTCTCTGGAAGGTGCGCAGCGTGTGGTCGATGCAGCTCAAAAATTTGGTAAGAAGTTATTGGTGGGATATATTTTACGTTATCATCCTTCCTGGCAGAAGTTTATTGAGCTGTCTTCAGAATTAGGTAAACCACTGGTGATGCGGATGAACCTGAATCAGCAGAGCCAGGGAGCGAAATGGACGGTACACCGTAACCTTTTGAAGAGTTTAAGCCCTATAGTAGACTGTGGAGTACATTATATTGATGTCATGTGCCAGATGACGCGGTCTAAACCTGTTCAGGTCAATGCGATTGGTGCAAGGCTTACGTCTGATATCAGTGAGGACACCTATAACTACGGACAGTTGCAGATTCGTTTCGAAGATGGTTCAATAGGATGGTATGAGTCCGGATGGGGCCCTATGATGAGTGAAACTGCTTTTTTTATTAAGGATGTGATCGGGCCGGAAGGAGCAGTGTCAATTGTAGCAAAAGATGCAGGGGGGGCAGGTAAATCGGCTTCTATAGCGGCACATACAAAAACTGAATCCATAAAAGTACATTATGCAGCGCTGGATGATCAGGATCGTTTTCTAAAACAAGATACCTGGATTGATCTTGTCGATGAACCAGACCATCAGGAGCTTTGCAATCGGGAACAACGTTATTTCCTAAAGTCAATTTTAGAAAATATAGATTTGACGAACCCTTCAAACGATGCGATAAATAGTTTGAGAATTGCATTTGCTTGTGATGAATCGGTCAAAACCGGGCAAACAGTATTGCTTTCTTAGCTAAACTTAAATAAAAACGCTTTATTTGTCATTAATCTATTCGTCATATGCTAGTATTCGGTACAGAAATGGAGCTGATAACCTTCATTTTTGTGTTATTCGAATGTCTTATATTCTTTTTTCAGTTTATCTATTACTTGTTCAGACCGCAGGATAAAAAAAGATTATTCTACCTGATCTTACTGTTTTTATTGCTGATTTATAATTTCGGTGCGAATCTTTTTCCTGATGAGCGGATCCCACTGCCCATTATTCTTCAGAATATTATCGCTTACAGTAGTGGTTTTTTGATGGCTGCTTATATTCCTTATTATTTTTATAAGGTATATGATTTGAAGAAACTTCGTTTTCTGGCCTATTATGGAACATTGCTGTTTATCGTTGCTCCTTTTGTCTTATTTTTTATTATTGGTTACTCTCTGGACGGAGACCTGGATAATGCCAGTCAGCGGGGACTTTTTATACCCATGTTATATGGTGGATATTTTGTCTATGCGATTTTTAAAGAGGTTTATAAAAAGCTAAAGGAGAATGTAAACAGTGAAAATATTATCAATGCTGTGATTGTCTGCTGTGCTGTTTTACCCTGGTCAATTTTGCCTGTTATTGTTTATATGGATTGCAGTCAGACCATAGAGGTGCTGGTGTGTAACAGTGGTTTCTGTATCATGACTATTATTTTTATCAGGCAATCTATTAAAGAGTCGAAAGCTGAATATAAGTTATTGCAGGAGATGAACAAAGGACAAATCAAACAGGAAGAAAGGTATGAACTGAATTGTAAACTTTACAATTTGACGGCCAGGGAAACGGGAATTGTAAAACTGATCGATAAGGGATTAAAGTATAAATCTATTGCAGAAGAATTGTTTATTTCCGAGAGAACGGTGTCTAAACATGTTCAAAATATCTTTATAAAAGTTGGAGTGTCCAATAAAGTGGAGCTGATCAAAAAACTTAACGAATAATCCTGTAATTCAATTTAAATGAGGCTCTGTTCATAAAATACGCTGTTTCACGTACTCAATTTACTTGTTTTTACGTATTGGGTTTTCCATACGATGTGACGAGTTTTGTGAATAGGTATTAACCTCTTGGGGGTGTTTTGAAAAATACAGGATTGAAGTGTAGTGCCGGTTGGTACTACATTTCAAACACCTGTATACTAATTAATCAGTTGACTAATGATACGATGACAAAGAGTTTAATTTTGGATTTGACGGATACCTATCCTGGGTTTGAATACTCCGCTCATTTATTACATAAGTTTATATTTGCTGTAGACATTTTTACAATCTTGCTGAAGGATGGAAAAATCGTTCATCACAGAGCTGCGGATACGGAGTCGTTCAAAGAATGGCTGATTACGCACCGGATAGAAAATATCAAGCCCGATCAAATTGAGTTCTGATTATCTTACGGGCTGACGTAATATTGTCTTTAGCTTTTCAGGGACAGTGTTCCGAAAATCACTCAAATACACTTCGTGATGTAATCCGGTTTTCTCCAGGCCTTTCCTGGCAATAAAGGCATGCAATTGTTGTATTGCTTCGGGTTCTGCACTAAATGACCCGGTATGCAGCACCTGTACTACGTTATTTTCCCGCATCGTATAAAGCTCTATTTCTTTGGCCAGGATTATTTGCTTTTTTGAACAGACCTGTTCAATAGCAGTACACAAGGAGTCTTGCCGGATATAAGCTGGCATACGAATCAACAATTTGTATTTCCATTTTGAACGGGGCGTTTGTGCGTCAAGATCCCATAAACCTTCCAGTTTGGAGACCACGAAATCCTGGTTTATTGCCTTATGCATAAACTTAATGGCATAAGCGGTTGCATATAAAGCCTGAACCTTAGCTGCAAAAGACTGATCGTTTGGGTCTCCAATACCTGAAATGGCTATGTAGTTAGCTTGATCCAGGTCTAATAAAGCGGGAGCTTTACCTGCGGAGTAATAAGTTTTAAAAAGTTTTGTCAAGTCTAATTTTCTCATCTTCTGTTTGATTGAACTGCTAAGAAACGGCCCTGTGGTGACAGCCCTATGTCAGCAGTTGTGAGAATTATTTTAATTAAAAGATAGTCGCGGCGAACAGGAGTGATATCTACCCGGATAGGTATTGAAAGCCTGAACAGACTTTGTATTATTTATAGGAGGAATAGAATTTTCGGGGAAATTATTCGGTAAAAAAAACAGATAATCTTATGTTTATGAACCAAATAATAAACAACTATGACAGGACGGTTCCTTTTAAAATTAAGCTGTGTTTTTTTAATGACTACGATGCTTGTTACTACTGTAACAGCACAATCAAAGATTAATCCTGATTCCATCAGGACTAAAATGCAATGGTTTGCCGATGCAAAACTCGGCATATTTGTTCACTGGGGTATTTATGCAGTAAACGGGATTGATGAAAGCTGGAGCTTTTACAATAAAAAGATTAGCCATGTTGATTATATGAAACAGCTAAAAGGCTTTACTGCTGCCCGGTACAATCCTGAAGAATGGGCTGCACTGATCAAGGAGAGCGGAGCTAAATATGCGGTGATGACCACCAAACATCACGATGGTGTTGCACTTTGGAACACGAAACAAAAACACTATAGTGTTGTGAAAAATACACCTGCAAAAAGAGATCTGCTCACTCCATTTTATGCTGCCCTGGATAAACAGGGGATTAAGCGTGGCGCTTATTATTCTTTGATAGATTGGAGTTCGCCAGATTATCCGGCATTTACAAAAGATAGTACGCGTTATAAAATAAGTGATGATCCGGCACGCTGGCAGCGCTTTCTGACCTTTAACCAGGCTCAGATCGACGAAGTAAATAAAACATTCAAACCTGATTTGTGGTGGTTTGATGGCGATTGGGAACATTCCGCGGCAGAATGGAAAGCACCGTTAATCCGTCAGAATATCTTAAAAATCAAGCCAGATGCTATCCTGAACGGACGCTTGCAGGGTTATGGCGATTATGATACTCCTGAACAGAATTTCCCGGTCAGCAGACCTCATTTTAACTGGTGGGAGCTTTGTATGACAATTAATAATAACTGGGGTTATCAGCCACAGGACACCGCATGGAAAACACCTGCTGAAGTGATTTCTATTTTTGCAGATGCGATCAGCAATGGCGGAAATATGCTGCTGGATATTGGCCCGAAAGAAGATGGAACCATACCTGAACAGGAGGTTCATATTCTGAAAGAACTGGGTAAATGGAATAAGAAAAATGGGGAAGCCATCTTTAATACATTAGGTGGTTTACCACAAGGCCATTTCTATGGGCCTACTACTTTATCAAAAGATTCTGCTACGTTGTATTTATTCCTTCCGGGGAAGGTTTCCGGAAATGTAGTAGTGAAAGGATTGAAAAATACGATTAAGAAAATCCGTATAGTTGGTACTTCCAGAACAATTGAACCCAAAATTGTTGGGAAAATCTCCTGGAGCCCGGTCCCGGGATTAGTATTTATTGATATTCCTGAAGATACACAGGATGAATACATGTCGGTACTGGCGCTGGAGCTCGATAAGCCAGTAAGCTTATATCAAGGTCAGGGAGGGCTGAAATAGCATAGCTTATAATTAAATACTTATATAAAGATATATAGATTTCTATATGTCTTTATATAAGTATTCTTTGATATGTAATGCTAATGTATAAAGATATCCTGTACCTCTTCCAGTGACTTTCCTTTAGTTTCGGGTACCATTTTGCAGACCACTATAAATGAAACCAGGCAGCAGGAAGCGAAAAACCAGAACGTGACAGCTGCACCAGCAGACCCCAGCAGTAAAGGAGTTAGCTGACCCACTATCGTATCTGCAATCCACATGATCATGATACTTAATCCCATGGCTCTTCCGCGAATTCGTGTTGGAAAAATCTCTGAAGCAATTACAAATTTTAAAGGCCCTATAGAGAAGGCAAAACAGGCGAGAAATAAAATAATACTTATAACCAGCGCAATACTGTTTGTGGCTCCGCTGTAAAAGCACCAGCCTGTGAAAAACAAAGAAATAGTCGCACCAACAGAACCAATAATATAAAGAGGCCTGCGGCCCATCTGGTCAACTTTCCATACCGCAATCAGGGTAAAAAGGAAGTTCGCCAAACCGAAAATGATCTGTCCTGACAAAGCATTGGTTATATTGACCCCTGCATCATTTAAAATACGGGGGCCATAATAAATAATCGCATTGATCCCGCTAAACTGAGAGAATAAAGGGAGTAACAACCCAATCAATAACGGCCTCCTCATCTCTTTCGCAAATAATTCTTTATAAGAGCCTGATTCTTGTTTTGGCGTTTTTTTAAGCAGGAAAACATCCGCAGCTGCGCTTGCTGAACCACTGATCCTGGTTAAGATATTTATTCCTTCCTGCTCCCTGCCCTGATAGATCAGCCACCTCGGGCTTTCAGGCACAAAACACAACCCAATTAAAAATAACAAGGATGGAATAACACCTAAACCAAGCATCGATCTCCAGACCTCCTGAATCACTATATAATTTAATAGCTCTCCTAATGACTGATGCTGATAAGTTAATGATAAGCTTAATAACCCCGCATTGGTCAGATAAGCCACGAGAATCCCTGCTGTTATCGCCAGTTGATAACAGGTAACCAGCCGGCCGCGGATAGCAGCGGGGGCTATTTCTGAAATATACAAGGGGGCGACAATGGACGCCACACCGACACCCATGCCGCCCATCATCCTTGCCAGAATTAATAAGGTATAATCAATAGAGCCGGCCGTACCAATTGCCGAGCATAAGAACAGCAGAGCCGATAGCATCAGCAATTTCTTCCTGCCAAAACGGTCGCTCAGTTCTCCGGCAAACGCAACTCCGATAATACAGCCGACCAGCGCAGAGGAAACAAACCAGCCTTCTGCTGCTGGTGACAAACTAAACTGTTGTTTTACAAAAGGTAATACGCCAGAAATAACAGCCATATCAAAGCCGAAAAGCAGGCCACCCAACGTGGCCACTAAGGTAATAGCGATTAAAAAGAGCGTTGATTTTGGAGAGGAAACCTGTGGTTCATTCTTAAGGTTCATAGCTGTTTAAGGTTAATTCAATTTTCAATACAAATAGTCATCATCCCTTTTGAAGGAAGGTTAAAGTGGTTCTTTAATGACTTTTTGCGTGTTTCTAAAAGATCGCTTTCCCAAATATTCAGGGATGAATTGTTTTTTGGATTAATGTTCACCTCGCTATCCTGGTCCCCACAATTGACCAGCTGCAACAAGATACGCTTTCCATCATCAGCTTTTTTAATAGCTTCGATGTACACATTGTTTCCTTGAATAGCAAATGGCAATCCTTTTTCTATATTTTCAGCAGCGGGTGCGACGAGCAGCGGCTGATGATTATTGAGCCCGGTTTGATTCGCCTGGTAACTATCATATCCGTTTTCATGTGCCGTTATAAAATAATGGAAAGTAACCAGTCCTTGCTGATCGGCCTTAAAATTTGTATGCCATAAGTTATTCATCACCCACGAATAAATACGAGAAGATTGTGGCGTAAATGATAACCAGAGTGGTGCATGTGGTAAGCCGCCAAGCAGATTGGCCGTAGTTATCTTTCCAATTTCAAATAATGGGGCATCAGGGCTGGACAGGGTAATCCCATACCTATTATTTGATACGTCTATCCATCTTTGCATTGTATACCAATTCCTGTTTGAATAAGGCAACTGATCAGTTTCTGCAGTAATACTTCCCCATGGAATGCTGTAACGGACTTTGGCATCCGGTACATGAAAAGGAAAGGCGAAATGAACACTTTCCTTCGTCCTGATTGCTTTTTTATTAATTGTGTTAATCAGCTCAATTTGATCAAGGCCAGTAATTAACCGTATTTCCCTGGTAATTCCGTTAGTGCCAGGCGCAGCGGAAGTAATTAGTAAACTATTAACCACAGGCCCTTTCTCTTTGACAGTTATCCTGGCATTTGAACTCGTCTGAATTTTCTCAATAGAATCACCAGGCATATATAAATACTGATTCAGGCCGGCAGAATCTGCGGATAGATAATTGCGGTGATCAGCGAGCTTAATTAGTTTTTTAATGTCACCTGTTTGCGGTGCCAGTTCAATTTGATAAACTCCGTTACTTATTGTATTTCCAGCAAGCCGATTTGTTCCCGGACTTTTGCTATAAGCTTTTCCCGGATGAATACTAAAAGTACTTTTCCCCATTTGAGGAACCTGTTCTGCTACAAAAGCCAGCTCACCAGTACTTAAACGCTGAGATACTATGGGTTTTCCAGATGAATTTTTAACGAGATCCCCATTTTTACTTAAAGATGCAGGCACATAAACTATTGCTGTACGTGACCAGGAAACAGTATTGTAAACATCAATCTGGTTAGCTTTATTCAGATCGCTTTTTAAAGACTGCGTACTTAAAGTATCAATAATTTCTTTCGCTTTCAATACATAAGATTGTTTGACTGCCCATTCACTTTTTACCTTTTCGTCATCAGGATGAGATACGCTATTAAACGCACCCCAGGTATGCTCATTAAATAAGAGTAAGTTTTTCCAGCTTTCCTCAAAACGCTGAACAGGATAAGATGATTTGTTGCGAATAGCCCATACCGCATCTGCTTGTTTGAGCTGATCAGATAAATTACGGCTGAGTGCAGTTTCTTTAGCCGCAGAAGATACACCATCAGTCCAGTACTCTGTATAATCTCCGGCAAAAAAAGGGATTTCAGCCGCATACTTTTGTTCAAAATCAGTAAAAAACTGTTGCGTAGAAGTAATGATCAGCTGCGGAGATGCATATTTTTCATTCCATGCCTTAACAGCATCCGGTAACTCCGGGTCAATTGGCGCATTATCACTCATCGCCCAGGTTAAAATGGACATATCATAAGGGAAACCTTTTTGTGCCAACTCATCGAGATAGTCAAATAAATAGGGATTAAGGAAGTTTTCTGAAGGATGACCGGTGTAAAAAGGTTTTGGATCTTTAATCGTAAAGAAGTTAGGTATTTTGTCTCCTTTGAGCTGATAACCCAGTGAATAAGGTTGACATTGCCAGAAAAGGAGTTTCTGCTGGCCAGAAGGGGAGAGCCAGTAAAAAGGTTTATCCTGCCATTTGGCTAAATTCCCAATGCGGTCTGACGCATTCGGGCCAGAGAGAAAATACCGGATCCCTGTTTGTTCAACTTGTGCCGCCAAACCCCAGGAAGCTCCCGGTACATCACCCTGAAATAAAGTGTTGATCTCAATGCCCTGCTCTTTTGCCAGTTTTTGTGATTTAGCAAACATTTGCATCAATTGTCTGGAATCGGTAAGACTGGTATTGATATTTCCATAAGCACCATCCAAACTGATCCATCCTTTTTTTACAGCATTCCAGAACCTGTTTTTTTTCTCCTGACTGGCAAGCGATAGATAATTATCTACCACCCATATCGCTTCAGTTGTCCATTTGAAGCGTGCAGCAGCGGGATAGTCTTTTGTTTTTTCTGCAAGAGCGATAGCTTCATCAATATTGTCCAGATGCAGTTTCAGCACTTTGGCCTGTGTATTGGTATAGCCGATATCCACATGAGAATGCGGCAGGACATAGATATTCCAGCTTCTTGAAGGCTCAACAATGCAGCGTGCCGTATAGATTTGATGATTAATAGAAACCGAAACCGTTGCCTGTGTGGCCTTTTTTACCGGAATACCCGGCAAAGGGATTTCCAAAGACTCAGCTCCTTTGTTATTTGCAGGGATAATGATCTTTTCCGTTAAGTTATTAAAAGATACAGAGATTTCTCCTTGCTGATAGTTTTTTCCGTTTTTAAAAATCAACCTGACCATCCTTCTGCTTTCCCCCTTATACTTTAAATAAGCTATGGTTGGTTGTAGTTGAATGTCCGTAAAAATAGCTTGCTGAGCAGATATATTAAAGCTGTTCAAGGTTAGAAAAGCAATAAATAGTATTTTAAATTGATGTTTTTTAGGTATGGTTCCCATGGTGGTGGTCTTTAAATTAATTAACAACATTCGTCTTTTACAAAGGCAGTGAGGACTTTAGCACGTCCCTTGCTTTTATTGATGATTTGATATTGTACTGCATCAGCAGGAATAATAAAAGTTTCCGCATAATGGATCTCCTGTTCCATTTCTCCGGTTCTAACCAAAATAAGCTCTCCTTCTACCACGCTTAAGATGTGACATTGTCCTTTGGTATGCCCTTCAACAATGGTGTCAAATTCAAAACGGTGAATCGCATAAAAGTGATCAGGATGCGTAATCAAATTAACAACCTGCCAGTCATTGCCCTGCTGAATGATACTTTGTTTTGCAATCAGGGTGTCTTTAACTACATCGCCCTTTCTTTCAAAGTTCAGGTTAGCGAAAGCGCGGTCAATATTCAATGGTCGTGGTTTGCCATTTAAATCAGGACGCAGCCAATCGTACATCTTAAAGGTGAAAATATAAGGGGTTGCACTAATCTCCAGTACCAGGTTGTCCTTACCTGAACTATGCACAGTGCCGTTTGGAATCAAAAAAAGCTCATGTTTTTTAGAATCAAATGTCTGTACATAATCTTCCACCGCTACAGGTATGTGCTGGTTAAAGCTTTCTTGCAGCACGTGTTTAAATTCTTCCTGATTGATGTTTTCCTGGAAACCTAAATATACCTTGGCCTGTTCCTTATGGTCAAGAATGTAATAAGTTTCATCTTGTGTAAAGTCTTCACCAAAATGTTCTTTCGTATAAGCTACAGCAGGATGGCACTGTAAAGACAATTTATCCCCATCCATTGTATCCAGAAAATCAAAACGGATAGGAAAGTGATAACCGAAGCGTTTTGCTGCCTTACCTAAAATTGCGTTACTGTTATGGAAAAGGAGCATATCAAAAGATACTTCCAGTAACCTGCCTTCATTTTCCAGTATAATTCCATTTTCAGGAGCAATCAATTCAAACGACCAGGCATAATTCACAACTGCCTGATTCAGACCTGCTATATTTTCTTTGATCCACTGACCTCCCCATACCCCAGGTTCAAACCATGGCCTGGCTCTGAAAGCATGTCTGGACATTTTAGTCAATGCAGTGCGGAGCGCTGTACCGCTCATCCAGGAAATTTCTGTGATCCGCTGTTCGTCCACAATGACATCGATATGGGCTAATAACTGCTGTTTGTGTTTATTTAGAACTGGCCAGTCTACAAAATAAAAACGTTTATACTGTAGTTTAGGATCTGTAGTGGTTATTGCACCCAGATTATAGAGGTGGTTCGCTCTGGAACGGAACTGTATCTCATTTTTAGGGACATCAATATAAATGATTTTGGCATCAACAGGGGCTAATGCAGCGCCACAGCCATAAACAATAGTGAGCTCCTGGGAAACAGGCTGAATTAAACTGAGCTTTTCTGTATCAAAAAAGTCTTTTAATTCCCCTTCGTATCTTTTACCAAATACGGGATCATCCTGTTGCAGGTTCTTTTCAATTAGCTGATCGATTACCAGGCTGTTTTTCAACGCGGTATCGATCGAAATCCAATTTACAGTTTTACCCTTCTGTACTAAATGTTCATGGAGTTGTCTGACAAAGACATCCCAGTAAACGCCAGAATAACCATCAATAATAATATTTTGATGCTGATCGATGATCCATTCAGACAGGCCATTAAAATCATGATGTATGGTATCTTCAATTTTAAAGGCAGGATATATAGCATATCCTGGCTCAGCGGTTTGAGCTTTTTTTTCTGGAATAACAAACTGCGTTGTATTTCGCAAGGAACCGATATCGGTATTTATTCCGTCTGGGTAAGGGTCAGTCATTACGTTTGGTTGGTTATATGTTATAATGTCCAAACATATGACATTTCTCTTAAATATTCAAAGGCCTTTTTTAAATCGATTAAAATCTAATGATTTCTTCGGCTTTCTACGGTGTAGATAAAACTCTCCGCATTGTAATAGCCTAAGTTATATTCCATTGCGCGGTCTCCCTGGTCATAAACGAACCTCTTTCTGAATAAAATGGGGCTTCCGGTTTCCACCTCCAGTTTTCCGGCAATAAATTTATTTGCTGTGATGGCACTGATCTCTTCCTTCGATAAATTAGCGATTACTGAATGTTCTGTTTCCAGCATTTCATATAAAGGCTGCTTAAAATCTTCTTCTCCTGTAAGCCCGATCCTGGGGTGAAAGTAAGAGATGAAATAAACAAAAGCACCCTCAGCTCCACCACGTAAACGTTCTAATTTCAAGATTTTTTTATCTGTTTTAATATCAAATAAATTAGCGATCTGTTCGTCAGGATATACCCAGCTCACATGAAGTTCATAGTTTTTAACAGGTATGCCCCGGGCTTTCATTTCTTGAGAGAAACTGAGCCAGTTCATTGATTTAGAGCTGATTTTAGATGGAGCGACCTTAGTTCCATATCCCTTTTTCCGAACTAGTAATTCTTCATAAACCAGTTTGTTTAAGGCTTGGCGAAGTGTAGTCCGGGAGATCGCCAGCTTTTTTGCAAGATCGACTTCATTGGGTAACAGTTTACCAGCCTGGTAAGCCGGGTCTTTGATCAGTTCTCTCAATAAGAGTTCGGCCTGGATGTGAAGGGGGATATGACTTTTATGGTCGATGGAAATATTCATGGTCAACTTAATAATGATGGGATTATCAGTTGTAAACTTAAGCTTTTTAGTACATACATAGCAAATTGGAATGTAGGTATATATCCAATGCAGGTTGACAACCTGAAAACTGATCATCCCTGGTTAAGCCGGATGAACAAAAATATCACTCAGACGAAAAGTCAAATGTTATCAAATATTATTCTCAATGGCAAGTATGAATAATAAGTAAAATGGCAATCAAACCCCAATAAAGCTTAACCGTTTTATCAATATGAAAAAAGATCATCTAAAATTTGGAAATACCTAGAATACTTCTATGTTTGTACATAACTATTAACCAACCAAATATAAACGGTAATCATGTTCTCTCGTAAAAACAGGAGCATGTGCGCTTTTATTTATTGTATTTAAATAAAACTGAATGAAAAAATCTTTACTCCTTTTTTCTGCTGTTTTTTGTTTACTACATCTGAACTCTACCGCACAGGTAGCAGATAGAGCAGCACTTGCCAAATCAATACGCGCTGATACTCGTTTAGACACGATTCAGGCCAGAGCAATTCAATTACTTACCGGATTTTCAGCAGGCACATCTTATGATGAAGTCTGGATCAGAGACTTTAATACCTTTATCAAAGGCTCTTTGAAAATTCAACCCAAAGAGAAAGTCAGAAATATGCTCCTGATGTTTTTTAAAATCCAGGGAGATGATGGAAACATTGTAGATGGCGTAGTAGACAGCGCGAAAGCAAACGGAGGATATCAATACCGTTATTCTGCTTTATTACCAGGATGGGCAGCACATAAAAATACAGTTGAAACAGATCAGGAATCCTCATTAGTACAGGCAGTCCGGAAGTATGTCGACGTAACTGGCGATCGTACTATTCTTTTCGAACGCATAGGAGCTAAAACCATTTTGCAAAGAATGGAGGAATCTTTCTCTTATATCTTAAAAGACAGATGGTCAGAGAAATATGGCCTTGTAAAAGGCGCCACTACAATAGATTGGGGAGATGTACAACCAGAAAAAGGCTGGGGTGTAGCGATCAATGCGCATACCAAATGGTCGGTTGATATTTATGATAATGCCATGTTTGTTATGGCTATCAATGATTTTCTGGCCATGAAGCCTGAAGATTATAAAACAAAGCAAAACTGGGCTGTTCTGGCCAGTAAAATTAAAACAAATGTCCGCAAACATTTGTGGATGCCTGAAACTCAAAAATACAGACCTCATTTATACCTGAATGGCAATCCTTTCTCTAAATCATTTAACGAAGACCAGATTTTATACACCGGCGGCTCAGTATGTGCAATTTTGGCCGGATTTAATACCCCAAAAGAGGTCGCACAAATTAACCTTCAAATCGTAGCCGCGGCAGCAAAAGAAAAGTTTGCAACGATAGGTTTTACCGTTTATCCCCCTTATCCGGAAAGTGAATTTCCAAACATGCTCCCTTATTCTTACCAAAATGGCGGTGACTGGACCTGGTTCGGTGGCCGGATGATCAGCGGTCTGATCTCTCATGAGCTGGTTAAGGAAGCTTATGATGAATTGATACCTATGGTAAATCGTGCATTAACGCATAAAGGATTTTATGAGTGGTACAATGTACAAACCGGTGAAGCCAAAGGATCGGGCGATTTCAGAGGCGAGGCGGGCGTTTTATTTGATGCCGTTGAATCACTTAAACAATGGGCAGCCAAAAATTAACAACCGAATAGCTTTTAAACGATCATATAACCACACCAAAAACCAAAAACTAAAAACCAAATTATGAAAAAAGCATTTATTTACTCCATTCTGCTCTCGCTGCTTTCCTTGCAGGTGATGGCACAAATTAAAATTACCGGGAAGGTCACCGGTTTAAAAGACAACCTGCCCATTCCCGGGGTTAGTATTAAAGTAAAAGGGACAACAGCAGGTGCAATAACTGATGCTGCTGGAAATTACCAGATCCAGGTGCCTGATGATAAAGCGACCCTGGTTTTCTCTTCTACTGGTTTTACAGCACAAGAGAGAACGATCAGCGGCAGAAGTACCATCAACATCCAGTTAGATGAAAAGGCAGATAACCTGAGTGAAGTAGTTGTAATTGGTTACGGTACAGTTAAAAAATCAGATTTAACCGGTGCCGTTACGACTATTAAAGGGGAACAGCTGATGGATAAACCTGTAGCAAATATCTCTCAGGCACTGCAAGGTAAAATAGCAGGTGTTGAGGTGAGTTTGAACAGTGCAGCTCCAGGAACCGCAGCTAAAGTAAGGGTGAGAGGTATTGGATCTATTAACTCCAATATTGATCCATTATATGTAATTGACGGTGTTGCTGGTGTTGATCCCAATTCGATTAACCCGAATGACGTGGCTTCATTAGAAGTACTGAAAGATGCTTCTTCTACTGCTATTTATGGTTCCAGAGGTGCAAATGGTGTGATCATGATCACCACGAAAAGAGGGCGCAGAGAAGGGACACAAATTAGTTATGAGGCTAATGCAAACGTAAGTGAGTTATACAGACATGTGAAAACTTTAAATTCAGAAGAATTTCTGAAAGTGTATAATGAGGCTTTTGCCAATGGTACAAAATTTGACCCGGCAGGTGGCGTATGGACTCCTCCAAAAGCATTGAATTATGCAAATTATCCATTGTTATTTGATACAAATAATAAACCTCTTTACGATACAAACTGGGAAAAGGAAACTTATAAACCTGCTTTCTCACAAAATCATCAATTAAACGTACAAGGTGGTAATGAAAAAACACTGTACAGCTTATCATTAGGTTATTTAAATCAAAAAGGACTGGCGCCTACTTCGGGCTTTAAACGCTATTCTGTAAAGATGACCTTAGACAATGACGTAAAAAGCTGGTTGAAAATAGGTGGTAATGTAAACCTGATCAGAAGTATACAACGTTTGGTTACCGATGGTAACGGAAGTTTGAACGTGGCCAGAGCAGTAGCTGAAGAAGTACCGATTTTACCGATAAGATATCCTAATGGCCTTTATGCAGGGAATTTTGATATTGCCGGATTAGAAGGTGCACCAAATCCAATTGATATCGCGAACAACAGATATACGATCAACAATACATTGCAGATGCTGGGTAATGTTTACGCTTTATTCCATATTACCAGTGAACTTGATTTTAAAACCGACTTCGGGTATAACCTGAGCTCCAATAAAAACAACTTCTTTTCTTCTCAGAATTTACAGCATTTATCTGCTGATGAGGGGGGGGTAGCCAATATCAATGCTTATGATAATTACTACTGGCAGACTGAGAACTATTTGACGTGGAACAAAAAGATCAATGACCGTCAAAAATTCACAGCCTTAATAGGGGCATCTTTACAGCAGACTGGTTATGAGAGAGTTCGTGCAGAAACGCAAAACTTTGTAGATGATATTTTCCAATATCATTATCTTCAGGCTGGTTCAGTAAGATCGGCATCTGAATCTTATGATACTAAATCTGCTTTAAGTTCATTCTATGCAAGGGTAAATTATAGCCTGGATGATAAATATTTATTTACTGCTACAGGCCGTTATGATGGTTCATCAAGATTTGGAAAAAACAATAAATACGCCTTTTTCCCTTCTGTAGGTGCTGCATGGCGCGTTTCACAAGAAGATTTTCTTAAAAACAGTAAAACTGTCTCTAATTTAAAGATTCGTGCAAGTTATGGTACTTCAGGTAACCAGGAAATTGGGCAGGCCCGTTCTTTATCACAAATTCAACCAAGTACAACTGTTTTAGGCGGTTCAGCACAATCTACGCTGTTGCCTAGTTATATTGGTAATCAGGATTTGAAATGGGAGAGATCAATTCAGGCAGATGCAGGAGTTGAATTAGGATTATTCAATGATAGAATCAACCTGACTTTCGATTATTACAACCGTGTTACCAAAGATTTGTTGTTGCAAACTCCAATTCCATGGTCGGCAGGTTTTACCAATGCAAACGTTTACAAAAACGTAGGTTCAGTAAGAAATTCCGGAATAGAGATCAGTTTGAACACTGTCAATGTTAAAACAGATGATTTCACCTGGTCTACCAGCTTCTTGTTCTCTGCGAATAAAAACAAAGTGATCAAGTTAAATGATGGTAATGCTGATATTTTCCCTGGCCCGAACTTCCTTGGTCAAAACTATGTGGTGCGTGTAGGTGAACCAATCGGATCTTTTTACGGAATGACACGTCTGGGTACTTATGGTGAAAATGAAGCAGCTGAGGCCGCTTCGCATGGCTTAAAAACCGGAGATAGAAAATACCTTTACAACGCAGATGGCTCAGTGAACTATAGTATTATAGGCAGGGCTTATCCAAAATGGACAGGAACATTCAGCAGTAGTTTTAAATATAAAAACTGGGATTTATCATTTGATATCCGTTTTGTTCAGGGTGTAAATACAGCAGCTAACTTTAAACACTCATCCGAAGACAGACAGACGATTTCGAATAGTTTGGCCACAGTCTTAAATGCCTGGACACCACAAAATCAAAATACTTCTGTTTCACAGGTACGTAACTATAAATTCGCTCAGGATTCACATTTTGACAGCTGGTGGGTAGAAGATGGTTCATTTATCCGTGGTCAGAATTTTATTGTGGGTTACAGCTTGCCTGCGGCAGTAAATCAGAAGTTGCACATCAATCGTTTAAGAATTTACGCAAACGTTCAGAACTTGTTTATCATTACTAAATACACAGGATATGATCCGGAGGTAGATACATTTAATCAAACTTACGGTTCAAATGCTTCATTCTCTCAAAACATTGACTTTTTCGCTACGCCAAGACCTCGTATTTGGAATTTAGGCGTTCAACTTACCTTTTAAACTGAATCACATGAAAACGACAAAAAATATATTATTTGCGGTACTGGTGTTACTTACCTGTGCCTCTTGTAAAAAATTCCTGGAAGAAAAGCCCACCGATTTTATTACACCCGACTCAGAGTTATCGAGTGCTAAAGTAGCCAGGGCCTTTGCGAATTCAAGTTATCAATATCTTCAGGGGATGTTGCAGGGACAACCCTCGTCTTATGGCGGAAATACCTGGAACCTGATGGAGTTTATGACAGGAAAAGCAAATAGCGATCTTGGACAAACCGGTGCTGTTAATTTTCAGAACCTTTCTTACAATACTACGTCATTTTATATCGATACCTGGTGGCAGAAAATGTATCAGGGGGTTGGTGCATGTAATATAGCTATCGAAAAAATACCTGGTATCAATGCTCCGGGACTTAGTGAGGCAGATAAAACAAACATGATGGCGGAAGCGCGTACGTTAAGGGCCTTATACTATTTTTTCCTGGTAAGAATGTACGGGGCTGTTCCAAAGGTGACTGAAATCCCTAAAAACCTGAACCTGTCAATTCCAAGAACAGCTGCAAAGGATATTTATGATACGGTGATTATCCCGGATTTACTGGAAGCAGAAAAATCTACTTTACCCTGGAAAGACATTACCGGAAAAGTATCAATGAGCGCTGTAAAATCGATTCTGGCAGATGTTTATTTAACTTATGCAGGTGCTGCAATCAACGGAGGAAAACAATATTATGCTGAATCGGCTAAACGCTCACTTGCGGTTACCCAAACAGGAGGTTTTTCTTTATTTCCGGAATATACAGATATGCTGAAACCTGCAAATAAAAACAACGGAGAGTTTATTTTTCAGGTTCAGTATGCGGCTTCAGTTCCTTCAAACAATCCATTGACTTCACTGACTATCCCGAATTATTCTGGTATTTCAGGTTATTCGGATGAATATGGATCAGTTTATCCAACGCCACAGTTTATCGCTTCTTATGCACCTGGAGATAAAAGGGTAGCAGAAAAACAGTTTTTCTATACGAGTTATAAGAGCTTTAAGACCAATGATATTGTAAAGTTTAAAGGAAATTATATCTACAAATGGTTTGATTCTACGGCTGTAGTGAGCACTTTAAAGTCTGACCTTAACTTTACTTTGTACCGTTTAGCGGATGTAGAATTAATGTATGCAGAAGCGTCTAATCAGGCGGAAGGTGCACCAAATGGTACAGCGATTCAGTTTGTAAATGATATCAGAAAAAGAGCTAAACTAGCTCCGATCGGCGCGTTATCATCAGCAGCTTTTGAGCAGGAAGTATGGGCACAACGTTATTATGAATTGTGTTTCGAGAATAAAATGTGGTTCGATATGATCCGTACCAGGAAGGTTCACAATGATGTTACAGGTAACTGGGACAATTTTGTAGGACACAAAACGGTATTTGGTGCAACATTCTCAGAGAAGCAGTTGTTATTCCCATTACCTAAACAGGAAACGGATGTGAATTCAAGCTTATTACCAAATAATCCAGGGTTCTAAGCGGCTTTGTTTTCTAAATTGAAACGCCCTGTTAATCCAATTAACAGGGCGTTTTTTATATGCTTTAACTCGCTTGTGCTTTTTGATGGGTGACCTTTAAAATAGCAAAGGTCCTCATGCCGTCTGGCATTTCCCATTGAACTTTTGAACCTACGCGGTAGCCTAATAAGGCTGTTCCGATCGGGGCAAAGACAGACATTTTATTTTCTTTCATATTGGCTTCTGAAGGAAATACAATTTGGAAAGTATACTTTCTTTCGCTTAATACTTCCTGTATTTCCACTTCCGATCCGATACATACGGCATCATCAGGTAGTTCATCTTCTTTGACAACTTTTGCGGAGCCCAGCTCTGCAAGTAATTGATTTTTATTGTATTCGGAAAGATTAGAATCTTTTAGATGCTTTTTTAACAGATCCAGTTCTTTTTTAACGATCATTAATTGTTCCGTTTTCATATGTTATTCTTTATCTATTTTGTGTTATTTATTAATTCGAATGATGTGATTTCCGGAGATTGAGCAACCGGCTATGGATTTTAAATTTCCGCCTGTGTCTGCTTAATTTATGGTGCAGGAATAGTTGCAGCACAGATACCAGTATGGCCAGGATGTTTAACCACAGGTGATCCAGTAATAAAGCAGCAAGAACAAGTACCACGTTCAGGCCGAAAAGGCTTATCAAGCCTAAGCCGATCCATGAAATGGATTTAAATTTATTGAGCATAAGAATATTAATTCAGTAAAAAAAGAGAGAAGAGCTGTTTGATAAACAACTTCATGATTTTCCTGAAGGCCCCAAACCAAATGAGGGTCGGGGCTTACTTAATAAAGTCCTTGCTGGTAGTTTGGGAGTGGAATCCAAAGTGGTAATGAACAGATACCATGCGGCAATACATTGCAAAAGCAGCACACATTCCTTTAGTAAAGGAAATTTCGAGCATTGCATAAATAAAGCGGTGTGTATGGATTGTTTTCATCAACAAAATAAATTAAGATATAAAAAAATGAAGCTTTATAATTGGCCCTGATCCTGAAGAAGGGCCGGGACTTACTGAATAAAGTCTTTACTGTTTTTACGGAAGAAGTATCCTAAATTAGCGTGATAAGAAACGGGTTGGCGTTGCAGCACACGGGCAGGTTGCATTTTTGATGCAATCGCCATTCGAAGCGTGTAAAGTAAGTGCCTGATTAAACCCATTAAAACAAATCTCTACTTTTAAATCACAAAAACAAATATTTCCTGATATAATATATTATTCTCTTAGGAATGTTACATTACTATGATTTGGGATATGAATTTTTCAATGTGCTTAATCCGTAAATTTACAGCAATGAAAGCCGACGTTAAAAATCTGGGGGATATCATCCTGTTTGTAGATAAGTTTTACGAAAAAGTGCAATATGATGAGCTGATCGGGCCGGTGTTCGCAGGTGTTATCCAGAACTGGACTCCTCATCTGGAACAGATGTACCGGTTTTGGAATGCTGCATTATTTGGTGTGCCCGGTTTTCGGGGTAATCCTTTTGCAAAACATGCTCCACTAGCTATTGAGGAAAAGCATTTTGAACGCTGGTTGATCCTGTTCACAGAGACTATTGATGAAGACTTTGAAGGAGAAATTGCCACAGCGGCTAAAAACAGGGCCGGATTGATGGCAGAAATGTTTCTTCGCCGTTTGCGTGGAATGAATGGTGATCCGGCTAAAGTAATTGTTTAAAACTTTTATTTTGTTAAAGACTTATTGCAAATTCTCCTAAATGTTCCGTTTCTGAAATAAACTTTAGATCATCAGATACAAAGAAAAGCCAGACCTGTACTTCACCTGATCAGGATAACTACCCGAGATGGCATTTAATCTATCACAAATAATTCTTGAACAGTAGTTCCTTCGATAGTTAGCTCCTGATGGTCATATTTATCAAGAATATCTAACGCATAAGCATAATCAGTTACTACTTTTAATAATCCTGTGGCTTCATCGTTGTTTAATGATTTGTTTTCAATTACGTTACTTAAAAGTGTCACTGCATTTTTCAGAGAATTTAACTGCTCATTCTGCTCTTTTAGGCGCTTTTCATTAAGAGATGTACGGTCTGTCTCGAAAAGTTCAGCGAGTTGATACTGTGTGAGCCAAATAGTATCATTGACTAATTTTACATCAATGGCTGTCTCGCCATTTTCTGTTTTATAAATTGCGATCTGATCGTTCTGCATCGTTTCTATGTTGAATAAAGTACAAGCAAACTTATACTTCATTCTGCATAGGATGGTTAAATTTGTTTTGGAAGAAATCCTAAAATTCTGTTCTATTTTGCTTTAATAAAGGTATTTGAACTAAAATTTGCTTAAAGCGTTTCGACTCCGGCAGGCGTACGACTTAAAGCCTTCGATGAAAATCGGAGGCTTTTTGGTTAATTTCTATAGTCTATTGCTTTAATATTTGCATCAATTCAGTATTCAGATATAGCTTTTCCTTTCCTACCATTTCACTTTTAAGAATACCTGCTTTTTCTAATTCATTTAGATAGCTCCCCGCAGTTTTTAAATTACCTAATCCGGCCTGTTCCAGAAATATCCTCTTAGTATAAGGTAATTTGAATAGCACTTCCATGAGGTCTTTAGAATATAATTTTGGTAGTTCCTTTTGGATTCTTTCACTCATAGTCCTCATTAATCGTTCTATGCTAGCAATTTGTTTGCGGCCTTTTGTAGCTGTATCTTCTACCATATCAAGCATATAAAGTATCCAGCTCTTCCAATCACCTTTTTCAGTGACCCTTTTAAGGCTTAAATAATAATCTTGTTTATGCGTTATAATGTATTCACTCATGTAGAGGGCTGGTAAATCCAATAATCCGGTTAATTTGAGATATAGTAGTATTATTATCCGTCCGGTTCGTCCGTTGCCATCGACGAACGGATGTATAGCCTCAAATTGATAATGAATCAGTGCTAATTTTATCAACGGATCAATATCATCTTCACTATGAATAAAGTCTTCCAGGTCTTTAAGTTTTTCTCTTATGATGTCCTCTCCTTCTGGCGGGGTATAAATTATCTGTCCAGTAGTTGGATTGGTAAGTTTTGTTCCAGGAGTATTTCTTATTCCAGATTGGTTCTCTTTGATGATTTGCATAATAGAGATGAACAAATTAGTATTTAAAACCTGTCGTTTATTTAATTGTTGAAAGCCATACCATAGCGCATCTTTGTAGTGAATCACCTCTTTGGTTGCGAAATTTTCTATTTTTTTGTCAGCAATAAATGCCTTAAAAAGTTCATCTTGTGTAGTTATAATATTTTCTATAGCCGAACTTGCCTGGGCTTCCTGCAAATAAATAGTGTCAATAAATAATGTCGGATTTGGTAGATTAGTAATTGCCCCCTTTAATTCTGATAGCGCTCTACTTGCTAAAATAGTTTTCTTAAGTATTTCCACTGTTTCAATCTTAGCCTTAGGTGGCAAGGAAGGTAGATCGTTGAAAGGTTTTTCAAAACGATATGCCATATGAAATCAAATTTGAACAAGGGCACTGTTTGCCTTTGTAAATTAAACGAAGGCAAATATATGTATATTTTGCCTTCGTTTAATTTTAAGCGTAATTTTTACTCTTGTTAATTAGGTGTTGTCAATCCAATAGTTAATGACATCTAACGAGAGCCTGAATTAGCAATATGCATTTTTTGCACATTGTTTTTTTCTGTATTAACTAAGTACACGCAAACTTATATCTAATCCTGCGTATGGTGGTTAAATTTGTTTTGGAAGAAATCCTAAAATTCTGTTCTATTTTGCTTTAATAAAGGTATTTGAACTAAAATTTGCTTAAAGCGTTTCTACTCCGGCAGAGGGTACCGAGCCGGGGTTAGTATTGATTTTAGTTCTAACTCCGGTTTTTTTAAGCTATAACATTTTACGACTTCTTTAAAAAGTTCAACTACACCAGGTAATGGAACAAATTTTTTCAATTCCCCTACAAAGTCAGCATTAATCCTTCTGCACTAAATCTAACTTTATATGGGGATTTTTAATGCAAAAAAAAACCTGTAAATAAGATAGTTAGGTAACAGAATGATGAATGAAAGTTAAATTAATATCCCAACCGGATACAATCAAAATATCTCTTTTGGGCAGGTATTCAATATTTCAGGAGCTCCTGCCATTACACTGCCTTTATTTTAGCCTTCGCTGCTGGAAAACATGAGCCCGCACGGATCAGTTTCAGATCTTCAACATCATTTTAACCATCAAAGGCTCCATTTAAAATTAAAATAATAAATTACAAAATGAATCATCCACATCCCTCAGGCAGGCTATACTTTTCTTTTTTATGCGTGCTGCTTTTTTCTCTTACTTCATTGCAGGTCAATGCTCAGCTATTCAGCCAGGATAGTTTAAAACTCATCTCCCGCCAGTTTACATTCACTGAAGGGCCGGCTGTAAATGCAAAAGGAGATATTTATTTTACTGATCAGCCTAATAACCAGATCTGGAAATATGACACAAACGGAAAACTTTCCTTATTTATGAATAAAGCCGGCCGCGCAAATGGAACCTACTTTGATAAAGATGGTCAGCTGCTGGTTTGTGCGGATGAAAACAATGAGTTATGGTCTGTCAGTGAAAATAAAAAGGTAAAAGTACTGCTGTCAACTGTAGATGGCAAGAAACTGAACGGGCCTAATGACCTTTGGGCTGATGCTAAAGGTGGGATCTATTTTACAGATCCTTATTACCAGCGTGATTATTGGACAAGGAAAAAGGCAGAAATTGAAGGCCAGAAAGTCTATTACCTGCCGTCTGATCAACAGGCTAAGGTAAGAGTGGTGGCAGAAGATGTAACCAAGCCAAATGGTATCGCAGGCTCAGCAGATGGCAAATACTTGTATGTTGCAGATATTCAGCGGAACAAAATATACCGTTATATCATTGGTGAAAACGGGGATCTTAGTGGCCAGACAAAGCTCATTGACCAGGGGGCTGATGGAATGACACTGGACAGCAGGGGGAATTTCTATCTTGCAGGCAATGGTGTTACTATATTTAATCCCGAAGGCGTAAAGATTGGTCATATTGAGGTAAAAGAGCCATGGACAAGCAATGTATGTTTTGGCGGGAAAAACCGGTCAGATCTCTTCATTACTGCTTCAACCGCAATTTACACGATACCAATGCAGGTAAAGGGAATTGAATAAGAAACTACAATGTAATTCGTGGAGAGAAGATATTTTATATTTGAAATTATGCATATAAAATCATATGATATTATTCCAGCCTTGCAGCCGTATGTAAAAATGATATGTACCATGGAGTGTGATGATGATACTGATACAAATTATATTCGTGTATTGCCCGATGCTTGCGTAGAACTGTTTTTAAACTATACAAGTACACCTGTGGCTATCATTAATAATGAATTACATCAACGCAGTATTGTTACTTTTCGGATGAGCCATCCTAAGGATGTTCAAATGCGGAAGGGGACTGGGGTTATTGCGATTTGTTTTTACCCCGGCATGGCCTATAAATTTATACAAATCCCAATGCATACATTATCCGATACTACCGCCTCTCTTTCTGATATTTGGGGTTGTATTGCAGCAGAGATAGAAAATGAAATGGCAGAATCCAGCAATAATGAAGTACGTGTAAACCTGTTACAAAAGTATTTGTTTAAGAAATTGGCCAATGATAAAAATGATTTGCAAATCGCACATTGTCTAAGGCAGGTGCAATTGTCAGAAGGATTGATCTCTGTGGGAAGACTGGTCAATAATACCGGACTCAGCCAGCGCCATCTTTCAAGAAAGTTTCAGGAGTATGTAGGTTTGTCACCAAAAGAATATCTGCGTGTTTCCAGGTTTATACTTTCGCTTGATCATCTGAAAAGATATCCTTTATTTTCTCTTACTGAAATTGCCTGCAAAAGCGGATATTATGATCAGGCTCACTTTATTCGCGATTACAAGGATTACACAGGCTACACACCAGGTCAGGTAGTGCGGGCCAGTCATATTTTATATTAATGTCCGTTTTGTACAATTAATCGAAATTGAGTCTGCGCATTTTTGCAATATAAAGATTAATAGTATGCGAAAACTAATATTGGGATTGGCCATCACATTGGATGGATATATTGAAGGCCCTAACGGTGAACATGACTGGTGCTTTACAGATCAGGATTACGGATTAAACAGATTTTTTGAACGCATTGATGCGATCTTCATTGGACGTAAAAGTTATGAAATGGCGCAGCAGCAGGATGGCACCAGTATTGGAGAGACTATACCTGGGGTGCCTGCATGTAAAGAATATGTATTTTCGAAAACGTTGACAGCTGTGAAAGAAGGTGCTGTACTGATATCGGGGGATAGTATTGTTGAAGCACGAAGAATAAAAAATCAACCAGGGAAAGATATCTGGTTATTTGGTGGGGCTTCGCTATATCATACACTGATGAAGGAGGGGCTGGTAGATGAATTGTGGCTGTCTGTGCACCCAATATTGCTCGGCGGTGGTAAACCTCTGTTCCGTGAACAAGAAAGCGGGACCAGGCTTAGGCTCCTGGAAAGTAAGACCTATAAAACCGGACTGGTATCAATCTCTTATAGCGTCGAAAATAACTAAGCATTAACTAATTTCTTGTCTTTTAATTCTACGGCCTTAATGATCTGGTAAAAAATAAACAAGCTTCTGGCCGTAGACAAGATATCACCGATGTTAAGACATTATAAAAGTTAATGAAATCTAAAAAAGGCAGTTCCCCGGATAAAACCGATGAAAATTTTTTAAGTGGTCAATAAAGCTTAGTTTTGAGCAGGATTATGTTCAAAAGTGCTATTGCCATTGTTATTCTGGTTTTACTGATATTATCTAATTTCAGTAGACTGTTCATTTATGCTGGTTTTGAACTGAATCAAAAATATATTGCCAGTACACTGTGCGAAAATAGGGATAAGCCTGAAATACATTGTAATGGTAAATGCTATTTGATGAAAAAGTTAAAACAGGCGGAAGAAAAAGAAAAGAAACAAGAGCAAGATAGTTATAGGAAGGGGTCTGTTGACCAATGCATTTTGAAACAAAGTATTACACCTGTTCTATTCTCTAATCAAATAAAAGAAATCCACCTCCTTGAAATCACTTTCCATTTACCCAAATTTAGTTTGGAAGTACCTCATCCACCACCTTCTATATTTAATCCCATCTCTTAATTAAACATCATTTTGCTCATCGTCTTTTTTGTCTTTTGACAATTCAGCTATTGGCGCTATTTTAAAAAAAAAACTGCCAGCCAGGTGTTTACGGGAGTTTTATCTATTACCTGGTAATTCAGGGTCTATTGGTCATTATTTAATAATGTAAGTGTATCCCTATGGATGCTTCATATTATTTTATATATAACTCGTCCATAAAAGTGATTATATGGAGCGTGCTTTCAGGTATGTAGAAAAATAAATTACTTAGCTAAGTCGCAACAGATTACAAAAAAACACAAATAAGATTTCATGAAGCAGTTCTTATACACAATACTTGGAATATTTTTAACAGCAAATTTGCAGGCACAACCCATAAATGGAAAAGTCAGCGCATCAAATGGAAAGCCCATTGAAACAGCAACCATCAGTGTTTTAAACAGCACAAAAGCGACTACTTCTGATAAGGAAGGTAAATTTACCCTCTTTTTAATGGCAGGGGATTACCAATTGTCAATAAATGCGGTTGGTTTTGCCACTCAATTTAAAAAGGTTACCATAACAGATCAGGCACCCATCAATTTACTGATCGAACTTCAATCAGCTAACCGGCAGCTGAACGAAGTAGTCGTGACCGCAGACAGTAAACAGCAGGATGTTCAAAAAGTTCCTGCTGCAATTACTGTGTTAGATGCTAAACAGATTAAGGACTACCGCCTTTGGGATATTACCAACCTGACTGCTATTGCGCCTAATTTGTTTACCGTAGAACATGGTAACAGCACCAGCTCTAATTTCTTCAACATACGCGGAGTGATGGGTTTTTCTAGTGAACAGGCTGTAGCTACCTATGTGGATGGTGTCTACCAGTTTGATTATTTTTCTGCGCCGCCATTGTTCAATGATGTGCAAAACATTGAGATCCTGCGGGGCCCTCAGGGAACGCTCTATGGGCGTAACGCTTTTGGTGGTGTGGTAAATATCACCACCAAACAACCTGGTAACAAGCCAGGCGGCTATTTTGAAACCACCTTTGGCAATTATGGTCAACAGCGCTATACAGCCAGTTTATCTAGCCCAATTGTTGCGAATAAACTTTTTGCCAGCGGCTCTTTTACCTATAATCACCGTGGATCAATCTATTACAACGAATTTACTAAAAGTGGTTTCGACCGGAGAGAGGACTACTCGGGCAATTTCAACTTGCGTTACCTGCCATCAGCGAATTGGTCACTTGCATTGAATGCAAAATTGGAAAATGACAATGATCGTGGCAGTTTTCCGTGGTTAGGCTCAATTGAAGAGGTATTTGCTAAGCCTTACCAGGTGAATACCAACGATACTAACGTGGAACGCAGGAAAAATTTCAATACGTCTTTAGCTGCTAACTACTACGGGAAGCATTTTAATTTTACTTCGGTATCTTCTTACATTAACTGGCATGCCTATTACGAGGGAAAAGGCGTTGATTATGATTTCAGCCCTTTAGATGCTTTGAGTACCGCGCCTGATCAACGGCAACATGTTTTTACCCAGGAAATCCGGTTTAGCTCGCCATCGACAACTCAGAACAAGCTTAAATGGGTAGCAGGCGCTTACGGATTTACACAAAACACCCGCATGAATGCACCGACATTTTACGGGCCGGATTACGTTTTGTTAGATCCAACTGCTGTTAATGCTCCATTCACTAAAACCAGTATCAGCAGGGGCAATAATAGAGGCTATGCATTCTTTGGACAGGCAACTTACAACATTACCGGCCAATTGGATTTCACAGCAGGTATACGCTACGATCATGAAAACCGTAAACTTAGTCAATATACCGAATATCAGAAAGATCCTGACCCTGTAAGCTTGTTAACACCTAACCAGGATTACCGGGCCAACTTTCACGCGGTTACACCCAAATTCGTCTTAAGCTATAAATTAGTGGATAACATGCTTATTTATGGTTCCTATGCAAGAGGTTTCCGTGCAGGCGGATTAAACACCAATGCAACAAATCCCGCGCAAGTCCCTTACCAGCCAGAACATTCAGATAACTACGAGATTGGTTGGAAAAATATGTTTTTTAACAACAAGCTGAAATTAAACCTGACAGCATTTTATTTAGAACAACATAATCAGCAGATCAGTACTGCAATGGACGGTATTAACGCATTAATCCTGAACGTAGGCGAAATGCATAATAAGGGGGTAGAACTTGAAGTAACAGCTCTTCCGCTAAAAGGGTTGCAAATTGACTGGAATGCAAGTTATTCGCATGCACGTTATACCTCACTCTTATTGTATAGTGATGAGGTAAAAGCAGTGGTAAACTACAAAGGTGGCCAGCCAATTAATACACCTCCTGTCAGTTCGATGTTTGCTGCTCAGTATACCTATGATTTCGCAGGCAGTAAACAAAAATTATCCGCGTTCGTCAGGGGTGAATACCGTTACATTGATAAATATTATTTTGATTTTATCAATGGATTAAGTCAGCCCGGCTATAGTCTGTTCAATGCTAAAACCGGTATAAGCATCAAAAACTTTGAATTAAATTTCTGGGCCCGTAATATCACAGATAAAAAATATGTGGCTTATGGATCGTTCGGCACATTCCTTTTGGGAAGTCCGGGAACCTATGGAACTACATTAATCGCTAAATTTTAAACCACAAGAATTATGAAAAAACTGATTTTTGCTGCAACTATAATCTTAATGCTTGCAGCTTGTAAAAATAAAACAAATGATCCAGGAACAACAACAACCGAAAATCATACGGAACAGATGTCTTTAGGCTTTCCTGAGCCTAAAGTGAAGATTAAGACCGTAGGTATTTTGCTTTATGATAATTACGCCGTTTTGGATGCGATGGGCCCCTATCATGTATTGAGTGAACTGATGGGCGCCAGGGTGTTTTTTGTGGGACGGCATAAAGGGCTCATCACTACAGGAGATGGACTGAAAGTGCAGTGTGACTCATCGATCGCTGAGGTAAAGCAGTTAGATATCTTAGTTATTCCTGGCGGATTGAATGAAACTTACATGGCTACGAAAGATACCGTTCTGCTGAACTGGATAAAAGCGATCGATTTGCATTCTAAATATACCACAAGCGTGTGCACTGGCGCCTGGCTTTTAGCTGCTACCGGTTTATTAAAAGATCAACAGGCCACAACGCATTGGTTTGGAAAGCAAATCCTGAAAGATCAATTCGGAATAAGCGCTCAAAATAAGCGCTATGTGAAAAGCGGTAAGTACTGGACCAGTGCTGGTGTCTCCGCTGGTATTGATATGAGCCTGGCCCTGGTCAACGAGATCAGGGGCGAAAAGTATACACAAATGGTCATGCTGGATTTGGAGTATAACCCGCAACCACCGGTCAAAGGCGGAAGTGAACAAAATACCGATAAAAATATTGTGGAGAATATGCGCTCGATGTACAACAGTGCTATAGCACCGCTATTACATCCTGAAAATGCATCGGCAAAAATAAAAACCGATAACGACCCGGTTTGTGGTATGTCTTTATCAGCAGGTTATGCAGACACGACCAATTACAAAGAAAAAGTTCTTGGTTTTTGCTCAGTCACGTGCAAGGAGACATTCAAGGGAAATCCAGCTTCTTATTTGGGGACAAAATAATTAGAGATACGTATACTTTCCCGAAAAATCATAACCTGCGTTTCATCAAGAGAACGCAGGTTACCGTAAAAGGTTTGACCGGCACGATTTTTAACTGACTTAAATAAACCAATTATAAAAAACACACATTACCTGTCAAATTAATATCATAAACAATATATATCATTTGTAATATTGTAAATAATATATTGCTGCTGTGATTAACAGATAGATGATCACCCGCTTAACTAAATTAATTGTGTTATATGAAAAAACTGATCCTGCTTTTTCTTCTTCTGCTTGCAATCAGGGTTGTTGCCCAGGATGCTTCAGCTGATTCAGCCTATATCAAAGAAAATTACAGTAAATATGAATACCAGCTGCCAATGAGGGACGGGAAAAAATTATTTACAGCAGTCTATGTCCCAAAAGATCATTCTAAAACCTATCCGATCATGATGCAGCGTACCTGTTATAATGTTGGTCCGTATGGCCCTGAAAATTATAAGACAAGTCTTGGGCCTTCCTCATTGTTTTTGCATGATGGATATATTTTTGTTTATCAGGATGTAAGAGGCAGATGGATGAGTGAAGGGATTTTTCAGGAGATGACCCCTGCACTTGAAGAGCATAAAACCAGCAAAGACATAGACGAGGGGACAGATACTTATGATACTATTGACTGGCTGATTAAAAATATACCCGGAAACGATGGGAAGGTTGGTGTCTGGGGGATTTCCTATCCGGGTTTTTATACTACCGCGGCTTTATTGAGCAGGCACCCTGCATTGCTGGCCGCTTCTCCGCAGGCGCCCATTGCCAATCTTTATCATGACGATGCCTTTCACAATGGGGCATTTATGCTGGCTGCCAATTTTGGTTTTTATCCATTCTTTACCAACCGGCAAGATGATAAACCAACGCAGCAGGCAGGAAAGCAATTTGAGCCCGGGACTAATGATGGCTATGATTTTTTTCTGAAAATGGGCAGTCTTCGAAATTCAAACGTTAAATATTATCAGGATACGATCCGGTTATGGAACGAAATGATGGATCATCCTAATTACGATCAGCATTGGAAGGACAGGAATATTTTACCGCATCTCCATGATATTAAAACAGCCACACTGGTTACCGGGGGATGGTATGATGCGGAAGACTTATACGGCGCCATTAAAACCTATAAGGTGCTGAAGATACGAAACCCGAATACACCGGTTTATTTTGCTATGGGGCCATGGGTACATGGCGGATGGTCCAGGGGAGATGGTGATCATCTTGGTGATGTGGATTTTGGCGCAGCAACTTCTGCCTATTACAGGGAAAAGATTGAATTTCCTTTTTTTAGCCATTATTTAAAAGGAACAGCTTTAGACTTACCGAAGGTTTCTGTGTTTGAAACTGGTGTTAACCAGTGGAAAGCTTATGATCAATGGCCACCTGAGGATGCTAAAGAACAGAAACTTTACTTTCTTCCAAATGGAAAACTTTCTTTTGAGGCACCAAAAGATAAAGGCAATACCTTTAATGAATTTGTTTCAGATCCGAACAAACCTGTACCCTTTATAAACCATCAGACCATGGATATGGACAGGGAGTATATGACTTCTGATCAACGCTTTTCTGCGGCAAGGCCGGATGTTTTGACTTATCAAACTGATATTTTAACCAATGACGCCACCTTGGTCGGGGATATCCGGGCAAACCTGAGCATTTCTACTACTGGGACAGATGCCGATTGGGTGGTAAAGGTAATTGATGTTTATCCGGATACTGTCCAAAATAACAAATGGACAGGTAAAGATGTTCAAATGGCCGGTTACCAGCAGATGGTAAGAAGTGAAGCGATGAGAGGCAAATTCAGGTATGGATTTGACCATCCGGTAGCATTTACGCCTGGAAAAGTAAGCC
The DNA here is from genome assembly GCF_014200595.1 of Pedobacter cryoconitis. Lineage (NCBI taxonomy): Bacteria > Pseudomonadati > Bacteroidota > Sphingobacteriia > Sphingobacteriales > Sphingobacteriaceae > Pedobacter > Pedobacter cryoconitis. Next base: position 506,681 of record NZ_JACHCG010000001.1, read on the forward strand.
AGGTAAACTTTGAACTTCAGGATATACAGCATACTTTTAAAACCGGGCACCGGATCATGGTGCAGGTTCAGAGTACTTGGTTCCCCTTGATTGACCGTAATACGCAACAGTTTCAGGATATCATGAAAGCAAAGGATACTGATTTTAAATCAGAAACACACCGCGTTTTTACTTCTGTTGCACAACCGAGCTTTTTAAGGGTCAAGGTTTTGTAGTCGGTATAACGAGTTGGCCATAGTGCCAACTTTTTTATTTTATCGGGCAAAAATCGACTAAAACCTTATTCCTAATCCAAAACAAACGTTTGTGCTGAGATTTAACGGCTAATTCCTCCAGTCTTAACTAAATCGTTAAAACGGCCTTAATTAACTTGATTATACATTTATTTTGTATCACGTCAAGCAAAAAACACCCGGATCTTCTTTTTAATCAAGGCAATTATGCAAGCGTTTGCGTAGTTCTCGTGCTTTTTAATGGCTCTGCTTGCCAGTATATTAGTTCTGAAGCTTATACGGTTTAAACTAAAACCTTTAACCCTGAACAAACAATCCTTTCCCTGAAAATTTTTTTGGCAGATGATAGATGAACCTCTTGTGGCAGATGTGATATGAAAATGAATAAAAGAGTTTTTTACCTGCTGCCGCTACTTTTTAGTCTGGCTTGTAAACAAAAAATAAAGCAACAGGACACCGTCACGCTATCTCATAAGCCCAATACTTCTTGCAGCAGTACTTTACCTGTGCGTTATGGTGTACCAGTAGCTTGCAAAATAAGTAAAACCAGCATTGTTAAAAAAGGAAATGTAAGCCATAAAATGAGGTGGGTTCCTGCTGGTAATTTTGTGATGGGCGCAAGAGATAATGAAGGCAGGATGGATGAATACCCAGCCCACGAAGTGAAATTGAGTGGCTTCTGGATGGATGAAACCGTAGTGACCAATGCACAATTTGAAGCTTTTGTGAAAGCTACCGGTTATGTTACCGTTGCGGAACGTAAACCAGATTGGGAAGAACTAAAAAAGCAACTGCCGGCTGGTACCTCAAAACCAGCAGACGATGTATTGGTTCCGGCAGCATTAACTTTTACCCCGCCATCACACCCTGTTCCATTAAACAATGCCAGTTTGTGGTGGAGCTGGACACCGGGCGCTAATTGGAGACATCCGGAAGGCCCGTCATCTGCGCTTAAAGGAAGAGAAAATTATCCTGTCACACAAGTGGCATGGGAAGATGCGGCGGCCTATGCCAAATGGGCTGGTAAACGTCTGCCTACAGAAGCAGAGTGGGAATATGCCGCGCGCGGAGGACTCAAAGACGCTATCTATTCCTGGGGAAATGAACCTGTTCAAAAAGGAAAACCAAAAGCAAATACCTGGCAGGGAAGCTTTCCTGATAAAAATACAAATTGGGATCATTTCTGTGGGATAGCACCAGTGGCCTCTTTTACGCCAAACCAGTATGGTTTATACGACATGTCGGGAAATGTGTGGGAATGGGTAGCCGACTGGTATGATGTGAATTACTATCAAACTATAAGTAATCAAATTACATGGAATCCTAAAGGCCCCATAAAAAGTTATGATCCGCAAGAACCTTCCATTCCTAAAAAAGTAACCAGGGGAGGATCATACTTATGTAATGAATCTTACTGCAAAGGATACAGAGTGACTGCAAGAATGAAAACATCACCAGATACAGGACTTCAAAATACAGGTTTCAGATGCGTTTCTTCCAAGCCTAAACCAAAAAGCTGACCCATACGAACCAAGACTAAACTTAAGAAAATGCTGCATTCAATGTTTACCATCAGGAATACAAAATCCTATGCTACCCTTTCAGATCATGAACTGGCTGGTTTGCTTGCGGCTGATGATGAAGCAGCATTCAATGAACTCTATAAAAGATATTGGGAAAGACTATATGTTATTGCCCGTCAAAGAATCGATGACGCTTATGAAGCAGAAGAAATTGTACAGGATATTTTCTGTAACCTGTGGAGAAAACGCAGCACATTTGAATTGACGAAAGGATTTCAATATTATTTCTCCGTAGCAGTGAAGTTTGAAGTTATCAACCGGATGGCGAAAAAAAGCAGAGAGAACAGGGTGAAAAAAGAAGTATTGGTTCTGAGTTCCCCGTTTGATGAATCTACCTCAGATCAGCTGGATTTCAATGAACTGAAAAGTCAACTGGCCTTAACCATCAAGGTTTTACCTGAAAAATGTCTGTTGGTTTTTAAGCTTAAACATGAACAAGGATATTCTCAGAAGCAGATTGCACAAGAAATGGATATTGCAGAGAAAACCGTAGAAGCACATCTTGCCAAGGCCAGAAAGACTATCCGGCTTAGGTTCGGGCACCTCGCATCCATGGCTAAGTCAGTCCTGTTTTTATATTAATTTCAAAATAGACTAAGGGATTTCATGAATTGATTTGGCTATTTATTAAACAGCCCTTATCATGAGTTCCAATCAGGACAAAGACAAACTATCAAAACTCGCAGAAAAGTGGCGTAATGGTACGATCACAGAAGCAGAGAAAATTAAGTTTAATAACTGGTATAACTCTTTTGATGATACAGAGTTCACCGTGGAAGAGCAGGGCAGCCGTATTGATCTTGAAAAAAGTATCAATGAAAAGATAAAAGATAAACTTCGTCTTCCAAAGCGAAGAAACAGTATAAGGATTTATTCAATTTTAGCAGTAGCAGCAACCCTGGTGCTGACTTCAGGAATACTAATCTACCTTTCTTTTCACACATCCTTATCTCCCGAAAAAAAGCCCATCACACAGATTGCTTCTATCATTCAGCCCGGTGGTAATAAAGCAACGTTAACACTGGCCAATGGTCAGAAGATCAGTTTAACAGATACCTCAAATGGAGAAATTGCGGAGCAATCTGGTATAGCGATTACCAAAACCGCTGATGGACAATTAGTTTATACGATTAAAAAATCATCGGTTGTTTCCGCTGCAAACCAGACCACTCAATTTAATACGATAGAAACCCCTGTAGGCGGACAATATCAAATCAATCTGCCCGATGGAACAAAAGTTTGGCTCAATGCCGCTTCTTCCCTTAAATATCCAGCACAATTTGCAGCTCATCAACGTAAGGTTGAATTGACAGGTGAAGGTTATTTCGAAGTATCAAAAGATAAGAAAAGACCATTTACAGTAATAACCGATAAACAGCAGGTTCAGGTGCTGGGCACTCATTTTAATGTCAATGCTTATAAAGAAGAACAGGCTACAAAAACGACACTTTTAGAAGGCAGCGTTAAAGTTTCCAATTCTGTTCAGCAAAAGCAAGGTAATTCAAAACTGCTAATCCCCGGAGAACAATCCACCTTAACCCAGGCTTCATTTCAGGTAGAAAAGGTAGACATTGAAAATGCAGTAGCGTGGAAAAATGGCTATTTCACCTTTGCCGATGAAGACCTTGAAGTCTCTATGCGCAAACTCAGCAGGTGGTACAACGTAGACATTTCTTACCAGGGGAAATTTGATAATATATCTTTTGGTGGGACAATTTCAAGATCAAAAAGCCTGTCAGAAGTGATCCAGATTCTTGAATTAACCCGAAAAGTGAAATTCAAAATAGAAGGAAGGAGGATTATACTGATGTCATAACTTTTACTTCCAATACTAAACACACCAACAACATCCAGCACACCAACGCTGCCAAACACACCAAACAAAAATCAACTTAACCAGATTACCTGGCCTCAACAGCAGGTAATCGTCTAAACACAACCAAATCAATGTATGAAAACCTAGCCCCTGATTCATACGGGAAATCCTGTAGGAATCAGAAAATTCTTCGTGTTACGAAGTTTACGATGATTTTAATGCTCACGGCTGTGCTACAGTTTAATGCAATGGCCTTTGCACAAGGCCGTATTACGCTGTCCCGTAAAAATGCACCGCTGGAAAAAATTCTCAATGAAATCAAAAGTCAGAGCGGATATGATATCTTTTTTATCAGAAAAGACCTGAAACTGGCCAAACCAGTCAATATAGAAGTCAAAGAAGCAAGTCTGGAAGATGCATTGCTGCAAGTTTTTGCCAATCAGTCTCTTGAATATACCATTGCAGCAAAAACAATAGTTGTACAGGAAAAAAAAGTAACCACCCCTTCGGCCGTTAAAGCAAATATCAATGTAACCGGTAAGGTTGTAGACGAAAAAGGAATGGGTATTCCTGGCGCAACTGTTAAAGTCAAAGGTACAATACAAGGCGGAATCACGGATAGTGATGGCCAATTTAAACTAGCTAACGTAGATGAAAAAGCAATTCTTGTAGTCTCTTATTTAGGCTATATCACTCAGGAAATCAGTGCCGGACCGGGAAGCCCGTTAACAATTAAACTGGCCGTACAAGCAAGTAATCTGGACGAAGTAGTTGTGGTTGCTTATGGTACACAGAAGAAAAGCAGTTTAACAGGTGCTATTGCTACAGTGAGTGCAAAACAATTGAAAGACAGGCCTGTGAGTTCCTTACAGAATGCTTTACAAGGAGTTTCTCCGGGTTTGACCATTTTGCAACGTCCTGGCGATGTGGGCCGTAAAACTGACGGTACTTCAAGCAGTACAGGTACAATTTCCATCAGGGGAAGAGCGAGTTTGAGTTCTGCCAGTGAACCGATGTATGTAATCGACGGAATTCCGGCGACGGCAGCAGAGCTAAGTGCCATCAATTCAAATGATATTTCCAGTATTTCTGTTTTAAAAGATGCTTCATCAGCCTCTTTATATGGTTCCAGAGCTGCAAATGGAGTAATTATGGTCACGACCAAACGCGGTGGCGGAGATAGAACCCTGGTAGAACTGAATGCAGATTACGGCTGGCAAACTGCCACACGTTTACCAAAATATGCAGGCTCGTTTGATTACGCTAATCTCTACAACGAAGCGCTAACCAATGCCGGTGGAAAACCAATATTTACAGCTGCGCAGCTTCAAGCTTATCAGGACGGCTCTCAGCCAGATTTATATCCAAATACAAACTGGTATAAAGAAGTATTGCGTCAAAGCGCACCACAAAGTAATATCAGTCTGAATGTGAATTCGCCGGGTAAAGTGACCAGCAGTTATCTAGGCTTGAATTATCTGACACAAGCCTCTTTAATCCCCGGTAAAAAACAAAGCCGTGTTGGTGGTAAATTGAATACAGAAAGTATTATCGTCCCGAATATTTTAAAGTTCGGTACAAACCTATCCTTCACCAATCAGAATTTTGATCGTAAAGGAGACCTGAACTGGACAGAATTAAACCGCTCTTTGCCAACTTCAGTACTGCGTCAAAGTAACGGAGACTGGGGATCTATGGACAATGGAGTGGTCAACTCACAAACGGCGAAACGTAACCAGATGCGTATGATCGAAGACGGCGGCAGTGCCTGGGATAAAGATAATTATCTGCAAACGGCAGGAAATGTTGTTTTAACTCCTTTGCCGGGCCTGACGATCAACGGACTAGCTTCGTTTAAATTTACAGATGGAAACTCCTGGGCATTTACCAGCACACTGGATCCGATCAACAACTTCCTGACCGGGGCACCTATTGCTTCTACTGCAATGACAGTGAATAACATGAAGGAATATTACCGTAAAAGAAGAGAAACCCTGGTACAGGGAACAGCAGATTACGAGCGTACCTTTGGTAAACATTTTGGTAAATTAACAGTTGGCGCAAGTCAGGAAAGTAATACTTACAGAACAGCCTTTCTGGGCAGAAAAAACTTCCCTAACAATGATTTAACTACAGTAGGCAGCGGTTCATCGAATGCCGAAGATATCAATACGGATGATGACGGACAGGCCAATACATCAGCAGAACAACAATGGGCAATACGTTCGCTGTTCGGCCGTTTCAACTATGCTTTTAATGACAAATATTTACTGGAAGCCAATGTGCGTATAGATTACTCTTCCCGTTTCGAAAGCAGTGTGCGCAGAGCAGTATTTCCTTCTTTTTCTGCGGGATGGATAGTTTCGAAGGAAGATTTTATGAAGAACATCGGCTGGATAACTAACCTGAAATTGCGTGGCTCTTACGGCTCTTTAGGAAATGAAAACCCAGTAACCATTGGTAACTATTCTAACCTGTTAAATAACGGTTATGCTTACAGTTTTGAAGGAACACCACAAGGAGGTGTATGGCAAAACAGGATACCTAACCTGCTGACTTCATGGGAAAGCGTATACATGACGAATTTTGGTTTAGACCTGAGTTTGTTTAAAGGCAAATTGGATATTACCGCAGATTATTATATCAAAGACACCAAAGATCTGCTATTAAGAGTTTCGACACTCGAAACAATTGGGGTAAATACCAATACGACCGATGCAAAGACCAGCGGATTGCCTTTAGTCAATGCAGCTTCCACCCAAAATAAAGGATTTGAATTAGGGTTGACGCATAACAACAAAATAGGCAACGATTTCAGTTATAGTATCGGTGCAAACTTCTCTATCATTAAAAATAAAATTACAGGATTATCAGACAGCAGAGACAACTTTGATGGCAGATATATTCAGAGAGTAGGAGAGTCTATCGGCTCATTTTATGGCTATGAGGCCGACGGTCTTTTTACAAATGCCGCAGACGTAAAAAATCATGCTTTTCAATCCGCAGCAACCGGCCCCGGTGATATTAAATACAAAGACCTGAATGGCGATGGTAAAATTGATGCGCTGGATCGTAAAGTTTTAGGGACGGATGTTCCGTGGTTCAATTACGGCTTTAATATCAGTGCAAGCTATAAAGGTTTTGATTTCAGCGTACTTACCTATGGTGTGGCCAATGTGAAAACGTACCTGTCAGAAGAAGCAGCTTATCCATTTTTTAATGGAGCAGGTGTCAAAGAACAATGGAAAAACCGCTGGACTACAGCTAATCCTGATCCAAACGCAGACTTTCCACGTATCCTGACTACCGCAGCAGGTGGACAAAATTATACACCAACCTCTTCTTTCTGGTTATTCAGCGGTTCTTATTTCAGGGTCCGTGGAATCACTTTAGGTTATACCATTCCACAGCAGGTGAGTAAAAAATTCGGCATGTCAAGACTGAGATTTTACGGTACAAGCAGTAATCCATTTACGATTATGGCAGATAAACGTCTGGCTGATTATGATCCTGAATCAGGTTCTGGCCGTGGTGGCTACCCTGGTATAAAAACATGGTCACTAGGTTTAAATGCAAGTTTCTAATCATAAAAAAATTAAAGCAATGAAAAGATCATCCAAATATATACTTACAGGCTTATTGGCAGCTTTTGCATTTACTTCCTGTAAAAAAGACTTTTTAGAAAGACCCCCGCAGCAACTTTCTGAACTTACGTTCTGGAAAAATGAAAATGATGTTTACCAGGTCGTGATGGGTGTTTATGCCAAACTTCCCGGTGCAGACGGTGCTTTTGGTACTTTATACGCCGATGGTGCGTCTGACAATGCCCATGCGCAGTATCCATGGGAAAGTTTTGCTACTGACGCTTCTTCAGGAGCGATTACTTCTACGATAACACCAGAATTAGCAGGGTGGGATTATACAGGTATCCGCAGAGCAAATTATTTTCTGGATAATGCCGATAAAGTAACTGCGATTGATAAAGCCTTGTTAGACCGGTATAAAGCAGAAGTGCGTTTTATGAGAGCTTTCTCTTATTTCAACCTGCTCAGCAGATTTGGTGCAGTTCCATTAATCAAAAATGTGGTAGCCATAGGGGATGAGAATATTGCACAAACCCCAAAAGCCGAAGTTTTAAAATTCGTATTGGACGAACTGGATGCTGTTTCAAAAGTCCTGCCTCAAGCTTATGCAGGTGGTAAACCAAATGAGAAAGGGAGAATTACAAAAGGTGCAGCATTAGCCTTAAAAGCCAGAGCTTATCTATATGATGGGCAGTGGCAGCAAGCAGCCGATGCAGCGAGCCAGGTGATGGGATTAGGGTATAGCCTGTTTAAAGTAACGACGGCCGATCCGCTTCAGGCAAATGATAAATACACGGATCTGGTAAATTTCACAGATGCAGCCGATGAGCGTAAATTCCGTTTAGGGCTAAGCAGTTACGAAGCGCTTTTCTATCAGAAAAATAACGGAAATGCCGAAGTTATCCTTGATCAGCAGCATATCAAGCAAATTGATGTGAACCCGCTGAATACTTTATTGCCTCCGGGTACAATAGGTGGCTGGAGTTCGGTAACGCCTACACAATCACTGGTAGACAGCTACGCAAGCTATAAAACTGGAGATGCGGTAGCTCCGGCAGATCCGGCAAAACGTGCGGCGCTTTATTTAGCTAAAGATCCGGCGCTTGCCAATGAATATAAAAATCGTGACCCACGCTTTTATGCGAGTATTTTGTTCGAAAATGCCCCCTGGTATGCGGTAGAAGATAATTATCAGTTTAAATGGGTGGAGGGCGCTGCTAACATGTCTCAGACAGGTTATAATTTCCGCAAAATGATAGATCCCTCTATCTTAAGGGAACAGGTTGATAACTATTCAAACGTAATCCTGATCCGCTATGCGGAAGTTTTATTAACTTATGCGGAAGCTAAAAATGAAGTGAGCGGGCCTGATGGTTCGGTTTATGACGCATTGGATGCCATTCGTACCCGTTCAGGAATGCCAGTAGTGGACCGTACAAAATATGCAGATCAGAACGCTTTAAGAACATTGATCCGTAATGAACGCAGAGTAGAGCTGGCTTTAGAAGGGCAACGTTATATGGATATCCGCCGCTGGAAAATTGCACCACAGGTGATGACTACAATCAATAATATTAAAAATAGCCAGGCACAACAGCGGATATGGAATGATAAATTATACCTGATGCCAATTCCTCAATCACAAATTGACCTTGCAAAAGGAGTATTGAAACAAAATACCGGGTATTAAATATGAAGAAATTAGCTGCGCTTGTCTGTTTAAGCCTGACATTCCTGACTACCCTGAAAGCACAGGAAAAACCTAATGTGGTTTTTATCCTGGCCGATGATATGGGCTATGGTGATTTGGGGGCTTATGGGCAGAAACTTATCCGGACGCCAAACATTGATAAACTCGCAGAGAACGGCATGTTATTTACGCAATTTTATGCAGGTACTTCTGTGTGTGCGCCCTCGCGTTCTGCTTTAATGACTGGCCAGCATACCGGGCATACACCTATCCGCGGTAATTATGAAATTGAACCAGAAGGGCAGCGGCCATTACCTGATTCAACAATTACACTGGCTAAAATATTCAAAAAAGCAGGTTATGCTACAGGCGATTTTGGTAAATGGGGATTAGGATTTGTCGGTTCATCCGGCGATCCGTTAAACCAGGGATTCGATCAGTTTTTTGGTTACAACTGTCAGCGTCAATCCCATAACTATTTTCCGGAGCATTTATGGGATAACAGGACAAAAGTCAGCCTGGATAACGATTTTACAAAACTGAAAGCATATGCTCCTGAACTCATTCAAAAGCAAGCTTTAAACTTTATAGCAGCTAACAAGGCGCAACCATTTTTTCTGTATCTATCTTATACTTTGCCACATGCCGGGTTGCAATTACCAGCCGGAAACAAGGCATTTGAGGACTATAAAAAAGAATTTAATGAACAGCCACGGGCGATAAAAAAAGAATGGGACGGTAACGGTTATCAACCACAAGCTTATCCGCATGCAGCTTATGCGGCTATGGTGACCACACTCGATACTTATGTAGGACAAGTTGTAGCGAAATTAAAAACCCTTGGATTAGACAAGAATACCCTGATCGTTTTCACCAGCGATAACGGGCCCCATCGGGAAGGAGGGAATGATCCTGGATTTTTCAATAGTAGTGGTGGTTTTAAAGGAATCAAAAGATCGCTTTACGAAGGGGGAATCCGCGAGCCGATGATCGCTTACTGGCCGGGGAAAATCCAAAAAGGTAAACGTACCCGGCAAACAGGTGCATTCTGGGACTTCCTGCCTACTTTCGCTGAACTGATTAAACAACCCGTTCCTGCTGCGGTAGATGGAATTTCTATTTTACCGACGCTGCTTTCCAGAGGCCGGCAAAAGCAACATGAATTCTTGTATTGGGAATTTCATGAAGATGGCGGAAGGCAGGCTGTAAGAAAAGGGAAATGGAAAGGAGTCAGAAATAAAGCGGATACGGAGTCTTCAAAATGGGAACTCTACAACCTGGAAACGGACCCTCAGGAAAGCAAGGATCTTGCTGCAACGCAACCGCTGATGATTAAACAACTACAAGAAATAACCCGCCAATCACATCGCCCATCGGATGTGCCCGCATGGAACTTTAAAAATAATTAAACACACCAATGAAATCTTCACTCCAATCAACGCTTCTGGGAATGATCGTTTTGCTTTCAGGTACGTTCACTGTCAAAGCGCAATTGATTCCAACAGAGCTGCAAACGCCCGATATCGTGTCCGTTAACCGGATGCCTATGCGCGCAGAAGCCTATGCTTATGAAAATAAGGCGCTGGCTGCTAAAAGGCAAAAAGAAAACTCTGCCTATTTCATGTCCCTGAACGGAACATGGAAATTTAACTGGGTGCAAGACCCTGCAAAACGTCCTTTGGACTTTTATAAAACAGATTATAACGATGCTGGATGGAAGGACTTTAAAGTTCCTGCCAACTGGGAAACCAATGGTTACGGGTTACCGGTTTATGTCAATCAGCCCTATGAATTTGCTGGGCAGACCAAAAGAGGCGCACGCTTAAATCCTCCTTTTGATATTCCGGTTGATAACAATCCGGTAGGCTCTTACCGTAAAACAATTGAAGTGCCTGCAAACTGGGACGGCCGCCAGATATTCATTCATTTAGGCGCTGTAAAATCGGCCTTTTACATTTGGGTAAATGGTAAAAAGGTTGGGTATAGTGAAGATAGTAAGCTTGCTGCTGAATTTGACCTGACCAAATATGTGAAACCAGGAAAAAACCTGATTGCTTTGGAAGTATACAGATGGAGTGATGGAAGTTACCTGGAATGCCAGGATATGTGGCGTATTTCTGGTATCGAACGGGATGTCTATTTATATTCGACACCTCGATTGGATATCCGCGATTTCAGGGTAAATGGTAATCTGACAAAGGATTATAAAGACGGTCTGCTGGATGTACAGCTTAATATAGATAATTACAGGATGGATCAGCGGACAAATCACAGCAAACCGGATACTTTCTCTGTCGCATTGGAATTAAATGATGCAACTGGAAAGTCAATCTGGAAAGATAACGCTGAACAGCAAACTGTATTGGGTAATTACCATCAACAACTGAATTTTAAGAAAGAGATCCCTTTAGTTAAGCAGTGGTCTGCTGAAATCCCTTATCTGTATACTTTGAATATCATCCTTAAGAACAGTAAAGGGGCGGTCATAGAAGTAATTCCACAGCGTGTAGGTTTCCGCAGTGTAGAAATTAAAGGCAGTGATTTCCTGGTAAATGGTAAACGTGTATTTATCAAAGGGGTGAACCGGCATGAACACAATGCTAAACAAGGCCATACTTTAACGCATGCGGATATGCGCAAAGATATGGAAATGATGAAAAAGCTCAATATCAATGCAGTCCGTCATTCTCATTATCCTCCAGATCCATACTGGATGGAGCTTTGTGATGAATACGGTTTATATGTGGTTGATGAAGCAAATATTGAGTCTCACGGCCGTGGATACGATCTGTCGGTTACTTTTGCGAATGACAAGACCTGGCGTAATGCGCATTTTGAACGGATACGCAGGATGTATGAAAGAGATAAAAACTATCCTTCGGTAGTGACCTGGTCACTCGGCAATGAAGCAGGGAACGGAATCAATATGTATGAAGGTTATAACTGGCTTAAAAGCACAGACACGACGCGTCCGGTACAATATGAACGGGCAGAAGAAGACTTTAATACCGATATGATTGTACCACAATATCCGGATCCGGAATGGTTAATTGAGTATTCGGAAAGTAAAGAGATGCGTCCGTTGATCATGAGTGAATTTGCCCATATTATGGGGAACAGCTTAGGGAATTATGATGAATATTGGAATGCCATTGAGCATCATCCAAAATTGCAGGGAGGATTTATATGGGAGTGGATTGACCAGGGATTAGATACGGTTAAAAACGGGAAACGTATTCTGGCTTATGGTGGCGATTTTCCTTTGGAGGGGCCAGTGAACGAGAATTTCAGTGATAATAATTTCTGTGTTAAAGGTGTGGTTACGGCTTACAGAGGATTAACGCCAATGGCTGTGCAGGTAAAAAAGACGCACCAGTTTATTAAAACGACTTATTTGGGTAATAACCAGGTTAAAGTTAACAATAGCTATTTTTTCAGAAATATAAACGATACGCAGTTAAATTGGGAGGTGATAGCAAATGGAAAAGTTATTGATAAAGGGACAGTAATAAACCTTGCAGTGGAGCCGCGTGCAGAAATCACAGTGACTTTGCCTGTTAAATTTAAACAGCAAGCTGGTAAAGAATACTTTCTGAATGTACATTATGTATTGAAAGAAGCAGAACCATTTTTAGAAAAAGGTTATGAAGTAGCTTATGAGCAGTTTGCCTTAAACAAAATAGAACCTGCTTCTGTACAGCCGGTTAAAGGTACTTTGCAAATCAATAAAACTGAAACGCTGTATACCGTTGCAGGTAAAGATTTTAAAGTGGAATTTGATGTGAAAGCAGGAGTGTTGAAAAGTTATTTTCAGCACAATGAACAGGTATTGGAAAATGGGCCTGTACCAGCTTACTGGAGAGCACCTACAGATAATGATATCGGTGCCGGATTCAATAAAAACCTGCGTAAGTGGCGGAATGCTTATCAAACGGCAAAATTAATTGCTTCAGATCTGGTGCAAAACCCGGATGGCAGTTATACGATGAACTTTAAAAAAGAGCTGCTGGACGGAGAAGCTATACAAGAATCTGCAATTACTGTTTTCGCTGACGGTACTTTAAAAGTGGATAACCATTTGAAAGCGGTTAAAGGAAAGTATCCTTTACTGCTCAGAGCAGGGACTGATCTGGAAATGAAGAAAGCCTATGATAACATTGAGTTTTATGGAAGAGGCCCGTGGGAAAACTATTGGGATAGAAAAACTGCTTCTCTGGTTGGTCTGTATAAACAAAAAACGAAAGATCAGTATTTTGCTTATGCACGGCCGCAGGAAAGTGGTAATAAAACAGATGTGCGTTGGGTAAATTTCACCAATCAGCAAGGAAAAGGATTACAGTTTGTTTATGAGAATAACCTGTTAAGCTTCTCGGCTTTACCTTACAGCCTGGACGATCTGGATCCTGAACAGGATAAGAAACAATATCATTCTGGTGAATTAACAGCAAGAAGCAGCATTTATATCCATATGGATGCACAGCAATCCGGTGTACAGGGAATTGATAGCTGGGGTTCAAGCCCGTTAAAGAAATACCGTGTCCCTTTTGCGGATCAGGTTAATAGTTATTGGATTAAGCCAATCAAGTAAAGGTTTTTAACCAATTAATGAGGGGAGATCTTTGAGCGGTATGAGCGCTAAAAGATCTCCCCTCATTAATTGAATTGATTTTTCGACATATTTTGTTTAAATGTCAAAAGTTTTTATATTTGTCGTGTAATTAAACACATTTCCATGTCTGCTACCGTGCCTATAAAAGATGATGCTATCCAAAAACAGATCTTGCAAGCTGCTCAACAGTTATTTCAGGCGCATGGGCTCCAAAAAGTAACGATGGATGATGTGGCTAAGGCCATTGGTAAGGGAAGAAGCTCTCTGTACTACTATTATAAGAATAAGGAAGAAATACTGGATGCGGTAATGGACAATGAAATCAGGGAAAACCTGGAAGAAGTTTCCCGTGCAGTCGCTCAGCGATCTTCTGCGGAACAAAAAATAAATGCTTTTTACTTAACCAGATTACAACTTTTAGAAAAGAGAAGGGCGCTTTACAGTGCCCTGGATGTCGGTATGGATGCTAATGAAATGTCTAATTTCAATAAGGCCAAACATGCAATTCATAAACGCGTGGTAGAAAGAGAAAATAAAATGCTGGGTCAGATTCTTGACCATGGTATAGAAACAGGAGAATTACGCAGTATAGACGCTAAAGATCGGGATGATTTGATTTTTGTATTGCTGAGCGGTTTGCATGGATTAAAAAGAGAAATGGTACTTGACAATGATTTTAGCAGGATTGAAGCTGCGGTAAATGCGCTTTCCCGCCTGGTTATTCATGGATTAAAGAAGTAAAAAAATTTGCACCTGTTTCGACAAATAAACAAATAATGTCGAAACGCTTAATGTAAGCTATATGAAAACTGCGCAATTAACGAGTACCTTCCGTGCGTTTAACAACCGTAATTACAGGTTGTTTTTTACTGGTCAGTCTGTGTCTCAGATTGGTACCTGGATGCAGCGTACAGGAGTAAGCTGGGTAGTTTATACGATGACACATTCTGCTTTTATGCTGGGACTTACCGTGTTTGTCTCTCAGTTTCCTTCCTTTCTTTTCTCTCTGCTTGGCGGGATCGCATCAGACCGGTACAACCGGTATAAAGTATTACTGATTACACAGATTGCCTCGATGGTACAGGCCGTTTTACTGAGCATACTGATTTTTACAAACCATTATACGGCCTGGGAAATACTCACCTTAAGCGGAGTGCTTGGTGTAATCAATGCTTTTGACGTACCGGCCAGGCAACCGCTGATTCATGAAATGGTAACAGATAAAGCAGATTTGCCGAATGCGCTTGCGCTTAATTCCTCGATGGTAAACCTGGCCAGGTTAGTTGGCCCTGCTTTATCAGGTATTATCCTGGTAAAGTTTGGGGCAGGTATGTGTTTTCTTTTAAATGCAGTGAGCTTTATTGCGGTCATCGCTTCTTTGTTATTGATGAAACTACCGGCTTATGTGCCTGTGCTTGTCAAAAAGAAAATCAAGTCTGAGCTTAGTGAAGGTTTTGCCTACTTAAAAAATACGGCTTCTATCCGTATTATGTTGTTGATTCTTGGTTTAACAAGCCTTTTGGTATTGCCCTACAATACGCTGCTGCCAGTATTCGCTAAAGTAATCTTTAAAGGAGATGCTGCTACTTATGGCTATATCAATAGTTTTATAGGGATAGGTGCAGTAGCGAATTCTATATTCCTCGCTTCTTTAAAGCCTGGAACTAACCTGAGGGTTATTTTACTAGTTAACACGCTGATTCTTGGGGTGAGTCTGATGATTTTTTCCCAGCTCAGTTATTTTCCTCTGGCCATGCTGTTTGCAACTTTGTCCGGATTTGCAATGATGTCTCTGACCACAGTCTGTTTGACGGTGATACAAGTTGATTCAGATCCTCAAATGAGAGGCAGGGTAATGAGTTATATAGCAATGGCTTATTTTGGGATGCTGCCTTTGGGAAGTTTAATCATTGGTGCTGTATCCCAGAGAATAGGGTCGCCAGCTGCGCTGTTTTGTCAGGGAATAACCGCCCTGATTATTGCAGCTTTATTTTATAAATATTTGAGAAGTGACTATCAGAAAAATTAATTTAACTAATCATAAAATGGAACAGAACAAACAAAATACAGCATTGCTGGTCATGGATATGCAATCCGGGATCTCTGGTATGATGGAACCGCAGGTGGTTACCTCAATCACTGCGACTATAGCCAGTGCAATTGCACATGCCCGTAAACAGGGAATCCCTGTCATTTATGTGACTATCAGCTTTAGAGCTGGATTACCAGAAATAAGCAGTAACAATAAGAGTTTTAGTGCAGGTAAAGAAAGATTTAAGACATTAAATATGGAAGAGTTTGCGAAGATCCTTCCGGAACTTGCCCCGCAGGAAAATGAAGTAGTTGTGGTTAAACGTCGTTTCAGCGCCTTTACAGGCAGTGATCTGGAAGTGAACTTAAGAGCTGCCGGAATTCAGCATATGGTACTCACAGGTGTTTCCACCAGCGGTGTAGTGCTTTCTACCTTACGTGAAGCAGCAGATAAAGATTACCAGCTTACTGTATTGGCTGATTGCTGCGCGGATGGCGATGAGGAAGTACACCGGCTATTGGTGGACAAAGTTTTTCCGCGTCAGGCGGATATATTAACAGCCGCAGAATGGTGCGAAAAAACGCAATAGCTAATTTGTGAGCTATTTAAGCAGAGGGTTAACTAAAATCCTCTGCTATTATTTTCTCTATATTTCTTTCGGCTATTGCGGTAATCGTGACAAAAGGGTTTACTCCGGTACTGCCAGGCAATAATGATCCATCACAAGTATACAATTTACTGTAACCTTTGAATCTGCCATATAAATCGGTCGCCTTGCCGATTACGCAGCCCCCTAAAGGATGGTAACAGATTTCCCCGTTAATACCATTCTTGAATAATAAACGGGCAGGTGTGCCTCCATTTTCCTTATTCAATTTATCCATCAGGTTTTTGACGGTAGCCAGAGCATCCGTACTAAAGTCTTCAGGGATCTTCAGCAGTACTTTATTCGTCAGGCTATTATAAATGAACTTTCCACGGTTAGGATTTTTGGTAATGGCCAGATATAAGGAAGTCCAGGTTTCCATTTTCATCGGCATAGGCGAAATCTCCGCGAAAACGGGATGTTCTTTATTATCCCAATCATCAATAGCCATGGTCGGGATACAAGATTGTTTACTGCCTGTACCTTGCTTAATGAAATTTCTTCCGGCCATTACATTTCCATTATTTCCCCATCCTTCACCAATTTCCTGGTTAAGCTTAGGCAGGGTACCTGTTGCTTTTGCCTTTACCATCAGCTGAGAAGTTCCCATGCTGCCTGCGCAAACGAAAAGATAATCACAGTTAAAATCCTGTGCGGACTCGGTATTGCCTTCCGTATTAAGCTGATCTACCTCCAGTTTATAGCCTGTATCGGTTTGATGAATGGATCTTACACTATGCATTGGCCTGATTTCTACCTTATTTGTCTTTAAAGCAGCAGCTAGATAAGTTTTGTCCAGACTCTGTTTCCCCGCATTATTTCCATAGACAACCTCGCCGTTTAAAGCAGACTGATAAACTTCTTTCCGGCTCTCTTTTTCCATATATCCGAAATCATAAACATTGGGAACAAAAACAGTTTTATAACCGGCTTTGTGCGCCTGATCTCTTGCTGTACGTGCAAATTTATAATAGGGGGTAGACTCGAAGAATCCAGGTGAAATAGAATTCACTTTCAGCATTTTGTTAGCCAGAGGAAAGTACTTTTCATACATTTCACTGGCATTGACTTCGGGAAGGATACTTTCAAAATAAGCTCTTTTAGGAACCACAGCCATCCCGCCATTCACCAGTGAGCCACCACCAACCCCTCTGCCTACATAAACTTTGAGGTGATCAAAATCCATTCTGTCCAGTACACCTGTATACTTTTTGAAAGTAAAAACATTGGCAAAAGGAAGAATACTATGAGACTTTAACCAGGTAGACCGTTTATCCGGGAAAATCAATTTAGAGAAAGTAGTGTGATCTTTAGTAGCCGGCCAGTCCATACCCATTTCCAGCATGAGTACTTTTATACCTTTCTCAGCAAGGCGTAAAGCGGCAACAGCTGCACCGTAACCAGTACCAATAACAATTACACGATGGTGCTCAGCTTCTTTTTTTATGGGCAGTGGAAAGGCTGATCCTAATTTTGAGGCGGTCAGTCCAATACTCAAGACAATATTATTTTTAATAAACTGTTTACGATCCATCTTTTCTGTTAAATTGTTTGAGATAAACTATTAAACAAAATTGATGCCTTAAAATAGGATGAAAGCTATTATGAAATCAGGTGATAAATCAAGATTGAATATTTATAACCTGAAAGGAAAGTGCTCTGTTATTGGTGGTTATAGTTTCTTGTTTTTCTATTTTGTGAAATTTGACTTCGAAATAGGAACTGATTAGAGTAATTTTCTTTTATATTATAGTAAACGTTATTATGATTTCTTTATCGGTTATTATTTTGATTTTTAATGAAAAACATGTAACTATGCGCTTTTAACGAATCTCTTCGCAACAGTCATTTCATTACCTGAAATCTCAACCAGAATTTTATTCGAAACTCTGATTAATCTTCAAAATATAAGGGTATAAATAATTTATGATAAGGATTCTGAATTTATAATCAAAATATGAATAAAAAGTGTGCGCTTGCTTTATTACTTTCTATCTGTTCTTACACAGCTTCTGCCCAAAAAGATGTGATTATGGCCCCTAGCCCAAACCCCACATCGCTGGCAAAATATATTGACAGACCAGTCAGTTATTATACGGGTATCCCCGAAATAAAAATTCCTTTGTGGTCTGTTAACTTAAAGAACTATACGCTTCCAATCGAACTAGCTTATCACAGTGGAGGAGTGAAAGTTGAAGAAGAGGCTTCATCTGTAGGATTAGGGTGGTCATTAATCAGTGGAGGAGTGATTACGCGGTCGGTAAGAGATTTACCCGATGATTATAATAAAGGAGAAGTATTAAAAAGGCAAGATGACAGATTACTTGATTATTCTCCTAATGCAGAACACCCAAGAATAGGAAGATTCTGGTCTGGCAAATATGAAACCTTAAGAGACTTTGATTTCTCCAACGAAGATAAAAATTATGTAATTAAAAATTTGCAAGCTTCAAAAGCTAATTACGAAACTGCATTTGGTTCTTTACAAGGAAATAATGATATAGAGCCAGATGTCTTTTATTTTTCATTCGGAAATAAATCAGGGAAATTCATATTTGATGTAAATGGAAAAATTCAGGAAGCAGTGATGATACCTTATCAGGATATTGTTATTAGCCATACTTTGAGCTCTTCTGGTGAAATTTCATCTTTTACGATAAAAGATAATGATGGTACAGAGTATCTGTTTGATAAAATAGAAAGAATGGAACGCGTTGTTGGTTCAAATACTAATGAAATCTGGGCATATAATTATACGGGTGGTTCAGGAACTGACCATGATTTACAATCCTTGATCAGGACAAGATATAATTCAAGCTGGTACCTATCACAGATTAAAACAATTTATAAAGAGATTGTTTCATTTACTTATGCCGATGAAGAACTATTTCAATATGACCGCCCGATGGTTGGAGGAATTACTGGAAAGTATAATAATGGTTTGACTTATAATGGTGCTTATTTTAATTTTATTGGAAGTAATGAATCTGCTACTAAAAAAAGAATAACTAAAATTGAGACTGAAAAGGAAACCATTAATTTTCTATCGGACCATCTAAGACAGGATCAGTTAAAATCTTCTTATGCGCTCACTGATGTTGAGATTGTCAATAAATTCACCGGCAGTAAAATAAAAACTTATTCAATTGATTATTCTTATTTTCAAAGTCCTTTAAGTGAGGTTTTTACTGGATTAAGTACGGCGCTCTTTGATATTCCTGCGCAATACGTTCCCACTTATTATAAAAGATTGAAGCTGGATAAAATAACCGAAAAAGGCGAGAACAATGTCGCTAATCCTCCTTATATTTTTGAATACGATCAGTCTGTAGCACTTCCTCACCGGTTTTCCTTTCAACAGGATTTATGGGGATATTTTAATGGAGCTGCCGATAATAAAAATCTGTTTCCAAAGCTGTACATATATCCTTCATTTAGTGGTAATGATAGATTTAGAGTATATCCGCTATGTTATACTTATTCAGGTAGCGATAATTATATATTGCCTGGATCTGACAGGCTTCCGAACAATTCAGTAATGACTTCAGGAACCTTAAAAAAAGTTACCTATCCGACTGGTGGTCATACAGATTTTGTATTTGAACCCAATTCATTTTATGATGATCAATGTAATTATACTGGAGGTGGATTAAGAATTAAAAGTATTAAAAATTATAGCTCGGCATTAGCTGATGTGGCATCAACTTCACGTTCCTATACTTATCTGAATGCAAATCAGGATGGGCAACCAAGCGGTCGTATCGTGGCTTTACCAAGCTATGCAGATCAGAATCTTAGCCAGACAAAATACTTTAGTTTTTCTCAATCTGTATTAGGAGGGACTAGTGGAAGTATGGTGGGATATCAATCGGTTACAGAAAGGTCAGATAATGGTATTAATAATGGTAGTACAAGATATGAGTATAGTATGCCAGCCTTATACAATGAAAAAACTGATGCTGAATATAATTTGTATCGCATTAGTCAGCCCAAATGGACAGATAATGTAACAGCTAAAACACTTCCTGGGAACGGATATCAGGAATTCTTAAATTATAAAAATGCTTATCACCTGGTGCCAAATACAGCACCTTTTTCTTTAAATCCTGATTATGACTGGAATAGAGGGAAACTGATAAAAGAGAGTCATTTTAATAGTAGTGGGGGGCTTGTGAAAGAGATGACTAATCTCTATAAAATATATGATGGACCTTCTTGGAAAGGTTCGAAAAATGTCTATGGACTTGCTTATAATTTCATAGGGTATAGTGAGAATAATCATCAATATTCCATGGTTTATAGTAAGTACGAGTACCTGACTAACAGAGCTAATGTTATTGACTCTACTATCGTAAAAACTTATAATCCTTCTGCAGGAACAATAATACAAGCTGAAAAGTATAATTATTCAAAGAGGGGGCATATGAATCCAATAGAAAAGATTACATCTCTGAGTAATGGAAGTATTAAAATTCAAAAGACACTTTTTCCTTACGATTATTTAAGCGATAGTCCCCTCGATCCGGGAATATTGGCTATGAGGAAAAGAAATTATATAGCTATACCCATAGAGGAAATAGTATATATCCTTAAGGATAACCAGAGGGCAGCAATTTCCGGTAATTTTATGAGATATCGGATATCCAATGATGACTATATTCTTCCCGGAAATATAGCTAAAGTAGAGACAACTGAGCCGATTACTAATTTTAGAGAGTCACATACATATTTTGAAGATATAAGACCTGATGGCAGATATAAAGAATTTTTCTCTTATGATGAATTTGATGCGCGTGGAAATTTAGTACAATCTACGGCTGAGAAAAGTATGATAAAGACTTATATCTGGGGTGCGGGCAAGAAAAATCCTGTGGCTGAAATCGTAAATTCCAGGAAGACAGATGTTGCTTATGCAGGGTTTGAGGGAGAGATAAATGGAGGATGGAGTGGGATTGAAGTCTTGCCTGTTGATGATTCTGGTGGGTTTCTTGGTAATTGTTCCTATGACCTGGGATTAAGTCAGCAAGCCTTGTTAAAACAAGGCCTGAGCCCCTCTAAAACATACGAGTTATCTTTCTGGACAACAAATCCTGCAGGAACAATCGTGAAGAAAGACAGTCAGCAGATTTCCGGAAGTATAGGGGCGACCCGCCGGGGATATACCTATGTTAAATTTTCTTTTTCTGGTTCATCTTCATTAAGTATTAGTGGTACCGGTAGTATTGATGAACTGAAGCTATATCCTGCTGATGCCTCAATGACAACTTGTACACTAGACCCATTGATTGGAATTAAGAATAAAACCGATGACAAGGGGCAGACTACCTATTACGAATATGATAATTTTCAAAGATTAAAGAACGTCAAAGACCAGAATGGGAATATTATTAAGAATTACGATTATCACTATAAACCATAATATGAAAAACAGACTAATTTTATTTTCACTTAGGGTTTTAGTACTATTCGCTATATTATTTATCTCCTTCAATACTGATAGTATAGCTCAAAATTTGAGTTTTAATAAATACAATGGAGAGAAGGAGATTGCCGCGACTGAAAGTATTAAACTGACTAATGGTTTTCTTGTACCTAAAGGAAGCACCTTCAGGGCTTATATTACAAATGTTAATTGTGCACCACTTGCTTCAGTTCCTAGTGTGGACCAGAATTATATAGTAAGTAATTATATAAAGAAACAATTTATCACTGATGCCAGTCAGCTATCCGGGTTAAATATTTGTGAGCTAAATCAGACTATTCAATATTTTGATGGTTTGGGAAGACTTGCTCAGACAGTAGCTGTAAAAGAAAGTCCTGCCCAGAAAGATGTGGTGCTGCCGGTAGTTTATGATGATGCAGGACGGGAGGCAACAATACCTTTCTTATGCAGATCCGGGTATAGCAAATGGTAGTTATAAAGACAATGCGCTAACAGCGGATCAGGGAATTATGGGCTTCTACAACCCTGTTGGTAGCAGTGGAAATCAACAGGCTAATGGTATCATCAGAACAGCTTATCCTTTTAGTAAGACCATTTTTGAATCCAGCCCTTTAAACCGTATTGCTGAGAAAGGTGAAACTGGAGCGGCATGGCAGCCTGAAACATCCCGTGATGCTAAAGGCCGTACCAAAATAACTGAATATGGTACGAATTCAAAAACAGATGATGTGAAGCTTTGGACAATTAAAACGAACGGTACTAATAGCATTGTTAATTATGCGGAATCCAGTCTGTCTAAAACTACGTTGAAGGATGAGAATTGGGTAAGCGGTAAAAATGGAACAATAGAAGAATTTACTGATTTTGAGGGGCGCTTAATACTCAAAAGGGTTTGGGAAAATGATATTGTATCCCTTTCTACTTATTATATATATGATGATTTAGGTAACCTGAGGTATATTGTTCCTCCTGCAACTACAGCATCGTCATTTACCGAATCGGAAACAGATAATCTGTTTAATCAGTATATCTTTGCTTATCATTATGATAACAAGCAGCGGGTCGTTGAAAAGAAAATTCCTGGCAAAGGATGGGAATACATTGTTTATAATAAACTGGGGTTGATTGTAATGATGCAGGATGCTGTTCAAAGAGATAAAGAGAGTCAGGATTGGACAGTGGTTAAGTATGACGGGCAGGGAAGACAAATAATTACTGGTATTTATAAATATGGGGCTAAGGCTATTAACAATTATAGGGTGGATATCCAGACAGCTGTGGATGCACAGGCTAATCAATGGGAAGACAAAGTTGCAACTGGAATTGGTTATTCAGTAGATCGGACATATCCAACTGCTGCACTATCTGTTGTGTTGAGTATCAATTATTATGATGATTATACTGCTCCTGGAATGCCTTATTATAAAAGTGATGACTATAGTAAAATGACCAAAGGTCTTGCTACAGCTACTAGTGTTAATGTACTGGGCACAGCAACGAGGTTATGGACAGTAAACTATTATGATGATGAGGCCAGAATAACAAAGGTATATAAGCAGCATTATCAGAGCGGCGGAGTGAATATTGCCAATTATGATGAGATTACTAATAATTACAATTTTGCAGGAGAACTCACATCGGGCACCAGAATTCACCGGAACGGAAGTAGTGTTACAACAATTGGTAATAGTTATGCTTACGACCATGTGGGCAGAGCTAAAACTGTCAGACAAAAGATCAATACTGGAACAGAAGTCGTATTAAGTAAATTCAGCTACAATGAAATTGGTCAGCTATTAAAAAAAGAACTTCATAGTACAGATGACGGTAAAAGTTTTCTTCAAAAAATGTTGTTTGCTTACAATGAGCGCGGGTGGCTTAAGTCGGAGATCTCTGATGAATTTAGTATGGGGCTGAAATATGAAGATGGTAAGGTCCCTCAATATAATGGTAATATAAGCAACCAGGAATGGGGCGCTGCATCAAGTTTCTCAAATGTATTCAGTTACACTTATGATAAATTAGGCAGACTGAAGACAGGAAATAGTACAGGGATAATATTGAGTGAAGAGATCAGCTATGACCCAATCGGAAATATCAGTACAATGAACAGGGATGCTGGAGGGAAGAGTACTTATAATTATATAGGAAGTCAGTTAACCAGTATTACCGGAGGCTCATTAGCAACAAATACAAATTATACTTATGATAACAATGGTAGTGCTGTTAAAGATGGGAGAACCGGGGTCACATTAATTTATAATTTGCTGAATCTTCCGGCAACGGCTACGAAAACGGGTTTGAATCTGGCTTATACTTACGATGCAACCGGGAACAAACTTATGAAGGTGAGTAATGGAGATGCAAGATATTATGTAGATGGAATAGAATACGACAACAATAACAACATTGAAATTATTCGCACCACAGAAGGGCAGGCGCGGAACAATTCCGGGGTTTATAGTTATGAATATAACCTTACGGATCATTTGGGAAATATAAGGTATAGTTTTTATAAAAACCCGGTAACGAATACATTAACCAGGCTTCAGCAAACTAATTATTATCCGTTTGGAAAAGCATCGTTTGTAGTCAAAGGAAATAATAAATATCTTTATAACGGGAAGGAAATTCAGGAAGAATTAGGAGAACAATTTGATTACGGGGCAAGATTCTATGATCCGGTAATAGCGAGATGGAATGTGGTGGATAAACTTGCGGATGAACCCGAGCAAATTGATAAATCGCCTTATGCCTATGGTTGGAATAATCCGGTAAAAAATACCGATCCTGATGGAAACTGTCCGAATTGCCTGATTGGTGCATTAATTGGTGCTGCTATTGATTATGGTGAACAGGTTGCTGCTAATTATATTGAAGGGAAATCAAATCCCTGGACAAAAAATATTAATCTTGTTTCGATAGGCACATCAGCAGCAGCTGGTTTTATAACAAGTGGCGGAAGTGCGATTCAAAGCGTAGGTGCAAAATTAGCTGTTAAAGCCGGAGCATCTCTGGTTAACAATACGATTAAAGTTACCACGTCAAGTACTGGTTTAAAAACAGAGATCGAAACTAATGCGTTTAATGTATTTAAAAATACAGCAATAGATTTAGGGACCGATAAAGTAGCTGGTAAACTGAGTGGGAAAGCTGGGGGAGCATTGTCAAAAATTGGTGTTACAAACGCTGGCAGACTGTCAAGTACATCTAAAGCTGTTGTCAAAGCTTTAGGAGTAAATGTTACAAGAGCAACTACGGCAACCGTAAAGACTGGGTTAAAAGCAGTTACAAAAGTAGCTACACATACTGTTGAAAGTAGTATAAAAGCTGCTACGAGTTCAAAGGCCGGTGAATTAAAAACAAGAACTAATCAACAATAAGATGAAGAAAGTGAAAAATATTGTGTGGATTGTTATAGGAATACTGATTGTAGGATATGTGATTTATAAAATTGCAGTAAATTCTTTTACCGACAGCTTGCTGGGTAATAATCCTCAGCGAGCAAAAGCAGTAATTATTGACCATCGTAATTATATGCCAAATCAACCGGTAAAAGCTGAGTTCTCTTATTCTTATCAGTTTATGGTCAATGGCGAGAAATATATAGGTAATTCTCATGATATTACCGTTAAAGTTGGTGATAGTGTGGAAATTGAATACAATAAGGAACATCCTAATGTTAATAAACCTTTAAACCCCAAAGAATGAGATTATTCTGCTGGGATTGTGCTAAGCCCAATAGTGGGCTTAGCACAATCCTTTGAAGGAACGATTACCAGCTCTAATAGTTATATTATACGGAACAGCCAATGAACTATCCTTTACTGAGTCATTATCTTTCCTGTAATTTCTTCCAGCTCAGGTTCCAGTTCCAGGTATCTTTCCAGTAAAGTGACCTGGTTTTTTGTGCGGTCTAAATTATGGCCTTCATATTTTTCCCCATAATAAATATCATTTTGAAGATAATCTGCCAGGAAACGGATAGCCTGCATATAAATCAAAAACTTTCCGGCATAAGTGAAATAACTTTTCTCCGTTGCAGTTAATACATCGCCCATTTCTTCCATATATCCATCGTATATCGCCTTAAAGAAATCTTTCCTGACATTGATTTTAGTCAGATCTGTTTCTTCTTCATTTGCAGAAGACAAATATGTTCTCATCATATCACCCACATCGCTAATAAAATATCCTGGCATTACGGTATCCAGATCAATTACACAGATCCCTTTATTTTCCTGGTCAAAAAGAACATTATTAATTTTTGTATCATGATGGATGACCCGCTGCGGGATCTCTTTGCGTTCTACTATCTTTTTATAGGTAGCCACAATATCCGCATGTTTCATGATGAAAGAAATTAAGTCTTCAGACTTTTCTTTCCGCTGACCAGAAGCTTGTGCTACGGCGGCAGTAAACTGATCGAAACGTAAGGTCAGGTTATGGAAGTCGGGTAGGGTGATGTGTAATTTTTTAACGTCAAAATCATTCAGCAACCTGGAGAATCTTCCGAATTGCTTTGCACCTTCATAAGCCTCTTCTTTTTTATTCAGCACATTCAGCGAATGTGAATTCTCTACAAAAGGGAATAACCTGAAATATCCATCTGGTGTTTCCATTAACGACTCGCCTGATATTCCGGGAAGTGCAGAAACAAAAAGATATTCAGGATGTGTTTTACTTAAATAAGCCTTTAGTGCAGCTATATTCTGATCGATATCATGTGGCCTTTTAAATACAGATTGATTGACCTGCTGTAATATATATCCGTTGGTAGGTGTAGTTATTTTCCAGGTACGATTGATCAGACCATCTCCAAATAATTGTACGTCATTTCCAGCAGTTTCCATTCCGTACAACGGTAAAATTTGATCAAGCATAAATTAAGCGGGTTTATTTTTTTCGTAAACTCAAACTTAATCAATTTCGCTATCAGATCATTGTGCAAACGTTTGTGTAAACTTATTTCTCCTTGCCAATGATCAGCTCTGACTCCACAACTACGTTATAGTAAGCAGGTTCTGCATCAGAATCGCTCTTCGGTTTGTTAATCAGATCCAATAAAATATCGGCTGCTTTCTTTCCCTGTTTATAGGGAAACTGCTCTACAGAAGCAATCGGAGTAAAGTCCATATAATTGATCAGTGGCAGATTTGCGTAACTCACAAAGTCGATATCTTTATTGATCTGTATATTTAAAGAACGCGCATAGCGGATCGCAAATAAGGCTACATAATCATTGAAAGTCACAATTGCAGTGGGCTTGCGTTTATGGTTCAGGAAGTTATCCATAGACTCAATCGTTCCCGCCTCTGTCAAATCACAATTGACTATTAAAGAAGGATCAAATTTTAACCGGTGGGAAGTCATCGCCTTAATGTACCCATTTTT
The DNA here is from genome assembly GCF_014200595.1 of Pedobacter cryoconitis. NCBI lineage: Bacteria > Pseudomonadati > Bacteroidota > Sphingobacteriia > Sphingobacteriales > Sphingobacteriaceae > Pedobacter > Pedobacter cryoconitis. Next base: position 533,711 of record NZ_JACHCG010000001.1, read on the forward strand.
TCTTTCTGTGCTGGCTACCAGGTTGGTAGGGCCATTAATCATACCTATGGTACGGTGACCTTTTTTCAATAAGAAGTTTACTGCTTCAAAAGTACCGGATTCCAGGTTAGAGGCTACAAAATGTATATTCTTTACCGGAGGGATGCGGTCGAAAAATACTATAGGGATATTTGATTTCTTAAAGGCCTCAAAATGTTCGTAGGTATTGGTCGTTTTGGAAACTGAAATCAGCAGGCCGTCAACGCGCTGCATCTTCATCTTTTCGATCAGGAGTTTCTCTCTGTCTGCATCGTCATGGGATTGAGCGAGCAAAACAGTATAATTTCTTTTGTAAGCAATATCTTCAATTCCGCTGATTGCAGCCGAGAAAAAGGATTCAGCCAGTTCTGGCAAAATAACGCCTATGGTATGTGATTTACCCTGTAAAAATTGAATAGCTCTTTGATTAGGCTCATAATTAAGCTCTTTGGCCATCTTTTTTACCCGCATTTTAGTGATTAAACCTATGCTGGAATGGTCATTTAAAGCTCTTGAAACGGTCGAAACCGAGATGTCAAGAAGCTTTGCTATCTCTTTTATGGTAGTTGGTTTATCTGACATTTGTTCCAAATGTTGCAATTATCTTTTAATATAAGTAATTAAAATGATTAAATAAAAAGCCCCGGCTATTATTGCCAGGGCTAATTGCTGAATATCAAATGATAAATTATACAGGATTCGCTTAAGGCAGTTTACTGAAATCAATCACCGGATGTGCAGTACCGGTAGCAGGTCTGTTGAAGAGCTGTTTCAGTGTATTCGCATCACTGAAAAATCCACCGTTTCTTAAAAAGAACTGGTTGCCATTTACGCCTCCTCCAACATCTTTTCTATACCCTCTGTTGGCAATATCATCACCCGTAAATTTCATCGCCGTAATTTCTGTCCAGTTGCCATTCGTGTCCACTGCCCACTGGTTTCCATAGTTGGCTTTTCGTTCGATATTCCCCATTTCCGGATTGAAATTCTCCAGGAAAGAATACAGACTTTTCAATCTGGTATTCGTTGCAGGACGTTCAAAACTTGCAATTAAGGTCCAGTTGCCGTCTAAAGGTTTGAAATAAGAAGTATAAACCGTCTTATTTGTTGCCGCATCAGGCTGTGCTCTTGTTAGGAAAGCATAGGTTTTTCCTGCTACCCATGGATAAATCAGGTAACTCTGGCCACCAGAACCTTCATTACCAAATTCACCGCTATGTACGTCTGTACCTTTTTTAAGCAGTTTAATCTTTTTGTCATCCGGTATGGTTGCAGGATCATCCGTCGGAAATGGGCTCCATAGTGAAAACAACACTCTGCGCTCTGTAGCCGAATTAACCTGGATACCGAAATAACCTTCTCCAAATCCGTTAGACATGAAATAAGAACCAATCGGATCTGAACCTACAGGCACATTGATTTCATTATAAAACCATTCTACATTATTTTTAATCGCATCAGGAATGGTATAGTTCACGTGTACCGAAGGCCCTCTGCGCCCCCAGTAAAAACGGGAATCAATGTTGTCTTTGACATAGGATACCGTATCGGTTACCGGTTTTCCGCTGATAATCAGATCGGAAACATCACCAAAATAATCACCTGTTTTACTGATCCCCTGGATATCAAATTTGATATACCCTTTGGCAGTGATATTGAAATTTCCAACTGCGACTGTATCAAATGATGAACTTGATGCTGTTTTAGTAATCGACTGTGTACCCGTTGATACTTTAAACGTACTGTTCCCTGAAGGAACTTTCATTCTTAAAGCAACTGTAATGATACCCGGCTTTTCCGTTCTGAAGTAAACACTGGTTACTGCCCCGGAATTTGTCCAGTTAGCCAGACCATTGTTGTTGATCTCTTCGCTCGCAGTGGTTTTAACCCAGGCATTTCCGCCTAAAGCAATTGCAGTTTTTGGCCCGGTCGCTACAAAATCAGTAATCTCTTTGGGTGTTTTGGCATTGTCTTCCAGGTTGTTACTACTCTTTTTACAAGAGGTTCCTATCAAAAGAGTGAGGAATGATAAGGATAGAATAATTGTTTTCATAGGTTTTTGGTTTAGGTTAAGGATTTTGAACAAGATTTGGATTTAGTACAATATCATTCTCTGGAATAAAAAAGATCACACGTGGATCCGTATAAGGAATTTGCTGTGTGGTTTGTCCAGATGCAAGGTGAGTGCCTGGATAATCTCTGTTTAATGTTCTTTTATTTCTGAAAACATCAAACTTACGCTGAGACTCAAATGCGAATTCTAATCTTCTTTCGTCCAGTATCACATCCAATACATTAGTATAACCCATCATGTTACCTGAAGAGAATAAAGCATTTCCACTTAATCCCGCGCGGCTTCTGATTACATTCACATCAACCAGTGCATCGTTTGGCCTGCCCAACTGGAAAGCACATTCTGCCCTTGTTAAGTACATCTCTGCTAATCTCAAGACTACAGGGGAACTTAAAGTTTCATAACCCTCTTGAAATGAGTATTTATTAATGAAGTATTTTGGATAACCATTTCTTTTTTGAAGAACAGGATTTCCCTGTGCATCTTTCTTAACAGTTCCGTCAGCATTTTTTTCATATTGTGGAACGACAAACGAGTTACGTAAATCTTCAGGGAATTTATTGACTAACTCTCTGTAGGATTGTGAGGCATACATTTCACCATAACCAATAGCTCCGCCCCAGTACATCGAACCAATCGCATCATCAAGGCGATCATCTTTAAGTACATGTCTTATCGCAAAAATCGTTTCGGGATTTCCCTCAGGGACACTTGTGAAATATTTTGAATATCCAGCAGATGGCAATAGCGAATAACGTCCGCTTTTAATTACCTGGTCTGCATAATCAAAAGCATTTTTATAATCTCCCATATAAAGATAAACTCTGCTCAATAATGCTATTGCTACTTCTTTAGATGCAAAATTATTGTTTTTTGTACTGTTCATTAGCTTGATCGATTTTAGTAAATCGCTAATTACCAGTGCGTAAACGTCTTTTACTTTTGATCTGGCAGGTAATTCTTTTACATCTGTATTTGTTTTAAGCATCACGCCTAAAGATTCTCCGTTGTTATCCGTATAAGGCCGTCCAAAAAACTTAACCAGATCAAAGTGAATCATTGCTCTTAAAAAGTAGTTTTCTCCAAGCAGCTGATTTCTTACCGGATCTTCACTTTCTGCTACTTTCTCTATCACGACATTGGTACCAAAAATAGCCTGGTAACCTTTTCGCCAAAAGTTTTCTGCATTTCCCTGATTTTTTTGATGCTGATAATTATAAGCATAAAATAAAGGGTCAGTAGTGGTACCACTTAAGGAAACATTGTCACTTGCATATTCAGAAAATATGTGATAATTACGTACATAATAAGGGTCTTTGATGTAATTATAAGTTCCGATAGTAGCGGATTGAAGCCCTTCCAGGGTACTTACTACGGTTTCATTAACGATACCACTATAAGGAGGAAGCGTCAAGTCTTTTTTACAGGCTGTAGCAGACACGATAAGCGCCATAGCTACTATTGTTTTATAGCTGTTAGTCATTTTTGTAATCTTTAATTATACTTAAAAACCTATGTTAACACCGAATAATATTTTTTTACTAATCGGGTATTTGGTACCGCTCACCCCACTTGTATTTGGTGTAGAGAAAATAGTAGATGGGTCTAAATCGGCAACTTCCGGATCCATGCCCGAGAACCTGGTTAAAGTAATCAGGTTATCTGCACTTACATAAACTCTCAGATTTGAAATTTTAAGTCTTTTGGTGATGGCATCAGAGAAACTATACCCAAGGGTAATATTCCTTAATCTCAAATAAGAACCATCTTCTAAATATCTTGAAGAAGGTTTATTAGATAATTTATTCCCATTCACTACAGCTTTTGGATGCGTAGCCATATCTCCGGGATTTTCCCATCTGTTCCAGCCATCCTTTAAGATCATACTGTTGTATTGAGGATATGCACCATCCGCATCGAATACTTCCCGGTCGGCATTATAAATCTTACTACCATAAACAAAATTGAAGAATGTATTTAAGCTGAAATTCTTATAGGTAAACTCATTTCCCATACCGCCAGTAAATTTTGGTGAAGAAGTACCTACATATCTTCTTTCTGCGGCATTGTAATTGTTAGTGGTCGTTGTGGTACCATCAGCTTTGGTCATATACCATAATGGATCTCCATTAGCAGGGTCTACACCTGCCCATTCTCTGGTATACCAGGAATTCATATCACGGCCTACTGTAATATTCTGATTAGCAAATCTGGCTATAGGCTGATCCAGGTATAGGTTAGTAACCCTGTTTTTGTTGAAACCAATATTGAAGCTCGTATTCCATTTAAAAGCACCAGTAAAGTTTTTGGTACTTAATTCAATATCAATTCCTTTATTTTTTACGGAACCTATATTTTGCAAATAACTATAAAAACCAGAGGCAGCAGAAAGTGGTACAGCAATGATCAGATCCTTATTGGTTCGCTGATATACATCAATGTTTAGTTCAATTCTGTTCCAGAAACCTATATTAATCCCCGCATTGATTGTGGTAGGTGTCTCCCAGGTTAAATCAGGATTGGCGATTGCTGAAGGATAGCCACCCGGAATATTTGCATATTGAACATCAAAACTATATAAAGGCAATGAACTATAATCTCCCGTTGGGGTATTACCGGTAACTCCATAACTACCTCGTAATTTCAGGTTCGTAATTACACTGGATTTGAAAAACTTCTCGTTGGAAATCAACCATCCACCCGCAAGAGAATAGAATAAACCAAACTTGTGATTTGCGCCGAACTTAGAAGAACCATCATTCCGCATAGAAACAGTTCCGAAATATCGGTTATCATAATTGTAGTCACCCATGAAAAGCTCCGAAATAAAACGGCTTTTTGATTTTCCACCTTTTAATAGATAGGCTGTAGCAGTTGAATTTAATATTTCCAGACCGGGTTGGATACCATAACCAGTTCCGTCAATATTATCAACATAATTTTGCTGATACTCAAAACCAGCTATTCCAGATAAGTTGTGTTTTCCAAAACTATGCGCTGCATTAAATAAATTAGAAGTAAGCACGCTGTTCGAATAATTATATAAATTTCTAAGCTCTCCTGAATTAGCTTTTCCAGTAGGAGTCCGGGCATCATTCAGAATTTCCCTTCTGGTATTCGTTGTCGTATATCTATTTGACGTAGCGAAATTTAACCAATCGGTAATCTTATATTCTAGTTTTAAATCTCCCGCTAAAGTCTGACCTCTTTCATTGTCAACATTATAATCGTTCAGGTACACGAAATTGGTTTTATCCCTTCCATACCATTGACTTTCATTATCAATATATCTTGGACTTCCATCAGCATTGTAAGGGCTATCCCATGGCAGATTGGTATAGGCCTGATAAAGTGCTCCGGTACGGTCATCTGTCTTTTTACTAAAACCTGCGTTAACTCTGGTTGTAATTTTAAAGCGGTCATTAATCTTATGATCCAGATTAACCCTGAAATTGATATTGTTATAGCCTGTGTTTACGAGTGTACCTTTTTCATCGTAATAATCAGCACCTACATAAAAGTGAGTCTTTTCATCACCACCAGAAATATTGATATTCTGACTGTTTGTATAAGCCTGTTTAAAAGCCTCTTTTCTCCAGTCTGTATTTTCGGGAGTTGAAGGCAGGAAGCCAGACAGATATTCTGCATTAGTTAAAGGAAGCGATTTTAAAGTCAGATAAGCATCAATCTGTTGTGGCGTAGGGTTAGGCGTAGTCGCCTGAAGTTGTTTGATGAAGCTGCCTCTTTTTGAATTGTAATCATTCGTATACAAATAGGTACTGTAATCCAGCAATTGCTGGCCATTCATCAATTGAAAATTACCCTGAGAGGCATTATTAATACCATAAGATCCGCTGTAATTTACACTGGTCTTACCACTTTTACCTTGTTTGGTTGTGATTACAATTACACCATTAGCAGCGCGCGAACCGTAAAGACCAGTTGCACCAGCATCCTTTAATACCGTAATCGATTCGATATCCCTTGGATTGGCCGTACCACCAATTACACCATCAACAACAGTAAGCGGCTCCATATTTGCACTAAAAGTACCTGTACCTCTGATGCGTATACTCGGCGTTGTTCCTGGTTGTCCGGAAGAAGAGGAAACCGCTACGCCTGCTGCTTTTCCCTGTAATAAAGAAGAAGCACTATTACTGGTTACATCTAAAAGCTGTTTAGCGGATACTGTGGAAACAGAACTCACAATTTGTGACTTGCTTTTTGTGGTATAACCTACCACTACGACCTCGTCCATCTGCTTTGCATCCGGTTTAAGGCTTACATTGATGACACTTTTTCCAGCTACGGTAACTTCCTGTTGTATATAGCCGATATAAGTGAATTCTAAAGTTACACCGGCAGCAGCTTTTAACGCAAATTGACCGTTACCATCGGTAATCGTCCCATTTGTCGTCTTTTTGACTTTTACGGAAACACCAGGCATTGGAAGGCCTTGTTCATCCGTAACTTTTCCGGTAACCGGCGTTTGAGCGAAGGCAATAGCTGAGCATAAAGTAAGTGCTAAAATGGTAATCGCTTTAGTTAATTGATTTAGCGTAAACTGCTTAAGTTTCGCTGACGGTAGGAAAACCCGGTTTAAACCCGGATTAATCGGTTTGTAGAGTTTTGTCATGCAAGATGAAGGTTAAGACTTGGTTAGTAATCCTTTGAAAAGATAATTCCGATAGCTTTTTCAGAAGGAATGATTGAAGGTATAAAGCAATCAGGGTGTGTGTCGAATTTGAAAGAACCTAAATCCACGCAAACGTTTGATACGTTTCGTTGATACGTCTGGTAGGCAAAAACAAAAAAAACGGGAAAACCTGCTGTATTTTTACCTGATTTGTGCCATAGAGATGCAATTCTGAGAAAAAAATATTTTTTTGAGCCTGAAGTCTGATTTTTAGCCCGGGTTTTCTTATAAAACGATTTTTGCAAAATGTAAAGCAGGTACACAAACCTCCTGTTTGTATTAAGGCAAACGTTTGCGTGATAATTATGAGCTGCCGCTTCATACCTTGGTAGGAAAATTTATACCTTGTAATCCTAAACAAACGGGTTTAACGCCAGAATAAACCAGCTAACCAAAAATGGACAGGAGAGAAATCTTTAATATTCTTTTTAAAGGAGGGGCCGTAAATGAGCCCATTGTTTCAGCACCAGATCCGGTGCTGGAAACGCCTGCGCATTTAAAAACTGAACAAGCTATACCAGTTTGGAAGCAGTGGACAGAATTACCTGTGTCTGGCAATTTTAAACTGGAGTTTTCTACAGCTTATGCTTTTACGATTACCCTGGACTTAAATTATCCTGCGAAAGCAGTAAATCCTGAACAGATTTTAAGTTTGGGTATTCAGCAAGGTCAGGCAGCTAATATTCAAACAGGAATTAATAAGCATGGCTATCTTTTTATGAATAACCTGGCTGATTCCAGGCTGATTCCTATGGATAAACTATTGACCGGTGTGCAGCTGGTTTTGACCATGAACCCTCTTGGACATGGAATGAGCTTCGCCAAGTTGAAAATCATGGACAGCGCCGGGCTTACGCTTGCTACTTTAAAATCAATGCAATATACCACTACAGACTGGGCAGGAGAGATGACTTTATCTGCTGCTTCTTTTAATTTGCTGCGTATCGAAGGACTGAACGAAGCAGAGCCCGGACAATAAGATCAGACACAATCGAAATAATAATATAGCTAACCAATTATCTGAACTAAAAAAATTATGAACAGACGAGAATTTGTAACCTCAACAACGCTTACTGCTGCTGCACTAACGATCCTGCCGGAAAAATCACTTTTTGCCAATTATGCAGGAGAGAAAGTTAAAATTGCAATGATGGGCGTCGGTCTGCGCGGGCAAAATCACCTTGCTTTACTTTTAAAAAGGGAAGACGTTGAAGTAGTTGCTATCTGTGATGTGGATTCAAGAATGCTGGACATGGCCAAAGCGATGATTACCAAAAGCGGAAAGCCAATGCCTAAGATCTTCACCGGTGATAACAATGCCTGGAAAAAAATGCTTCAGCTAAAGGATTTGAAAAGCGTGTTAATTGCTACCCCATGGGAGTGGCATAAACCAATGATTATCGGATCTCTTGAAGCGGGTATAAAATATGTAGCGACCGAAGTGATCCTGGGGATTACCCTGCAAGATCACTGGGACGTTGTGCATGCTGCCGAAAAACATGAGGCACATGTAATGATGCTGGAAAATGTTTGTTACAGAAGAGACGTACTTGCGGTTTTAAACATGGTCAGACAAGGTGTTTTTGGAGAAATCCTTCACTTGCAAGGTGGTTATCAGCATGATTTGAGAGAGGTGAAATTTAATGACGGGATTAAACCTTATGGCGGTGGCGTAGAGTTTAATGAAAAGGGCTTCTCAGAAGCCAGGTGGAGAACAAATCACTCTGTACATCGCAATGGCGAGTTATATCCAACACATGGTATCGGCCCGGTTGCACAGTGTATCAATATCAACAGAGGAAATAAATTCCTTAAATTAAACTCCTTTGCTACGAAATCCAGAGGTCTGCATAAATATGTAGTGGACAAGGGCGGAGAGAGCCACCCGAATGCAAAAGTCAATTTCAGACTGGGTGATATTGTCACAACCACAATTGACTGTGCAAATGGAGAGACGATCATTCTTCAGCACGACACGAATTCTCCAAGACCATATTCTTTAGGTTTCCGCGTACAGGGAACCAATGGCTTATGGATGGACATTAACGAAAGTGTATATGTAGAAGGTGTAAGCAAGCCACATCAGTGGGACAGTGCAAAAGAGTGGTTAGAGAAATATGATCACCCACTTTGGAAAAAATACGGTGATGATGCAAAAGGAGCAGGTCATGGTGGAATGGATTTCTTTGTTTTACATGCCTTTATTGAATCTGTGAAACGTGGAATACCTACACCACTGGATGTTTATGATGCAGCAGCATGGAGTGCAATTACGCCTTTAAGTGAGCAGTCTATAGAACTAGGTAATGAAACTATCGATTTCCCTGATTTTACCGGAGGGCAATGGATGACAAGAAAACCAGTTTTCGCTTTAAATGACGATTACTAAATAAGATTACACACCCAATTGACCAATAATAGACCGGCCACCCTTTGTGTGGCCGGTCTTGTTTAGCACTGATTAATTTGTAATTGTTCAGGACATTCCTATATTTGTTTACACGGAAATGGTGTCTTCCGACTTAACCGCCCTAAAAAGCTGATGGCGCCTGCAAAATTAAGTTGATGAACAATCCCGTTCATTGGCATAAACGATTTGTAGGTATATATGAAAACTTTAAACCATCTGTTCCGCTGGACACTTTTAATTCTTCCTGTTGCAATTACTATTGGAACTGTCGTTGCTTTTTTTCTCTGGTTACTCTCTGCTGTTATACATTTACGATTTGAGTACAAATGGCTGCTGTTTTTATTGCCGGTAGCAGGGGTAGTGATCCATTTAATTTATCAGTCTGTGGGTAAATCTTCTGAAAGAGGAAATAACCTGATTATGGATGAAATCCATGAACCCGGTGGTGGCGTACCCTGGCCTATGGCCCCGGTCATTCTGATCACAACTATCATCACCCATCTTTTTGGAGGTTCGGCTGGCAGAGAAGGTACAGCTGTACAAATTGGAGGAAGTATTGCCGCAATTTTTGGGAAATGGTTTAAATTAAATGAGCAGGATACCAAAATGGTGTTAACTGCCGGGATTGCTGCCGGGTTTGGAGCAGTCTTTGGAACCCCGCTGACCGGGGCAATTTTTGCTTTGGAAGTGCTGACTTTAAGAAGAATTAAATATGATGCCCTGTTTCCGGCTTTGATAGCCAGTGTGATTGCTGATCTTACCGTTGCTGCCTGGCAAGTTCACCATACCGCTTACCATATTGCTGTTATACCTAAAACCGCTTACTTTTTATCGGATTATCTGCCAATTGATCTTTTCCTGGTGAGTAAAGTCATTGCAGCATCGATTGCATTTGGACTGGCCAGTTACTTGTTCTCTTTTGCTATTCACGGAGTTAAGAAGGTCTTTTCCAGGGTTTTTACCATAAGCTGGTTTATTCCGATAGCGGGTGGACTTATCATTATTGGCCTGACTTTCCTGCTTGGCAAACCTGATTACTTAAGTTTGGGTGTCGATGCCGAATATCCGGGAGCAATCACTATTCCGTCTGCATTTACTCAGGGTGGCGCTGATACCTGGAGCTGGCTCTGGAAAACAGTTTATACCACTTTGACTTTGGGTACTGGATTTAAAGGGGGAGAGGTTACACCTTTATTTTATATCGGTGCAACACTGGGGAATACAATGTCCGGATTGCTGCATGCTCCGGTAAGTTTATTTGCAGCCCTTGGCTTTATCGCAGTTTTTGCAGGAGCCACCAATACGCCACTAGCCTGTACAATGATGGGAATTGAATTATTTGGCAGCGAGTATACCTTGTTTTTTGCGGTCGCTTGTTTTACTGCTTATCTCTTTAGCGGTCATGCTGGTATTTACAGTGCACAAAGAACTGCTGTTCCAAAAATACTGGATGATTCCCATTCCATTCAATCCGCAAACAGGCTGAAAAATAATTATTTAGCTCAGAAAATGTCGAGGTATAAAATCCGTTTAAGACAAAAGTAACAAAGTCAATATAGAATGTATTTTGTTCGGTTTAGCAAGCTATTATAGCGATATTACTTCAAGTTATCTGTGATAACTTTTTGTGCTTATGAACGCTGCTTTGTTAACCTCACCTTTGATATAGAAAGAAATCTCTGTAAAGCTATGTCAAAAACTAACCTGGATGAAACCGAAAAAATATTGGTGCATAATGCGCGCTCCGCTGTAGTAATTGCCTTACTTTTTATAGTTTGCAGTTCAATTTTGCTCAGTGTATTTTTAGGGAATAATCAGGCGCCGGAGCATTCATCAGTAGCGCAGCAATTGGCAGGGGCGCAGAAGGATCCTGAAAAAACATCAGCTGCTGCGGTAGCGAATCCTGTTTCAGCTCAATTCTGGAAAGCTCCTGACGAAAACACAATCCCGGCAGGTAAGGCAGGAGAAATGATCAGGTACGGAAAAGACCTCATCGTGAATACAGCTAAATACTTTGGCCCGGGTGGTTCTGTTGCCGCAATTACCAATGGTATGAATTGTCAGAACTGTCATTTGCAGGGTGGAACAAAGATATTTGCGAATAACTATGCGGTCTTTTTTAGTAGTTATCCTAAAAAAAGTAACCGTTCAGGCCGGGTTGTTCCTGCTTCAAACCGGATTGCTGAATGTTTTGAACGAAGTTTGGCTGGAAAAGTCCCTGACCCTTCCGGCAAAGAAGTACAGGCTATACTTGCCTATTTAAAATGGGTTGGGGCGGCGAAGAAAACGCAGGTTTTCGGTGCTGGTTACCAACGGATCAAATATCTGGACAGAGCTGCTGATCCATTGAAAGGCAAGGTTTTATATACATCAAAATGTGCTTCCTGTCATGGACAGCATGGTGAAGGCGTACTGGCAGCCGGCAATCAATCCTATACCTATCCGCCATTGTGGGGAGAACACAGTTATAATGATGCGGCGGGAATGCACAGGCTAAGTAATTTCGCAGGTTTTGTAAAGAACAATATGCCTTTTGGAGTAACTTACCAAAACCCGCAATTAACTGATGAAGAATCCTGGGATCTGGCTGCTTTTGTAAACTCCCAACCCCGGAAGCATAAAGATCAACATCAGGATTACCCTGATTTAGCGACAAAACCAATCGATTCCCCATTTGGGCCATACGGGGATCAATTTGCAATGGAACAACATAAATACGGCCCTTTTAAACCTATAGCTGATTATTATAAATCCAATAAAAAATAAGATATGAACACAAAGATTATTATTTGCAGCCTGCTTTTGATGGTGGCTGGGGTGACTACAAGTTTTGCGCAAACAAAACCACAAGATTTTACCGGGGCTAAGGCTACTTTGAAAAATTATAAAGCGCTGTATATTTTGAATAGCGGAGACGAGAAGAAAATGACCGGTACACTTAGAAATATGAAGAACGCATTGGACGATCCGCGTCTTAAAGGGAAATTAGAGTTAGAACTGATTGTTTTTGGAGATGGAGTAGCAGTATACGATAAGAATGGGATATTTGAGAAAACCTTAAAAGAGCTGCAAGCCAGAGGGGTATTACTCGCGCAATGTGAAAATACGCTCAGAGAAAGACATATTGATAAAAGTACACTGTTTGATTTTATCAGTTTTGTACCCAGTGGTAATGGGGAAATCATTATCCGTGAACAACAGGGCTGGGCAGTTGTACACCCATAAATCAGCAGATGATGAAGATTTTAAACCTAAGATTTTTAATACTGGTGGCTATTATACAGGTTTCAGCCCTGATGCTATTTTCAGATAATGCTGCTGCACAAGCATACCGTTTTGACCCGCCATGGAATACGCCTCCCGAAAGCGAAGTCCAGTTCACTGTTCCCGGTGTCGATAATGTACCCGATTTGTTTGGTGATATCAATGATCCACAGCTTGTTGTTTTCTTTGCCGGGAACCAGTTTATGGTGATTGACGAGCTCATTGCTGCTTTTAAAACAGCACATCCTCAATATCAGCGTGTATTTGCAGAAACACTTCCTCCGGGAATCCTGGCTAAGCAGATCGCTACAGGAAGTATCGTAATCGGAAACCTGCGGATTACGCTAAAACCTGATGTCTATACTGCCGGGAAAAACAGGATTGATCAGACGCCGGAATGGTTTAGTAAAACTGCTTTATATGCAAGAAACAAACTGGCTATTATGGTGCAAAAAGGGAATCCTAAAAACGTGAAAGGGCTTAAGGATTTAGGCCAGAAAGAGTTACGGATCAGTATGCCTAATCCTGACTTTGAAGGTATAGGAAAACGAATAGAGGAAGCTTATGTTAAAGCAGGGGGGGCACAGCTGAAAACTACGGTGATGGAAACTAAATTGAAAGCTCAAACTACTTATCTGACTCAAATTCATCATCGCCAGTCTCCGATGCGTATTTTATATAATCAAAGTGATGCAGCACCGCTTTGGTATAGTGAGGCCCATTATCAGAAAATGATAGGTCACCCGGTGGAGATGATTGAAATTTCTGAGCAGGAAAATATTCATGCACAATACATTGCAGGACAATTAAAGAATGCCCCTCATCCGGCTGCGGCCAACGATTTTATGGACTTTCTGGTCAGTGCAGAAGCGAATGCTATCTATAAGAAATTTGGATTTGATTTACCTTAACCGGTAACGAAGCCTCAATAAAAAAGCTGCCTCAACTTGAATTGAAGGCAGCTTTTAGGATGACTTATAGTAAGCTCCGGATTTTAATTTTCATTCAATTTCTCTTCAATACGCTCCTGAAGCTTTTTCTTGTAGTCGTCATCCAGTCTGATTTCCCGGTCTGCTGCCGAATGAAAAAGCTCATAGACCATCTTATTTATTCCGATACTCTGTTTTTGAAATAGTCTGCAAAAAGAACAGCCAGTCAGGTGAATGCGTAATTCTACCCTTTCTTTAAAAGTCAACGCAGTAAGTTGCTTCTTCTCAATCAAAAAAGTGGCTTTTCTGCAATTGTATATGATATCTTTTAGCTCATTCATAGTTTAAATCCAATTTTTCTGGAGACAAGCTCTCAGGTTAAGTTTAGCGCGGTGAATAATCACCCAGAAATTTGAGGGTGTGACTTTCAGCGCCTCACAAATCAAATCAGCAGGCTCATCATCCATATGTTTCATGGTGAATACCGATAACCATAATGCAGGAAGTTTCTGCATGCACATTTGTAAAATAGATTTCAGCTCCTTATTCATTAAAGGATCATTGGTTTCTATGCCAAATGCTTCTGGGCGGTGTGCTTTATTCCAATGTCCATCATAGGGATCGAAAAAATCCTGATCCTGTTGTTCTGTGTCTAAACTACTAGTGTTTTTCCCTAACCCTGATGATTTTTTACGATAAACATCGATCACCTTATTCTTTAATATAGCAGTAAGCCAGGTTCGCTCAGAACTCCTTCCTTCAAACCTGTCAATACGCTCAAGCGCGGCTAAAAATGTTTCCTGAACAAGATCCCGGGCTTGCTCTTCTTCACTAATCCGGGTAATTGCATAGTTAAACAGATAATCTGCATGATTTTCTACCCAATGATGCGGGGTAAGAACATGCGGTTCTGCCTGTGGTATTTCTTTGCTTTCAGCTATAGACATTGGATGATATAAAATACAATAGTCGTGTTTTTCAGATATTCCTTACAAAGTATTTTAAAAAAAAAATAATAAAATGAAAGCGATTACAACAGGTCTTTCCTGCAAACCTCATAAAGATCAATCAGTTTTTTTTGCAGTTGCGTAATTTCATCTTCTCTCAGCATGAGTTTTGCCCTGATTGCCCCTGCTTCCTGGTATTCTGCTGAAGGCATATATTGTTCATCTGTGGAAAGAAGTTCCATCAGGGTGACCTCAAATATTTCAGCGATCTGCATCAGTCTGCTCATATTAATATCAGTCATACCAGTTTCAATTTTGGAAACTGCGGGAACAGAAAGCTTAAGTTTCTCTGCCAGAATACTTTGATTCCAGCGCTTTTGCTGCCGGAGGTATTGGATTTTTTTGCTTATAATCTGCATTTCTATCATGGTGTGTTTTTTAATATTCCCTCTGAATTAACAAAGTAGAGATAATAGATTATTTCTAATAAAACAAAGTTGAATAGTAAAAGGAAAGGTACAAATTATTTAAAGAAATATATAATAAGTTAAATATGATTTTAGGAAAACGAGAGTTAAATTAAATGTCTGCTAGCTTTCGGGATTAAGATCCTGCAACGAATCATTTATTTTAATAATAATCTCATCGAGTTCAACCGCAGATTTTTCCAGCAGCTGCAATAGTTCTGCCTGCGCTTGCGGGATGTCCGGATCAGTATTCAGCAGCTTAGTCAAACCCAGTATATTACTTAATGGGCGGCGAATTTCATGGGAGTTATTCCAGGCGATTTCTTTTAACATGCTATTTTTATGCAATAAGCGTTTCTCATAGTCTTTTCTGACTGTAATATCCCTTAAAGCGCCTACCATCTTTTCTGTCTTCCCCTGCCCGTCCAGCAGGATAAAAGCCTGGTTGGAAACCTCTTTGTAAATGCCATCCGCACATAAAAACCGGTACTCACAGCGCCAGGAATTGCTTAATTGCTTAAAGGCCAGTTCCATAGAACTAACTAAGCGGTTTTTATCTTCAGGATGTATTTTATCCAGTACCCACTCCCCGGAATCCTCCCGGGCATCAGCCGTATATCCAAAGATTTCTGAAAAACCATTCATCCACTGCATACGATCCGTATAAGGACAATACTCCCAGATCACATCATTGGTTACACTGGTTACTGTTTCGTAGGTGTTTAATAATTCCTTAATTTTTTCTTCTGCTTTGATATGCTGCTCCACATCTATAGCAATCACTGTATAAGCCGGTTTACCCTCATAAACAGTACTATGGTGTGAAATTAGCTGATGAAACAGCATTCCGTTTTTTTTCTGGTGCAGCCATATACCAGTTTCAGACCCTTCATCATGTTTCGTTGACAGGTAATCGTTGAGCCTGGAACTTTCTTCCAGAGGCCTGATGTCCATAACTGTCATTTCCATTAACTCCTTTTCGGTGTATCCATATTTACGGATCATCACATTATTTACTTTCAAAAACTGAAAATTGGTCTTGTCGAACACATAAATGACCGCTGGTGAACCTTCAAAAAGCTGCTTATAATTTTTTTCTACGGTAGTCAGACTGGCGCGGTACATTTCTATCAGCAGAAATAAGATGGCTGCGGAAACAAACAGGAAAAAGATATTTTTATAAGTATACAGCCAGCTGAAGTCCTCGCCGGGAGAAAGCTCGTTTATATTGTCTATCCATCTGGCTCCCATAATCAGCCAGACCCCTCCCAGAACCAGATAAATCAGAACTATAAGAACTGTACGTTTACGCATGAACTGATAAAGGTAAGCCATTCTGCTTAAAAGCGATTTGTTTAAACTAAGTTTCATTTATCTTTAAAAGTATTTATTTGAACTTCAATTTAATTAAAATCAAGTTAAAACCGCCTTTTACTCTATTTTACGGGTTTAATGATGCTAAAACAATTTTAAATTACTGCAAGATTAATTTGTATACCGGATGCCAGATTGCAGGCACTGGCTTTTTTATCAGGTCATCGCTAAAGAATGATAAAAATTATACATAATATTGATTTGACATTAAAATGAAAATTATTCTGATAAAAGCGGATGTACACAGAAAGACCATACAAAAATGTATTGGAAAGTGAACTGTTAGTTCAGGTTGCCGCCGGAGATCAGAAAGCTTTCGCAGAATTATTTGAACGTTACCAGGCGCTGGTCTATGATTTTTCCAGCAGGCTCACCCGTTCAAAAATTCAGGCAGAAGAGATTGTCCAGAATGTATTTATCAGGATCTGGCTCAAAAGGGCACACCTGGTTAATGTTGAAAACTTTGGTGCTTACCTGAACCGTGCAACCAGAAATCATAGTTATACCGCTCTTAAGAAAATAGCAGCACAGACCCTGCGCGAAGTAGAACTTACCGGGCAGGTGATTACCGGGGGCACTGATGCTGAACACTTACTCTTATATAACGATTCGGCTAAAATATTAAAAACTGCCGTTGATTCACTTCCACCACAGCGTAAATTAGTCTATGAATTATGCCATGAACAAGGACTTAAATACGAAGAGGCTGCCGCAAAACTAAATATATCTCCAGGCACTGTTCATACCCATATGAAATTGGCACTCAAAGCTATCAGGGAACATTTTAAGTATATGGACGCCCTGTTGATCGTCCTGATGCTGATGAAAAAATAAGCCCCGTTTCCCACAAAAATAATTTATTCTCCAACTGATTACCCCGGTTACAATTTTGGTGAGTCAATAGAACAAAGACAGCTCAATTTATGGCAGTTGCGCAAGCAAAATTAAAATTCTTATTCGATCAGTACATGAACGGCTCCGCTTCTGAAAAACAGGAGCAGGAGTTTATGGGTATAGTCAATAGTGAGCAGCAGAAAGAAGCCCTGCTTGATTTAATGGACCGTTACCTGGAAAGTGAAACTTTTTCACAGGGACTTTCCGCAACACAGAAAACCAGCATTCTCGAAGTCGTTTTTCACCCTGTTGTCACCAGGAAAGTATTTCCTTTATGGACAAAAATAGTGGCTGCTGCCATGCTCCTGATTCTGCTGTCAATTGGTACTTATTTCATTAAAAATCAGGGTAAAGCAGTTACCTATAGTCAATATACCGGGGAATTGGCTCCTGGAGGTAACAAAGCCACGCTAACCTTAGCTGATGGCACAAAATTATCACTGACGGATGCTGCAAACGGAAAGGTTGCTGAACAGGCCGGTGTGAATATCCGCAAAACCGCAGCCGGACAATTGTTATATGAACTCAAAGAAACCGCAATATCCAAACTGCAAACCAAAGCAGGCCCGCTTTACAACACTATTTCTACGCCCGCAGGTGGTCAGTACCAGGTCATTTTGCCCGATGGAACAAAGGTCTGGCTAAATGCCGAATCTTCTTTAAAATACCCGTCATCTTTTGCTGGTTTAAAGCAGCGCAGAGTAGAATTGAAAGGAGAGGCTTATTTTGAAGTCAGTAAATTAAACGTTCAGGCTAAACATATTCCATTTATTGTGGCCAGCAGAAATCAGGAAGTAGAAGTGCTGGGGACTCATTTTAATATCAATAGCTATGAAAATGAAGGTGTCAGCGCAACCACTTTATTAGAAGGCCTGGTCAAAGTAAGCCGCCCGGCTGTATTTGAACAAATCATTTCTCCTGGCGAGCAGGCTTTAGCCGGGCAGGATATCCAGGTAATCCAGGTTGATCCGCTAAATGCTATAGCCTGGAAAAACGGACTTTTTAAATTTGAGAAAGCAAATATCTATACCATCATGAAACAGTTTTCCAGGTGGTATAATGTAGATGTCGCTTACGAAGGTAAAATCCCTGATAATAAATTTACAGGCGAAGTTTACCGGAATATGGACGCCTCCAAAGCATTGCGGATTCTGAGCTATGCAAAAATAAATTTCAGAGTAGAAATCCCTGATCAGGCTTACGCCAGAAAAAAAATAATAATCACCTCTAATTAGCATAAACCCTACGCTGGCCTGAACCGCCAGTGTTAATAACAATAATCCATTTATCTAACCAAATTAAACTTATGAGCATGATGACACACCTACCTTGATGTAGCTACGCTACCGGGGTGGCTGAAGAATGAAGCCGGACAATGATTGGACCCATTGCCCGGCAGAAGATTTGAGCCTACCCATCCGATTTTATCGGAAAAATTAATCTGAACCAATTTCTGTATTACTCAAACCCATTCAAAAGTATGAAATTAAATGCTTTTAACCCTGGTATGTCCTTTCGCAGGCTATACCCTAAACTGCTATTGATAATGAAATTAACCACTTTCATCCTCATGATAGCCCTTGTACAGGCAAGCGCCAGCGTTTTGGCGCAGAAAATTAATATCCATCAAAAAAACAAACCACTTTCTACAGTCTTAAAGGCCATCAAAGAACAAACAGGCTATGTATTTCTGAGTAATAACTTTGACCCGGCCAAAGAAATGGTGACCGTTAACTTGAAGGATGCAACCATTGAAGAAGCCTTAAAGTCTTCTTTAAACAAACTTTCTATTTTTTATAATATAGTTGATAAAACGATTTTATTGTCTAGAAATGAGGTTTTGCATGCTAAAGCAGACCTGATTGTGATCCGGGGAATTGTAACCGATGAAAAAGGAATGGGAATTCCCGGGGCAGGTGTTAAAGTTAAAGGAAGCCTGGTTTCCACCTCTACAGATGTGAACGGAAGTTTCAGCATTAACGTGCCTTCTGCCGAAGCTGTGCTGATTGTGAGCTATGTCGGTTATCAACCACAGGAAGTTACGGTAAAAAATCAGAGAAACCTAAAAATAAGTCTTTTACCAAGCGATAATGCATTGGAAGAAGTTGCAGTTGTAGGCTTTGGTACACAGCGTAAAGTTTCTTTGATTGGCGCACAATCTACCATCAGTTCCAAAGAACTTAAACAGCCAGTGAACAGTGTTACACAATCACTTTCTGGCCGGATTGCAGGTGTAGTAGGCGTTCAGCGTAGTGGAGAACCTGGCAGGAGCACAGCTGATATCTGGATCAGAGGTATTTCTACTTTTGGCGGCAACTCCAGTGCCCCGCTGGTTTTAGTGGATGGCGTAGAGCGTTCCATAGATAACATTGATGCTGAAGATGTAGAATCTTTCACTGTACTTAAAGATGCCTCCGGAACTGCCGTATATGGTGTAAGAGGTGCAAATGGGGTAATTCTGGTGAAGACCAAAACTGGTAAAGCCGGTAAAACCTCGATTTTCCTGGACTACAATGAAGGCGTCAGCACTTTTACCAGGAGACCTGAAATGGCAGATGGAATTACTTTCATGAATATGGCCAACGAAGCGAGTATAGGAAGAGGCTTAGGAGAAAAATACAGTAAGGATTATATTGATAAAACGGCCTCTGGAGTTGATCCGCTGCTTTATCCAAATGTAAACTGGATGAACGAAATATTTAATAAGTACAGCCGTAACCGCAGGGCAAACCTGAATGCAAGCGGAGGAACAGATAACGCACAATATTATGTTTCTCTGGCCTATTACAATGAAACCGGCTTTTTAAAAACCGATCAGCTCTCTCAATATAATTCCTCCCTTGATTTTAAACGGTATAACTTCACTTCTAACCTGAACATGAAATTGACAGGGACTACAAAAATGGATTTGGGTATACAAGGATATGTGTCAACCGGCAATTATCCGGGTGAAAATACAGAAAACATTTTTGGATCAGCTATGGACATTTCTCCCGTTGAATATCCGGTGATGTATCCAGGGAACTTTATCCCCGGTAAAGCTTCTAATGGTGGTTTCAGAAATCCTTATGCAGATTTAACCAGGCGCGGATACCGGACTGAGTTTGAAAATCAATTGTATACGAATTTAAGATTGACACAAGATCTGAAAGGTTTAACCGAAGGCTTAACGGCTACCGTGATGATCGCTTTTGATACCAAAAACACCAGCAGTGCAAAGCGTTCTAAAAGAGAAAGCACTTATTTCCCGGATTCCAGCAAGCCTTATAACGAAGACGGAACGCTAAACCTGATTAAAACCTTCAACAGTTCCGGTAATTACCTGAGTTATGAACCCAACAGGGGCGGCAACAGGAAACTGTATAATGAAGCCGCTATCAATTACGACCGCGCATTTGGCAAACATAGGGTAGGTGGGCTGATCTTAGGGTATACCCAGGATTATACCAACCCTTTTGCCGGTGACTTTACCTCTTCCATTCCGGAAAGATTTGTCGGAATCGCAGCAAGGGCTACTTACTCTTATGACGACCGTTATTTCGGAGAGTTTAATTATGGATACAATGGCTCAGAATTATTTGCCCCGGCAAACAGGTACGGATCATTTCCGGCAATTGGCTTTGGCTGGATCCCTTCGAACGAGAAATTCTTTGAGCCTTTAAAAAAGGCAATTTCCTTTCTGAAATTCAGATACTCTGTAGGAACAACCGGAATCGGGAAGATCTCCAATGAAAACCTGGTCGGACGACGTTTTGCTTATTTAACACTCGTAACAGACGGAGCAGCTGGTTATCAGTTAGGGAAGAACTTTACCAATACAGGAGGAATTAACGTAACTGATTACGGAGTGGATATCAGGTGGGCTGAATCTAAGAAACAGGATTTGGGGATGGAAATAAGAACCCTGAATGATAAACTGAGTTTAATGGTAGACGTGTTCCGGGAAAAACGTACCGGGATCTTTTTACAAAGACAATCCGTACCCGGATTTATTGGTTTAGTCAATTCACCTTACGGAAACCTCGGTGTGGTGGACAACAAAGGTATCGATGCAACGCTTGAATATAACATGAAAATAGGGCAGGTGGATGTCGGTTTAAGAGGTAACCTGACTTATAACAAAGACGTACTGGTCAACGACGATCGTCCCACTCAAAAATATCCATGGATGAGTCATATTGGTGATAATATACTCTCAAGATATGGCTATATAGCCGAAAAATTATTTGATAACCAGGCAGAGATTGATGCAAGTGCGGCTCCCGGATCAAAGAAATTACTGAAGCCTGGTGATATTAAATACAAAGATCTGAATGGTGACGGGTTAATTAATGACTATGATAAAACCAGGATCGGCAGAGGTGATGTGCCTAACCTGGTAATGGGTTTTGGTTTTAGTGTAGCCTATAAAGGATTTGCACTCAGCACACTTTTTCAAGCCTTACAAAACTCAGATGTCATGCTTGGCGGGTCTGCTATTTATCCGTTTAATGGCGGTGGCGGGTTAAGTAATGCCTTTAGCAATGTCACAGACCGCTGGACACCAGAAAACCCAAGGCAGGATGCTTTTTATCCGCGGCTGGCCTATGGAGAAGATCAGAACTTTAACAATACACAGCCGAGTTCTTGGTGGGTTAAAGACAACAGTTTTATCCGTTTGAAAAGTGCACAGCTGAGTTACAACTTTTCTAAAGAAGCTGCTGCTAAACTACACCTTAAAAATATGTCAGTTTATCTGATTGGAACCAACCTTTTGACCTTCAGTAAATTCAAGCTCTGGGACCCTGAGTTGCTTACAGGGAACGGAACCAAATATCCGTTGACCGCTAATTTGTCAGTAGGATTAAATGTTAAATTTTAAAAGCCGGATATCATGAAAAAATATATATGTATACTAAGTCTTGCCGCCCTGTTTACCCTTTCCTGTAAAAAAGGATTTCTTGATCAGGTGCCTAATGACAGGTTAACCCTGGATGAAACGTTTTCGAACAGGCTTACAGCCGAGAAATTCTTAAATAACATTTACAGTAGTGTGCCCGATGAATTCGGACAAAGAAACCCCGGAAGTTCCAATGCCGGCTTATGGACAGGTGGATCTGATGAAGCAGAATTTACCTGGGGCGGGGTAGCCAGTAATGCTGTAAATATCGGAAACTGGGATGCCAATTCTGGCTTTGTTTATGCCTATTGGAATAATTATTACAGAGGGATACGTTCCGCTACTTTCTTTATGGCAAATATTGAAAAAGTGAAGAATGACCTTTCTCCTCAGCTCATGACGCAGTACCGGGCAGAAGCCAGGGCATTGAGAGCGATGTACTATTTTTACCTTGTCCGTTTATACGGGCCTGTGATCCTTTTGGGTGATAAAGTTGTGGCCCCGGATGTACCAAGCTCAGAAGTTCAGTTGCCAAGAAGCTCAATGGACGAATGTGTCGCTTATATTACCACAGAACTGGATGCCGCAGCTAAGGATTTGCCCATTACCCCTGCAAACGATGATAGTTACGGAAGGATAACCAAAGGAATTGCGCTCGCATTTAAAGCACAAACCTTGTTTTTGGCAGCAAGTCCATTGTATAATGGAAACAATGACCTATCCTCCCTGAAAAATAAAGACGGCAAAGCACTGGTGAGCCAGAGTTTCGACGTGAACAAATGGAAAGCTGCTGCGGATGCCTATAAATCTTTTATTACCCAGTTTGTACCGGGAACTTATGATTTATTTAAAAAGACTGATGCCAATGGTAATTTTGATCCTTATCTATCTTGCAGAGATGTGTTTTTAACTGATTGGAATAAAGAAGTTATCCTGGCCAGACCAGAATCTTCTCTATCAGCCAGACAATATGAAATGACTCCTTACCATCGGGGTGCAAATTCAGCATCCAGAGGCGGTGGAGCATTGGGCGCGACTCAAAACCAGGTAGACGCTTTCTTTATGCAGAATGGTAAAAGTATCAACGATGCTGGCTCAGGTTATGTCAGCACAGGTTTTGCTGCAACGGCTACTAAATATACTAAAGCAGGTATTTATAATCCCTGGGTAAATCGTGAACCGCGTTTTTATGTCAATATTACCTATAATGGAAGTACCTGGCTCAATACCAATGATGGATTGATTACTACAGAGTTATACAATACCGGTAATTCAGGTAAACAGACAGGAGGGAATGATTATAGTACCACAGGTTATGTCGTAAGGAAAGCAATGGGATTAGGGAACTGGAATATAGACAGAAGACCAGTGATCTTATACCGTCTGGCCAATGTTTTTATGGATTATGCAGAAGCTTTAAATGAAGCAAATCCCGGTGATCCGGACATCCTGAAATACCTGAATCTGATCAGAGAAAGGGCAGGAGTGCCACTTTATGGATCAGCAGACTTACCTGTTCCTGCCGGGCAAACTGAAATGTCGGCAGCACTGCGGAAAGAAAGAAGAGTAGAACTTGCTTTTGAGAACGTTAGATTTTTTGATACCCGCAGATGGAAAATTGCAGAGACTACTGACAATGGGCCGGTTTATGGTTTGGATATCAATAAGAACCTGCCGGATTTCTTACAGGTTGTTACTTTTGAAAGCAGGGTGTTTAACAAAAGACATTACCTGTTTCCTATTCCTTCGAATGATGTCAATGTAGACGAAAACCTGGTGCAAAATCCAGGATGGTAAAATCAGCAAAGATGAAATTTAAGCTATTCACAATCTCGTTTTGTTTCCTGTGCATTTCAACCTATGCACAGGAGACAAACCTGGTCAGGTATGTCAACACTTTACAAGGCACAAATTCAAGCCATGAACTGACCAGGGGAAATACTTATCCAACCACAGCATTGCCATTTGGCATGCATACCTGGACTCCGCAGACCGGGAAAAATGGCGATGGATGGAAATACCAATACCAGAAAGATAAAATCAGGGGATTTCAGCAGGCGCATCAATGCAGCTCCTGGTCAAGAGATTATGCAGTTTTCTCTTTGATGCCTGTAATCGATGAACTGGTGGTGGATGAAAATAAGCGCGAAGCTAAATTTAGCCATGCGGCTGAAATAGCGAAGCCCAATTATTATAAAGTCAGATTTGAAAATAAGATCACCACAGAAATCTCTCCAACCGAACGTGGTGCACATTTAAGGTTCAGCTATCCTGAAAACAAGAAAAGCTACTTGGTTTTAGATGGTTATACCCATATCAGCAGTATTCATATTTTTCCGGAACAACGGAAAATAACAGGTTACGTGAACAATGGAGAGGGCTTTAAAGAAGGGTTCAAAAGCTTTTTTGTCATCCGGTTTGATCAGCCTTTTAAAGCTTATGGAACCTGGGAGAATAAGCAGAATAGCGTACAAGCAGCTGCAAAAACAGCAGACGGAGCAGGTAAAGGTGCTTATCTTGAATTTAATGCAGGTGCAAAAGTGCAGGTAAAAGTAGCTTCGTCCTATATCAGCCAGGAGCAGGCAGAATTGAACCTGGCTACAGAGTTGGGAGCAGATCAGACACTGGAACAAACCAAAGCCAAAGCTGCTAAGATCTGGAATGAAACCCTGGGGAAAGTAGTGGTAGAAGGAGGCTCAGAAGAAGATAAAGCTACTTTTTACTCTTGTTTGTTCAGAGCCAGCCTGTTCTCCAGAAAGTTTTATGAACTGGACAAAGCAGGTAAACCCTATTACTTTAGTCCTTACGACGGAAAAGTACATCCAGGTTATCTATTTACAGATACCGGGTTTTGGGATACCTTCAGAGCACAATTCCCTTTAAATACTTTGCTCCATCCACAAATGCATGGACGGTATATGCAATCGCTGCTTTCTTCGTGGGAACAATGCGGCTGGTTACCTTCCTGGTCGTTTCCAAGTGAAGCAGGTTCTATGATCGGAAATCATGCGATTTCTCTTTTGACTGATGCCTGGGTAAAAGGAATCCGCACTTTTGATCCTGCAACGGCTTTGAAAGCTTATTTCCACGAAGCGACTCAAAAAGGGCCATGGGGGCCGGCAAATGGCAGAGACGGCTGGAAAGAATATTACCAACTGGGGTATGTTCCCTATCCGCAATACAGAGAAGCGACTGCTAAAACACTGGAATATGCATATGATGATTTCTGTGGTTATAAGCTTGCAAAAATGACGGGTAATGACTTTTATGCCGGGATATTTGAAAGACAGCTATTCAACTATAAAAATGTGTATGACCAAAAATCAGGGTTTATGCGGGGAAAAGATCAGGATGGAAAATGGAATCCGAACTTTGATCCCGCAGAATGGGGCGGCCCTTTTACCGAAGGAAATGCCTGGCATTGGGAATGGTCTGTTTTTCATGATATCAATGGTTTGATTAAGTTAACCGGAGGTCAGGAGAACTTTACCAAAAAGCTGGATTCTGTATTTTCCGTACCTAACCGCGTTAATACAGGGACTTATGGCGGGATGATCCATGAAATGACAGAAATGGTGATGGCAAATATGGGACAATATGCACATGGTAACCAGCCTATACAGCACATGCCTTACCTGTATAATTATGCTGGTCAGCCCTGGAAATCACAGTTTCATACCCGCAATATTATGTATAAACTGTACAATTCCACAGAAAACGGTTATCCGGGAGATGAAGATCAGGGGCAAACTTCTTCCTGGTTTGTGCTGAGTGCGATGGGGATTTATAGTGTAACCCCGGGCACAGATGAATATGTATTAGGCAGCCCGATGTTTAAAAAGATTACCTTGAATTTAGAGAACGGTAAAAAGTTTACCATAGATGCAGCGGCCAACAGCCCTGAAAACTTATATATTAAATCTGCTACTTTAAACGGTAAAAGCTATACTGCCAATTTTATCAGGCACAGTGATCTCGTTAATGGAGGGGTATTGAAATTAGAAATGACCAATCAGCCCGAATTAACGCGCGGGCTGACTGCTGCCGACAGGCCATTTTCTTTAACACCTTAAAAATAATAGCGGAGTTTTCTGACTCCGCTATTATTTTGTTTCCTCTCAAAAGGTTTATTTTTGCCGCAGATTTATGAGACATAAAATAAGAAGGCACGTCAGGAAAGCGAAATATATCTTTTATAAAGAAACACTGGTCGATTTCAGAGAGCACTTATGGACTTTTATCGGTGCATTTTTGGGCATAGGGATCATTGGTTTTATCAACAGTAAATACTTCACTGCCTACGAGAACCTTTTTATGATTGGTTCTTTTGGTGCTTCTTCCGTCCTTATTTACGGGATCATTAACAGTCCTTTAGCGCAACCCCGCAACTTAATTGGCGGACATGTACTCAGTGCAATTGTAGGTGTGACTATGCACAAGTTAATTCCAGGAGAAGTCTGGCTAAGTTCTGCCCTTGCAGTTTCACTCTCTATTGTCGTGATGCAAATGACTAAAACCCTTCATCCTCCGGGAGGGGCAACGGCACTGATTGCAACTACCGGAACAGCTAAAATTAATGCATTAGGTTATTTCTACGTACTCAGCCCGATATTTACAGGGGTACTGATCCTGTTCATTGTGGCTGTTATTTGTAACAATGCCACTCCCCACCGCAGGTATCCGGCCAATAAAAACTGGTATAAATTCTGGAGAGGGAAACACCGGAACCCAAAGGCCTTGTAATTAATTGAGGATAGGTTTCAACTCTTCATTGATCTTTTTGACGCGGTTCAGGGCGGTTTTGCTATTTTTAGATTTATCAAATGTTAAATTGAAATCTCCGGGTGTGGATTTGATCACAAAAGTGGTTTTATCGGCCATAGTCACGTTGATTTCCGAAGGATGGGCAGCTTTAAAAATAGTATCCTGTCCAATAAAACGGGTTAGATACTGCTCTACAGAGTCTGTTTTGCTTTTGTTATAATCAATTGCTAACTGATATTGATTATGGGTCTCTTTAACGACTATTGACAGGTTGTTGCCAGAATTTTTGCAACTGCTGAAAATGGAGCTAAGAATCAGCAATAGGGTTAAGATTTTTGTGGTTAAATGTTTGGTGTTCATGAGGTTTGGTTTTTATAGAGAAAATAAGTGCTTTTTTAATTTAGACTCCGGCAGGTCAGATATGTTGCACCAAAATCATTGTTTAATTATTATTATTGTAGTACGATGTATCAGGAGCTTTTAGACCATATCAAAAAGTACGTACAGTTAAGCCCATCTCAGCAGCAGCAATTCTGTGAAAAGCTGCAACTGATAACACTGAAAAGGAGAGCGTTTTTGCTGGAACCCGGCAAACACTGCCAGGGAAATTACTTTATCACTAAGGGATGTATGCGCCAGTTTCTGATCAATAAGAAACTTAATGAACAAATTATCCATTTTGGTATTGAACACTGGTGGATTGCAGATCAGGACAGCTTGCTGAACAATCAGCCTTCTGCTTGTTATATTCAGGCTATAGAAGAAACTGAATTACTCTTGCTGCATGAAAAAGACCGGATCAGCCTGTTTAAAGAGATCCCGCCTTTAGAAACTTATTTCAGGATCATGATGCAGAAATCATTTGTTGCTTCTCAGCGCAGAATAGGATTTATTTTTAATCAGACCGAAGAAGAGCGTTACCGGCATTTTTCTAAACTCTTTCCTGATTTCGTTCAGCGGGTTCCTCAATATATGCTGGCTTCTTATCTTGGCTTTACCCCGCAGTTTTTAAGCCGGTTACGTGCTAAAAAGGACTTGTAATTTCTTAACTACAGTTCATTTTTCTGAGCTCTTGTATTCCTGATCTTTGTTTTAACCTTTTTAACTATCAATTCGTTATCAAAAAGGATCATCTTAAAAGACAAAAACATGAGCAACAGAATTAAAATCAACGAAGTACAACCAGCAGGATATCGTGCTATACTAGCCCTTGAAAAATTCATTGAAAGCACCAGCCTGACTACTATACACAAAGATCTGATTAAAATCAGGGCGTCTCAGATTAACGAATGTGCTTTTTGCATTGACATGCACACGCTTGATGCACGTAAATCGGGAGAGACGGAACAAAGGATCTATGCGCTTTCAGCATGGCGTGATACTCCTTTTTTTGATGAACAGGAGCGTGCTTTATTAGCATTGACAGAAGAAGTTACCTTAATTAGTAACCATGTATCTGATGAAACGTATAAAAATGCAGCGTGCCTTTTTGATCCTGCATACCTGGCTGAAATCATCCTGGCTATTATTACGATTAATGCATGGAACAGAATCGGGATTACAACAGCATTAGAACCCGCATTGCGGTCTTAATATCAATAGCACAACGGCAAAGGTTCTGTAATACCTTTGCCGTTGTGCTATTGATACTTAAAACAGCTGCTTAGAAAGCAGCTGCAAATTCTTTGGCAAAGTCTTCCAGTTTGGTGGCTGAAAATTCAGGTTGATTGACCTTAAAATCTTCCCATAAAACACCACTTCTGATCGCTGTTCCCATTTCTACGAAATTCCTGGCCAATTCTACAGGTAAACCAGCCTGGATCATTCCATCATAAGCCTGCTCATCTGTAAACTCCACCCATTTCAAATCGGGTTTTCCTGTTGCTGTACCTAATACAGTTGCTACTTCTGCTGGAGTACGGACATCACTGGTTACATAACGAATACTTTTGCCTGTAAATGGCTGCTGTATTTCTTCTGCTATGGCCTGTGCAATATCATTCGGATGAACCAGTACTAATTCAGCAGCTTCTCCATAATTACCTCCAATTATACCTGCGTGTCTGATCATATCGGCACTGCCATATAAGTTGACATAAAAATAAGCAGGGCGCATATGTTTAACTGAAACACCTTCCAGTTCACTAAATATGTGTTCTACATCGTGTAAGCCTTTAATCGGGCCTGTACCCTCAGCTAAATGTGCACCAATACTGCTTAGATTTACCACTTGCGTCACTCCGGATGCACGAATTGCTGCGGCATAATTCTGACCAACTGTATTCATGAAACTTCTGAAATCAGGAGCTGCATAATTTGGCGGGCACATCGTATAAATCGCATCTGCGCCTGTAAAAGCCTTTGTTAAAAAGTCAACATCATCCACTGAGCCGATAGCCGCTGTAGCGCCTGAATCTTCAATTGCTTTTACTTTATCAGCACTGCTGCTGATTACGGTGACCTCATGACCTGCACTAACCAATGTTTGTGCTAATGGTTTACTTATATTTCCTAAAGAACCTGTTATTGTAATTTTCATAATCTTAATCTTTTATTATTGACAAGACAAAGGTATATTTGTACTTACTTTTTTACAAGTACTTACCCCAAAGTATGTATCATGACCAAGATTAAAGAAAATTCAAGTATTAGCCTGAATAAAGAATTAGCAGAATTAAAATGTCCGGTTACCTATGTCATGAATAAAATTGGCGGTCACTGGAAATCGATTATTATTTATCAGCTCAGAGAAGAGTCCAGACGCTACAGTGAACTCAGAAGGGCTATCCCTATCATTACTGAAAAGATGCTGATCCAGAGTTTAAAACAACTCGAAGCCGATAACCTGGTGATCCGGAAAGCCGAACCGGTAGTTCCTCCGTTTGTCACTTATTCTTTGAGTCCTTCGGGTAAAGAATTGGTCCCTTTAATGAATATGATGGCCGAATGGGCTATTCAGGATAGTGGCAGAGCAATGGTTTAATTTGCACCAGTAATTAAACTACTGCTGAAGGCGTAATGCCGAAAGTCTTTTTAAAGGCGAAATAGAAATGAGACAGGTTTTCGAAACCAATATCAAGATAAATCTCCGCAGGTTTTTTACCCTTTTTCTGAATCAGGTAATAAGCTTCCGAAAGGCGTTTCTGTTGCAACCAGTTTCCCGGTGAAGTATTGAAAATCCGGGAAAAGTCTCTTTTAAAACCGGCAAGGCTTCTGCCTGTCAGTTTCGCGAACTGATCAATAGGCACATTAAACTTATAATTGTTGTTCATATAAGCTTCGAGATCTATTTTATAAGGCTCACTAAAATCAAACAGGAATTCTTTGACGGCTGGATTCTGGTGCAGTAATAATTCTACCGCTTCCCTGGTTTTGAGCTCTGCCATTGCTTCTTTAAATGGCAGAATCCGGTTAAAATAAGGCATTAAAGAATCGAAATATCCCTTGATAAATGGATCCGGAGGTAATACACTGATCGGATCGCCCTGGTATTTAGCAGGTGTTTCTATTTTATTTTCAGCACTATACTTACGCAGAAAAGCCTGGTCAAGGAATATATTGATCGCTTTAAACTCACCATCTGGCGGAGGTACTTTCAGCGATTTAATCAACTGATTTCTGCGAACCAGTGCAACAGTTCCCGCCTTAAAGATCCGGATACCCTGATTGGTCAGCAAGTGGCTCTCACCGGCAATAATATAACCTAAAGCATGTTCCTGAACAAATTGTTCGTGGCCTCTTTGCGTACTGTCTACACAAGCATAAACCAGGTTGTTGAGCAGTGTGTGATCTTGAATTTCCATCTGGTTATTTAATCTGGCTCATCGTAAGCTGATCAAATATACGGTCTGGCAATAACTTTCTCAGCAGCACAGTTGGAGCGGCAAGATATCCTCCAACGTATCTGAATTTGGGTTTTTTAGCCTCGATTGCTTTCAGCATCAATTCGGCAATCACTACAGGTTCAGCAGATTTAGGTTCCAGCATTACACTCAGGTTAACGAATTTCTGAGCCATGGGCTGATAAATATCCTGACCTGATACTTTCATTAAATTAGCCATTGCTACGCCGGCCCATTCCGATTTTACACCGCCCGGTTCAATCACAATCACATCAATCCCAAACGGTTTCAATTCATTGCGCATGCTGTCACTTAAACCTTCTAAAGCAAATTTACTGGCATGATACCAGCCACCAAGGGGTAAAGCAAACTTTCCACCAATAGAAGAGATATTCAGGATTTTTCCATACTGATTTTCCCGCATCGAAGGGATAACAAGCTGGCTTAGCCTGGCTACACCAAATACATTGACCTCCATTTGGTATCTCGCATCTTCAATTGGAACGTCTTCTACAGCTCCATAAGAGCCAAAACCTGCATTATTAATCAGGATGTCGATCCTGCCTTCAGCCTTGATGATTTCATCCACTCCTTTCACCATAGACTCTTCATCGGTTACATCCATCTGGAGAACTCTGGCACCCAGGCTGGCTATATCTTTCATATTTTCTACTCTGCGTGCTGCCCCATAAACGGTGTATCCCCGCTGCAAGAGTAATTTTACGGTCTCTTTACCCATCCCGGCTGATGCGCCGGTAATTAATACTACTTTATTCATGATCTTTTTTTATACAACAAATTTGAACATAAACCGGGCGAGTAAATTTGCTGTATAGCTCAAACTTTAATTGTTGTAAAGCTCAGATCAAAGCATTTAATTAACCGGATATTCCAAGGTAATAATTCAGATCCATATCATCAATGTGGTTTTTAGGATGAAAAGTATTTCCCATTAACATCACGTTCATCGCAGCAGATACTCCTTTAAGCTGAACAGCTCTGATTTCCGCATCTTTAGGATCACTCAATAAATCGTAAGTGCTTTCAGAAATGATCAGGTTATTGTTAAGCCCTTTAGTTTCTCCCTGTAAACGCGAAGCGATGTTTACTGGTAAGCCCATGACAGTCATCTGCTCTTTATTTGCCAGATCATATTGTCCCACTACAACCTGACCATGATGTACGCCAATACCAACCTCGTAACTCAGGTTAAAATAGGGCTGTGCATAAGAAGCATTAAAAACATCCACATCACGCAGTAAAGCATAAGCCGTATCAACCGAAGATTGTACCGCTTTTCTGATAGTCGTATCCAGTCCGAAAACTGCATAGATACTATCTCCATTGGTTTCGATAATCCTGCCCCCGGCCGCAGTAATAGAGCGGTTAAATAAAACAAACAGTTTTCTGATCATATAAATGACTTCATACGAGGATCTGATCTCCATAGCGGCCGTGAAATTGCGGATATCAAGAAATAAAAGAGCCAGCTCACGCTCTTCACCAAGCGCGGTATAAATCTCCTTCATCTGATCGGGTGATTTGCACACAATAGTCTGGTCAGTAAGCCGTGTACAAGAAATTTGATGTGTTGGCAGGGTAGATGGAATGTAGTTGTTCTGAGTTTTCATAAGGTAATCTTTAAATGGTAGGTTTACATTTATTTCTGAATGTAAATTTAAGAGAGATCCTGCTTCCAATGCCTGCGAGAATCAAACCGATAATTGCAAAATTCAAACGTTTTATAAGCAGCACTGGCGGAGATAATAATTAAGCATGTTATTCCTGATTTCTTTAAATTTGTTAAGACAAACTTAGCCGCACTAACGTGCTTAAGATTGTAAGAAAACGAAAAACTATGGAAGACGCGGCAATGGATGGAGAATTTTATGAGGTTCAGGCACCTTTAAGTGACGTAGTCAGTCATTTTTATCATTTACATACCCCAACAGTTGCTGAAGTGGTTTTGAAACATCTTTCTCCCAATTTTGATATGTTAATGATTTTCAATTTTGGTACGCCTGTCCGGTATTCATTTAATGATGCCGCGTTAAATACGGTTCCAATTGAACGGGTAGCTGTGATCGGGCCGCTCAAAAAGATGCTGAATTATGAATTACGACCTTCAACAGATGTGATCATTGTAAATTTCACGTTGAATGGTTTTTACAGGTTGTTTAAAATCCCTGTAAATGAGCTGGCACCGGATGAAGTGATAGACCCGGATATATTAATTGATAAGACTTGTTTTGCAGACCTCTGGGCACGGTTAGCTGCATTGCCATCCACAACTGACAGAATTCAGTTGATAGAAGCTTACGCGGCTTCTTTTACGGCAGAAAATGATGCCTTTGCTATTCCTTTGTTAAACGGACTGGCTTATTTCCAGAATCCGGCTGTACAACCGGTAAAAGCTATTGCAGCAAATGCTGCTTTATCAGAGCGGACTATACAGCAGCGTTTCCAAAAATTTACAGGATATTCCCCGAAAGAAATCCTTCGTTTTATGCGTTTCAAAGAGGTTATTACGCAGCTCATCAATCAAAAAGAAAAAGAAATTGATCTTTTTGAGCTGATTGAAACACATGGTTATCATGATCAGAGCCATTTGATTAAAGACTTTAATCATTTTCTGGGGACTACACCCCGTAAATTCCTCAAAAATATAGCTGGTAAAGGTTTTTGTGTCACCAGGCCCGGCAAACACTATTAGTGCAAACAATTGTATTTATCGAATTGTTCTTTGGTTGAGCCTGATCAGATCAGGGCCCGCAGCAATAATTATGGAGAATATAACCACACAATTGATCAGCACTGCAAAAGCGATGGTAGCCGATTTCAAAGGCCTCGTTGCTATAGATGAAAGTGTTGCTACCCTCAATAAACGTTTTGAACTTGCAGGTATACCGCAAACCGAGGCTTACAGAAGAGCCTACCGCGAAGTATTAATTACTACGCCGGGAATAGGGGAGTATATCAACGGAGCAATATTATTTGATGAAACCGTTCATCAGCAAACCCTTTCAGGTGTTCCATTTCTGGAAGAACTTAAAAAAGCAGGGGTTATTCCCGGGATCAAACTTGATGAAGGAACAGAAGACCTGGCGGGTTTTCCTAAAGAAAAGGTAACCAGAGGACTGGATGATCTGCAAGAAAGACTGACCATTTATGCCGCATTGGGACTCAAATTCGCTAAATGGAGAGGAGTGATCCTGATCGATGGTGACCTGCCTTCAGAAGCTTGTATTGTCAGTAACACACATGCTCTTGCCCGCTATGCTGCTGCCTGTCAGCGCGCCGGAATTGTACCTATTGTAGAACCGGAAGTGATTATGGATGGTAACCATACCATCGAACGCTGCGCAGCAGTCACTGAAAAAGTATTACGTTCCCTATTCCAGGAACTGTATCTGCTCAAAGTAGAACTGGGCGGGCTGATTTTAAAACCTAATATGATTCTTGCAGGTAAAGATGCCCCTGAAAAGGCTGATCCAGCTTTGGTGGCGAAATTAACCGTGAACTGTTTACGTAACGCTGTTCCAGCTACAGTTGCGGGAATTGCGTTTCTTTCTGGTGGCCAGGATCCGCTGACCGCTTCACAAAACCTAAATGCAATCAACTCGGTTTATAAAGCCGTATTTCCCTGGCCGGTTACTTATTCTTTCTCCAGAGCCTTGCATCAGCCTGCTTTGGAAATATGGAAAGGTAAACAGGAGAATGTGAAAGCTGCACAGGATTCTTTTTTAGAATTGGCTAAAGCAAACCACGAAGCAAGAAAAGGAAAGTTTAAGTCGTAACTTGTTGTTTTTGAGGGATTCATAGATTGTGGATGATATTCCTCAATGTGAATTCTTTATTCCACAACTTTTTAATATAAAAAATTCCCGGAGTCTGTATAACTCCGGGAATTTTTTTGAAATATAAGTATAAAGTGATTACTGGATTTTAATTTTAAAACTATCAGTTTTAGGGGCCCCGGCATCTACAGCGGTCAGCTCATTGGAAACCGTTCTTCCGTATGAATCGATTACGATCAATCTGATCATTTGTTTTTTTGGAGATTGAATAGTTGTTTTTAGTTCAAAATCAGATACATAGCTGAATTTTACATCTTCGCTGTTCTTAATACCAACCGCATATTGATCATTAATAACGGTGTAATTCAGCATACAATCTGCACACTCTACTCTGATTACCCCATCCTTGGCAAACAGTACATTAGACAAAGGATCAAGACCCGAATCTTTTTTGCAGCTTGTAAAAGCAAGAGAAAGACATAAAAATGTAAAGATGATTTTAAACCTGTTCATACTTATAGCAGGCATTAATAATGCCATAAACGGGGTTTACCTGGTGGCAGAGAAGTTCGCCCTGAACAATTCTTCCAGGTGTGCGGGATAGAGTGGCTTTTTAAGAAGTTTAATCACATATGGGTTTGCTTCTGCCTTACGGATATCACCAAAATCAAGCGTAGAAGAAAGCATGGCAACCACACAGTTTTCTTTGAGCTCAGGAGGGAAGCGCTTATAGTTCTCCAGAAATTCAAAACCATCCATTTCGGGCATCTGGATATCTAAAAGGATTAGATTGGGTAATTTATCCAGTTGGTTAGAGTGGGTGTTAAAATAACTGAGCGCTTCTTCTCCAGATTGGCACTGAATGATTTCGTCGAATAATTTAGAGATAAAAATGATCTTTGAATTGATCTTCAGGTCAATGATATTATCATCGATCAGCATCACTTTTATTGCGCTCTCGAGTTTATTTGGCATTGGGAATAGTAATTTTAAACGTAGTACCATGGTTCAGAGAGGAACTGACAGATATTTTTCCATCAATCTTGTTTAAAGCTTCTTTCACTATAAACAGCCCCAAACCACTTCCTTTGTTATTTTTTGCTTTAAAGAACTGCGTAAATATCTTTTCAAGATGTTCATTGAGAATACCCAGTCCATTATCAGTGATTGATATTTCGGCAGACAGCAAATTAGCTTCTATGGAAATATCAACGACCTTATGATGTCCGCTTTCCTTCTGATATTTGATGGCATTAGAAATCAGGTTGCCCAAAATGACCTCAATCCGGAACGAATCGCCCATAAATGGATGTGTCTGATTAATATTCAGATTGAACTGGGTATCCCTGTCACTATAGGCATACAAGTCAATCATTTCATCTACCAGTGTCTTGAAATTGATCGGTGAATTTTCAGAAATGTTCTTATTGTTTTTATAGTACTGAAGCGTCTTTTGTATATAATAATCCAGCTTATTAGAGCAGGATTCTATCAATTCCCAGTATTCTCCGCTTGAATTATACAATCCTTCCATTTTTACCAGGTTTACAATACCAATAACTGAAACCAGCGGAGCTCTTAATTCGTGAGAAATACTGTAAATAAACCGGTTAAGTTCATCATTCGTCTTTTCCAGTTCCTTAATCTTGTTCCTCAGATCAATTTTAGACTTGTAAGCATCATGCGCATTTTTGATAGAATTGTGCAATTCCAGATCATTCCATGGCTTAGTGATGTATCTGTAAATATCACCGTGATTAATCGCATCTGCTAATGCAGCAATATCTGTATAACCAGTCAAAAGTATGCGGATAGGGTCCGGATAAGTATGTGCGATACTCTTAAAGAATTCTACACCTGTGGTTTCAGGCATCTTCTGGTCTGCGATAATAACTTCTACAGGCAGGTTCTCCAGTACCTTTAAACCCTCGGCTGCGGAAATCGCTGTGTAAATCTCATATTGTCTCCTAAAACTTGCTTTGAATGCGAGGAGGTTATTCTCTTCATCGTCAATATATAAAACTTTAACAGGCGAGCGAGTCATATTATTGTATGTTTAGAGGCAAGGTAATAATAAATTCTGTACCTAGATTCACTTTTGTAACAACATCTATATGGCCTTTATGTTTTTCTATGATGCTGAAAACAATAGAAAGGCCTAAACCTGTTCCTTCCCCAACTTGTTTTGTGGTGAAGAAAGGTTCAAATATTTTCTGTTTAATTTCATCGGTCATTCCAGATCCGGTATCCTTAATACTAATGATCACATGGTCAGCTACCGAAGAGGTGGTGATATAAATATACTCTTCTTCTGCCGGATTTTCTTTAACCTTTAACGCATGCAGGGCATTAGTAATCAGATTCATAAAAACCTGGTTTATCTTGCCAGGCAAGCATTCTACCAGTGGGATTGGTTGCAGATCCTTAACGATTTTGATATACGGAGGAACGGTGCTCCGCAGTAAAACCAGGGTAGATTCCAGTCCTTCATTTAAATCCACAGGCTTGGTGTCACTCTCATCAAGTCTGCTGAAATTTTTCAGACTTCTGATAATTTCTGCTGTTCTTTTAGCACCTTCTCCAATTCCGGAAAGTAAAGAATTAATCTCCGTTTTGATAAAATCAATATCAATTTGTTTTTTAAACCTGTCAATCGCTGAAATCTGTTCCCTGATATCGCGGTCAGGATCGATTTCTTCATACTTCTGGATGACATCGTACAGATCGTTAATATCCAGTCCGAGCGGTTTGATATTGGAAGTTACAAAATTAATAGGATTATTGATCTCATGAGCGATACCCGCAGTCAGCTGGCCCAGACCAGCCATCTTTTCGGCATCAACCAATTGAGATTGTGCTTCTTTTAATTCTTTCAGGGTCAGATTTAAGGTAAGATTCGAATTCTGTAATTCTTCTGTGCGTTTATTCACCTGGATTTCCAGTTCGATATTTTGTTCACGGATCAGTCTTTCATTCTCTTTAGAGATTTTCAGTGCCTGTTCCTGAGACTGCTCTTTATCTTTCCGGTAAACGTTTATTTTATCTGCCAGCGCGAACGAAAGCAAGGTGATTTGTATGACAGAACCAATTTCTAAAATATAAGAAGTAAAGAGATTATACTCAATTAAGTTGAAATTTCTTAAAACAAAGATCACCACGCACAATAAAAAGATGGTATAGGCGACCAAAAAGAACAGGGCAGGACGGGAACCTTTTCTCCGGATTACATTGGCCACATACAAGAAATAAAGTGAACCAAATAAAGCCAGGGTCTGCAAGCATTTAATGCTCGTGGTATGCGCGCCCGAAATCCATACACCAAGTGCTATAAAGTAGAAAAAGACGAACAGGTCTATTCCGATATGCAGTTTTGGGGTATGTATTTTTGTTTGTAAAAACCGCTTTAAGAACAGTGCTGTTGTGATACCTGAGAAAAATGGTACCAGAAAAGAACTGTTTATGGCCAGCCACGGACTATCCGGCCATAGAAATTTGAAAGCATAACCCTGAAAAGTGGCCTGCGTTAAACCCACAAAAAAGATGTAAATGATGTAATAAATATAACTCGGATCTTTTACTGTGAAGGAGATAAACAGGTTATACAAAATCATGATAATGATAATTCCGGCATAGATCCCGAAAAGTATATTTTTACTGTTATCATTAACCAGTACTACTCTGGGTGTGCCTAAAGAGATAGGCAACTGAATCTGGTCTGTAGAACTAATGCTGATGTAAAAGGTTTCCTTTTTATTTTTGGCAATGGTTACCGGAAATATATAGTTCGGATTATTGACTAATCTGGCATGAAAGGCTTTAAACTTTCCTAATTTTGAAGAAGCATAAAGCTTGTGATTATCCAGTCTGTACAAAGTAATACTATCAATTGCCGGTTGCGCGACAACGAGCATTAAATTCTCTGCAAGGCTTTGATTATCTACCGTAAATTTTACCCAGATTTTATCTGAAGTTATACCCAGGTTAGGGACTTTCTGATTGAGATATTCGAATTTACGGCCGATTACCTCGTGGATGGTTAATGATTTTGCAGGATCTCTGAAAATGGATATACCGTTTTCAATCTTTAAAATGTTGTTTTCATTTTTAAAGACAAGCGTACTGTCCTGTGTCGCTGAATAGGTGAGCGCGCTGTTGAATACAAGCGCTATTAGAAAAAAAAGTAGTTTTTTAAACAGGGTCATGCAGATTTGGGATGTCTAAATTATATTCTAACTGGTACATACCTTTTGGGCCTCTTTCTTCAAAAAGCTGATGTGGATTGTCACGCAGGGAAAGAATTTTTTCACGTTCTGAATCATCAGCATTACTTAAATCAAAGGGATTTCTTAACCGCATTGCAGTGGCCACCAGGTCATCTTTAGGATAGTAAAACAGACCATTGTTACCCAGTGAGGTTTCAATCACGCAGCCTACTCTTTTTCCCATCCTGACCGTAACAGGGGCACATAATACAAATAAGCTTACGATAGGCAGTTTTGCCGCAAGCACAGAACCAACCCTGGCCAGTACATGGCTTCCAATGCCCATACCCGCAACCTCTCTGGAGTTCCATAACCCGCATAATTCGCAGGTTCCGCCACGGTCTTCATCCGCATTGATCATGTCGTATATTTTCGGGTCGTATTTACCAATTGCAGAAGCAATAGGCAATTCATACTGATCAGTTTTAATTTGGATCCTTGCACCTCCATAGACGAATTTAGTTTCTTTATCTTCCACTAAAATAACCATGGTTTTGGGATCTTCTACCCAATCCTGTTTGTTTGAAGTAATCTGAGTGATGCCATAAAGTTCAAGTAAGCGTTTGTGGCCGACAATAAATTTTGAGCAGGCTTCCGGATCATCCGGAGCTCTGAATGTTCTAATGTGTATCATTGTCTCCGTTTATATTAGTGATTGTATTAAATTCATCAGTAAACAATTCGTCGAAATCAACGAAGTACCTTCCTGAGTTACTAAATTGTTTAAGCAGTATGCGGCGGCTGATATCTGTAATCATTGCCCCACCAAGGGTTACTGCCGAAGCAAGCTGTGGCCAGCCGACAATAGTTTTGTTCATCTCACCAACTGATTTCATCATGGCCGGAGATAAATTCTCAAAACCTATAATTTTCCCGAGGTACCCTATTTTTTCAGGGATCGTCAGTTTATTTAAAGTTTCTGTGAGCTGATCTGCGCTTAGTGCTTCCAGCTCTGCTACCTTTCCGTGGAAGATTGGCCTTTCAGGCTCCAGATCGAAACGCTCTACATCCAGCATCCCTTTGTCATTGGTATCCATCACTACAGGAATCCCCAATGCTTTAGCTTTGATGCGGGCAAGGATTTTGATGTCAATCCCATCACATTCTTCTACCAGGATATCCAGTTTCCCGTTTCCGGTAAAAAACTCATCAATAGTATCCAGTGTAATTCCTTCGGTAAAACAGATTACATTGATGAAAGGATCAAGTTCGGCAATCTGTCTGGCTGCTACAATGGATTTATTTAAACCAAGGTCTTGTACATTTACCTTGATCCTGTTCATATTGCTTAACTCAATTTCATCGAAATCAGCCAGGCGGAGCTCTCCGCAGGTCCGTTCCATAGCCAGGGTTAAAGCAATGCTCTGTCCTACAGAAAGACCAATAATCCCTATCTTTTTTTGCTTTAGGATATTGATTTCTTCAGGTGTGATTTTATACACGTTTCTGCTTGTTCTTACCTGTGCAAATTCCTGTTCATCAAGTGTGTGTACCAATTTATTTGACCAGGGATAATATACCCATACGCCATATTGGTCTGCATCATTTTTCAGGTGTGCTGCGATCAATGCCGCAGATTCTTCCGGAGTTAATTTTTGCTGTGGATTATTCAATTTAATGAGCTCTGCAAGCTGGCTTAAAATGGTATCATAAATGAGCAGGGCAGGGTTGCTGGCGATTAAATTTTTAAGCTTTTCTCCTTCCTCCGGATTGATTAATCTGAAATAAACGGGACGGTATATCATTGAATGGCCGGGAGCATTAACACTAGAATTAATCTTATCCATTTTTGCTTTATTGTGTGAGCTTTTGTGTAAAATTGATCAATTATTATTTAGAAATAATTTTTATCCGAAATTAGTTTTTTAGAATTTATAAAAGCAATATATTTAACAAAAAAATCCAATAAATAACAATGAATTCCGACACCCCAATTAATGTGCTTTATGTGGATGATGAAGTTCATAATCTTAACTCTTTTAAAGCCGGCTTTAGAAGGAAATTCAACATTTTTACGGCAGAATCTGCTGTAGAGGGACGGAAGGTATTAGAAACTGAACTTATTCATGTCATTATCACCGATCAACGCATGCCGGTTACCACTGGTATCGAATTTCTGGAATCAATTATTCCGGATTTTCCTGATCCGATCCGAATATTGCTGACCGGTTATGCGGATATCAACGCCGTTATTGATGCCATCAACAAAGGTCAGGTTTATAAATATATTCAAAAACCATGGATGGATGAAGATCTGAGGATCAACATCGAAAAAGCGTATGAGATCTATGCGCTGAGGAAAGAAAACAAAGAGCTTACTGAAGCTTTACTGGTTGCCAACAAACAACTTGAATTCCTGCTCAGACAAAACTTGCTTTCTTAAGTAAGTATAAAAAGCAAAAGGCAGGTGTATTTGCACCTGCCTTTTGCTTTTCTGGTCTCAGCCCCCTCGCTGAGTAACCGGCCTAAAGCTCTTTTCTTAACCTCGCTACAGGAATATTCATCTGCTCCCTGTATTTCGCAACTGTTCTGCGGGCAATATTATAACCTTGTTCTTTTAAGATCTCTGTGAGCTTCTCATCTGCCAGTGGCTTGCGTTTATCTTCATTGCCAATGCAGTCTTCCAGAATTTTCTTTACCTCTTTGTTCGATACTTCTTCACCACTTTCGGTCTGGATAGCTTCAGAGAAGAAAGACTTCAGTAAGAAAGTCCCGAATTCTGTTTGTACATATTTAGAGTTTGCTACCCTTGATACGGTAGAAATATCCATGTCAATTTTATCAGCAATGTCTTTCAGGATCATCGGGCGCATTTTACGTTCATCACCTGTCAGCAAATATTCATACTGATATTGCATAATGGCATTCATTGTTTTGAGCAGGGTTTGCTGACGTTGTTTAATCGCATCAATAAACCATTTTGCTGAATCCAGTTTCTGCTTCACAAATTGTACAGCCTCTTTTAGCTTTTTGTCTTTCTGTGCAGCTTTATCATAGTGCTGGAACATGTCTATATAAGAACGGCTCACTCTTAACTCCGGTGCGTTTTTTGAGTTTAAAGTCAAAATCAGAACAGAGTCGTTGTTTGAAATATGGAAATCGGGGATAACCTGTAATTGCT
This sequence comes from Pedobacter cryoconitis, assembly GCF_014200595.1. Classification (NCBI taxonomy): domain Bacteria; kingdom Pseudomonadati; phylum Bacteroidota; class Sphingobacteriia; order Sphingobacteriales; family Sphingobacteriaceae; genus Pedobacter; species Pedobacter cryoconitis. The sequence goes on from NZ_JACHCG010000001.1 coordinate 575,449, forward strand.
TGGTTGTTACCTGGTTTGAATCACCTGGTTTGGGATTTAACCGAAGGATTTCTGCAATAATTTCCTTTAAATCTTCACTGTTTAAGCCTAATGACTTTTCAAGTTTGTCGTAATGTTTTCTTGTAAATTCGTCCAGGTAATTTTCTACGATCATGATCGCTTTCTGGATAATCTGATTGTTCGGATCTTTTCTTCGCAATTGCAGCGTCAGGCATTCCTGTAAATCTCTGGCTGCAATTCCCGGAGGATCGAAGCTTTGAATCACTTTCAGCATTTCCAGTACGTCTTCTTCTTCGACCATTGCATTTTGTGAAAAAGCAAGATCATCAATCATAGAGGTAATTGGTCTGCGCAGGTAACCATCGTCGTCTAAACTACCGATGATCTGTTTACCGATAATAAAGTCCTGATCTGATAAAGGAACCAAATCAAGCTGTTCCTGAAGGCTTTCAAAGAAAGTACTCTCAATAGCTATCGGAGTTTCTTTCTTTTCCTCATCATCATCATTGTTATTGTAGGAAGTGCTGTAATCATTGCCACCATCATCCTGTAAGTAATCATCTACATTAAATTCATCAGTACTTTCTTCCTTTGACCCCCCGTCAAAATCATCAGGAGAATCATTCAGATCATCATATTCACTTTTAGGTTCTTCCGCGATCATTAAACTTGGGTCTTCGAGCGCCGGATTTTCTTCTAACTCTTCTTTTATTCTGGTGTCAAGGGAAACAGTAGGTACCTGCAACAGCTTAATAAACTGAATTTGTTGAGGCGATAACTTTTGAAGTAATTTTTGTTGTAAATGTTGTTTAAGCATGTTTTGTAGAAAAGGTATTATGACCCGTTTCAAAAATAAGCATTTGGTTTATATATCAACCATATTGTGGAACGAATATTGCGTTTGAATGTGTTTTTCCAATAAAAAAGCTTTGTTTTCGTAATAAAGTTTCTATTTTTATTAGCAGTTGAACACCATGAAAAATTAAATACTATGAGTTTTGTAAAAGAATTTAAGGAATTTGCCATCAAGGGCAATGTAGTCGACCTGGCAGTCGGTGTGATTATTGGAGGGGCATTCGGTAAGATTGTGACCTCAATGGTTAATGATTTGATTATGCCTCCTATCAGCTTATTAATTGGTGATAAGGGCTTTGTAAATTATTATATCCCTTTAAGTGATAAAGTGAGAGCATTTGTTGCTGCTAACCCTACTGCCTCTCTGGAAGATGCGAGAAAAGCGGGGCCTGTATTTGCATGGGGAAATTTCGCTACAGAAGTGATTAACTTCGTGATTCTGGCGTTCATTATTTTTCTAATGGTAAAAGCAATCAATCAACTGAAACGTAAACAAGAGGAAGTTGTTGTAGCTGAACCAGTTCCAACAAAAGAAGAAGTCTTGTTAGGTGAAATCAGGGATTTACTGAAAACAAGAAATATTTAAGCAATAGCTATAGCCTAAAAAGGCCATCCTGTAAAATTACGGGCTGGCCTTTTTTTGTTTTAAATACCAAACGTATTTATTTCGTTACTTACCTGTCAGAATGATATAATCTCCCAATTCTGCCTGTTTTGTCCAGTCTGGTTCTGTCGTATCCTTAGCTGCAAAACACGAAATATTAACCAGCGTCAGCTTCGGTGCATATTTTTTAAGCTGCGCAAAAGTGCCTAGTTTTTCATCACTGTGGAATCTTCCATTTACCTGGAAGATCTTTTTCTTCGGATTTAACTTGTTGTATTTAGCGATAGACCAGGCCATCGAGGCATCCCATAAATTTTGTGTCTGGAAGATTTTCATTCCACCCATATCATGTCCGCCAAGGGTTTCTGCAAACTTATCATAGTATCTTCCTGTCGCGGTATCAATAGGCAGTGGTGGTAAGAATTCTTTAGAAGCAGCAGGGAAATCATTCAGCTTGTTTAACCCTGAAAAGGTAACTGCATTGCTGTATCTGGTGGCTGCATTGGCTCCGATCACAGCTGCTTTATTTTCTTTGGCCAATTCAATCAATGGCTTATAATCTTTGTAATTATTCCACGCGCGCGCTTCTTTGATGAAGTTCTTTTCGGAAATTACACCGGCCAGATATTCATTAAGTATAGGCTGTACATCGGTCGGGAACATTTCTAAAGAGACCGCTGTACCCGGATAAGCCTGGCTCATTTTACTGAATATCTGCGCTTCCAGTACATGCCCGATTGAATCATTATGTTCCTCACCAAAAAAAAGTACATCAACTTTTTTCATGTTTTGAATCAGCTCTTCCACACTGATCGTTTTTCTCGTTTTTGTCTCAAATATTTTATAAGATTGATCATTATTCTGGGCAAATAAGGCTGTAGGGATCAGGACCCACGCAAACAGAAGGAGTTTCTTTTTCATATCTTTTCGTATTTCTCAAAGTAACGCATAATTATTCACCGGCGAAAAAATGATGTTCACCGGGGTTTTACGCCTATATGAATGATCCCTGTTTAACAATGCAGATTTACTCCTTAGTTTTGATCATAATAAATGAACATCAGGGTTATGGAAAACTATAAATATAAAAACCGTTCTAACAGGGTATGGAGCGGTTTAATTCTGCTCATCATCGGCGCTGTCTTTTTGCTCCGGAATTTTGGTATTAATATACCTGACTGGATATTCAGCTGGCCTACTTTATTAATTTTAATAGGTTTGGTGATTGGTTTTAAACGCAGATTTCATGGTGGAGGATGGCTGATCATGGTGCTGGTCGGGGGTTATTTTAACTTGCAGAACATCGTTGATTTTAACATGACACAATACTATATCGGAGCCGGATTTATAATTTTAGGCTTGTTTGTCATCTTTAAGCCCGTAAGTCCGCGCAAAAGAAGGTGGGAGAGAAGATTTGAAGATTACAAATGGACGGATTATACTAAAGGGCCCGCAGGTACATGGAATCATCCTTCAGCCGGGCAAACCGGCCCTGTGGATCCGCAAACTAATCCGGCAGGTCCGCAACCTGATCCGCTGCATGGGCCGGCTTCAGATCCTTATACCAGAACCCAGGCTACTGAAAATGATTATGTAGACTCTGTGAATGTATTTAGCGGCAGCAAACAACAAATCTATTCCAAGAATTTTAAAGGTGGTGATGTCGTTTCCGTTTTCGGAGGATGTGAACTGGATCTCACGCAGGCTGATTTTCCTGATAAGGTAGTTATTGAAGTTGTAGCCATATTTGGAGGGGTTAAATTAATTATTCCACCAACATGGGTAGTAGAATCACAAGTGAGCCCGATATTCGGAGGGCTGGATGATAGCCGGACAATTAATCCGGTAAACAGCGAACCACTAAAAATAATTACAATAAAAGGAGTAGTTTTATTTGGTGGAGTAAGTATCAGTAATTTCTAAACCAACAAATTTTGACCAATAACCCGCTGTTAACAAGAAAAGCACAAAAAACGGCAGCTATAATCTTTGTGGCCTGGGCAACTGCGTTTGTACTGCTGTTTTTTTATACGCTTAATTTCAGTTGGGTCGTGTCAGTTGCAGATAGTTTAATTACCAATACACTTTTAGTACTCTGCTGTGTAGTGATTAGTATGGTACTGCGGTTTTATCAGCCAAAAGATGAAATTGTATTGTTTGTCATTGTACTGGCTATTGCGCTCTCTGTGCTGATTACCTGGAGTTGCCGCTGCTTGTTAACCGGTATTTTTGCGCAGGACCGTACTTATATAAGTTTCCTGAATTTATCACTGGTATTCAGGTTCATTGTCATCTTTGTTTTTCTGGCCTGGTGCGCCTTTGTAAATGTATTGTGGTACCGCCTGGAAGGACAATCCGAAATGCAGGAACGCCTTTTTACGGCTCAGAATTTAGCGAAGGAAGCAGAACTGAACAAGCTCAGGCATCAGTTGCAGCCCCACTTTTTGTTTAATAGCTTAAATTCTGTTTACGCGCTCACGATTGTGAATCCAAAAGAAGCCGGGACAATGATTACAAAATTAGCTTCTTTTTTAAGAGGGACCCTGAAAAGAGACGATGAAGTCTGGGTGAGTGTGGCCGAAGAAATGGATTATATCCAGTTATATCTGGATATTGAAAAGGTAAGGTTCAGCCATCGTTTAAATCTTGATATTCAGATTGATGAAAATACTTTAAACCTGTCTTTGCCAGGTACATTATTGCAGCCTATAGTAGAAAATGCCATCAAATTCGGATTGTACAATACTTCTGCGGCAATCCTGATTTCTATTTTCGTCAGGGTAGAAGGGAACCTGCTGATGGTGAGTGTTGAAAATCCATATGATCCGGAAACGAAAGCTACGGACGGTACAGGCTTCGGGCTTACTGCAATCCGCAGAAGGCTCTATTTGCTTTTTGCAGACAATACCTTACTGCAAACTTCTTCCACAGAGGATAATAAATATATTACTACGCTTAAAATACCACAGAAACTATGATCACAACGATATTGATTGATGATGAGCCGCTGGCGCGGGATATTGTAAAGCATTATCTGACAAGCTTCCCTGATATAACGGTCGTTGCAGAATGCAATGATGGTTTTGAAGGGCTTAAAGCAATTGCGGCTTTCCGTCCCGACTTTATCTTTCTGGATATACAGATGCCTAAAATCAATGGTTTTGAGATGCTGGAGCTGGTAGAGCATCCACCAGCAGTCATCTTTACAACCGCATTTGATGAATTTGCCATTAAAGCTTTTGAAGTTAATGCTGTTGATTATTTATTGAAACCGATTGAACAGGAGCGGTTTGAGCAGGCCATGCAAAGGCTGCCTGCAAAGTTAAAGCAGCCGGAGCTTACCCGGGAATTGCTGGAAACAGCTGCACAGAGCCCTTCACAGCACAATCGGGTAGTGGTTAAAAATAACGGGGTGATCAAAATTATTGCAGTGACAGATATTCATTACCTGGAAGCTGATGATGACCATGTGAAATTAAGTACTACAGAGGGGATTTTTTATAAAAACAAAACCATGAGTTTTTTCGAAAAAACGCTGGATAGTGAACAATTTATACGGATTCACCGGTCTTATCTGATTAATCTTGCACAGGTCACTAAAATTGAATTGAAGGAAAAAGATAGTTATATCGTACTTTTGAAATCTGATATCTGGCTGCCTGTAAGTAAAACGGGCTATGTTAAGCTCAAGGCTGCCCTTGGTTTATAGAAATTTAAACAGCTTTAACACAGCGATCACAAATAAAAATGAAAACATAGGCTGCATGTATTTGCATTTAAGAAAAAATCGCATTATATTTGCACCTCTCAATTAAAAAATAATAGTTAAGATATCATACAGTTATGAAAAGAACATTCCAACCTTCGCAAAGAAAGAGAAGAAACAAACACGGCTTCCGCGAAAGAATGGCTACAGCAAACGGTAGAAGAGTATTAGCTTCTCGTCGTGCAAAAGGAAGAAGAAAATTATCAGTTTCTGACGAACGTCGTCACAAAGCATAATTTTGATTGCAGCACCTCTGGTGCTGGCAGATCATTTAGTCTGCAAATCTGCGATCAAAAACATGAAAAATTTTACCAAAGAAGAACGGTTATGCAGCAGGAAATTATTAGACCTGCTATTTAAGAACGGTTCTTCTTTTTTAGTATATCCCTTTCGGGTTTCCTATCTGTTCATACCGGAGAAAAATGCTTTCCCTGTACAGGTAGTGGTTAATGTATCGAAAAAGCGGTTCAAACGTGCACACGACAGAAATCTGATCAAGCGCAGAATGCGTGAAGCTTACCGGCTGCTCAAATCATCGGCTCTTTATCCCTTATTAAATCATCCTGATCAATTGTTACTGCTCTCTCTCCAATTTGTTGGAAAGGAACATTATGATTATTCTTTTTTTGAAAAGAAACTGGCTAATGCTTTAAAAAGACTGATCCTGACTGTTGACCCGCCTGTGAAAACTGTAGCTGCTGCTCCAACTGAAAAACCAGTACCTTCAACCCCAAAAGATGAAACTGATTAAACAAATTATCGGCTGGTTCTTTTTGGCACTGATCAGGTTTTATCAGTTGTTTTTGTCTCCTTTACTAGGGGCCAGCTGTCGTTTTACGCCTACCTGCTCACAATACGGTGTAGAGGCGATCAAAAAGCACGGACCTTTTAAAGGCGGCTGGTTAACGCTTAAACGCATCGGACGCTGCCATCCCTGGGGAAAACACGGGCATGATCCTGTTCCTTAGTTTATCAAGCTTACCTGAATTTTAAATCTACTATATTTGCCTTAATGGTTACGATACTTCAACTAGAAACAGCTACACAGGTATGCTCTGCTGCATTATCTGTCAACGGAGAGACGATCGCAGTAAAAGAACTTGCTGCACAGAATATTCATGCAGGAAGCCTGACTTTGTTTATCCGGGAGGTAATGGCAACTGCGGGGTTAACTTATACGGATCTGGATGCGGTTGCTGTGAGTAAAGGGCCGGGTTCTTATACGGGGTTAAGGATTGGTGTATCAACCGCGAAAGGACTTTGTTTTGCGCTGGATAAACCCCTGATCGGAATTGAAACGCTGAGAATGATGGCACAGGGGTTTTTGAAAACTGCGGATAACTATACAGGTTTAGTTTGTCCGATGATTGACGCCAGAAGAATGGAAGTCTTTACCGGATTATACGATCACGACCTGAATGAAGTATTACCAGTGGAAGCTAAAATTATTGAGGAGAATTCCTATCAGGAACAATTGAAAACGCAGCAGCTCACTTTTATTGGTGATGGGGCAATGAAATGCAATACTTTTATTATTTCTCCGAATGCGGCTTTCTCTGACCTTAATTTTAATTCTGCGTCAAATATGAGTCTATTGGCTTATAATGCTTTTACAACTGGTCATTTTGAGGATGTAGCTTATTTTGAACCTTATTATCTGAAAGATTTCGTAGTGACCCAGGCTAAAAAGAAAGTTTAACTATTTTTTCTTTTTAAACATCCCGAATAATTTAGCAAAAAATCCTTTCTTATCCAGATCGTCACCAACTCCCGGCATGTAACTGCTGTTTTGAGGATGTTCTACTGTATACCCGAATTTAATACCGACTCCCATATATACAGAAGCTCCGGCATAACTGTTATTCGTCAGGTCTGGCTGCTGTTTATAGGCCGCTGATTTTAAGACGTTGTCACTGCCTAAGAAAAACTCGAAGTTCGGGGTTTGATATTTGGCCTGTGTGCCTAACATCATAAAGCCGTTTAAGTTGTAAATAGGGGAAAGGCTGACTGAGAATTCATTGTAGGCGAAGTTGTTGACTAAAGCGATATCTCCGCCTTTGTTCCAGACGTTTTTGGAAACGATGAAATTTGGCGTGTAAAAGTCGAATCTTTTAGAAACGAGTAAATCAAGTTTAGCGTTCGTTGCAGTGTAGAACCCTTTTCGCTGGTCGTTGCTGGTAAAGAGGTCTTCTAATCTTCTTTGTAAGGTATTGCTGCTTTCGCCTTCCTGCACAGTAATATCCTGACCTTCAGGAACAGCAATAGAATGAGAATTTTTATTCCACCTGATAAAGCCCAGATCTTTCACACTTCCCATTAAAAAGTAACCCGTTTTAGAAGTATAAGTTGTACCGAAACCCATTGAAAGTCCGGGGTTTTTAAAATCAGGGATCAGTGTATTTGTATTCAGCTCTTTTGCACGGAGAAAGTTGGATTGATAAGTTCCGCCAACATTAACGGTGAGTTGCCCGGCCGCTTGATTGAATTGTAAATCAGAGCTGGTAATATCTATTTTATTGTAAGTTATTCCACTTAATAAACTCAGTTTTACACCAAAAGCCAGCTGTTTAGATACGTTTTCTCTGTAGTTCATACTGAACTGATGGTAAGACTGACCATAACCATTGCCATTGAAGGGATCACTAATGGTCTTATTAAATTTCTTAAAATCATCAAAAGCAACCAGTGTTGCATTCGTATAATCCGCAAAAGCATCTGATCTCATCTGCCACGAAAAACCTAACTCCTGGTGATCTTTGTAAGATTTAAAAATCCGGAAAGTGAACAAATAAATATTAGAAGTCTGATAAGCCTGATTTCTTCCATTGTCAATCGGAATACCTGTAGTGTTATACTTATCGCCATTAATCAATGTCCGGAGTGCGAAATTCGAAGCTCCTTTATTAGCGGCATTTAATCCGAAATAGGGAAGCAGGAAGTTTGAAGCATATTGACGGGAAGAATCGAGTACAAAAGCTTTCTGTGCTGGATTTTCGAAGGCATCAAATAGTGTTTTAGTATTAAACAATCCGTATTGTTGTGCCTTAATTTGTGTAGACAGGATTAGAAAAAGGCTCAGTATAAGGTATCTTTTTGCCATAAGTTGAAAACGATTTTTAAATATGGTAATTTAAAAAATAGATTCTGATTATTTAATTGTTAAATTTTGAAGGGTATCAGTGACTACCTCCGGAATTGTATTCAACAATAGGTTGGTTTGAAAAGCTCCTTTATCACCATTAAGCTGATAAATCATAGAACTGAACTTTTCCAGGCCCTCTTTTTTGATCATATGGTTATAATACGGCATATAGACAGCCCTTCTGACCAGATCAGCAGAATTCTTACGATTCACATAATAAGTCACATTTGATGTTTTTGAAAGCTGACTGTATATGTTGATATAATCGGGGGTATTAATCAGTAATTTGTTATTGTGGTAATCATTTAGAAAAGACTGTAAGGCACCAGGTTGATTGGAAAAGACCATATAATTATCAATTATTGTATAATACGGTCTGCTGAAAGCCCTGAAGGGTTCACCGAAATAACAATATAAAAGTCCTGATTTTTTGAACCTTTTGATATCTGTATTGTAATCATCACTCATGTCCAGCAACAGTTGTTTTACTTTATCGCCATTGGTCAGATTGATTGCTGCTATATTCTCTGCTGATTTAAGCTGAAAAGAGATCAGCTGATTTTGAAAATAAACGGGGAATATTTTTTCTGCATCTAAATGATACTCATTGTTAAAGCTATTGATGGTGTTTTTGATTTTCTGAGCTTCCTTATTGACTAAAAACCAGTTGCTTAGTCCTTTTCTCCAGCTTTTATAATCAGTCAGTGCATATAATTTGAAGTTCGCTGTGTTTTCTGGTAAGAGGTTGTCAATGTCGTTTTTTTGCGGAGCCAGTGCAGCAAAAAGTGTCAGGTAGTTTTTCTGATCATTGAGTGCTGAACTTCCGTTAAAAAATAACCGCTCTTTACTGAAGTTATAATTCAGTGCAGCAAATGAATTTTGCTGATTAAGCACAGACAAACCACCATTCAGATGACCAGGAAGCATTGATTTTAATAAAGCAGGTATTTTATTGAAATCAATATATAAGTTTCCTAAACTATTTCTTTTGAACTTATTGCTGGCTTTTATATAGGCTACAAACTGATTGTTTTCTTCATTTGAAACTGCTTTTGCTGCTGCTTTTACAGGGTTCATGCTGTTAGAAAGGAGAATCAGGTTTTTCTCGATATTCAGGTAAAATGTAGCACTATCATTTAAGACGAGTTTCATCATTCCGCTATCAGTAGTCAGCTTAACCCCGTTTGATTGCAGGGCACTGTATAATTTTGGTTTATCCAGTTCATCATTTAACTGGGTGCTGATCAGGTAGTCGATCTCTTTATTTTTTCCGGCAGAGAAACTGATAAAAATATTTTTGTTGCCTACCAGGTTATTAATTGCGGGATTAGCGATCAAAGTGCGCTTTAGCAAACTGAGCTGATTGAATTTATCCTGTCCCATTAATTTTTCAAAGAAATCCTGTCCTTTCAGAATGTCGAATATGCTTTTGTCATTTTGAATACAGAATACAAGACCAGAATTTGCTGTTGCCGCATACAGACTAGTTTCCTTATAGGAAGTTTCCTTGTTCAGTTTAGAAAAATATAAGTAGGCCATACCCACAATGGCTGCGAATAAAGTAAAGAGGGTGAGGTATATCTTTTTCATTTGCGTTTAACAAATTTAAGGTAATTGTTGCGCATTAGGTGATTTTTTATTGTTAAAACGGGCTTTCTTCTTATGTTTTACAGGATTGGAGAGAAGAACTTGCTGGTTCTGATGAATTCTTGTCAGAACCGGGGACGAATCTGGTTGAACACTGGTTGTGTTTTAGTTGAATAGTGTCTTGAAAGGACATTAAAGCGATATTAGAATGAGGTTGGAATGACTGTGGTCATTGCAAGGTCATTCCAACCTCATTCTAAGGTCATTTCAAGGCACTATTCAATATAGTTTCAACACTTGTTTTATACGCCAAGGCCACGTTTTATAGTCAATTGGAATGTCATTTTTTCTAAACTGCAAAAAGCCCCTGTTTTTTAAGGTAAATTGCTGTTACTCTTTGGGGATGGAGGTCGGTGGGTATTGTCAGCAATCCCTTTATTTAAGCACCTATAAGTGGCTTAAATAAATAATTTGCATATAGCATTAACAAAAATGCATTTAGGTTGCGTAATTTTACCGGGCTGGAATTAAGAAGAATTGAATGAATAGAAAAATAATTTTGACTGCCTCTTTCTTTGGAGCAGTAGCGGTAATACTAGGTGCATTTGGTGCACATGGGCTGAAAAATGTAGTTGCTGCTGATCAGCTGGCCATCTGGAGCAAGGGCGTTGAATATCAGTTTTATCATACGTTTGCCTTACTTTTTCTATCCACCTTTGCCAGGTTCAGAAATAAACTGGTTGATTTCGCCTATTACTGCTTTACTGTAGGGATTATCTTCTTTTCGGGATCACTTTATCTGCTGGCTACCCGTGAGGTATTACAGTTAAGCTGGGTAAATATTGTGGGCCCTATTACTCCTTTAGGAGGATTATTATTAATTACCGGCTGGATTTTTCTATTCTTTGCCGCCTTAAAAAACAGATAAATGCAGGAATTAAATGATATTGATTTTTCAGAAAGAGATACCTTATTTATAGAAGTAATTTTACCGCTTTCTCTTTCAAAAAACTATATCTACCGTGTTCCATTTGACTTAAATGAACATACTGCCGTTGGTAAAAGAGTAATCGTGCAGTTTGGAAAAAATAAAATCTATACTGCGCTGATTAAGAGTATCAGTCAGACTGCTCCAGCTTTGTACCAGGCAAAATATATTATCGATGTTATAGATGAACATCCGGTTGTAAACCTGATGCAATTGCAATTCTGGGACTGGATGACCGCATACTACCTCTGTAATGAAGGGGATGTGATGTCTGCTGCGCTGCCAGCGGGATTAAAACTGGCCAGTGAGACTATCATCATCCTGCGGGAAGATGTCTCTTTAGAAGAGCTGGAACTGACTGATAAAGAGAATATACTGATTACTGCACTGGAAAAGCAAAAACGCCTGACCGTGGATCAGATTTCTAAGTTATTAGGACAGAAAACCGTATTTCCACTGATCCGTTCTCTTTTAGATAAAGAGGTGGTTCACATTGCGGAAGAAGTTGTTGAAAAATATAAGCCTTTATTAAAATCATATATTACCCTGAATCCTTTTTATCTTGAAGAAGGGAATTTCAAACAATTGTTCGAAGTGCTTGAACGTGCACCCAAACAACTGGATGCTTTGCTGATGTATATCAAACTTTCCAAATCAGGAATTGAAATATCAAGGCAGCAATTACTGGAAGACAGCTGTTGCGGGCAGGCAACGTTGAAAGCACTGCTGGATAAGGAGATCTTCTTCCTTAAAAAGAAAGTAGTGAGCAGGCTGAATGATGAATCAGATGATATGATTCTTAATTTTAAGCTCAGCCCGGCACAAAATGCGGCTTTAGAACAAATAGAAACGGAGTTCCAGACCAAAGATGTTGTTTTATTACACGGGATAACCGCTTCCGGTAAAACCCAGGTCTATATCAAACTGATTGAGCAGGCGATTGAAAAAGGCGGACAGGTTTTGTTCCTTTTGCCTGAAATTGCGTTGACCACACAGATTGTAGAACGGATCAAGCGCTATTTTGGAGATGCGATTGGGGTATATCACTCGAAGTTCAATGACAACGAGCGGGTAGAGATCTGGAACAGTGTGATGAACGGTAAATATAAAATCGTCCTTGGTGCACGTTCTGCGGTGTTTTTGCCCTTTAAAAATTTGAAACTGATTGTAGTGGATGAGGAGCATGAATCATCGTACAAGCAAAATGAACCCGCGCCAAGATACCAGGCCAGGGATGCCGCAGTTTACCTGGCACATTTGCATCAGTCGAAAATTATACTGGGTTCGGCCACACCATCAATAGAAAGTTATTACAATGCACTGCATCAAAAATATGGCTTAGTTACCCTGAGTGAACGTTTTGGAGGTGTTGAACTTCCTGTTCAGGAAGTGGTGGGGATTGCTGAAGAAACCAAAAAGAAGAAAATGGTTTCTTATTTCTCCAGCGTATTAATTGATGATATCACCGCAACGCTCGAAAGAAAAGAGCAGGTTATTCTTTTCCAGAACCGCAGGGGTTATGCGACTATCCTGATTTGTAAAACATGTGGTTTTGCGCCTAAGTGTGTGAACTGTGATGTAAGCCTTACTTTCCACAAAAGCAGTGGTAAACTGCATTGCCATTATTGCGGATACCACGAAAGCAGTATGAATATTTGTCCTGCCTGTGGCTCTGTACATATTGAACAAAAGGGGTTTGGAACGGAAAGAATAGAGGAGGAGTTAAGCCTGATTTTTCCGGAAGTGAAAATTGCAAGGCTTGATGTAGACAGCACCAGGACAAAAAATAGTCTTCAGAAGATCATTGGTGATTTCCAGGAAAAGAAAACGGATATTCTGATTGGTACACAAATGGTGGCTAAAGGTCTTGATTTTGATAATGTAACCCTGATCGGGGTGATCAATGCAGATACTTTATTGAATTACCCTGATTTCAGAGCTTTTGAGCGTAGTTTTCAGTTGTTAGCACAGGTTGCAGGCCGTGCTGGCAGAAGAGACAAGCAGGGAAAGGTATGCATCCAGGCCTATGATGCAGATCACAGGATTATCAAACAGGTAGTGGACAACAATTACCTGGAAATGTTTAATGATGAAATTGCCGAACGCAGACAGTTCCATTATCCGCCTTTTACCAGGCTGATCTTTATCAATGTGAAACATAAAGATTCAAATTTGCTCAATGCAGCAGCTGCGCGTTTTGCTACGCTGTTAAGGGCGCAACTCGGAACACGGGTACTGGGGCCGGAACAGCCCCTGGTTTCCAGAATCAGAAATTATTATATCAAACAACTGATCATTAAATCTGATAAGTCAACGGCTATTCACAAGGTTAAAGCAGCACTTAAACAGACTATCGCAGACTTTAACGGAGAAAATACTTTTAAAGGAATAATTATACAGATAGATGTAGATCCTTATTAGGGAGCCCGGAAATTAATTCCTGCTTCCCAAATTGAACTGCAAGCCTACAGTGACCGGACTAAAAAGAAATTCTTTTTTGGATTCGGAGGTTTCTGTTCGCAAGGCCGTAGTGTTTTGTGCAACAGTCTGTGTTCGTAAGCGGGAAAGGTATAATTCCAGGCTGCCTTCTGCAAAAATAGAAAGCTGCTCAATGGGAGTTATCCGGATTCCCAGCGTAGGCCCTAAGGTCAGCCCGTTTTTTATAGCTTCCATCTGATCTGTTAACGCAATTGTTCTCTGTAGGTTTATGAAGTCTCTTAAACCCTTAAAGCGGTTATAGCGATAGCCAATGTCAAAAGCAAAATAAGGTTGTATATTGGAATAATTCAGGTTTTTCTCAAATCCCACTTTAATCGCATAGTCAGTTACTTTTCCATTAACCAGGTTACAGTTCGTACAATCACTTTTAAAGTCAAGTGATTGATTCATAAATCTTCCGCTTAAGCGATAATTGATCTGGCGGTCATCAATTTTAAATATACCACCGTTAAATTTGGTCGTTATATATTTAAGCGGGTCCTGATCACCTATCCTTGGGAGCTGGAGGTAACTGAATGCATTAAACCCGGCACTGTAAGTACTGCCAGACTGTGAGCGGGCATTCAGGACAAAAAGAGAAACGAGTAAAAGTGAGAGCAATCCTTGTTTCATAAAGCGTTAGTTTTCATTTAACTATATAAAAATATGTATTATTTTACTTGTCGGATTAAAATCGGCCTCAGATTTTTTTATTTGTTCTAATAAGTAATATTCCCGTTTTTACTGAAAAAAAATTATTCTTTTGTCTTGAATAAGTGAAAGATTTATTCTTTTCATTAACAGCCAGATTTGTTGTTTAATATTTGATCTGTTGGCTTTTACGGCTTTGAGGTTAAATTCATCCAATTAAAACCTTAAAAATCGATTTCAAAGAAGTATTTTTGAGATCAATGGCATACAAGTTTGTAGATAATTACCGGGAAAGAGGAGCAAGGAAGAAATTGGTGGAGCATCTTAAATCAAGAGGCATCACAGATGAGCGGGTACTGAGTGCAATTGGAAAAGTACCGCGACATTTTTTCTTTGATGAAACCTTCTGGAACCAGGCTTATAAAGATATTGCTTTCCCGATTGGTGACGGTCAAACCATTTCTCAGCCTTATACGGTAGCTTATCAGAGTGAATTGCTGCATATCAGCAAAGGTGATAAAGTACTGGAAATAGGGACTGGTTCTGGTTATCAGACTTGTATTTTAATGGAATTGGGGGCAGAAGTATTTACTATCGAAAGACAGGAAAGTATTTACAAACACACCCTTAAAGTATTACCGGGAATGGGGTATAGTGCGAATTTCTTTTTTGGAGATGGTTCAATGGGAATTGCAGCACATGCACCTTATCACAAGATTATTGTAACTGCTGGTGCGCCGTTTGTTCCTGAAATCTTATTGAAACAACTAAAAATTGGTGGTATGCTGGTAATACCGGTAGGTGATGAGCATTCCCAGACTATGGTTACCGTGATCCGTGTCAGTGAAACTGATTATGAAAAGTTTGAACTGGATACTTTTAGGTTTGTACCACTGGTAGGGGACCAGGCCTGGTAATTTAGCCTTTCATTGCCCGGTCCATTTCACGTTTAGATTCGCGGTCTTTGATGCTGTCTCTTTTATCAAAGTCTTTTTTACCCTGCGCCAATGCAATTTCTATTTTTGCAAAGCCTCTCTCGTTCGTGAAAATGCGAAGCGGAACAATTGTGTACCCTTTTTCTTCACTTCTGAATTTCAGCTTTTTCAATTCCTTTTTTTGCAGCAGTAAAATCCGGTCACGTTTAATATCATGGTGATGGAAAGAACTGTGGCTGTATTCTGAGATATGAAGATTTCTTACATAAAGTACATTGCCAATGAACATGCAGAAGGCATCGGTCATATTGGCTTTACCTTGTCTGATTGCCTTTATTTCTGTTCCAAGCAAAGCCAGTCCGGCATTGTATTTATCAACAACATGGTAATCGAAGTATGCTCTTTTATTTTTTATTTGAATGTCAGTCGCCATAGAATCAGCTAATATCAGAAAGAATTGCCGATTTATGGCAATTCTTTCTGAATTTTACAAAGGATATAGGATTCTGGCAGCTTATCTGACCACTAATACGGGGATTGTGATTTTATGTCTTACTGCATCTACGGTAGTTCCGAAAATCAGGTCCTTCAGTCCTTTATGTCCGTGTGCACCCATCACCAGCAGCTGTAAATCATTGGCTTTAGCTATTTCTGCAATGGCACGTGCGGTACCGCCAAAACCAATATGGGGAATACCGTGATAACCCAGATTGGCCAGGTTCTGTCCGTATTTCTTCAGGTTTTCCGCATCACTCACTGTTTCATGATCGAGTGCGGCTTTCCCATGATACTGGGCGCCGGCAGTTTCAACGATATGGATTAAATGATAATCTGCTTTTTTACCACCCTGGATCAGTGCATGGCGGATCGTGTTGAGGTCATTCTTTGAAAAATCGACAGTAATACCTATCCTGGTATAATGGATCTGATCGACTGGATCAATAGCCATTGCATTTCCGTGTGGAATGTTTTTTTGCTGTATTGTTCTGGAACTGAGCATCGGATAAACGAAAACATAGATTAAAAGCAGACCAATCAGGATAGCAACCGGGATAATTAATCCATAGATATACCATCCATGCGTAGTGGTTGCCCAGCCTGAGATTTCTTCTATAACGAGTTTAATATTCAGGGCAACAATAACGGCAGCACTGATCCAGGCCAGTATTTTGACCCATAGCTTGATGGCAAAGCCTTTCATCTCTTTTTTATCAGAGGTGAAATGAATCAGCGGGATCACGGCAAAGCCGAGTTGTAAACTCAACACGACCTGGCTTAGAATCAGTAAACCGCTTAAGGCATCGTTTCCGAAATAAAGGATCGTAAAAAAAGCAGGGATAATGGCCAGCAAACGGGTAATTAAACGGCGCAGCCAGGGCTGTATCCTCAGGTTCAGGTGACCTTCCATTACAATCTGGCCCGCCAGTGTACCGGTAATGGTAGAACTTTGGCCAGCTGCAATCAGTGCGATTGCGAAAAGAGTTGGGGCAACCCCGCCAAATATATGTTCAAGCAATTTATAGGCATCCTGTATTTCTGCAACTTCATGCATGCCATTTTTATAAAAGGCAGCAGCTGCCAGAATCAGGATTGCAGCATTGACAAAAAAAGCAAGGTTAAGGGCAACGGCAGTATCTATAAAGTTGAATTTAATGGCTTCCTTAATTCCTTGATCATCACGCTCAAATTTCCTGGTCTGAACCAGCGAAGAGTGCAGGTAAAGATTGTGGGGCATGACAGTGGCTCCGATAATACCGATGGCAATATAAAGGGCTTGTCCGGATAGTACCGAGGGTTCCAGCCCTTTGACGATTTCTTTGAGAGAGGGCTCTACAATAAACATCTCTACTAAAAAGGAAATCCCTACGATGAAAACCATGGAAACAATGAAAACTTCCATTTTACGCATTCCCTTGTTCATCAGGAACAAGAGTAACACGGTGTCAAAAATAGTAATACTGATCCCCCAGATTAGCGGAAGGCCGAAAAGCAGGTTCAAACCAATGGCCATACCAATGATTTCGGCAAGGTCACAGGCTACAATTGCAGTCTGTGCTAAACCAAATAAGGGGATGTTTACCCATTTAGGGTAGGCATTTCTGGAAGCCTGTGCTAAATCCAGCCCTCTTACAATACCTAATCTTGCACTTAAAGATTGTAAGAGCAGGGCGATTAAGTTAGACATCAGCAGTACCCAGATGAGCTGGTACCCGAATTTACTGCCCCCTGCAAGGTCAGTAGCCCAGTTTCCGGGGTCCATATAACCTACACTAACCAGGTATGCGGGGCCAATAAAAGACAATATCCTTCTCCATCCGGTTCGCTTGCCGGTGTCTACACTTTGATGTACTTCACTTAATGATTCTGTTTGCTTCATCAGCTAAAAATTCTTTTAATTATGAACAGCTTCTTCTAATTTAACAAGGATGTGCTGCGCTACTTTGCGGCTGACATTTATATTTTGATTATTGACTACAAGTTCTACTGAACCATCATAGGCAGTTATTCCAAGGACGGCTATTGCTGCGCCTATGGTTAAACCCAGCTTCTCCAGATGAATTAAAAACGGAGAAGAGTGTTCACTGACCCCGATAATGATGCCGCTTTTTCCTTTGGCAATTTCATGGAGGTGTGTATGTGCAGAGGGTTCAAAGTTTCCATGCTGATCGGGGATCGGATCACCGTGGGGATCTCTCTTTGGAAAACCAAGAAAATCATCTAAGCGCTCTACCAGTATGGAAGAATTAATGTGTTCAAGTTCTTCTGCAATATCATGGACTTCATCCCACCGGAATTTAAGTTTGTCTACTAAAAAGACTTCCCATAGCCGGTGTTTGCGGATGACTTTGATTGCGGCAGCTTTTCCTTTTTCAGTTAATGTGACTCCCTGGTACTTAATATAATCAATTAATTGCTTATCTGCCAGCTTTTTAAGCATATCGGTAACAGAAGCAGCCTTGGTGTTCAATCCATTGGCAATTGCATTGGTTTGGACAGTCCCGGGCTCTGTCTGGGAGATATGATAAATGACTTTGAGGTAATTCTCTTCGGTAAATGAATGCATTATATTAGCCTAATAATAGTTTTAGGTAAATCTAAAAATTATTGAATAAAATAAAGCATAATTTTTATGTTTATTTTTAGAATTAAATTTGGTAAATAAGGTGTTCTTATTCTACCTTTGGGTTCAAGATCGGAATAATGGCAGCAGAACTAGATAAGATAGATTTTAAAATACTTAAACTTTTACAAGAAAACGGAAGAATAACCAATTTGCTTTTATCGCAGGAAATTGGGTTGTCACCAGCACCTACTTTAGAAAGAGTAAGAAAACTGGAGATGTCCGGTTTCATTAAGAGTTACCATGCATTGGTGGATGAAGAGAAACTGGGTTTAGGTATTAAAACCTTTATCCAGGTACAACTGGATTTCCATAAGAACAACACGATCCAGATATTTTTGGATGAGGTGAATCAGATTAAAGAAATTACGGAGTGTCACCATGTGACCGGACAGGCAGATTTCCTGTTGAAAGTATATGTAAGTGATATTAAAGCTTACGAGCGTTTAATTATGGACAAGATCAGTAAAATCAGCGTAGTGAAGACTTTTCAGACGATGATGATCATGTCAACAACTAAGAAAGAACCTATTGTGCCTTTAGAATACTAAAAGCAATTAGCTTTACGCAATAAGTAATATGCAATCAGTGCCTGTATGAATCTGGCACTGATTGCATAAAATTAGCTGATTTGCCAGTTAATTGGCTTCTTACCTTCAGCAATCAGAATTTCATTTGTTTTCGAGAAATGTTTACTGCCGAAAAAACCGGTATAAGCAGAAAATGGCGAAGGGTGTGCTGATTTTAACACGGTATGCTTCTTTTCATCGATCAATGCAGCTTTTTGTTGCGCAAATTTTCCCCACAATAAAAACACCAGTCCTGTTTTTTTATCCGAGAGCTGGCTGATGGCCTGATCTGTAAATGCTTCCCAGCCTTTGCCCTGGTGAGAACCAGGTTCATGCGCCCTTACAGTCAGAGATGCATTCAGCAAGAGTACGCCTTCATCTGCCCATTGGGTCAGGTTACCATGATTTGGCGTTTTAAACCCTTCAATATCTGTTTCCAGTTCTTTATAAATGTTTTTTAAAGATGGGGGAGTAGCTACTCCTTTTTGTACGGAAAAAGATAGACCGTGTGCTTGTCCTTCTCCGTGATAGGGGTCCTGACCTAAGATCACCACTTCGACTTGATCGAATGGGGTATGGTTAAAGGCAGCGAAAATATCTGCGCCTTTAGGATACACTGTTTTTCCTGTTTCTTTTTCCTGCAAAAGAAAAGCTTTCAGGTTTTTCATGTATTCTTTTTCAAATTCAGGTTCCAGTACTTTTAACCAGCCTGGTTCTAATGCTGCTGACATTTTTATTTTATTTAGTGAGTATTTCAATCATATCGCTTTCCAGCGTAACCAAAGGTGATTCTGTGATCCTGCCGATCTCTTTATTGCTGGCAGTGAGGATGAATGTGGGCACCTTGTTTATATTCAGGTGATCGGTTAGTCCATGCGCTGCCTTTTTCGATTCATCAACAAAGATCAGCGTGATTTGTTCTGCCGGAAAATCAGCCTGATCCAGAACTTTATACAACCGGGGTACTTGTTGTCTGCAATCACTGCACCAGGTACCCATCACGATAATTACCCTGATATCCTGAAGCAATAAACGGAGTTGCTGTATAGCCTGCGGACCGGGCTGGTAAGCCGGGTATTCTATTGCATATTGCGCATTCATTTCCGGAGATTCCAATAGTTTCTCCCGGGTAGCTGTATGGAGCATATTTTATTTCGCCTTTATTTATCTTTTAACAAAGATAAGCATCAGAATGAGATAAATATTTTTAGAATCTGTTTTAAATTTAAATCTGATTTTTGGTATATAAACACGATATTTGCACGAAATAATTAAAAATAGATATGCCAAACATAGTAAGACTTATCGCAGCTTTTGTGATACTGGGGGGTGCGGTAGCACTTATGATTTTCGGTTTTTGGGGTTGGGGAGTTTTAGCTGTATTGATTAGTTTACTAGTCGTAGCTACTTTTTTCTACAACGAGAACATGCTGCTTGCACAATGGTTTTTACGTAAAGATGATATGCCTAAAGCGGAACGCTTTTTAAATAGAATAACAAATTATGAAACACAGTTGATCAGACCTCAACACGGTTATTATCAATTGCTGATTGGTTTGATTGAATCAAGAAAAGCACCAATGCAATCTGAAAAATATTTCAAGAAAGCTTTGGCATTAGGAATGCAGATGGATCATAACATTGCCCTTGCTAAATTAAGTTTAGCTGGTATTGCCATGGGTAAACGTAATAAAAGAGAGGCGCAGCTTTATCTGACAGAAGCTAAGAAAGCGGATAAAAACAAATTACTCGCAGATCAGATCAAACAAATGAAAGATCAGCTGGCGATGCTGGATAAGCAACAACAAGTAAGATATAGATAGTTAATCAGGAATTAACATAGCAAAATAAAAAAAGCCACATCATCATGTGGCTTTTTTTATTTATCATTCAGGTTGTCGAAAGTATCAATAGTTTCCCTTGCGCCACGGCTGATGATATCATCTTCCATACATTCTTTTTTTCTGCTAAAAAACAATTGTTCAGATTGAATTCTTTTGATAAGCTGACGGATCAGGGACAGATCAAAGGCATCTTTACTTAATTTTATGCAGTATTCGTTTTCAGTTATCTCCAGACTTGAATTATTCATAACATTCAATTTTATTGTTTGCTAAAAATAGAAAAGGCCTGCTATATATCAATATAGCAGGCCTTTAAGTTTTTGTTATGATTATGTTAAGAGAACCAGGCGGTTACCTCTTCTTTGGTAGGCATCGGCAATTCAATTTTTAACTTTTTACGCATACCGCCTAAATCATTAAATACTTTGTTTGCATTTGCTCCCGCTAAATCTTCTATCGTATTGAAACCCATTTTACGGATCACCTGAACCCAGTCTGCCGGGATACCTGCGTTTACAAAGTCCTCATCAGTGGTGATTTTTGCTTTTTTCTCCGGTCTCATCTGCGGGAAGAAAAGAACTTCCTGAATCGTAGACTGGTTAGTCATCAGCATCACCAAACGGTCAATACCAATACCTAAACCTGAAGTTGGGGGCATACCGTATTCTAAGGCACGGATAAAGTCATCATCCATCGCCATCGCTTCATCATCACCTCTTGCTGCCAGTTTTAACTGCTCTTCAAAACGTTCTTTCTGATCGATAGGATCATTCAGCTCTGTATAGGCATTTCCAATCTCTTTACCCATTACAAATAGCTCGAAACGCTCTACCAAACCTGCTGAACTGCGGTGCTTTTTAGCCAGCGGAGTCATTTCAATCGGGTAATCAGTAATGTAGGTAGGCTGGATTAAATTAGCTTCTACTTTTTCACTGAATAATTCATCAACCAGTTTTCCACGGCCCATAGAAGGATCAACCTCTATATTCAAGCTTTTACAAGTCTCTTTAAGCTGCTCTTCGGTCATTGCTGAAACATCAATCCCTGTATATTTCTGAATAGATTCATACATAGTCAGTTTCTCGTAAGGCCCTGCAAAGTTAATTTCATGTTCGCCAACTTTAACGATAGGTGAGCCATGCGTCGCTCTTGCTACCTTCTCCAGACAGGCTTCTACCATGCCCATCATCCAGATATAATCTTTGTAAGCTACATAGATTTCCATCGAAGTGAACTCCGGGTTATGCGTACGGTCCATTCCTTCATTTCTGAACATTTTTCCGAATTCATATACACCATCAAAACCAGCAACGATCAGTCTTTTTAAATACAGCTCATTCGCAATTCTCAGATATAAAGGCATATCTAAGGTATTGTGGTGTGTATTAAACGGACGTGCTGCTGCTCCGCCATGGATGGCTTGAAGGATAGGTGTTTCCACTTCCATCCAGCCCTGCTCATCGAAGTAAGCTCTCATGGTATTGATTACCTTGGAACGGGTGATAAAGATCTGTTTAAAGTCCGGATTTACGGTCAGATCTACATAACGTTGTCTGTATCTTAATTCAGGATCAGTAAAACCATCAAAAATGTTTCCGTCTTCGTCACGTTTAACGATTGGAAGCGGTTTTAATGATTTAGCCAGTAATTTGAATTCGGTTACGTGTACAGAAATTTCACCAGTTTGTGTGGTAAACACATAACCTTTGATCCCGATGAAATCACCAAGATCCAGTAACTTCTTGAAAACTGTATTGTAAAGTGTTTTATCCTCTTCAGGACAAAGTTCGTCTCTCTTTAAATAAACCTGGATACGGCCGGTAGCATCTTGTATTTCTACAAAAGCTGCACTTCCCATAATACGACGGGTCATGATCCTGCCTGCAAAACTTACCTTTTGATAAGCATCCTTATTGTTTTCGTAATTAGCCAGTATATCGGCTGCGTTTGTATTGATTTCATATCCTTCAGGCGGATATGGATCAATGCCCAGTTCACGTAACTGAGTAAGCGCATTTCTGCGCAGTATTTCTAATTCTGATAATCCTGTACTCATATATGTTTTATATTCGGCTTTCGCCGGATAAGCTCTAATTGATTACTGATTTGAACGTTGTGTTCAAGCAGCTGCAAAAATACTAAATTAGAGGCTGTTTTTTTTTAGAATTTTTAATCGGCATCAACAGTTTCTGTATACAGCTCATTGATTGCTTCAGCATAGATTTTTTCGACCACTTTACGCTTTATTTTCATAGTGGGCGTGATCTCACCTTCTTCAATGCTGAATGGGTTTCTTTTAACTCTGAAGTTCTTGATCCGTTCAAACTTGGATAACTCATTTGATAATTTCCTGATATCCTGTCCGATCCAGTCTATAATTTCTGGTTCGTTAATAAAGGTTTCTGGTTGTAAGAAGTAAGCGTCAGGTAAGTTGAACTTTTCCTGCAAGCTTTCTCTGTTCGGGATAATAATCGCAGTCAGGTATTCTCTTTTGTCGCCAATTAAAAATAAGGAATCTATTTTAAGGCTCTTCAGATAGATGTTTTCTACCGGGGTAGGATAAACGTTCTTTCCATAAGCATTGACAATCATATTCTTTAAACGGTCAGTAATCTGAAGATTACCTTTATAGAAACGGCCAATGTCACCTGTGTGGAACCAGTTGTTTTTATCAATTGCTTCAGCAGTTTCTGCCGGCTTATTAAAATAGCCTTGCATTACACAATGGCCACGCACGATAATTTCTCCTTCAGCACATTCAAAGTCTGGTGCAAAGGATTCATGCGTTTGTATGCTGATCATTTCTTTAGTCTCAATGTTCTGGATAGCGACCTCTATGCCCGGGATAATCCGGCCTACAGTGCCATAAACCTGTCTGTCATATTCTGTAACCGACATTACCGGGGAGGTTTCAGTCAAACCAAAGCCTTCGAGTATTTTAATACCCAGGTTACCGAAAAATTCGCCTACATTTTTAGGAAGTGCTGCACCTCCGGAAATCATGAACTTCAATCTTCCGCCGGTTTTCTCTTTAATTTTGCTGAATACCAGTTTTTCCGCAATTCTCTTTTCTACAGCAAGCACTAAACCCGGTGTTTTGCCGGCTTCAATTTTGTAACGGTAATTTTGTCCTGTTTCCAGTGCCCACAAGAAGATTTTAGCTTTCAGGCCGCCTTCAGCGGTACCACTTTTGATGGCTTTATCATGGATACGCTCTAATAAACGAGGTACACAACTCATCACTGTTGGTTTAATCTCGGCCATGTTTTTTGCCAGTAATTCCAGGCTTTGTGCATAGGCAATTTTGCAGCCTTGTGCGCAGCATACATGATAAGTTGCTGTCCGCTCAAAAACATGGGATAAAGGAAGGAACGATAAGAATACGTCTGTTTCGTCAATGATCGGGATCTGCTGCAAACAAACTTTTACATTTTCCACGAAATTGCTGTGAGAGAGCATTACGCCTTTTGGTGTACCGGTTGTACCTGAAGTATAAATTAAGGAAGAAGTGTCTGATGGACGCACAAGGGCCCTTGCTTCTTTAATTTTAACCTGGTAGGTAGAAACGAGTTCTTTACCTTGTCTGATCAGTTCTTCAAAACTGATGATAGTTTTATTCAGTCCCTGGGGAACAGTTGTTTTGGTATATTCTGCAAAAGCAGGAATGATATATTGAAGTTGTCTGCAATTGTCAGCGATCTTCAATATCTTTTTATAAAGAAATGGATTACCGATCAGGATGGATTTTATTCCGGAGTCGTTAATGATATATTCGACTTCCTGTTCGGAGAGGGTGGGATAAATAGATACATTGATGGCACCAATTTGCTGAATTCCCTGATCATAGTATACATAATCAGGACCGTTCTCAATCATCAGTCCCATTCTGTCGCCTTTAGTTACCTCTTTTGATAGAAAAAATGCAGCTACCGCATCGGCTGTGTCCAAAGTCTGCTTAAAGGAGATGTTCTCCCATTCATTATTCTTTTTATGGATTAAGAATGTTTCTTCAGGCTTGTGAATGTTTTCTACTACGTTTCTTAATAAGCTGGGAACCGTAGAAAACTCGTTAAATGATACCATATTTATTTTTTTGCGAGGGCAATAATAAAGTTTTTTACATTAAAAACACAATAGGTGTTTTTATAAATAACGGTAAAATTAGCTTAAATCAAAAAAGGGCACTATAAAGTGCCCTTTTAATATATCATATCAGGTTAAACTGAGAAACTTTCTCCGCAACCACAAGTACGGCTTGCATTTGGATTATTGAAATTAAATCCTTTTCCATTGATGCCGTCTGTGAAGTCAAGTTCTGTACCGGCCAGATATAAAAATGATTTCATATCCAGTGCAATGCGGATTCCTCTGTCTTCAAAAAACTGATCTCCTGTTTTTTCTTCGTTGTCAAAATCGAGATTGTAGGATAAGCCTGAACAACCGCCACCTTTTACTGAAACACGTAAAAAGTAAGTCGTATCCATTTGAGATTCCTGCATTAAGTTATCAATCTTGGTTTTAGCTTTATCTGTGATCGTGATCATATGCTTTATTTTTTAAATAAGCCCAGGTATAATTTAGTGGTGTGATTTAGGCAATGCAATTGGTTCCATGCCATTTTTAACACGGTAATCATTGATTGCTGATTTAATCGCATCCTCTGCTAATACTGAACAGTGAATTTTTACTGGTGGCAATGCTAATTCTTCTACGATATCCATATTGTCAATCGTCATCGCTTGATCCACAGTTTTGCCTTTCAGCCATTCTGTTGCTAAAGATGAAGAAGCAATTGCAGAGCCACATCCGAATGTTTTAAATTTAGCGTCAGTAATTACATTGTTTTCATCTACTTCAATTTGAAGACGCATCACATCACCGCACTCTGGTGCGCCAACTAAACCTGTACCTACTGATTTACTATTTTTATCTAATGTACCAACGTTACGGGGGTTGGTATAGTGTTCCATTACTTTTTCTGAGTATGCCATTTTATTTTCCTCTGAGCCTCTCGTTAAAGAGGATTGTTTTTTAATATTTTATTTATAGTGAAAGGGGCGCACCTTAGTGCTCAGCCCATTCAATTTTGCTTAAATCAATTCCTTCTTTAAACATTTCCCAAAGTGGTGAAAGATCTCTTAAGTGGTTCACTGCTTTTTTAGTGTTCTCAATAGCGTAATCAATTTCTTCTTCCGTAGTGAAACGGCCTAAACCGAAACGGATAGAAGAGTGTGCAAGGTCATCTGAAAGTCCTAAGCTTTTTAAAACGTATGAAGGCTCTAAGGATGCTGAAGTACAGGCAGAACCTGAAGAAACAGCCAGATCTTTCATGGCCATCATCAAGCCTTCACCTTCTACATATTTGAAAGAGATATTTGCTACATGCGGTAAACGGTGTTGTGTATTTCCGTTCACGTAACTTTCTTCCATTACAGTCAGTGCGCTTTCTAATTTATCTCTCAATGCAGAAAGGCGGGCTGCTTCTGAGTCCATTTCTAAACGGCATAGTTCACAAGCCTTGCCTAAACCAACAATTCCGGGTACGTTTAATGTTCCTGAACGCATGCCACGCTCATGACCACCACCGTCCATTTGTGCAGTTACTTTAACCCTTGGGTTTTTACGGCGTACATATAATACACCAACTCCTTTAGGGCCGTACATTTTATGTGCACTGAAGGCAAGCAGGTCAATTCCGTCTGCATTTACATCTACAGGTATTTTACCTACAGCCTGTGTAGCGTCAGTCATGAACAATGCGCCAAACTTATGTGCGATTGCAGAAATTTCTCTGATAGGCTGAACAACACCGATCTCATTGTTGCCATACATGATCGTAACCAGGATAGTTTGTTCAGTCATTGCTGCTTCTAATTCAGCAAGGTCAATTAAGCCGTCTTCTTTTACTGACAGGTAAGTAACTTTTGCACCTAATTTCTCCAGGTGTTTACAAGTATCCAATACTGCTTTGTGTTCAGTAGTTGCAGTAATGATATGATTACCTTTATCCTGATACATTTCGAACACACCTTTAATACCAAGGTTGTCTGCTTCTGTAGCACCTGAAGTGAAAATAATTTCCTTTTCAGTACAGCCAATCAGTTTGGCAGCCTGCTCACGTGCATAATCAACACCTTCTTCTGCAACCCAGCCAAAGGCGTGGTTACGGCTTGCAGCATTACCAAATTTTGTGGTAAAGTAAGGCAACATTGCTTCAAGCACTCTTGGGTCAAGGGGGGTTGTCGCGTTATTATCTAGATAAATAGGAAGTTCCATTGTATGTAATTTATTCTTTTAATATACAAATGTACAAAAAAAGATTGCCAAAGAATGTAAGATGAGGCTATGAACATCGGGGGGAAACATGCATTTTTACATTCGCTTAACGTTTACATGAACTATGAATAAAATTGAACATATCGGTATTGCAGTAAAAGACCTCGATGCGTCCTGTTCGCTGTATGAGAAGTTACTGGGTACGGCAGCTTATAAAAAGGAGTCTGTAGTTTCTGAAGGGGTGGATACTGCTTTTTTCCGGACAGGCGAGAATAAAATTGAATTGCTGGCTGCTACTGTAGCGGATAGCCCGGTTGCTTCTTTTATAGGAAAAAGAGGAGAGGGGATTCATCATATTGCATTTGATGTGGATGATATTTATGCAGAAATGAAAAGACTGAAAAATGAGGGCTTTGTACTGTTAAATGAAGAACCTAAATTTGGCGCCGACAATAAGCTGATCTGCTTTGTGCATCCTAAAGGGACAAATGGGGTACTGATCGAATTGTGTCAGGAAATAAAAAAATGACGGAATGGATGATTTGAAAGTGCTTTGCAGAATTATAGGGAATGATTTTGAACTGGAAGAGGAATTGTCTGCGGAGCAGTTAAGAGTGAAAATGGTACATGCTTTCTCCTGGTTGCTGGATAATGACATCTCTAAAATGATGCAAATATTATACCGTACAGATGTGAATGAAGAAAGATTAAAATCTTTACTGATCAGCAGGTCTCAACTGCCTTCGGCAGAAGTGATTGCAGATGAATATATTAGCAGGCAACTACAAAAAATTGAGACCAGAAAAAAGTATAGTACATAATTTTTTAATAATGCTTGTAAATAAAAAATATAATTAGGATATTTGCAACCTTCAAAATAAGCGACAAATAAGTACAAATAAGTATATATTCATTATGAAAAAAGATCTTCACCCTTCAAACTATAGATTCGTAGTATTTAAAGATATGTCTAACGAATACTCTTTCTTAACTAAATCTTGTGTTGAAACTAAAGAATCTGTGACTTGGGAAGATGGTAACGAGTACCCTCTTTATAAATTAGAGATCTCTCATACTTCTCACCCTTTCTATACTGGTAAAATGAAACTGGTAGATACAGCTGGTCGTATCGATAAATTTAAAACTCGTTACGCTAAGAAATAATTCTACAGTTATAAGAAATTATTATAAAGTCCCGATGCTCAGCTTCGGGACTTTTTTTATTTTTGCTTATATTATATAATAGGAGTTTGCGCTCTGCAAATTCTATGTAAAACAATAACAACACAAATGAACATTAATTTATTTGATGATCAGACTGCTTTATCTCTAAGGCCGCTCACTTTTACACGGCCTGTGGCCGATCTGCGGATTGGAATATTAACCATAGCTGAAAAATGGGCCAATTATGCATCAGCTGTTCCAGGATTCTGTACTGCGGTTTACCTGACTGCAAAATATCAGACCCGCAAGGATGCGGACACTTACATTAACGGTTCTGTTTGCCCGGACGAAAGTCTTTTTGCTGCGATTGCTGCTTTGCGCAGTGGTGAAGTACTTGTGCAGGGGGAACTGGTTCTGGCTTACAAAGTTAATCCGGGTGAAACCGTTAGTTTAGCACAGGGTGCTTTATTGCGTCCTGTTTCTTATAGCGGATCTTTTACACGTATTGTATTTCCTGAAGATATTTTTAGAAATAATGATGTACAGCTCAGCGCTGACTTTGATCTTTTAACTAAAGGCAGGGTTTCAGCGAAATTAAGCACGACCAATACAGTTCTGGGTGACCAGATTTTTATTGAAGAAGGAGTGGAAGCGGAATGCGCTACTTTTAATACGTTAACAGGGCCTGTTTACCTCGGTAAAAATACACAGGTTTGGGAAGGTACACATATCAGGGGGTCTTTTGCTTTAGGTGAAGGCTCCAGGGTGAAAATGGGAACCAAGATTTACGGACAAACTACCATAGGCCCGTTTAGTACAGTAGGCGGCGAGATTAACAATGCCGTGATCTGGGGTTATTCTGCGAAAGGGCATGAAGGTTACCTGGGTAATTCTGTGCTGGGACAATGGTGCAATATCGGGGCGGATACCAATAATTCCAATTTGAAAAATAACTATGCCGATGTTAAATTGTGGGATTATGAAAAAACTGCATTCAGACAGACCGGACTTCAGTTTTGCGGCTTAATTATGGCAGATCATGTGAAATGTGGCATCAATACCATGTTTAATACCGGTACTGTGGTCGGTGTCAGTGCAAATGTGTTTGGATCTGGCTATCCGAAGAACTTTATTCCGGATTTTGCCTGGGGTGGATGTGATAGCCTTGCTGTTTATAGCCTTGAAAAAATGTTCGAAACAGCAGAAAAAGTATATGAACGTAAAAATGTTGAGTTTAATCAGATAGAAAAAGATATATTGTCATCGATTTTTGATTTAACTTCAATTTATAGATCTTTTTAGGAGACTTTGTGTATTTTTATCAGCTATATGTGTAGTTGAGCAATAGTAACTTAATTTAAGCGTCAAAATTTGGGTTAAGTGCCAATGAAATAGGATTACAGTTAAAATAATATTAGATTTAATTATGAGAAAGAAAATAGTAGCAGGAAATTGGAAAATGAATACGGACTATGCAGAAGGTATTTCATTATTTTCAGAAATCGTTAACATCGTAAGAGATGAGAAAAAAGGCGATCAGCTAG
Source organism: Pedobacter cryoconitis (assembly GCF_014200595.1). Classification (NCBI taxonomy): domain Bacteria; kingdom Pseudomonadati; phylum Bacteroidota; class Sphingobacteriia; order Sphingobacteriales; family Sphingobacteriaceae; genus Pedobacter; species Pedobacter cryoconitis. The sequence continues at coordinate 604,973 of NZ_JACHCG010000001.1, forward strand.
CTATCATATGTGCTCCGTTCATTCACTTGAACAGCTTATCAAAATTAGGAGGTGATGTCGTTAAAATTGGTGCTCAGAATTGCCACCAAAAAGAAAGCGGTGCTTTCACTGGTGAAATTTCAGCCAGGATGATCAAATCAATTGGTTGTGAATATGTAATTGTCGGACACTCAGAACGCCGTCAGTATTTTGCAGAAAGCGATGCTTTACTTGCTGATAAAACTAATATTGCTTTAGCAAATCAATTAACACCTATTTTCTGTATTGGTGAAACATTAGACGAAAGAAACAACGGTAATTTCTTTGAAATCCTGAAAGGACAATTAGAAAATGGCCTGTTCCACCTGAGTCCTGAAGATTTTACAAAAGTTGTCATCGCTTACGAACCAGTTTGGGCAATTGGTACCGGACTTACTGCTACTGCTGAGCAGGCTCAGGAAGTACATGAGTTTATCCGTGCAGAAGTTGCTGGTAAATATGGGGAAGATGCTGCTGAAGAAACTTCAATTTTATATGGAGGTAGCTGTACACCTAAAAATGCACCGGAATTATTTGCACAAAAAGATATTGATGGTGGATTAATTGGGGGCGCTTCTCTTAAATCACGTGATTTCGCAGATATCGTTAAAACCTTTAATTCTTAATGCAGTATATACAAATCACCTTCAGCTTTACGCTTATCCAGGAATATCAACAGGATTTATTAATCAGTGAGCTGGCTGAAATTGGATTCAATACGTTTGAAGATACCGAAAATGGTTTCTCTGCTTTTATTGATTTCGATAGCTATAATAAAGAAAACTTAACCGGATCTCTTCTTCAGTTCGAAGGAGAGTTCGATTATAATTATACCGTAACAGAAATTGCCGCAGAAAATTGGAATGAGGAGTGGGAGAAGAATTTTGAACCGCTCATTATCGATGAAACCTGCTATGTAAGAGCGACTTTCCACCCTGTTCAGCCTCAATATAAATACGAGATCGTTATTGATCCTAAAATGGCGTTCGGTACTGGTCATCATCAAACTACAACGATGATGATGCAATATATTCTGGAAACTGAGGTGACTGGAAAGCATATCCTTGATATGGGATGCGGAACAGCGATATTAGCCATTCTTGCGGCTAAAAAGGGTGCTAAAGACTTAGTCGCTATTGATAACGACGAAGTTTGTTATCTGAGCGCTAAAGAAAATGCTGCATTGAACAACATTACTAATATTACTGCTTTATGTGGTGGGAAAGAAGTAATCCCTGCTGCTGAGTATGATATTATCCTTGCAAACATCAACCGTAATATTTTACTGGATCAGATACCTGTATATGCCAGCGTTTTAAAAAGCGGTGGTGAAATATTTTTTAGTGGATTTTATGAAGATCCGGACCTTCAAATGATTAAGGATGCTTGTGCACCATTTGGCATGAATTATCTGAACCATAAGAAGATCGGAGAGTGGGTAGCCGCACGTTTTAAAAAGGCTTAATAAATAAAAGTATTTTAATTGCTTTATTTTTTTTAATATTTGAGAATGCGAATACATTTTATAGCTATTGGGGGAAGTGCAATGCACAACCTGGCAATAGCTTTGCATCAGAAAGGTTTTATTGTAAGTGGTTCAGATGATTTAATTTTTGAACCATCGGCAAGCAGACTTTCCAGACATGGGATTTTACCTGAAAAACTGGGTTGGCATGAGGAGTCAATCACAGCGGATCTTGATGCGGTTATTTTAGGAATGCATGCCCTCATTGATAATCCTGAATTACTCAGGGCGCAAGCGCTTGGACTAAAGGTTTATTCTTATCCTGAATATATCTATGAGCAGACTAAAGATAAGCTGAGAGTCGTGATAGGTGGCAGTCATGGTAAAACGACTATTACTTCCATGATCCTGCACGTACTTAACTATTACAAAAAAGATTTCGATTACCTGGTTGGTGCACAACTGGAGGGGTTCGATACCATGGTGCGGCTTACTGAGGCTGCGCCTATAATTATTATCGAGGGAGATGAATATTTAGCTTCGCCGATTGACAGAAGACCAAAATTCCATATTTATAAAGCAAATGTCGCAGTAATCAGCGGAGTAGCCTGGGACCATGTGAATGTGTTCCCTACTTTTGAAAATTATTTGCACCAGTTTGAGCTTTTTATTGATACCATTATGCCTGGGGGTAAGTTATTTTACGCTTCGACTGATCAGGAATTGTGTACTCTTGTAAGGAATAATCCTAAAGAAATTGTTAAAACAGGATACGAAATCCCTGCACACCACGTTAACAATGGTATAACTTATTTACTGCCTGAAAATCTGCCACTGAAAGTTTTTGGTGATCATAACCTGATGAATTTAAGTGCTGCGAAATTGGTTTGTAAAGAAATTGGTATCAGTGAAAATGATTTTAATCTGGCAATTACCTCATTTAAAGGGGCATCTAAAAGGCTGGAGTTGTTAAATACAGAGAATAATACAAATGTTTATAAGGATTTTGCACACTCCCCTTCCAAATTGAAAGCTACAATTGAGGCAGTAAAGTCGCAATTTGAGGAAAGAAAATTAGTAGCTTGTATAGAATTACACACATTTAGTAGTTTAAATAAAAATTTTTTACTGCAATATGCAGATACGATGATCCGTGCAGAGAATCCTATCGTATATATAGATATAAAAACATTTCAACAAAAAAAAATTAAGCCTTTCACTGAAATAGATGTTCAAACAGCATTTAATAACGATAAGCTTACTTTTTTTGACAATGCCTCTACTCTTGAGCAATACTTAAGAGGGTTGGATTTTCGCCAGACAAACCTTTTGCTGATGAGCTCGGGTAACTTTGGCGGGATAGATTTAGCCAAACTGGCACGTGAGTTGAATACTTAAAGAACAAAACACACCTAAATTTATAACAATGAACATCATCGGTAAGAACATCAGACAGCTCCGTCAAAAAAATGGATGGAGTCAGGGCGAAGTAGCTAAAAGATTAAACATCTCTATTCCTGCATTTTCAAAAATTGAAACTGGGATTACGGATATTAACATCTCGAGGCTGGCTCAGATCGCTAATCTTTTTGAAGTCTCTACAATGGATATCATCTCTAAAGAAGGAGAAAATCCTCAATCTGTAAATTTTGAAGAGATCAATAATCTGAAGGCGAAACTATCACTGAGAGAAGAAGAGATCATTAAACTTCAAAAGAAGGTTATTGATCTTTACGAAGAAATCAGAGAAAAATAGTAAGATTTTAAAAGCCTGTTTAGAGATTCTAAACAGGCTTTTAAATTAATGGGCAGTGAAGACTTTTCGCATAGTCAGGTGACGCTTTCCGAAAACAGCACCGGTTGCTTCATGAATAGAAAGCATTTTATCGTTGAAGTCACCTACCCAGGATAATTCCAGCTCGTCATACTGGTCCAGAGGCAAAACATATTCTTTTAGTTTAATAAATAAGGCGGATTCCAGTCCGTGTTTCTGATAGGCAGTTTTTGTACCCATCACAATGGCTCTCATCCGGTTTACACCTTTCCATCTCCGGTAAACAAATTTCAGTTTTTCTATCAAACCCAATTTTCCGTTGAAACCTTTGATCATTTGATTCGCATCAGGGATAATAACTACGAAAGAAGCGGGTTCTCCGTTCAGGTAAGCAAACCAAATTAGTTTTTCATCCATAATGGCCTCCATCTGTTTAAAACTCTCCTGAAGGGTTTCTTTCTTGATCGGAACAAAGTTTTCAAAGTCTTTCCAGCCATCATTGTAGATTTCCATCAGATCCTGCACATATTTCTCTGCATTCTTTTTGGAGAAGTGTTCAAAGGTGTAGCCGGGTTTATTCGCTACCCAGGTCGCAATCTTTGTAAAGCGCTCAGGAAAAGGGTTTCTGACCGCAAGGTGATTGGTGATCTGCTGGTAGGAGGTGACGAATCCGTAATTTTCAAAAAAGGCCTGATAATAAGCAGGATTGTAATTCATGCCGTAAGACGGGGGAGTGAAGCCTTCTACGAGTAATCCCCAGAAGGTATCGTTTTCACCAAAATTGATTGGCCCGTCCATCGCTTCCATTCCTCTTTCTTTTAGCCAGGCCTGCGCAACATCAAATAGCTTAAAGGCAGCATCCTGGTTATCAATACATTCAAAGAAGCCAACACCGCCTGTTGGCTGTTCGTAGTTAAATGCTTTTTTGGTGTTAATGAAAGCCGCGATCCTTCCAATTGCCTTTCCTTGTTCATCTTTTAAGATCCAGCGGGTACATTCGCCATGTTTAAAGAAGATATTCTTTTCCGGGTCAAATGTTTTCTCTACATCCTGATCGAGCGGACAGATCCAGTTCTGATCATTTTGATAGATGGTATGTGGAACCTGTAAAAACTCTTTTTTTGTGGGTGAACTGGAAACGGAAATTAACTGCATTTATTCATTTGGGTTAAAGCACTGATAAAAAAAAAGCATCCTGTAAAAAAGATGCTCTATATAATTTGACAGAATTACTTAGTAAGTATCATCGTCATCGTCTGAATCAAAGTCGTCGAAGGTGTCCAGATCATCTAATGGAAGATCAAAATCATCGTCGTCATCGTCGTAAGTTTTCTTTTTCTCAATAGAGTCATAAGAATTCTCATCATTCATCTCTTTGTCCTGTGCCTGATCATCTAATGAACTTTTCTTAACAGATTTTTTTGGAGTTGTCATTTGTCTTAAATAAAATTACCAGAGTTGTTGATACGTTAAATTTACGAAAAATCTTTTTAAATAGCATCGAAGCTGCTTTTATTGATTTTTTGCTCAATCAAATTTAACATAAAAAGCTTTTCAAAAAAAGAACTTTTTTCAAATTTTGACTGAAGTTTTTCAAGAGCTTGCTGATCAGATCATAATCGGCAATAATCCGGGACAAAAAAAAAGTGGTAAAGCTTTAACTTTACCACTTTTAACACACAAATGAAACCTGAATTGAGATAAGTTTTAGGTTAGGTTAAAAATATCTTTGGCCAATTCTATAAGAACGCGTTTTACAAACTTTGTTTGTTTTAATATCTATAACAAGTTTAATGCTATTTTCATTTCAAACGAATAATACTTAGTAAGTGGTAGGTATCTTCGAGTAAACGGTAAAATCTACCTGTTTGGGACTAAAATAGAGATAGTTGTACCCGAGTTACCGTTCTGTTTAATACTGATTTGTATTGGATTTGCTTCGATCTGGTTAATCAGGTTGATCCTTTCCTGGGTAAGGCTCATGCCTTTACTCTCATGTTTTTCTCTTTTTACACGCAGTGAATTGTCTATTCCAACGCCATCATCTATGATTTGGATCAATAAATAAGCGGCATCCTGATGTTGAATTACAATGGAGATTTTCCCGCCTTCTTCTTTAGGCATCAGGCCGTGCCAGATTGCATTTTCTATATAGGGCTGCAATATCATGGAGGGAATCATCGTCTCATCCTGGTCGATGTCCGGGGCAATGTGAATGTTATAATTGAACTTCTCTCCGAATCTTTTCTTTTCCAGGGTCAGGTAAAGGGAAAGGTATTCAATTTCCTCTTCTATAGAAATAAAACTTTTGGTACAGATGTCCAGGTTTTTTCTGATCAGACGGGCAAAACCAGTCAGGATCTTATTGGCTGAGGAAGTATCTTTGGTATTGATGTAATGCTGGATCGAGTTCATCACATTGAAAACAAAATGTGGATTCATCATCGCTTGCAAAGCCTGTTGTTCGAGCATCAGGATTTTATTTTTCAGCAGCAGCCTTTGTTGTTCTTTATCTTTTTGCTGCTGGGTCACGATAACCGCAATCTTATAAAAACTAAAGCTGGCCAAAAGCAGCATGACGAAGATGAACCACCAGGATTGCCAGAAATGCGCTTTTAAGACGAAACTTACGGCTACCGGTTTGCTCCACTGGCTATTGTTTGTTTTTGCGCTGAGCTCAAATTTATAGGTGCCGGGTTCCAGAGAAGAGAATTCCAGTCTCCTGTTTTTTGTTTCTGTCCATGGGTTGCCTGATTTTAACCGGTAGCGATATAAGATATAGTTGTTTTGAAAGTCAAGGGCACTGTAGTAAAATGTAATATTATTTGCTGCTGGGGCAAGGTTGAAAGAATCTGTATTCAGGCTTAGTGGTTTTCTGTTATTGATAATGGTGGATATCAATACTTTAGGCATCTCTTTATTTCTGTCAAAAGGGGTATTGGCAAAGAAAACCAGGCCATGGTTGGTTGCGAAGTAGGCGGTATCACGATCTATATATAAGCCATTTACATCGTTGTCGAGCAGGTTATTGGTATATTCAAATGATTCTACCGGGTTTTTGCTGTTTAAAAAGATCCGGTTTACGCCATTGGTGGTCACTACCCAAACATGATCTTTCTGGATGTAAAGTTTTTTGCAGATGTTGTTTGCCAGTCCGTCTTCACGGGTGATTTGCCGGATCAGCAGGTTGTTTTTAAAGAAAAGCAGGCCATATCCATCGGTAGCGAGCACAATAGTACCATCTGGTAATTGCGCAATGTCGTTAATCCTTTTGGTTAACAGCGGATGGCGCTGATAGTGCCTGGTGAGCTTGCCTGCTGATAGCTCGGCCAGTCCGTTCACGTTGGAAAACCAGAGGTTGTCGTCTTTGTCATAATAGACGCGATAGGCTCTGTTGCTGAAGAAGTTTTCTCCTTCTTTATAATTTGATGAAGTAAATGATAGTTTATGAAATGGATCATTGACCATCACTACACCAGAGGACAGCGCTAAGGTGAGATGATTTTTACTGCTGATACTAAAGTTTTTAAGTACAAAACCAGAGCTATGGGTTTCTTTCAGGTATTTGATATCCTGATTTGAGGTGTGTTTAGCAGAAAGTATCCCTAAGCCATAGTCTGAACTGAAAAATACTTTTTCTCCCGATGAATCGGTACTGATTTGTTTAATGCTGCTGAACTTTTTCTTATCAGGGAGATCAATGGTACTGATCTGATGCGTGGATTTGTTCAGGATATTAATTTTTCCATTGTCCAGTCCCAGCCAGAGGTTACCTGAATGGTCTTTGATCAGGCTTCTGACGGTGTTGTTGCTCAGGCCATAGCGATTATCCCGTATATAAACTCTTTTAGACTTTTTAGGCAGCATATAAATACCATTGCCGGTAGCAAACCACATGTTTTCCCGATTGTCTTTGATCACCTGGTTGGTGGTCAGGTTATGCAGGTAATGTGTTTTGGTACCGTCTGCTTCCAGGTGATAGACTCCTGAATTGGTGGTTAACCACAGCTCTTTTTGGTTTTCCGCATAAAAATAGCCCGGGTTATCTGCCAGTAAAGTACTGTCAATTGTCATCGTTAGTTGCTGCTGTACTCCGTTTTTGAAATTCAATCCCTTTTTATCGAGGAAATACATGGTTTGGTCGGGCAGGTTTTTAACGGTTTTATAGGATAGGGGACTGATCTTAAACGTTGTTTTGTTAAAGCTTTCTCCATCAAAGATACGTAGGCAGTGTACACTTGATGCCCATATCCTGCCGGATTGGTCTTCGTAAATAAAGGTATTGATGAACTGATTGGCAGGATCAGTGGAGGTGTATTTTTTTAATGATTTTCCGTCCCATCTGGCCAGCAGGTTCTTATTAGTCCCAAACCAGAGATGGCCTTTGCTGTCTTCAAAGAAGGAAGTAACGACACCATTAAATTTTAAAAGCTGAAGTAATTTGTCATTACTTTCATTGTAGATCACGCCATTTTTAAAGTAGCTGAGCTGACCGTTTAAAGAGAAAAACCAGATTCTTCCGGAGCGGTCTTCGTTTAACCGGATAATCTGGTTGTCGGGTAGGCCGTCATCGATAGAGAAGTTTTCAAATACTTTTCCGTCAAAGCGGCTTACACCTGCGTCTGAAGCGACCCAGATATACCCCTTTTTGTCCTGAAGGATAAAATAACAGCTGTTGCTTGGCAAACCGTCTTTACTGCCGTAATGTTTAATAAAAGTAGTCTGTCCATAGCTGTAAATGCCTGAAACTATTAAAAGGAGTAACAGGGTGATTCCTTTGCTATAGAAAGCTCTTGTTTTATTTATCACTGGCGAAATTGGTATATTGTTTAACTTTCTCTGCGAAAATACTTGCTCTGCGCCTTGATACGGCTATTTTCTCTCCGTTTTTTAACAAAACTTCCAGGCCGTTTTTTGAGTTGTATTCTTTCAGATAATTTAAATTTACAATACTGGATTTATGAATCCGGATAAATTGATCTTCTGGTAAAATCTCTTCATAATCTTTCAATACTTTGGATACGGTAATTTTATCCCTGTTGTCGAGATGAAAGATGGAATAATTGCTATCTGCTTCTATATGAATGATTTCATTAAGGTCAATCAGGGTGTATCCTTGTCCGTTCGGCAAACTTATTTTCCTGATTTCTGACCGGTCTGCTAAATTATTTGCTAAATTTTTTAAGCGCTCATTCCGGTCGGATTCCTGGTCAATCATACGGATTAATTTTGCTGCTTTTTCTACCGTTTCTTTAAGCTCATCGATGTCGATTGGCTTCAGTAAATAGTCCAGTGCATTAGCCTTAATTGCTCTTAAAGCATACTGGTCATAAGCAGTAGTGAATACGACCTGGGTATTGTGCAGTTTCGCGTCTGGAATAAGCTCAAAGCCATTTTTTCCGGGCATAGCGATATCCAGAAAGATCAGGTCGACCTCATGTAAAGAGAGCAGTTCACGTGCCTCATCTACCGATTTTGCAATCCCGCTGATGTGCACATTTTCGCAATTTTCCTGTAAGAGAAAAAAAAGTGAAGACCGCGCAAATTCTTCATCGTCTACTATTATCACATTGAACACAAGCCGATATTTTTATAAGGTGAAATTATCAAAAAAATAGGGGAGTCAAGAATTTTTTTGACAAAGTCAAAAACCAAAGCGATTTAGATGCCGTATGTCACGGTATAATCATGGGGGCCCTCAACTTAGTTGAACCATAATTTAAATCATTTCTTATGAAAAGTTTACAAGGAGAGAAAGAGATACTGCTTCAGGAGAGCGGTATCCTGACTGCAAAACTGCAACGCAGATCTTTTCTGCAATATGCAGGAGCAGGGGTTGCAGGGGTAGCTTTAATTGCTGCGGGCTGTAAAAAAGACAAAAGTACTCCAGGTTTGGATACAGGTGTGGATTTAGGTAGCGGTGATCCGGGTATCTTAAATTACGCCTATGCACTGGAACAATTAGAAGGTGCATTTTATGATGCAGTGGTAAAAAGCCCTTATACTGGTATTCCTGCAAATGAGCTTGCTTTACTGACTGATATCAGAGATCATGAGTTAGCTCACCGTGAATTTTTCAAAAAAGCATTGGGTACAGGAGCGATTGTAAGTTTGACAGTAGATTTTTCATCGATTAATTTTGCTGACAGAGCAAGTGTACTGAATACAGCCAAAGCATTTGAAGATTTAGGGGTTTCAGCTTATAATGGAGCTGGTAAACTTTTAAAAACGGCAAAATATTTAGAGGTTGCTGGAAAGATCGTCTCTGTTGAAGCACGTCATGCGGCTTTAATCCGTGATTTGATTTCGAATGGAACCTTCGCTGATTCAACTGCTGTTGATGCGAACGGACTTGATGGTGCCAGAACACCTATCCAGGTTTTAACTATCGCTAAAACGTATATTAAAACTGCAATTAACGCGTCTAATTTACCTACTTCTTAATCCTGGAAATCATGAATATCATTAACATATTAGAAGAAATTGAAAAAGTGGATGGAGAAGTGTATGAACGCTTAAATCCACGCAGAGCGGCAATGAAATCATTTTATGGCTTTGGATCAAAAGTAGCTTTAGCTGCGCTTCCGATGGCTTTAGGCTCTATGTTCAAAAAAGCTTACGGACAAACCACTACAAGTGTGATTGACGTGTTAAACTTTGCTTTAACTTTGGAATATATTGAATATAATTTCTATCAGACTGGTATTAATACTGCTGGATTAATTCCTGCTGGTACACCTGCTGTAGCAGCGATTGCTAACATTCGTGATCATGAATTAGCACACGTTAATTTATTAAAAGGAGCAATTACTGCTTCTGGTGGTACTCCGGTATCTTATACTGCGGCTTCATTTGATTTTACTGCAAAAGGGAATTTCCCAACTGTATTCTCTGATTATCCAACTTTTCTTGCGGTAGCGCAAGTATTTGAAGATACAGGTGTAAGAGCTTATAAAGGACAGGCTGGTAACTTAATGAGCAGCCCAAGTGTATTACAAACTGCTTTACAAATTCACTCCGTTGAAGCGCGCCACGCTGCGCATATCCGCCAAATGCGTAAAGCGCCAGCTGGTGGAGGTTTAACTAATTTAAAACCATGGATTACTGGTGCAAATGATAGTGGGGTTGCAGCAGCAGCAGCGAGTTATGCTGGTGAAGATAATGTAACACAGTTAGATATCAACATTCCAGGCCTTGGTTTCTCAGTAAATGCATCAACAGAGGCTTTTGATGAGCCACTAACTATGCCTCAGGTACTTTCGATTGCAAGCCTGTTTATCAAATAATTTTTCGAGGGGGAGATACAGTGAGGAAAAGGAAGAGGATCGAAATTCTCTTCCTTTTTATTTTTTATAGCAGCAATGATTAGTAATTAATCACTTGTTCCTCTAAATGTTCAGGCAGGTCACGGTAGTTGTATTGCTGACCTCTTAATTGAGGTTCAAAACCTGCTTCTCTGATCGCATCCTGTATTCCTTTTGCAGTAAAACGGTGTGGTGCACCAGCAGCAGAAACTACATTTTCTTCAATCATAATAGATCCAAAATCATTAGCACCTGCATGTAAACACAATTGTGCTACATTTTTACCTACAGTCAGCCATGACGCTTGTATATTTTTAACGTTCGGCAGCATAATTCTGCTCAGGGCAAGCATCCTTACGTATTCATCTCCGGAAACATCATTCGTAATTCCTCTTAAACGTTTCAACAAAGTACCGTCATCCTGGAAAGGCCATGGAATAAAGGCTAAAAATCCTTTAGCGTCTGCTGGTTTTTCACTCTGAACTTCTCTGATCCAGACTAAATGCTCGAAACGTTCGTCTATAGTTTCAACATGACCAAACATCATGGTTGCAGAGGTCGTAATATCCAGCTGGTGTGCTGCACGCATTACATCCAGCCATTCCTGTCCACCACATTTTCCTTTGGAAATTAACCGGCGAACCCTGTCATTCAGAATTTCTGCACCTGCACCAGGCAAAGAATCCATGCCGGCAGCTTTCAATGCGCTTAAAACTTCTGTGTGGGTAAGTTTATCGATTTTTGCAACGTGTGCAATTTCAGGCGGGCCTAATGCGTGTAATTTAAGATCAGGATAAAGTTCTTTTAACTTTCTGAACAGGTCAGCATAAAATTCAAGCCCAAGGTCGGGATGATGTCCGCCCTGTAAAAGTAACTGATCACCGCCCAGACGGAAAGTCTCTTCAATTTTAACTTTATAAGTCTCTATGTCTGTGATATAGCTTTCATCATGACCCGGTCTTCTGAAGAAATTGCAAAATTTACAGTTCGCAATACACACATTCGTGGTATTAACGTTTCTATCAATTTGCCAGGTAACTTTTCCGCTCGGTACTTGTTTTTTTCTCAGCTCATTTGCAACAAAGGCCAAATCGGCAGTAGAAGCATTGTGGTACAAAAACACGCCCTCTTCTTTTGTTAAAAAGTCGAATTGCAGAGCCCTTTGTAATAATTCGGCAGTATTCATACAGCAAATATACCATTTGTTCTGCTGTTTTTATTTCATGAGATTATCACATTTACCCTAAATCATTATTCCTATATTTGACACAATTATATATTTATGGTAGATTTTAATCGTTTTACACTAGCTAATGGCTTACGTGTTCTGGTACACGAAGATGATACAACCCCTATGGCGGTATTAAACATCCTTTATGATGTCGGTGCGCGGGATGAGGAAGAGGGTAAAACCGGTTTTGCACATCTTTTTGAGCACCTCATGTTTGGAGGTTCTGTTAATATACCTGTCTATGATGAACCGCTGCAAAGAGTAGGAGGGGAAAACAATGCTTTCACAAGTAATGACATTACAAATTATTATATCACTTTGCCGGCTACGAATATTGAAACTGCTTTCTGGTTGGAGAGTGATCGTATGCTGAGCCTGGCGTTTTCTGAGAAAAGTCTGGAAACACAACGTAATGTGGTTTGTGAAGAATTTAAACAGAGATATTTAAATCAGCCTTATGGTGATGTATGGCTGAAGTTAAGGCCGCTTGCTTATAAAAAGCATGCATACCGCTGGGCAACTATAGGACAGGATCTTGCACAAATCGAAAATGCTTCGATGGAAGATGTGAAGGCCTTCTTTAAGAAACATTATAATCCGCAGAATGCCATAATGGTTGTGGGTGGAAACGTGAAAACTGAAGAGATTAAGTTATTGGCAGAGAAATGGTTCAGTCCTATTCCTGCGGGAGATAAATATGTGAGGGACCTGGTTCAGGAGCCTGCGCAAACTGAAGCGCGCAAGGAAACTGTAACTGCAAATGTTCCTTTGAATGCATTTTACCTGGCTTTCAAAATGGCTGCGCGCAGGGATGCAGATTACCAGGTTTATGATCTTTTATCTGATGTACTTTCTCAGGGACAGTCTTCCCGGTTATATAACAGTTTACTGAAAGATCAGCAACTGTTTAGTGATATTCATGCATATATTACCAGTAGTCTGGATGAAGGTTTATTTGTTGTAGAAGGTAAACTGAGTGAAGGGGTAACGATGGAAGCAGCAGAAAAGGCTGTGTGGGCTGAACTGGATAAAATTGCAACCGAAGAGGTTAGCCAGATAGAATTGACGAAAGTGAAAAACAAATCGGAATCTATTATGGTATTTGCTGAAATGAGCCTGCTTGATAAAGCAATGAATCTTGCTTATTATGAGTTACTGGGTGACGCAGAAGGATTAAATACTGAAATTCAGAAATATCTTGCTGTTGATGCAGCAAAACTTCTTGAAGTTGCCAAAAAGACTTTCGTGAGAGAGCAATGTTCTACTTTATACTACTTAACTTCCGAAAATGCTTAACCGAACCCTTATACCTGAGTCAAGACAGGTGAATGATATTAATTTTATTGCCCCTCAAAAACAGGAATTAGCAAACGGGATTAAGGTATTTACTGTGAATGCCGGAAAACAGGAGCTTGTTCGTATTGAATTCGTTTTTGAAAATGTAAATTGGGATGAATCTAAGCCTTTGCAGGCTATAGCAGTAAACCATTTGATTAACAATGGAACTGATAAGCTTACTGCCAGGGAAATTGCCGATAAGGTGGATTATTATGGTGCCTTTTTGCAAACTGATTATGGTGCTGATCAATCGAGTATCAAAATATATACGCTGAATAAACATCTTGGATCGGTACTGCCTATTTTATGGTCTGTATTAAATGAGAGTATTTTTCCTCAGCAGGAACTGGATATTTTTAAACAAAATCAACAGCAGTCGCTGAAGGTGAGTTTGCAGAAGAATGATTTTATTGCCAGAAAGAATTTTGCACATGCTATTTTCGGGACTTCAACTTATGGTTCTGATATTGATGTAGAAGATTACCAGGCTATAGAAAGAGCAGATTTAGTAGCTTATTTCAGTGCTGCTTACAAGCCTGAGAACTGTACTATATTTGTTGCCGGAAAATTTGAAGCTGCTGAATTCGACTTGTTGAATGCCAATTTTGGTAAAGACTGGAATAACGAGGCTGCTTCTACAATCAACCAATTCTCTTTTGAAGGTGCACCAAAAGGTGAGATCTTTATTGAAAGGGCAGATGCGATACAGTCTGCAATCAGAATGGGAACTTTGAGTATTAACCGCTCTCATCCGGATTTCGCAGGTTTCCAGGTGATGAACTGCTTGTTAGGCGGTTACTTTGGTTCCAGGTTAATGGCTAATATCCGTGAAGACAAAGGTTATACTTATGGTATTGGTTCTGCCGTTGTTTCTTTGAAGGATGCTGGTTATTTTTTCATCGCTACAGAAGTTGGCGCTGATGTTTGTACGAGTGCTTTAAATGAAATAGAGAAAGAAATCGACTTGTTAAAATCAGAAGAAGTTTCTGAGCAGGAGCTAAGTCTGGTTCGCAGTTATATGCTGGGTTCTATGCTGGGAAGTCTGGAAAATGCATTCTCTCATGCTGATAAGTTTAAAAACATCTATTATTCAGGATTGGATTATGATTATTATGATAACTACATTCATACCGTCAAATCAATCACTGCTGAACAGCTAAAGGCATTGGCTAATAAATATTTAAATACCGCAGACTTTACGAAGGTTGTGGTTGGTAAAAAGTAAACAATAGTACTGGCTAATTAATTTTAGCCAGTACTGCTTTTTGTTTGTCTGCTACATAGATTTTTTTGTAGAATTCTACGATGTCTTTGTATTTTTCAGGCGCATATTTTTTGCTGCTCATGGTCTGGTTGCGTGTATAGATGATTGAATTATCTTTCACCGTTACCTTAGCAGTATATTTTCCAAATTCTGATTCCAGTGAAATATCCTGAGGGACAAATTCTACTTTATAACCTTGTGGAAGGGTATAGGTAGTTACATCAGTATCCTGGAAGCCATAAGCCACTGAAAAAGAAGTTTGCCTGTTTTCAACCTTTGCCGGTACACTCTCTCTTCTGTTTAATAAATTCAGCGTTATAAATAACTTATCTCCTCCGCGGCTGATCATCTGGGAACTTTTTAAAACAATGTCTTCTTCTATTTTTGGAATACTTTTGTCTGGTTGTAAAAAGCTTAAAGATGAAATTTCCATATCGGGTATTCCGAGATTTCTCATGACTCTTTTCCGTTGTTCCACGGGTTCTGACAATAGCATACCCAATTGATCTTCGTATTGAGAATTGCTGTAGGTGGTTTTGATATGAACGTCAGCAGGCTTATCTGTGGCCAGCGTTATAGTAGTGATGCGGTTTTGGAAATTGTCTTCGGGCTTATAAACAGGAGTTCTGACCAGTTTTCCACCGGCTTCTGTAACCAGTAGTACAGTCCTTGCTGAGTTATTATTACCAATATACCCTGCTGGTGTATATTGACTTGTGCATTCCAGCCAGGTTGTATCTTTTGCCGCAGGGATGCACAGGATCATATGATTAGCCTGTCCAAAACTTGCATAGTCCTTATTGAGTGAAGGTAAACCATTACCTATCACCACAAGGTTCGATTGAATACCGGCTTCTGCTAAGATCGTTTTCATGTAATTTGACAGTGCTTTACAGTCCCCGTAGTTCACTGAAGCAACTTTATCTGCTGTTATTGGCCTGAAACCTCCAACTCCAAGCTGAACGCTCACATACCTGGTATTCGATTGTAAATAATGATAGAGAATAGCTATCTTTTCTTTATCAGTTTTAGCTGAAGCGATCAGGGTCTGAATGATACCTTTTGTTTTCTCTGGCAATGGCTGCACAGTATTACTGAGCTGATAAATCCAATCACCCATGTTTTTCCAGTTTTCGACACTACCTTTAGAGTTATCATACTCAAAATTATTTGGAGAAACCAATACCCAGGGTGTAATCGCATTTAACCCCGTTGACATCGGTTCATAGGTAAATGAATTCAGGTTTTGACAAGCCCATGTATAAGTCGTCTTATCAGCGGTGACAGTAGAATCTGTTGGAAGGCCCTTACTCTTTAAATATTTAAAGGTAACTGTTTTAGGGACTTGTAAAGTATATACAGATTTTTCTACTGCACAGTCATAGGTACTTACAGGACTCCATGAAGGAAAGGCAATATAGCCATTGTAACTCTTCTCATAACTATACTCGATGGTATATGGGAAAGTGGCATTTAAAAATACTATCTTTTTTATACGGTTATCATCATACATGGTTCCGTCAGAAGTGATGCTTTCATCTTTAAAATCGGAAGTCTTATAAGTTCTTATTTTAACTCCTTTAGCATCATACATCGTTGCTTTAAGATTATAGACCGAAGAAAATTTATCATAATACTCTGACATGGCTGCGTTATTTTCTCCATTTTTGCTGAGGATGGTGATGGCTGTTTTATAAGCCATAACAGCACTGCTATTACTTTTAATAGCGAGATGCTGCTCTTCATTACGGATCACAACAGTCGATTTTTTCAACAATTCCGCAGGTATATTAGCGACATCGTATATTTCTTGTGCACTGGCTACAGTGGTGGTGCCAATTAACAGTGTAGATAGTAAATGGCTTAGTTTCATATTTTCTTAAGTACGATTTGTTCTGCTTGTTTACGGACAATATTTTTAAATAATTCTTTCAGATTGTAATATTCTTCCGAACTATAGCTCGATTTTAGTAAGGAGATTTTACTAACCATATTTAATTTGTTCTCGTCTATCACATACATAATTGTAAATGAGCCGCCATTTTCCGGTAATTGAAATCTCTCGTTTTTTGGAAGCTGGTCTGGCTTGTAACCCGCAGGTAATTCGATAGTAATATGATAGTTCTCTTCTTTAGGATAGGCAAAGTCTACCGGATAATTCCGTTCTTCCAGTGTAAATGGATTTTCTTTTGTCCGCTCATATAACAATGGCATAAAGTAAGAGAGGTTACCAGCAGCTTCTATATTGTCTTCGATAGTCACGTCCATACTTTCAATAAGTGCTTCCTCCGGGTTATCCAGATTTTCAATTTTGTAATTATTTATTTCCAGACCGGGTTTGTTACTTTTATAATTTTTAAGAAATTCTTCCTGATTGGTTGCGGCCTGGTAAGCATTCCTTGCATCAAGACCTTCATAGTTATTTCTAGAAATTGATAATGTCCCCTTCAGTTTATTTTCTGTGTCTAGTGTGAGATTATAAAAAATACTGTTTCTGCTCGTCTTGTCATTTTCGGTAGAAATCCACTCTCCGGCATTATCAGTCCTGTTGATCTTTAATCCGCGATGGTTTAAATTCGGATAACTTAAAATTCCCGGGGTATTGTTTTTATTTACTGCGTCTAACAGGTTTTTTTTATCTCCGGTAATAGTCATTACAATAATGCTGTTAAACTTGCTGGCCAGCGGATAACCAGGGTGTGTGCCGTTACCTCTTGTACTGATGATAACAGGATAACTTTCCAGTCCGGCAGCATCCAATAGATTGAGCAGTAACAGATTGATCTCCGATGAACTGCCGGATTTCTTTTCCAGCACAGATTTCGGGCTGTTTGCTTCGGTATACAGCCGGTATTTATTGTCCCATTTAATGTTGTTTTTTACATAGTTGAAGATGAGGTTCATTTTTCCTTCCGGAGTAGTTTCATCTTTAATGATCTCTTTGACTAACTCCTTACCGGGATTTTTCTTCTGAATATATCCACCAAAATTGTCATGATCCATCATTTCTTTAATGATTTTTGGCCAGGTAGTCGTATATTCCTTGTAGCCGCCCTGAGGGAAATTAGTCGCGTTAAGTTCAAATCCTATTTTGCTGACATAATCATCGAGTGTCGTGATATAACTTTCTTCTTTGATAGCCGGAATATTTTTGACGTAATATTGGGTCTTTGTAGTTTTGACGCCTATTGTTTCTGATTTTCCGGAACCGTTGGGTATAGTCAGGTTCTGAGAATTATCAATAGGGCCAATTTTATTAATATCATAATATCCACCTGCTTCGATTTTGTAGAAGTAATATTCTGGAATCGTTATGGTGAATGATGAATACTTAGTTGGGTACTTTTCCTGGAAATACCAGTCATCGAGCTTAAAAGTAAAGTCAGATTTTGTTCTGTAACGGTACTCTATAATTGAGCCTTCTTTGATATTTGGAAGCGTGATTTTTTTGATAACATGCTTGTTATCCACCTGATTTGTGAATTTTGCATCACTGGCCATTTTACTTACTTCAATTTTTCCATTGTTCAGGTTATAAGTCGCAGCGTTGACGAGATCAAGCTTTTCTTCGTTGCCTTTACCGTCACGATATAGCCTTAACTCTAAATCTGCTAAATCATAACCTTTTTTCTGGATGATTCTATACCTGACGTGACGCTCAAAAACATAAACAAAGCTGCCACCTGGTCCGATTTCAAAATATCCATTGCCCACATCGAAGAGTTTAACGGCCGCAGCACTTGAATCAACTCCATCTGGTTTGGTTTCAAATTCGCTGAGTTCAACTTTACCATATTTAAAAACAGGAAGTTTTTCCTGTATTTTTTGAGCGGAAACCTCAATTTTTAGCAATAGAAGGACTATTACCAGGAGGTTTAATTTTTTAAGCATGAGCGTTATTTTAGTTGTGCAAATTAAGACTAAGTTTTCTGATGAAAAAAGTGTTTTGAAATATAAATATTTAAAATTTTCGGCCAGGGGGTTCTTCGTGATGGAAAGATGGTTAGTGGAATAAAAAAAGATTTCTTTTCTTTTCAGCCTTTTTTTTACCTGAAATATTTGCTCATATTTGCGCCCAATAAATATCATTTCTTTATTTTGGAATGATTGTAAAATAGATTTATGACACCAAAAAAAATCGATATTAACAGTTTCGTGTATAAGCTAAACCATGATTTGTCTACGGTTGACTGGACTTATGTTTGTGAGCTTTTCTCTAAGATTGACTGGAGAACAAGGGTAGAGCCGGAGATAGAATCTGCCTTTAGAAAAAGCACGTGGACGCTGTTTGTTTACCATGAAGATCAGATTATTGCTTTTGGAAGGGTAGTAGGGGATGGACGTTATTATGCTGTGATGGCAGATATTGTTGTTGATCCTGATTTCCAGGGAAATGGTTTAGGAAAAAAGATCATCAATATGCTGAATGGACAACTTGATAATTATCATTTTGTGAATTTAACAGCTGCTCCGGGTAAAGGTGATTTTTATCAGAAGTTAGGCTGGAAAAAACAAACAACTTCTTATATCTGGCCACAAGGGCCTAAGCAATTGAGACAGCACTGCGAGCCTGAAGAAGGTTCTGAGATCTAATTTGATTGTCAATTTCTCTCCAATCACCGTTTATTGGAGAGAAATGTTTCCGGTTCCAAATAATTTATGTAGATTTGCCCGGCAAGTAATAACTCCTAATTATTTGCCATGCAACTCGATCCCCAAAAATTTATTGCCGAAGGACTAACATACGATGACGTATTATTAGTTCCAGCCTACTCCGAAGTCCTTCCCCGTGATGTAAACACCGGAAGTTATTTAACAAAAAAAATACGTATTAATGTACCTGTAGTTTCTGCTGCAATGGATACCGTTACTGAATCAGGACTGGCAATTGCTATTGCTCAGGCTGGTGGTATTGGTATGCTGCACAAGAATATGAGTATTGAACGCCAGGCTGAAGAAGTCAGCAAGGTTAAACGTTCAGAAAGCGGAATGATACAAGATCCGGTAACTCTTCGTGCTGATGCCATTGTTGCAGATGCATTCCAGATCATGACTAAATATAAAATAGGTGGTATACCTATTATTGACAATAACAATAAACTGGTTGGTATCATTACCAATCGTGACCTTCGTTTCCAGAAAGATATGCAGCGCCCGATTTCTGAAGTAATGACTTCTGAAAATCTGATCACTGCTGCTGAAGGTACTACGCTGATCCAGGCGGAAGAAATCCTTCAGGATTATAAAATTGAAAAACTACCGGTTATCAATAAAGAAGGTCATCTTGCAGGTTTAATCACCTTTAAAGATATTCAGAAATATAAAAATTACCCTAAAGCTTGTAAAGATGAACGTGGCCGCCTTCGGGTTGGTGCTGCTGTTGGTGTTGCAGCTGATAATATTGACCGCGTTGCTGCACTGGTTAAAGCTGGTGTAGATGTCGTTACTGTGGATACTGCGCACGGACATTCGAAAGGCGTAATTGATATGGTTAAAGCAATCAAAGCCCGTTTCCCTGATTTACAGGTGATTGCCGGTAATATTGCTACTGCGGATGCTGCTTTGGCACTTGCTGAGGCTGGTGCTGATGCGGTTAAAGTTGGTATCGGGCCGGGTTCAATCTGTACAACAAGAATCATAGCAGGTGTGGGAGTACCTCAGTTATATGCAGTTTATGAATGTGCAAAGGCTTTAGAAGGTACTGGAATCCCTGTTATTGCTGATGGTGGTATCAAACAAACGGGAGATATCGTTAAAGCGCTTGCAGCTGGTGCAAGTTCAATCATGGCTGGTTCTTTATTCGCAGGAGTAGAGGAGTCACCGGGTGAGACAATCATATATGAAGGGCGTAAGTTCAAGTCTTACCGTGGTATGGGGTCTGTAGAAGCGATGCAACATGGTTCTAAAGACCGGTATTTCCAGGATGAGGAAGATGTAGTCACTAAACTTGTTCCTGAGGGTATTGTTGGCCGTGTTCCTTATAAAGGTACTTTAGCTGAAGTCATTTATCAGTATGTTGGTGGTTTGAGAGCCGGAATGCATTATTGTGGTGCTGCAACTATTGAAGAGCTTCAACAGGCTAAGTTTGTAAGAATAACAGCAGCTGGAATGAGAGAAAGTCATCCGCATGATATTTCGATCACTAAAGAAGCTCCAAACTATTCGCGTTAGGTCATTAAAAGACCCGGCTTTTTTTTTAAAGCATGCTATTGGTATATCCATAGCATGCTTTTTTTATGTCTGGTATATTGGTCATGTCATTCAGACTTTAATTGGAGAATATATCGGAATTGTTATTTCATATGTTGCAAGTTGTCCGTTCTTTTGTGTTAATTAATTTTTATATTAGTGAACTGATTATCTTGTTCAACATGAAATGATATGGAAATGAAAATTTTAAAATTAGTATTTACAATTGGCTTGTTAGCCTTGGTTACTTCTTGTTCTAAATCTAAGGATGAAGTGATCGCCCCAACGCTTCCTCCGGTAACTAAACCAGATCCCGTAAAAACTGCAGATGTTTATGTAGCTGGATGGAAGTATAATAGCAAACTGGCCCCAGTGGCGGCTTTCTGGAAAAACGGGGTGCAAACCGAACTGACTGATGGAACAACTAATTTAGCAAGGGCTAATTCTATTTATGTGAGTGGTACTGATGATGTTTACGTTGCAGGGAAAGATGGCCTGAAAAGCGTATTGTGGAAAAATGGTACCGCTACAGTATTGAGTAACGAGCTTTATTCCGGGGCTTATTCTGTTTTTGTAAGCGGTACAGATGTTTATGTAGCTGGTTTTGATCACGGGTTCGCTGTGGTCTGGAAAAACGGAGTAGCTATTAAATTGGCAAACGGACCAAATTTTTCAAGAGCTTACTCAGTTTATGTGAGTGGTAGTGATGTTTATGCAGCAGGCTATGAATTCCTGGAAGGCAATAAGACTGTTGCTACCTTATGGAAAAATGGAGTTGCTACCAGGTTAAGTGATGGAACAAAACATGCTGTTGCCAAAGCTGTTTTTGTAAGTGGTACCGACGTTTATGTAAGCAGTGAGGAGAATGTAAATCCACAAGATGGTAATCTTCCGGGATCTGAAGGTATAGGATCGACGTCTTTATCAAAATCTGTAATTAAAATATGGAAAAATGGAATACCTGATAACTTGACTGATGGTACCAAACAAGCCATTGGTAATTCCCTTTTTGTAAATGGCAACGATGTTTATGTCGCGGGTTACGAAAATGACGGTATTACCTGCATAGCAAGTGTATGGAAAAATAAGATAGTTACCAATGCGGGTTCTGGTTTGTATCAAAAAACAGGAATTATCAATGCAAATTCTGTATTTGTACATAAAGATGATCTTTATGTAGTCGTTAATGAAGGCTTTACAGCTAAAACATGGAAAAACATGTTTACTGCTAATGAAATTAATAAGGAGGGTGGGGGAGCGACAGCACTTTCTGTCTTTGTAAAATAATATATCAGTATATTTGCGGTCTGAGGGCTGGAATGAAAGAATTCTTCCGCTTTAAAATTGTTTAAATCACTTCAGTGCTTTTTCATAAAGAATTGAGGTGATTTTTTAGTATAGTGTAAAAGATATTATAGAATCTGATGAGAATAGAAATTGAAGTACCTGTTGCGGGTGTTTATATAACTGATTTTGATCAAATAGCAGCTCCTGCTTTTTTGGAAGAATCGGAAGACGGTGTGAAGTTATCATTCCTTGGCATTGAGGCCTTAAAAAGTTATCAATCTGAATTATTGGTGGAGGATGAGGCCGCAGGATTTGAAGGGCGTAATGAAATACGTGCTAAAATCAAGAAGGAATTGAAAAAGGGGATATCAGAGAACCTGGCGATCATGGATTCGATCAGAAATTACGCTGAGGCTTTATTTACTTTCGTTTATGACCGGGAAGGCCATAGAGAAGATAAAAAACAGATTTTGAACAACCTGATTGAAAATATCACTTTCACTGAGAATGGACTGGAACTGGAAGAGGCTGTGAAAGAATCAACTTATGAGTTGGGGCCACTGGTCCTAAGTTATAAACTTACGTTTAAGAATTACTCTTTTAATACTTTGGATTTTGATTTTCAGGCTATTAAAGAACAGTTGGTTGCTGATCTGGCGAATTTGAGAGATGCATTTATTGCAAATACTAAAAAGCCTAAAACTGATACTAAATAATTTTTTTAAATGAAATCGATTTGTGTTTATTGTGGTGCTAATTTTAACGGCGACCCTGTTTTAAGAGCGGCTGTAGAAAATTTGGCGCAGGCATTTGTAGATCATGATATCCGCCTGATTTATGGTGGAGGCAGTGTGGGTGTAATGGGGATTATTTCGGAAGAAGTCTTGAACCGTAAAGGATTGGTAACAGGCGTAATTCCTCAGTTTTTACTGGATAAAGAGGTTGGAAACTTAGAGGTTACTGAACTGATTGTTACTGAGAACATGCATCAGCGGAAGCAGAAAATGGCCGATCTTTCGGATGGTTTTATTATTCTGCCTGGTGGCTTTGGGACTTTGGAAGAGTTTTTTGAAGTGTTGACCTGGTTGCAGTTAGGATTACATAATAAGGCTATTGGTGTATTGAATGTTGGCGGTTTTTATGACCATTTATTTGCACAGCTGGATGTGATGGTTGCCCATAAATTGCTGAAGCCAAATAACCGGAAACTGGTTATTGATGCCACAGAGCCAGTGGAGTTAATAGAAAAAATGATGGCCTTTAAAGCAGCACCTGATTCGGTGTGGTTTGAGGACAGAAACCTGAGCTGATCACCCAATATATAATGTGTCTTATTGACATTAAGAGTGATTTTATCTTGTAAAATTTGTATTTCTCTTTCTATAATTTGGTAGAATGGCTTATCTTGCCCGAATGAACATCGAATTCAACAAAAACGAAGATATTAATAAGCAGCTGGTCTATGAACTTAAAACAAAGCTGAAGAAAATATTTGCTGGAGGGGGAGAAAAGAGTGCGGCGAAGCAAAAAGAAAAGGGTAAAATGCTGGCCAGGGAAAGAGTAGCTTACCTGATCGATAAAGAAACAGAATTTTTGGAGATAGGGGCCTTTGCTGCGGACGGTATGTATGCTGAACAAGGGGGCTGTCCATCTGCCGGAGTAATTTGTGGAATTGGTTACGTCTCTGGGCGTCAGTGTATGATTGTAGCGAATGATGCTACTGTGAAAGCAGGGGCATGGTTTCCAATGACTGCCAAGAAAAACCTTCGTGCGCAGGAAATTGCAATGGAAAACAGGCTTCCGGTAATCTACCTTGTAGATAGTGCCGGAGTTTATCTGCCGATGCAGGACGAAATATTTCCTGATAAGGAACACTTTGGAAGAATGTTCAGGAATAATGCAATGATGTCTGCGGACGGAATTGTTCAGATTTCTGCAATTATGGGTTCTTGTGTTGCTGGTGGGGCTTACTTACCGATCATGAGTGATGAAGCCATGATTGTGGAAGGAACTGGTTCTGTTTTTCTTGCAGGTTCTTATCTCGTTAAGTCTGCCATTGGTGAAGATGTTGACAATGAAACATTGGGTGGGGCAACCACGCATTGCGAAATATCTGGTGTTACAGATTACAAACAACCCAATGACCAGGCTGCACTGGATAGTATCCGTAATATTATGAGTATGCTTGGGGAACCTCAATCGGCTGGTTTTAGCCGGGTGAAGCCTCAGGAACCAAAATTAAATCCTGAAGATATTTTCGGAATTCTACCTGAAAACAGGGAGAAGCAATATGATATGCACGAAATCATTTACCGCCTGGTAGATAACTCGGAATTTGAGGAATATAAAAAAGAATACGGTCAGAGTATTATCTGTGGTTTAGCCAGGGTAGATGGCTGGGCTGTCGGTATTGTCGCAAATCAGCGTAAAGTAGTCAAGTCTAAAAAAGGTGAAATGCAGTTTGGTGGTGTAATCTATTCTGACAGTGCTGATAAATCCGCACGTTTCATTATGAATTGTAACCAGAAGAAAATCCCTTTGGTTTTTTTACAGGATGTGACTGGTTTTATGGTAGGCAGCAGATCGGAACAGGGCGGAATTATTAAGGATGGTGCAAAAATGGTAAATGCAGTAGCGAATTCAGTGGTGCCTAAATTCACGATTGTAATTGGTAATTCTTATGGCGCTGGTAATTATGCGATGTGTGGTAAGGCTTACGATCCACGATTGATTTATGCCTGGCCAAGTGCTAAGATTGCTGTAATGGGTGGTTCGCAGGCTGCAAAGACTTTGTTACAAATTCAGGCTGCTTCACTTAAAGCAAAGGGGGAAACGATTACTCCGGAAAAGGAAGCTGAACTGCTGAAAGAGATTACTGACCGCTATGATAGCCAGACGACTCCTTTTTATGCGGCTTCCAGGTTGTGGGTAGATGGAATTATTAATCCGCTGGAGACACGTAAGGTGATTTCTATGGGAATTGAAGCAGCCAATCAGTCCCCAATAAAAAGACAATTCAATGTTGGAATTATCCAGACCTAGTCCCTAACTTTGTGTTATAATGAAACGGATACTTGTTTGTTTTTTTCTGCTGTTCGCGGGATTTAGTACTTATGCTCAGATCAAAACGGTTTTACTTGATGGTAAAGATCAGCTAACGCTGGATTCGGCCCAGGCAGTAACTTATGGTGTACTGGGTAAAATTAGCGGAGACACGGTTTATACTTTTAAAAAGTATGATTTTAGCGGTGTATTATTGGCTTCTGGTTCTTTCAGGGATGATGATATGGAAGTACCTGTGGGTAAATTCGTTTATTACAGCTGGATCACGCCCGAAAATAACAATAGAAATGATGGCTTTGAGATCAACGGAAAGGAAAGATATATTGAACTGATCGGTTCTTATCAGAATGGAAGACGTGATGGCCGCTGGATTACTTTTTATCCTGACGGTTCAATGAAGCAGATCATTACTTTTTCGCAGGGGATTATTCACGGGTCTTATAAGGCTTTTGATAGCAGAGGTGAGGAGCAGGTATCTGGTTTATACACCAATGGAAAAAAAGAAGGCACCTGGACACTTAATGGTGGTAAACAGGAAAATGAGTATGTCAATGATCAGCTGGTTTCTACTTTAAAAGGTAAAAAACTCCGCGAAAAGCAGGCAGAACGTACAAAGACAAATTAGCCGCTTTTAAATCTTTTGCGCATCCCGCTTTAAAGCTTAATTTTGTACATTAAAAGAATATAAGATCACCTGTAAGTTTTACAGGTGTATAGCTATAATAGAAAATATATATATGAATACTTCTCAAGAAATAGAACACGTTCAGTGTCTGATCATAGGTTCGGGGCCGGCAGGTTATACTGCTGCAATTTATGCTGCCAGAGCAGATTTGAAACCAGTGTTGTATACCGGAATGGAAGCTGGGGGACAATTGACGCAGACTACTGATGTAGATAATTTCCCGGGTTATCCTAATGGAATCATGGGCCCTGAAATGATGGAAGATTTCCGCAAGCAAGCAGAACGTTTTGGTGCTGATATCCGCTTTGGTTATGTAAGTTCAGTAGATTTTTCAACTACACCGCATAAAGTTGTGGTAGATGAAATTAAAACTATTACGGCCGATACGGTGATCATCTCTACCGGTGCTACTGCAAAATGGTTAGGCTTACCTAGTGAGCAGCATTACAATGGTTTTGGAGTTTCGGCTTGTGCAGTATGTGATGGTTTCTTTTTCAAAAATCAGGATGTGGCTATTGTTGGTGCAGGAGATACTGCGGCAGAAGAAGCAACTTACCTGGCTAAATTGTGTAAGAAAGTATATATGTTAGTACGTCGTGATGAGTTCAGAGCTTCTAAAGCAATGGTTCACCGGGTATTAAATACGCCTAATATTGAAGTTATCTATAATTCTGAAGCTAAAGAGGTTTTAGGAAACGGTAAAAATGTAACTGGTCTGAAGATCTTAAATAACAAAACTGGTGAAGAAAAAGATCTGGAAGTAGAAGGATTCTTTGTGGCTATCGGTCATAAACCAAATACTGACATCTTTAAAGGCTGGTTGGATATGGATGATACTGGTTATCTGAAAACTATTCCTGGTACTACAAAAACAAATATTGAAGGTGTTTTTGCAGCTGGTGATGTACAGGACCATTATTACCGCCAGGCAGTAACGGCTGCGGGTTCAGGCTGTATGGCAGCATTGGATGCGGAGCGTTATCTTGCAGCTAAAGAGCATGAAGTGAAAGCTGTTTCTTAAATAACTTATTCTCAGCATACAGAGCCCCGTTAGTTTTTACTGGCGGGGCTTTTTGCGTTAAAAATTAAATTTGTGTTAAGAAATGGGGTTGATTAATTGTTATAATCATATTACATGACTTAATATCTGGTGTAAAAAACACGGTCTTAGTGTTTTATCTTTCGAACATCCAAATAAATGGATTGTTGTGTTTTGTATTCTCCGTATTTTATTATAATTTCATCAATTTAATAAGCTAAAGCGATTTAACATTGTATTTGCTATTAGATTTTCAAATAATTTTAGGGTATTACGGTACTTAAGTTACTGTTAATATAAATCATTATAAAATGTAATTCTTTTAAAGACCAGCTTATTCATTTTTTGAATGATCTTCTGCCTGGTTACGTTCTTTCTGCTGTTGTAACTCCTTGTTTGATAGCAATTATTCATCCTTATGAAATAAATTGAACATATTTATACCATTATATTAAAAACCAAATAAATACACAAATTCGTAATGTCTAAAACCACCAAATTCCGATTGCTCAAAATGCTGTTTTCTTTACTGATCGTGCTTGCAGCATTCAATCAGTCTTCAGCTCAAGATCAATATGAACTCAATTCGGGCTGGCTATGTATGCCCTCTACTAAAGTTAAAGCAAAAGGCACAGAAATCTCTAACGCTAGTTTCTCTTTGTCAGGTTGGAAAAAAGCGGTAGTTCCCGGAACTGTACTGACCACCATGCTGGAAAATAAAGAAGTACCAGATCCTTTTTTTGGAATGAATAATAAACTGATCCCGGATATTTATGATACTGGAAGGGATTATTATACTTACTGGTTCACTAAAGATTTTAAAGAAGCAATTCCCGGAGCTGATGGCCAGGTGTGGTTGAAATTCAGAGGGATTAATTACAGTTGTGATATCTTTCTGAATGGTAAAAAAGTAAATGATAAACCTTTCAAAGGAATGTACCTGAGGAAAACATTTAACATTACTTCATTGCTTTCAAAAAGCGGAACGAACAGGTTAGCTGTCATTGTTTATCCTCCTGATGAAGTAGGTAACCCGAACGGCGGACAAGGTGGTGATGGAACTATTGCAAAAGGAGTGGCCCACCAATATACTGCCGGCTGGGACTGGATCCGTCCGATCAGAGATAGAAATACAGGGATCTGGGATAAAGTATATATTGAAAGAACAGGTGGTGTAAGCCTGGATAATCCGCATGTGGTTACCCTGGTACCTGGAAAACGTGAAGCTTCAGGACAGCAGCAGCCTGCAATTATTAAAGTTTCTGCTGAACTGAAAAATACAACTGGTAAACCTGTCACAGGAAACCTGGTTTATACGATGGGCGGACAGAAGGTCAGCAAATCGGTTACGCTGAAACCTAACAGTACGAATGAAATCAATCTTCCTGATTTAAGTTTCACAAATCCTAAGTTATGGTGGCCTGCTGGTTACGGTAAGCAAGATTTGTATGCTTTAAAAATCAGCTTTTTAGAAAAAGGTGTCAAACTTTGTGATAGTCAGACGGTAAATGTAGGGATCAGAGAGATTCAGACGGAATGGAATGTGACTACTAAGAGTAAAGAAGTTCTGGTCAACGGACAAAAGATATTTATTAAAGGAGGTAACTGGATCATTTCTGATGCAATGCTTCGCTTTACCGATGCCAGATATGATACGGAAATCAGATATCACCGTGATATGAACCTGAACCTGATCAGGATCTGGGGTGGTGCTTTGATTGAACGTCCTGAGTTTTACCAGGCTTGTGATAAATACGGAATGCTGGTTTTACAGGATTTCTGGATGTCGGGTGATTGTAACGGCAGGTGGGAAGATCCAATGAAACTGGAAGATCAATGGACGCGCAGAAAGTATCCTGATGACCATCATTTGTTCCTTGAATCAGCTACTGATATGATTAAAATGGTACGTAACCATGCTTCTTTAGCGATTTGGTGCGGAGGAAATGAAATTACCCCACCGGATGACATTCTGATTCCATTGCGTGATTCAATTTTACCAAAACTGGATGGTACACGCTGGTTTATTGACTATTCGAATTCAGACAGCATGTCACTGAATACAATTGGCGGAAATGGTGACGGTCCTTATACGATCCAGGATGTAAGTACTTTCTGGAAAGACCGCACTTTCCCATTCAATTCTGAAGTAGGCTCTGTTGGGGTTGGTGATCTGGAGTCTTTGGAAAGATTTATTCCTAAGGCTAATTTGATCGCTCCTGTATATGTAACTCCGGAAAAACGGGAAGCAAAAGGCCCATCTGAAAAGGTGGATTCTGTATGGGATTACCACAATTATTTAGGTGTAGGTTATGAGCAGCATATTTTGCCATATGGTAAGCCTGCTGACATCGCTGATTTTGCAAAGAAAGCACAGTTAGTCAACTATGATCAGTACAGAGGATTAATGGAAGGCTTCAGCTCACATATGTGGGAGTGGTATACTGGTGTAATTATCTGGAAAACACAGAATCCATGGACTTCGATGCGTGGACAGATGTATGATTATTACCTGGACCCGAATGCTTGTTTATTTGGTTTACGTTCTGGGAGTGAACCTTTACACGCGATGTATAATCCTGTAGATGGGATGCTGATGGTGGTTAACAATGGCTTTAAAGGAAAACAAAACATTATGCTGGATGCCAGGGTATTTGATATGGATGGAAAAGAGACCTCTTTAACCAAGGTGTTCTGTTTCCTTGATCCGGCAAGTACTAAAAAAGTAATGTCAGTTAAAAAGATTGTAGATGAACTTTCAGCCAAAAAAGGTTCCTTCCTTTCTTTACAGTTGTTAGATGAAAATAAAAACTTATTAAGTAATAACTTATACTGGTTAGCTGATAGTAAAGGTGGGTATTCAGGACTAAACTCGCTGAAAGGTTCTGCACTTAAAATGACTGCAAAACAGTTGAAAAGCGGACAGATAGAAGTTTCATTAAGCAACCCGGCCAATGGCCCTGTCAGCTTCTTTAATAGGGTTTCCCTGGTGAATGCGCAAACTAAAAAGAGAGTTTTACCAGTGTTTTATGATGATAATTATTTCTCTATCCTTCCGGGGGCAGCTAAAAAGATCATTATCGATTATCAGCCTGAAAAAGGAGCTGCACTGCCAGTGATTACTTTAACCAACTATGTTGGGCAGGAGCAAACCGTCCAGATTAATCCTTAGAACCAAACCTCACAAATATAAACATGTCAAGATTAAATTTATTAGAAGAGACGAGATACGAAAAATTGCCGGTCAGTGTTTACGCCGATGAACAAACTGCAAGTATTGAAGTCGCAAAAAGAATTTCATCTCTTATCCTTTCAAAACAGGAAAAAGGAGAACAGGCTGTTTTAGGCCTTGCTACCGGAGCCACTCCTGTGAAAGTATATAAAGAGCTGATCCGTTTGCACAAAGAAGAAGGTCTTAGCTTCAGCAATGTAGTTACCTTTAATCTGGATGAATATTATCCAATGAAACCTGGATCGAATCAAAGTTATGTTCGTTTCATGAATGAGAACCTTTTTGATCATATTGATATTAAAAGGGAAAATATCAATATCCCGGATGGTGAATTGAAAAGAGAAGACATCGAAGATTTCTGTTTGAAGTATGAGCAGAAAATCAGTGGTTTCGGTGGGATTGATTTACAAGTACTTGGGATAGGAAGAACGGGGCACATTGGTTTCAATGAGCCAGGATCTGCACCTAATTCGGGAACAAGATTAGTTACACTGGATGAGCTGACCAGAAGAGATGCTTCCCGTGATTTTGGGGGAGTAGCGAATGTACCAACCAAAGCGATTACCATGGGTATCGGTACTATTTTCAAGGCTAAGGAAATTATCCTGATGGCCTGGAATGAAAAGAAAGCATCGATCGTGAAAAAAGCGGTAGAAGGTGAAATGTCTGCTGATGTACCGGCTACTTATTTACAATTATCTCCTCATGTAGAATTTATTCTGGATCAGGATGCAGCCTCTTCACTAACACGTTTTGATACACCATGGTTAGTTAAGGATTGTCCATGGACTGACGAGCAGGTTACTAAAGCGGTTATCTGGCTGGCAAAAACATTGAACAAGCCTATCCTGAAGTTAACTGAAGACAATTACAACAACAATGGGATGGCGCAGCTGGCTATTTTACGCGGCCCGGTTTACCAGATCAATATTCATATTTTTAATAAATTACAACATACAATTACTGGCTGGCCGGGTGGTAAACCGAATGCAGATGATAGTCAGCGTCCGGAACGTGCAGAGCCTGCATTGAAACGTGTGATTGTTTTCTCTCCGCATCCGGATGATGATGTGATTTCTATGGGGGGTACTTTTATCCGCCTGGCAGATCAGGGACATCAGGTACATGTTGCTTATCAGACCTCGGGTAATACGGCGGTCTGGGATGATGATGTATTGCGTTTCATGGAATTTAATATAGATTTTGCAGAGTCAAGGGGTGAAGACGCCAAAGCTTTAAAAGATACTTATGATAGCATGCGTAGTTTTATCAGCACAAAACTACCTAACCAGACTGATCCGGAAGAAATCCGTACAGTAAAAAAACTGATCCGTAAAGGTGAAGCTATCGCAGGGGCAAGATTTGCGGGTGTAACCGATGAACGTATCCATTTTATGGATCTTCCTTTTTATGACAGAAGTAAGTTCCAGAAAGATGTAAGTTTTGAAGATGATATCCTGCAAACGATGGAATTGTTACAGGAAGTAAAACCACACCAGGTTTTTGCGGCGGGTGATTTCGCCGATCCGCATGGTACACATAAAGTATGTTTCAATATTTTAGTGGAAGCAATGACCCGTTTGAGAAAGACGGAGAGCTGGACAAAAGATTGTTGGTTATGGTTATACAGAGGTGCATGGCATGAGTTTGAAACTCATGAAATTGAAATGGCTGTACCGCTTTCACCACAAGAAGTGGAAAGAAAGAAACTGGCGATTTTCAAACATCAGTCGCAAAAGGATCTCCCTGTTTTTCCGGGTGAGGATTCAAGAGAATTCTGGGTAAGGGCAGAAGCACGTACGCAGGAAACTGCAAGGGCTTATGATCAACTTGGACTAGCTGAATATGAAGCTATGGAAGCATTTGTGAAGTGGAAGTTTTAATTGCCTAAACCTAAACCCTAATATTCAATGACAACAACAGCTAAAAAAGGAATGCCGCCCATTATTATAATCGGTGCTTTATTCTTTATTTTCGGATTTGTAACCTGGTTAAATTCAGTGTTGATCCCTTATTTGAAACTCGCTTGTGAGCTCAATAATTTTGAGTCTTACCTGGTCGCGTTCGCATTTTATATCAGTTACCTCGTCATGGCTATCCCATCTGCCAGTGTGCTTAAAGTTACGGGCTATAAAAAGGGAATGGCTTTGGGACTTGTCGTAATGGGGATTGGCGCACTGGTTTTTATTCCGGCAGCACTGACACGTACTTATGGTTTGTTTTTACTGGGGTTATTTATCCAGGGGACGGGGCTTGCTTTATTACAAACGGCTTCTAATCCTTATATCACAATCCTGGGGCCTGCTGAAAGTGCAGCCAAAAGGATCAGTATCATGGGGATTTGTAATAAAGTGGCTGGTGCGATTGCACCGATCGTTTTGGGCGCAATTGCTTTAAAGGATGCGGATGGTTTTCATGATCGTCTGCTGACCATGAACCCGGCAGAGAAAATAGCTGAGCTGAATGCATTGGCATCCAGAGTAATCCTGCCTTATGTGATCATTATTATTGTCCTGATTATATTAGCTGTCCTGATCTATTTTTCAACTTTACCGGAAATAGATACAGATCAGGAAGACGAAGCTGTTTCACAGGCTACTGCCGGAAAAACAAGCATTCTTCAGTTTCCTCACTTGTTGTTAGGGGTACTTACTGTATTTCTTTATGTAGGGGTAGAAGTAATGGCTGGTGATACCATTATCAGTTATGCGCATTATCAGGGTATTCCGCTTTCTACGGCTAAGTTTTTTACCACTTTTACTTTAATGGGGATGATCCTCGGTTATCTGATCGGTATCATTTGTATCCCAAAGTTTATCAGTCAGGAAAATGCGATGAAATGGTTTGCAGTATTAGGTATTGTATTAACCGTAATTGCAATTTTTACGACAGGTTATACTTCAGTTTTATTTATCGCTTTGCTGGGTCTGGCGAATTCACTGGTCTGGCCGGCAATCTGGCCGCTGGCACTTTCAGGACTGGGCAGGTTTACTAAAATAGCCTCTTCTTTATTAATTATGGGTATTGCAGGGGGAGCAATCATTCCGCTTTGTTATGGTGCGCTTGTGGATGCGCTAAATGCACAGCAGGCCTACTGGATCATGGTTCCTTGTTATGCATTTATCTTTTATTATGCAGCGGCAGGATATAAAGTAAAGAGTAAAACATATTAAATTATAATAAGCGCCTGCCTGGGGGCAGGCGTAATAACACCAAATATAGATGAACAGAAAAGATTTCATTACCAGTACAGGCTTGCTGACTGCTGGTTTGTTTTTGAGTAAAGATTTAAGAGCGTTTGAATTAGCTTATCCAAATGTAAGAGTGCCGTTGAACAAGAGAAAATTCAGCAGTCCGGCAGTAGAAAAAGCAATCCTTAAATTCCAGCAGAAAGTTTCGGATAAAGAATTAGGCTGGTTATTTAATAACTGTTTGCCGAACACGCTGGATACGACAGTTTCATTTGCGATGAAAGATGGCAAACCTGATACTTATGTGATTACCGGAGATATTGATGCGATGTGGCTCAGAGACAGTTCTGCGCAGGTCTGGCCTTATCTTGCTTTTATGAAAGAGGATAAAAAACTACAGCAGTTAGTTGCAGGGATTATCCACCGCCAGGCACATTATGTAATTAAAGATCCTTATGCGAATGCATTTTACAGGGATGGAGAGCAGAAAAGTGAATGGGCAGGTGACCATACCGATATGCAGCCCGGTGTTCATGAGCGTAAATGGGAAATAGACTCGCTTTGTTACCCGATGCGCCTGGCTTACAACTACTGGAAAATGACTGGTGATGCAACCCCGTTTGATGAGGAGTGGAAAACATCTATCCATACGATCCTGAAAACCTTTAAAGAGCAGCAACGTAAAACAGGTTTAGGCCCTTATCATTTTCAGCGTGATACCGCTAAACCAACAGACAGTTTACCGATGGCCGGTTATGGCTTCCCGGTAAAACCAGTTGGATTGATCTGTTCTATGTTCAGACCGAGTGATGATGCTACGATCTTCCCTTTCCTGATTCCGTCTAACTTTTTCGCAGTCGTGAGTTTGAAACAAGTAGCAGAAATGTTCAGGGCAATTTTCAAAGAGGAAGCTTTTGCTGCTGAACTGAGTGCCTTGGCAACAGAGGTAGAGACTGCGATTCAGAAATATGCAGTGGTTGAACACCCTGTTTATGGAAAAATCTATGCTTTTGAAGTGGATGGATTCGGAAATGTAAACCTGATGGATGATTCCAATGTGCCAAGTTTGCTTTCTCTTCCTTACCTGAATGCAGTACCTGTAACTGATCCTGTTTATCAGAATACCAGGAAATTTGCGCTATCAGAACATAATCCATATTTTTATAAAGGGAAGGATATAGAGGGAATTGGCGGACCGCACGTGGAGCAGCAGGACATGATCTGGCCGCTGAGTATCATTTGCAGAGGACTGACCAGTACAGATGACGAAGAGATTAAACAATGTATTGCTGCCTTGAAGAAAACGCATGCTGGTACTGGTTTTATGCATGAGTCCTTTAAAAAGGATCATCCGGAAATCTTTACAAGACCATGGTTTGCCTGGACCAATACCATCTTCGGCGAGTTTTTATGGGAAGTGTTTTTAGCACGCCCGCATTTATTGAGCTAACCAACAATGAACCAAATATAAACTTTAATCAAAATCATGAAGAAAATCATTTCAGGGCTTATTCTGGCCTGTGTCACGCTGAGTGTAAGCGCACAGACGGATGAAAACTTAGGTATTATACCTGCACCGGTATCGGTAGAAAAAAAGGCTGGTGTTTTTAAACTGGACAAAACTGTAGTGCTGGTTTCCAATGAAACCTCCAATGCGGCAACAGCTGATATCCTGAATGCTTATATCGCCAGTCAGGGTGGCTTTGCATTGAGACCATCTAAAGCAGCGGCTACCAATGAGCGTGCCATTGTATTAAGTTCTGCCGGAGCTGAAAAATTGCCTGCTGAAGGTTATGAGCTTCAGGTTACTGCCCGGAATATTACTGTTACCGGAAAAGGTGCTGGTCTTTTTTATGGTGTGCAGTCACTGATGCAAATGATGCCTGAGAAAAAAGGTCAGGAAATTGATGTACCTGCCAGTATCATCAAAGATTATCCAAGATTTCAGTACAGGGGGATGCACCTGGATGTAGGAAGACATACTTTCCCGGTTTCTTTCATCAAGAAGTATATTGACTTGATGGCAGCTTATAAACTGAATAATTTCCACTGGCATTTAACAGAAGATCAGGGCTGGAGAATAGAGATTAAAAAATATCCTAAGCTGACTACTATCGGATCAGAAAGAAATGGTTCGGTTGTAGGCCATCATCCTGGGGTGACATCTGATAACACACCTTATAAAGGTTTCTACACACAGAATGAAGTGAAAGAAGTAGTTGCTTATGCAACCAGAAAGTTTGTGACTGTAATTCCTGAAATTGAATTGCCAGGACATAGTTCTGCTGCAATTGCCGCTTATCCTCAGTTAAGCTGTTTCCCGGACAGAGATACTTTTATTGATCCTAAAACACCGTGGGCTGGTTCAAGAAAAGGCAAACAGGTACAGCAGCAATGGGGCGTTTTTGACGATGTGTTTGCACCAACTGAATATACTTTTAAATTTTTAGAAGATGTTTTGGATGAAGTCATGGTCTTATTTCCTTCGAAATACATCCATATTGGTGGTGATGAAAGTCCAAAAGAATACTGGAAACAATCACCTTTCTGCCAGCAGCTAATTAAAGAAAAAGGATTGAAAGATGAGCATGAACTGCAAAGTTATTTCATTCAGCGCATAGAGAAATATATCAATTCTAAGGGAAGATCTATCATTGGATGGGATGAGATTTTAGAAGGTGGATTGGCGCCAAATGCGACAGTAATGTCATGGCGTGGAGTTGAAGGTGGTATTGCTGCTGCAAAACTTAACCACGATGTGATTATGACGCCAGGAAACCAAGGTTTATACTTTGATCATGCACAGTCTAAATCAAGTGGTGAGCCTGTTAATATCGGCGGAAATTCACCTTACTCCGTAGCTTATGCTTATGATCCTGTTCCTGAAGTTCTATCAGCAGATCAAAAGAAATATATCAAAGGTGTACAGGCTAATTTATGGACAGAATACATTGAAAGCCCGGAGAAAGCAGAGTACATGATTCTGCCAAGAATGTTCGCTTTAGCTGAAATTGCATGGACTCCGTTAGACAAAAAGAACTTTAAGAACTTTTCGGAAGAAAGGATCCCATTGCATTTAGCGCGCCTGGATAAAACCAATACGAATTACTGGGTTCCGGTTCCGGTTGGACAGTCTGATAAACAGATTGATGGAGAAGATATCACTGTGGATTTGAAAGTGCCTGTTCAGGGAGCTAAAATCTATTATACTTTAGACGGTACAACTCCTTCTGATGTTTCTAATCAATACCGTTCTGCTTTAAAAGTCAATGTGCCTAAGGGCACTAAAATTTTATTGAAGACTATTGTGATCACGCCAAAAGGAAAACGTAGTGTAATTTCTGAAACTCCTTTAAATAATGGAGCGAAGTAATTTCTTTTTTTATTCTTTGTAACAGGAGCCTGTTTGAAATTCATCATTTGAATTTTAAACAGGCTTTATATTTGGTTAAAACGCTTTTTTAGTATAAATTGCTAAAATAAAATGAACCAGATGAAACGAAAACTATATATTTTACAGCAGTCTGCACTCTGTGTGGGATTGTTGTTTTTGTTTGCTTGTAAGCAGAATCAGCCGGTTAAAATTTCCCCGGCAGCCGATGTGAAGGCTGTGGCGAAAAACACAGCAGGGACTTTTCCTTTTCATAAGGATATCGTGATCAAACCAGGACTTCACTTTGAAATATTAAGCTGGGGCAGAGGAGTAGACAGCCTTGGCGGGTACCTGATCCTGATGTCTGATTCAACAAAAAATAATTATAAATCTTTCTCTGTAGAACGCGATGGTATAATTACCGATGCCTGGAATATGGATATGGACAATGATGGTAACCCTGAGTTATATATAGAGTTGCTGAGTAAAAAGAACGTCAGAGATCTTAACGTTTATGAATATAATGGCAGCTTTAATAAAATCAGCTTCCCGCCTTTAAGTGCTAAAATGAAGAAGATTTATGGAGGGAATGATAAATTTATCCAGAAAAACGGAGAGTTGTTCAGATCGTTTCCTATCGTTAATTCTACGGATAGTACACAAAAGAACGGCGCAGTGAAAATGCTGCATTACAGCTTAAGAGGAAATAGTTTCTCTGTAGATGAAGTTAAAGAACAAGAGTAATCCTCTTGTTCTTTAAGCTAATTTAAACAGACTCTTTAAACTGCGCGCTGATTCTTTCAAATTTTTCAATTAAAAGATCAATGCGCTCTTTTTCTTTATTCATGTATGATTTACGCAGGATGGTTGCACAGAAGGCCATCCAGATTACTGTAAATAGTACGATTGCGATTTGTATCCAGGTATTCAGATGGTTCAGTGTTTCAAAGAAGAAAAGAATGAAACCAACCGATATAGCTGCGGCATAAAACCAGTAAAGCTTATTGTATAAATTGAAGCGGCTCAGCTGGTATTCGTGGAGCTTTTTCAGGAATGCACCCGGATGCTCTGTGAAATCGTTCCGTGAAATCAACCGGTGTTCCCTGTATAATAAAATCGTATAGATCGCTACAGCTAATACAATGATTCCTATCCCTAAGAACGTAGCCCAGGAGCTGAAATCAAAATAAACCAGTAAGGAGCTGATGGCCAGGAATGAAATAACCATTCCCCCGATGTTAAAGAGCGATTTGGTACGAATGGAATTCACCTCTTTTTTTGCCTGATCCAGCATCTCTTCTGAAGTGATTTTTACCTCCACAGAATGAGATTGCCAAAGAGACTGTATATGTTCAAATTCTTGCATGATGATTGTATAATTCGGTGAGTTTTTGTTTAATACGGTGAATCTTAACTCTAAGATTTCCTTCGCTGATTCCTGAAATGTCGGCTATCTCATGATAGGGAAGCTCGTCGAGAACCATAGTAATAATTAAACGGTCGTTTTCTTCTAATTTGGATATTGATTTATATAAAAGAGCCACCTGCTCATTTTTTTCAGAGAACTCTTCTACTCTGTTCTCAATAATATTTTCCGTTAGTTCGTCTTTGGCCTGTCTTTTCTCCGAACGAAGGTAGGTTAAACAGGTGTTTACAGCGATCCGGTAAATCCAGGTCGAAATTAGTGATTTCTGTCTGAATTTATCAAGATTCTGCCAAACCTTAAGAAAAGTCTCCTGTAACAGATCATTTGCAGACTCAGCATCACCTGTATAGCCATAGCACAAATGGAATATTTTCTTGGAGTTAGTGTCGAAGATTTGCTTAAATAAGATGTCTTTCTGATCCAATTGAGTCGTTATTTTTGTTGTTTGACACGGTTAATAGCAAATTGTTACAGTGCTAAAATGTTTTTAACCGGGCTATAACATTTCCACAATCCTACAAAAACGGATTACCCGATTCTGAAAATAAGTTTATTATTGTAGTTTTACGCTCGGAAAAAACACTCAACCAAATATAATGTCAAAAAACAACAGATTAACATTCTTTATATTTTTAGCACTGGTACTAGGAGTTATCTTAGGTTACGTATTAAATGTAAATTCATTTGATACATATAACAACAAGATTACCAATGCAGATGCTCAAATTAAAACTTTAGATATAAAGATGGGTGAGAGAACTGATACAGCATCTGTACAGTACTTGCAACTGAAGACACAAAGAGCCGAAAACGTTAAAATCAGAAGAGATAACGAAACTGAAAGAGAGAAAAAGCTGGAACCACTTACTTTATTAAGTGATATTTTTCTAAGATTAATTAAAATGATTGTTGCTCCTTTAGTTTTTACCACACTGGTAGTTGGGGTGGCTAAAGTAGGGGATATTAAAGCGGTAGGAAGAATCGGTGGTAAAACCATGCTTTGGTTTATGAGTGCTTCCTTATTGTCTTTATTTTTGGGAATGATCATGGTCAACATATTCAGACCGGGTGAGGCGATGAATTTGCCGCTTCCAAGCAGTCATGAGGATACGGGGATTCATAAAGTGGCTTTATCGATGAAAGACTTTATTGCGCATATCATCCCTAAAAGTATGACTGAAGCGATGGCAACCAATGAAATCCTTCAGATTGTAGCTTTCTCCCTGTTTTTTGGGGTCGCAACTGCGGCTATTGGTGAAAAAGGTAAAATTATCATTGAGTTTTTCGATTCAGTTGCGCATGTAATTTTAAAAGTGACCGGATATGTAATGAATTTTGCGCCTTTTGCAGTATTTGGTGCGATGGCGGCGATTATTGCCAAACAAGGTTTAAGTGTCCTTTCTACTTATGCCTTATTTATCGGGGAATTCTATTCTACGATGCTGCTGTTGTGGCTGGTACTGATTATGATCGGTTATCTTATTCTGAAAGGGAGAGTATTCAACCTGATGAACAGGATGAAAGAGCCGGTGATTGTTGCTTTTAGTACAGCGAGCAGTGAAGCGGCTTATCCGAAAACGATGTTGCAGCTGGAGCGCTTTGGCTGTAAAGATAAAATTGTGAGTTTCGTATTACCATTAGGGTACTCGTTTAATTTGGATGGTTCAATGTTATATATGACCTTTGCGTCCTTATTTATTGCACAGTCTTACGGGATTCATTTATCGTTTCAACAGCAGATTACTATGCTGCTGATCCTGATGCTGACCAGTAAGGGGATTGCAGGTGTTCCAAGAGCTTCGTTAGTAGTTATTGCAGGTACGATTGCAACTTTTAATATTCCTGAAGCAGGACTGGCCTTATTGATCGGTATTGATCCTTTGCTGGATATGGGCAGATCAGCAACGAATGTAATTGGTAACAGCCTGGCAACAGCTGTGGTCAGCAAGTGGGAGGGAGAGCTTACAGAGCCTCTGGATTAGATAAGTTAAGAATGCAAGACCAATTTATATAGATTAAAAATGATGAGTACCAACGCGAAAAAATTATTTCTACTGCTCACTATTGTAGTTCCTTTTCTGGCCTACTGTGTGTTTTATTATATGCCTATTATTAAAAATGCACCTTTCAGATCGGATGAGTTTGTCTCTTTCCAGTTCAAATGGGGAGCAGGCAATGACCTGGTGAATTCTTATGATTCTGCAACCGGGGACTATCAGTATCTGAATGCAAAAGATTCACTGATCAGAACGAATGTGAAATTAAGAGATAATGATATCATTTATATTCACAATAAAGCAAGTGAGCTTGGGTTCTGGAACTTTCCGGATGTAATTTCCAATGCGGGAACTGACCTTAATAAATCTAAAGTACTGCGTTATGTGATGCAGTTTAACTATAAACGTAAAACTAAAAAGGTGATTTTTGTTACAGATTATAACGATATCGCTAAACTAAGAGACGTAGCTAAGCAAATGAAGACCCTTTTGGAGCAGAGTATCAACGATGCTGAAGAAAGATATGGTAAGAAAAAGTAAATCATTATGAATTTATAAATATATATTCTATATTTGCACCTCGATAAAAAAATAAACAATTTAAAATACTAATTATTTAACAATGTACGCAATAGTAAATATAGCAGGACAGCAATTCAAAGTTGCAAAAGACCAGCACCTTTTTGTACACCGTTTACAAGGAGATGAAGGCGCTAGTATTGAATTTGACAATGTATTGTTGGTTGAAGACGGAGGTAAGATCTCTGTTGGTGCCCCTTTATTATCAGGAGCTATCGTTTCAGCTAAAATCGTGTCTCATTTAAAAGGCGATAAAGTAATCGTTTTCAAAAAGAAACGTAGAAAAGGTTACAAAAAGAAAAATGGCCACCGCCAGTATTTCACAAAAATCCAGATCTCTGGTATCAGTTTATAATTAGTTGTTAAACAAAAATTATCAGTTTTATAACTGTTAGTTGATAAAATATAAAACAAAATGGCACATAAAAAAGGAGCCGGTAGTTCGAGAAACGGACGTGAGTCTCATAGTAAACGCTTAGGTATCAAAATTTTTGGTGGTCAGGAAGCAATTGCAGGAAACATCTTAGTACGTCAACGCGGAACTAAACACCATCCTGATAAAGGCGTAGGTATTGGTAAAGACCATACTTTATTCGCTCTTGTTGCTGGTACTGTAGTTTTCAGAAAGAAACAAGATAACAAATCTTACGTTTCTATCTTACCTGCAAGTGTAATTAGCGAAGTTGTTGAAAAAGCTGTTCCTACTAAAAAAGTAGAAGAAGCTGCTGCTCCGGTAGCTGAAGCACCTGCTAAAAAAGCACCAGCTAAAAAAGCTGCTAAAGCTGACGCTGCTCCGGCAGAATAATCTTTAAAAAAATTCAATAAAAAAGCCGCAACGTATTCGTTGCGGCTTTTTTATTGACGTTTATTTTATGATACGTCAATTTTTATTTTAATACTTTGAAGTTCGTTTTCCAGTTTTTCCAAACACAAAGAGAAATTCTTAAGTGTAGTTTCCAGTTCATTCATTAAGCCTGCTACAGGAAATACAGCTTGTGGTTCATTGTTCTCTTCTCCGTGTAAAAGCCATTCATAACTCTTCTTATAGTGCCTTGAAAGAGCACACAGTGTATGAAATGTGGGGTATTGGTTGCCAAGCTCAATTTGAGAATAATTGCTCCTGGATAAATTCAATAAATTTGCTACATCAACCTGAGCGTAAGCTCTTTCTAGTCTTAATGACTTAATCCTCTTCCCTAATATTTTCTTTGATAGAATTTCTTGCATAAATAATATTTTTTTTGTTGGTTTGTGACTTTATTCTATTGGTGTAAAAAAGACAATTATCGAACCATTACATCCGCGAGTATAATTTGGTTATCTTTATAGGAAGATTTCGAGTTTAAAGTAGGATGTTAAATGTTAAAAAAAAATTAAATGAGTGCTTGTATTTGTGTCATACTAAAGGAAATCAACTATGAAGCTTAGTGCTTACTGTGATTGTTATACCGATAACTCTTATTTTCTTTTTAATAAAAAAAATCACATTACTTTTTTCAATATTCATTCCATAGAAAAAATAGGGTATTTTTTAGCCAAAAATCCCACTATTGGGGAATCTTTTGTGGAAATCATTTCACAAAAGTATGAACGGACGTTCTCTAAACTTGTGGCAGAGTGCTTTGAAGGGAAGGTTTTCAGTATAGAAAAGCGGTTAAAAGTGAAAGATATGGATGATGTGTTGCTACAGATCGTCCTGACGCCTGTTTTTACTGATCCTGAAAATCCTCAGGTGGCTTGTACCATTATTGACAGTAACAGAAAATCTAACCAGATGAAACTGCTGGATGAATACTCCCATCTTGCTTCACATGATCTGCGCGCCCCGATAACGAATATCTTAAGTCTGTCGAGCCTGATGAATTTTCCGGATATGGAATCGTTTGATACCAGCAAGATCAAAGAATTACTGAGAGATATTAATTTCCAGGCAGAAAAGCTGGATGATATTATTAAAATGCTCAACAGCCTGATCAATAAAGAACATGAGGCTGATGATTTTATCGCAGAATCTACCAAAATAGATTCCAAACATATTATGCTGATTGATGATGACTCGCTGACCAATAAGCTGCATCATATGATCATTACCAAACACAACAAAAATAAAAGGGTAGTACAGTTTGGGAGTTCAATACGCGCACTTGATTATCTGAAGGAAAATAAGCCTGATTTAATTCTACTTGACCTGAACATGCCGGAGATAGATGGCTGGACGTTTTTAAAGCTCCTGGAGGAACAAAAGCCAGAGGTTGACGTAGTTATCATCTCTTCTACAATTGATCCCGCAGAACGGACCAGAGCACAGTCCTACAGGTCAGTTAAGGATTTCCTGACGAAACCCTTAACCTATGAAAAAATTAAACACCTGGTAGACAACTAGTACCAGCATGCAAATATTAGTGTTCTCTATCAAGCAGTGATTCGGCAAGCTGGATCAGTTTA
This sequence comes from Pedobacter cryoconitis, assembly GCF_014200595.1. Lineage (NCBI taxonomy): Bacteria > Pseudomonadati > Bacteroidota > Sphingobacteriia > Sphingobacteriales > Sphingobacteriaceae > Pedobacter > Pedobacter cryoconitis. The sequence continues at coordinate 647,873 of NZ_JACHCG010000001.1, forward strand.
TTCTTTTTAGCTGGCTCAGTACTTACTTTTTCCAATGCTGTAAAAGCAATGTCAAGGCTGCGTTTCATTTCAGTAACTGCAATTTTCCTGATGTTGTAACTGTTATATAAGTTTGTAATCGCTTCAATTTTTGCAGGGTAAGCTGTATTTGAAGATTGTGATTCCAGGAAAGCCAGGTCATTGCTGTTAGCCAATTCTTTCAATTTAAGCAAAAGGAAGGTTTGTTTGTTGGAAATAATATCGCCGCCTACTTGTTTGCCAAATTTAACAGGATCACCGTAAACATCAAGGATATCATCCTGCAACTGGAAGGCGATACCAAAATTTTCACCAAAATCATAAAGATGTTCAGCATCCTGCTCACTTGCACCACCTACAATTGCACCGAGTTTCATCGCCCCGCCTACCAGTACTGCCGTTTTTAAACGGATCATATTGATGTATTCCAGGATACTCACGTCAGTCCGCTGTTCGAATTCCATATCCAATTGCTGACCTTCACAAACTCCCTGTGCGGTAGCATTGAAACAATGCAAAGCTTTTTTAAGAATGCTGGCATCCAGATTTGTCAAATGTTTGTTGGCTTCAACCATCATCACATCGCCACTCAGGATCGCGTTATTTACACCCCATTTAATATGAACTGTATCCTGACCTCTGCGTAAAGGAGCGTTGTCCATAATATCATCATGGATCAGCGTAAAATTATGGAAGGTTTCAATTGCCAGCGCTGCCTCTATTGCTTCGGTGGCATCAGTGTTAAACAATTCACTGGAAAGTAAAAGCAATACCGGTCTGATCCGTTTGCCGCCAAGGCGCATAATATAGCTTATTGGCTCGTATAACCTGGAAGGAATCTCTGGATATTCGACCTTTTTGATCGCTGTTTCAATTAATTGTTGTAACTCAAAAATGGTATGCATTATTTTCTTAATGTGGTGTTTTTTTCTAAAATTTCTATTGCTGCCTGTTCCTTTGCGGTTCTTTTAATCCCCGGATTCTTTTTCCAGAAATCTTCATTATAGGTCATTGCTTTGACCAGGTTACTATCATTTATCTTCAAACTTACTTCTTCCAGCTTACTTTGATCTATAGTATCGTCATCAGTCATATACAAGGTGGAATAAAGATCGGTATCCTGCACGCCCAGACCCATCATTTTTAATCTGTTCGAAGTGTTAAAAACTGAATAGTCCAGTACATTGTCCCCCTGTTTATTCAATCTGTACTGTGCGATAAATGCGGTTTCTTTGTTTTTAATACTTACAGGCCCATTACTCTTAAAGAACATGCCTTTAATTACTCCTTCAATTTTGAGTACATTGCTGGTGACGGTATTCACATAATAAGCCCCCTCAAATCTTTTCTCTTTGAGTGCCCGTTTAGGCGTACAGATAATCTTTGCAATCTCTTCTCCATCCTGGAGATAAGTACCTGCAAGTTTAAAAGTATAAAGGGAATCTACTTTCCTTAAAAGTGGTTTTTTATGGAATGAATTGGCCAGATAACCGGAAAATATGAAGGAGAAGAAACTTGTATTGGTATAGGATATCCCTTTTTGACCCTGGAGATGACGTGCTTCTGTAGGATGCCAGCCAATCAGCCCATAGGGTTTCCATTCTGCATCCATCCAGATCTCATTCAGGTATACTGGTTCGTTAGCTTCATAAGCGATTTGTCTTA